>JAZLDN010000001.1:0-3274 GCA_045614765.1 Acutalibacteraceae bacterium
GCAGCAGACGGCTTCACATACTATATGGCTGAGGCACTTCTTGACAAGGTTCTCGGTAAGCTTGCTACAGAGGATGCACCTGCATACGAGGTTCTTGAAAGCTTCACAGGTATTGACCTTGAAGGCAAAGAATATGAGCCACTCTTCGGCTACGTTAAGCCTCTTTGCGAAAAGCAGAACAAAAAAGCTTTCTTCATCACTGCAGACAGCTATGTTACAATGACAGACGGTACAGGTATCGTTCACATTGCGCCTGCATTCGGTGAAGACGACGCTAAGGTTGGCAGACGTTACGATTTACCATTCGTTCAGCTTGTTAACGGTAAGGGCGAAATGACTGCTCCAACACCATACGAGGGAACATTCGTTAAGAAGGCAGACCCACTTGTTCTTGTTGACCTTGATAAAGCAGGTCTTCTCTTTGATGCTCCTAAGTTTGAGCACGAATATCCACATTGCTGGAGATGTGACACACCTCTCATCTACTATGCAAGAGAATCTTGGTTTATCAAGATGACAGAGGTTAAGGATGATCTTATCAGAAATAACAATACAATCAACTGGATTCCTGAAAGCATCGGTAAGGGTCGTTTCGGCGACTGGCTCCAGAACGTTCAGGACTGGGGTATTTCAAGAAACAGATATTGGGGTACACCACTTAATATCTGGGAATGTGAATGTGGCCACCTTCACTCAATCGGTTCAATTGAAGAGCTTAAGTCAATGAGCTCAAATTGCCCTGATGAAATTGAGCTTCACAGACCATATATTGATGCAGTAACAATCAAGTGCGACAAGTGCGGTGGCGAAATGCACCGTGTTCCTGAGGTTATCGACTGCTGGTTTGACTCAGGTGCAATGCCATTTGCTCAGCACCACTATCCATTTGAGAATAAAGACCTTTTCGAATCACAGTTCCCTGCAGACTTCATTTCTGAGGCTGTTGACCAGACTCGTGGTTGGTTCTATTCTCTTCTTGCTATTTCAACTCTTATTTTCAATAAAGCACCATATAAGAACGTTATCGTTCTCGGCCATGTTCAGGATGAAAATGGTCAGAAAATGAGTAAGTCAAAGGGTAACGCAGTTGACCCATTTGATGCTCTCGAAAGCTACGGCGCAGACGCTATCCGTTGGTATTTCTACACTAACTCTGCTCCATGGCTTCCAAACCGTTTCCATGGCAAGGCAGTTATTGAGGGTCAGCGTAAGTTTATGGGTACTCTCTGGAACACATATGCTTTCTATGTGCTTTATGCTAACATTGATAAATTTGACCCAACAAAATATAATCTTAACGATTGCAAGCTTACAGTTATGGATAAATGGCTTCTTTCAAAGCTTAACTCCATGCTTAAAACTGTAGACGAAAACCTTGCAAACTACAAGATTCCTGAGGCAGCAAAGGCTCTTCAGGAGTTCACAGACGAAATGAGTAACTGGTACGTTCGTCGTGGACGTGAGCGTTACTGGGTACAGGGCGAAACAGAGGATAAGACAGCAGCTTATATGACTCTTTATACAGCTCTTACAACTACTGCAATGGCAGCTGCCCCAATGATTCCTTTCATGGCAGAGGCTATTTACAGAAACCTTGTTTGCAATGTTGATAAGTCAGCCCCTGAAAGTGTACACCTTTGCTCGTTCCCTGAGGTACAGGAAGACCTTATCGATAAAGATCTTGAAAAGAATAGGGATGAGGTTGTTTCAATTGTTGTTCTCGGCCGTGCCGCAAGAAACGGTTCAAATATGAAGAACCGTCAGCCTCTCAGCACAATGTATGTACAGTGCGAGAAAAAGGTTGAAGGCTACTTTACAGATATTATCCGCGAAGAGCTTAACGTTAAGAACGTTGATTTCATTGAAGATGCATCTGCTCTTGTTTCATACATCTTTAAGCCACAGCTCCGTACAGTAGGTCCTAAGTTCGGTAAACAGCTTGGCGAAATCAGAGAAGCACTTAATGCTCTTGATTCATCTGCAAAAGCAACACTTGACGCAGAAGGCAAGCTTACTCTTAACCTTCCAAGTGGCGATGTTGAGCTTCTTACAGACGATATCCTTCTTGAAACAAAGCAGAACGAAGGCGTATTTACTGTTTCTGACAGAGCCGTAACAGTTGCTCTTCATACAGAGCTTACACCTGAGCTTATTGAAGAAGGCTTTGTAAAAGAGCTTATCAGTAAGATTCAGACAATGAGAAAAGACTCTGACTTTAACGTTATGGACAGAATCAACGTTACTCTTTCAGGTAACGCAAAGGTTCTCGGAATTGCAAAGAAAAACGAAGCAACTATCTCAACAGTAGTTCTTTCCGACTCAATTGCCGAAGGCACAGGAGAAGGTAAGGAATGGGATATTAACGGTGAGAAGGTAGTAATCGCGGTAGCTAGAGTTTAATATTTGGCGAATAACTTTGGCTTGCCCCCTCGCAGTATCTTTATACAGCGTCGGTGGCAAGCCTTCGTTCTTCATCCAAATCTTAAAATCCTGATAAATGGTGAGGACTGGTTTTGTTTTCCACTCGTAGTACACTCGTACAGCTTCGGTTTCAAAACCGCAACCTTCATCAATTTTCTCTGCACTTATTGAAACATAAAAAATAAGGTCTGTGAGGTTGAAATCAACTTCACAGACCTTTATTTTATTGTTTTCCAAATCTGACATCTTTATTGTATATGTTCACTAAAAAAAATATCGGCAAAATATGGCTTTTTTCCATAAAAACTATGGAAATATTGAAATTTATGTGCTACAATAATCGGTGGTTAAATATACCCAAATAAGTATTTAAATTTTTTGGAGGTAAATTATGAGCAAAAAGTATGTTTATTTATTCTCCGAGGGTAACGCAACAATGCGTGAGCTTCTCGGTGGTAAAGGCGCAAACCTTGCTGAAATGACTCACATCGGTCTTCCAGTTCCTCAGGGCTTCACAATTTCAACAGAAGCTTGTACACAGTACTATGAGGATGGCAGAAAGATCAACGATGATATCCAGGCAGAAATCATGGAATACATCGACAAAATGGAAGAAGTTGTTGGCAAGAAGTTCGGCGACAAGGAAAACCCACTTCTCGTTTCTGTTCGTTCAGGTGCTCGTGCATCAATGCCAGGTATGATGGATACAATCCTTAACCTTGGTCTTAATGAAGATGTTGTTGCAGTTATGTCTGAAAAGTCAGGCAACGCTCGTTGGGCTTGGGACTGCTACAGAAGATTCATTCAGATGTACTCTGACGTTGTTATGGAAGTTGGTAAGAAGTACTTTGAA
>JAZLDN010000002.1:0-7701 GCA_045614765.1 Acutalibacteraceae bacterium
ATTGTTTTCGGAATATGCGGTGGCATAAAAAATGATAAAGAAGTAAAGGCTGTCCAGATGGGCGGTCCGTCAGGCGGTTGTATCCCGAAAGATATGTTGAATACTCAGATAGATTACGAGAATATTGCAAAAACAGGGGCAATTATGGGCTCCGGCGGTATGATTGTAATGGATGAAGATACATGTATGGTGGATATGGCGAAATTCTTTATGGATTTCACAAGTAAGGAAAGCTGTGGTAAATGTGTACCTTGCAGAATAGGTACAACACGTATGCTTGAAATTCTTAAAAGAATATGCAACGGTGAAGGTGAAGAAAGCGATATAACTACTCTCACAGAGCTTGGCGAAAGCATTAAAACAGGTGCATTGTGCGGTCTTGGTAACTCGGCGCCAAATCCTGTGCTTACAACTATAAAATACTTCAGAAATGAATATGAAGCTCATATAAATGAAAAGCGTTGTCCTGCAAAGAAATGCACGGCACTCATTCAGTTCAGGATTGATGAAGCAAAATGTAAGGGCTGTTCTCTTTGTAGTAAAAAATGTCCTGTTGATGCTATCAGTGGTCAAATCAAAAAGCCGTATGTTATAGATAGTGCAAAGTGCGTACGTTGCTCACAATGTATCGATAACTGTAAATTCGGTGCAATAGAAAAAATAAGTGGGGAGGGTGTTAAATGAGTCTTGTAAAAATTCTTGTTGATGGTAAAGAAATTATTGCTGATACTGAAAAAACTCTCCTTGATAATATACTTGAAAACGGAACGTATATCCCTCACTTGTGCCATAACAAAGAACTGGAAAGCTATGGCGGATGTGGTCTTTGTATTGTTATGGTGGATGGTATTAAAAAGCCGTTAAGAGCTTGTTCTACTGCGGTTTCTGAGGGTATGAGCGTTATAACCTCAACTCCCGAAATCGAAAAAAGCAGAGCAGCAACTCTTAAGCTTTTAATGTCTGACCATAGTGGAGATTGTAAAGCTCCTTGCTTTATGGCTTGCCCTACTCATCAGGATATCCAAGGGTATGTTGGTCTTATTGCTAATGGCTTTACAGAAGAAGCGCTTGAACTTATAAAAAAAGATAATCCTCTTCCTGCATCAATAGGTAGAGTTTGTCCTCATCCGTGCGAGGAGCAGTGTCGCAGAAAATATGTTGATGGTGCAGTTTCAATTTGCGCTCTAAAACGTTTTGCTGCAGACGATAATATGGAGTATATTCCTGAGTGTGCTGATAAAAACAGTAAGAAAATTGCTGTTGTAGGTGCAGGTCCTGCAGGTCTTTCCTGTGCATATTTCCTTGCTGTGAAAGGCTATAGTGTTACAGTTTTTGAGGCTGAGGAGAAGGCTGGTGGTATGCTCCGCTACGGTATACCAGCATACCGTTTGCCTAAAGATATTCTTCAGAAAGAAATCCAGTGCATTGAGAAAATGGGAGTTCAGATTTGCTACTCTCAGAAGCTTGGTAGAGATTTTACTATTGAATCTCTCAAAACGCAGTATGATGCGGTTTTTGTTGGTATCGGTGCATGGAAAGCCTGGAATCTGGGTTGCGAGGGCGATAATGCAGAAGGCGTTGTTGGCGGTATAGATATGCTCTATAAGGTAGCTAATGGCGCAGATGCACCTGTAGGTGAAAATGTTTGCGTTGTAGGCGGCGGTAATACTGCAATTGATGCTGTAAGAACTGCGGTGCGTCTTGGCGCTGAAAATGTTACTCTCGTTTACAGAAGAACAGAAAAAGAAATGCCTGCAGAGGTTGAAGAAATAAGAGACGCTAAAGCAGAGGGCGTTAATTTTAAATTCCTTGCTGCTCCTGTTGAAGTTGTTTGTGAAAATGGGAAAACACTTGGTCTTAAGGTGCAGAATATGGAGCTTGGTGAGCCCGATGCATCTGGCAGAAGAAGCCCTGTGCCTATTGATGGCAGCGTTGAAATAATTCCTTGCGATACAGTAATTTCGGCAATAGGTCAGAAGGTTGTAAGCGGTGATATTGATAGCGTTGAGCTTACCCGTAAAGGTACAATAGCAGTTGATGAGCTTACCTTTATGACATCTGTTGATGGTGTTTTTGCCGCAGGTGATGTTATAAATAAAGGCCCTGACATAGCAATCCGCGCCATTGCTGGTGGTAAATATGCTGCTCAATCAATTGATTGTTGGCTTAATGGCGAGAAAATGCCTTCACATCTTCCTAAGTATTCTATAAATAAAGATTTTGATAAAGCAACTCTTGAAGGTACGCCTTCTGTGGCAAGGTGCGAAATAAAACTTGAGCCTGCAGAGGAAAGGTCAAGAAGCTTTACAGAGGTAGCTCATACATTCACCAAAGAAGAAGCAAGAAAAGAAGCGTCAAGATGCCTTGAATGTGGATGTGCAAAGGTTTATGATTGTGAGCTTTTACCTCTTGCAGAGAAATATAACGCCTTCGATAGTGTATTGTTTGGTAAAACACGTCAGTACACTAAAGACAGAAGCCACCCATTTATTGTGCGCGATAATAATAAATGCATCCTTTGTGGTCAATGCGTACGCGCATGTAAAGAGATTTCAGGTACTGAAAACCTTGGCCTTTTCGGCAGAGGATTTGGGACCTTGCCTCAGAGTGCATTCGATTTACCTCTTGATAACAGTAAATGTGTTTCATGCGGAGCTTGTGTCAATGTTTGTCCTACAGGTGCCCTTGTTGCTAAAACTCCTTCAGTTAAAAATCCACCATTACCATTTGATGATGCGGATTATACTTGTGTGTTATGTGATAAAAATTGTAAGTTCACAAAACGTAGTATTAATGGGCGAGTAGTACGTATGATACCTGGGAATCTTTCTGAATCCTGCTCGTTGGGCGTGTTCCTGAAGCCTGTTGCTGACAGCAAAATTGATTTTTCAGATATAGAAGCTACACAGAAAATCAAAGAAAAGCTTCTTTCATCTATTTCAGAATATTCAGGTTCAGATCCAAGTGATATGGAGCTTGAAAAAATACTTTCTCTTAATAAGTGAGTGTACAAAATAGAGAGTGTATTTTGTTCAAAATGCCGAATGACCTCGCAAACCGCAGTAAATAGCCATTTATGAGGTCATTGTTGCCTTGGAAAATCTTATAAAATAAATACAATAAAAACAAATTATCTGTTGACATTCAGAGGTATTTGTAATATAATTGTTTCAAGCTATAAGTGTGGGTATATCTATGCCCATACGCTGTTCAAAGGGTTCACCCAAATTTTCATTTAAAAGGAAGATATCAATGAAGAAAGTACTTGCGATTTTTCTTTCCGCGTTACTTATCTGCATCAGTATGGCGCCGATAGTTTCTGCGGCAAGCGGTCCTCAGCTTTCCACAAAGGTTGCAGAGGGCAGTTACTCAAGCACAGCTTCTGCGGTTGCAGCTGTTACAAATACAACTTTCACAGTTGTTGTTTCAGCTCCCCGTAATATTCAGAAGCTTGTCGGTGTTAACCTCTACTTCGAGTTTGACCCAGCAGTTTTAACAGTTGCTAAGGCAGGCCTTGCAGGCTCTGTTGACTCTGCTAAAAATGAAATTCCTAATTTCAGTGGTCTTCTCGTTTCAGGTTATAAGTCAGGTTCAACAAGCGAATATGCTTTAGCTTGGATTCCTTCAGGCGATGGCGTTTCAAAGAATCAGGCAAACGACCTTATGTATATCACATTCAATGTTATCGACACCACAAAGGCTCAGACTTCATTGAATCTTTATATCGACGAGTTCCGTACAGATGACGGTAACGCTCAGAACGATATTACAACTACTCAGCTTTATGAAAATACAATAATCAACTTCAGTTTCCCAGAGGGCACACCACCTGCAACAACAACTCCTGCAGGCGAGGGTGAAAGCGAAGATACTGACAAAATCAACGAGCTTCTTGATCTTATCGGAGATATGCTTAACGGTAACGGCGTAACATTTGCAGACTTTGCAGATGCTATTGCAAATACACTTGGTAACGCAGAAATCACTGATATCGTTGAACAGCTTGTAGATGGTAACGTTGATGTTTCAAACGGCTTCCTCGGAATTCTTCAGAGCCTTGGTCTTAACTTTGACTCTTTCGAAGATATCCTTAACGCAATTATCGACTTTATCTCAGGTCTCCTTGGTGGCGACAGCGGCGGCGATGATGCTGAAAACACAACTGCAGCAGGCGGCAACACAGCAACAACAGCTAAGGGCTCAAGCTCAGGCTCAGAGCAGACAGGTGATGTTGGTATCGCTCTTGCAGCAACAGTTTGTGTAATGTCAAGCGCAGCATTCGTTCTTACAAGAAAGAAAAAAGAGATTATCTAAGAAATCGCAAGTTTCTGAATTAATAAATTTACTCCCTCGGTGTTAACCGAGGGAGTTTTTTATTGTTGAATAAAGTAAGATAATCTGTATGCATATTTATGTATTACATTATATTATATAGTATTATAGGTGATGGTTAAAATAAAAACGTCCACTTGTGTATAACAAGTGGACGTTAATTTTACATACCAAGCATGGAAGCGAACATACCTTTTTTCTTTTGTTTCTGTGGTTTGTATACAGGTGGATTTTCAAGACGCATTCTTGCGCTCTTGTTTTTAGAAAGGAATGTAATGATTTCTGTTACAGGTTCCTGCATTGTATCACTGAAATACTCTTTACAAGTATCGAAAAGCTCCATGTTTTCAGCAATTGTTACACCAAGGATTGTTACAGCAACAAGGCTCTGTGTATCATTTGTTCCGTCTTCATAAATATCATTAAGAAGCTTGAAAAGTTGACGCATTTTCATTGGGTCGTTAGCCTTAAGAGTTTCAAGTACAAGAGCGTTACCGTGGTTTACGAAGAAATCCTCTGCAAGGAACTCGTCATAAAGTTCAATGTTGCTCTTGTATTCATCACGAAGCTCAGGGTAAAGCTTTGTGAAGCGGTCGCCTAATGTATTAGCATCATATGAAAGGGTTCCGTTTTTAGCCTGTGTTCTTGAAACAGGTGTAGGAAGCTTTTTGCCTGTTGATGAAGACTTTGTAGAGAAGGTCTTTTCAATAGTTTCAATATATTCTTCAAATATATATTTAAGGTCTCTTTCGTCAAATGCTTCAAGGTCAAGAAGGTTAAGAGAAACTCTTGGCAAATCATCATCTGGAGCATCTGCAAGGTCTGCCTTTGCAATGTGTAATGAGAGCTTGTCGCCTTCGTGAACAATTCTCATTCGGCTACCGTCATCGCTGCGGTACATGATAATGGATTTATCGCCTTCTGTAACAACTGGAAGCTCAGGTGGGCGAACTCCTTCAGGATATGATAACTGAAGGCCTGTTTTGTTTACAGTTCCTTCAATACCTTTAACAATAAGATTAAGTGCATAACTTTTTTCAAGCATTAGAATAACCTCGCTGATAACAATAATATTTTATTAGTATATCACACTAAATTTAATTTGTAAAGTTTACTTTATTATTGAACGCCCTTCATCGTAAGAGAAATTCTTTTTTTCTGAGCATCAACAGATAATACCTTAACCTTAACAACTTCGCCAACCTTGAGCACTTCTGATGGGTGTTTTATATATTTATCGCAAATCTGAGAAATGTGAACGAGACCGTCCTGATGAACACCAATATCAACAAACACACCAAAGTCTATAACATTTCTTACTGTGCCGGTAAGCTCCATCCCTTCTCTTAAATCGTTCATATCCATAATGTCTGAACGGAGCATTGGCTTTGGAAGGTCATCACGAATATCTCTGCCCGGTTTTTCGAGTTCGCCAATAATATCCTCAAGTGTAAGGACACCTACGCCACATTCTTCTGCGGCTTTCTGTACGCCATATTCCTGTGCCTTTGCCCCAATGCCTCTTGCGCCGATTTCGGCAACATCCTTCTGAGAGTATCCGAATAGTTCGAGGAGCTTTTTAGCAGCATCATAGCTTTCAGGGTGAACACCTGTATTGTCAAGCGGTGTTTTACCTTTAGGAATTCTTAAGAAGCCAGCGCACTGTTGGAAAGCCTTAGGGCCTAAGCCTTTAACCTTCTTCAGGTCTGTTCGTGAATTAAATCCGCCATTTTCCTCGCGGAAAGCAACAATGTTTTTTGCAGTTGCTGAAGTTACACCTGAAATGTATTTTAAAAGTGAAACAGATGCAGTGTTAAGGTCAACGCCAACTGCGTTAACGCAATCCTCAACAACGCCTGTTAAAGATTCGTTAAGCTGAGCAGGTGGAACATCGTGCTGATACTGGCCAACACCAATACTACGAGGTTCAATTTTTACAAGCTCTGAAAGTGGATCCTGAAGTCTTCTTGCAATTGAAACTGCAGAACGTACGGAAACATCAAAATCAGGGAACTCTTCTGCACCTAATTTAGAAGCAGAGTAAACAGAAGCACCTGCTTCGTTTACAACCATATATGAAACAGGGCGTGATGCTTTCTTTATGGTATCTGCAATAAAGATTTCACTTTCCTTACTTGCGGTACCGTTACCGATAGAAATGCAATCAATACCAAATTTATCTATAAGGCTGAGAACAGTTTTTTCTGATTCTGCAATTTTTGACTGTGGAGGTGTTGGGTAAATAACACCTGTAAAAAGAACACGGCTGTTTCCATCAACAACTGCCAATTTACAGCCTGTTCTGTATGCAGGGTCAACTGCAAGTACGGTTTTGTTTTTTATAGGTGGTTGCATAAGAAGTGGCTTAAGGTTTGAGCCGAACATCTTAATTGCTTGCTCATCTGCTTTTTCTGTAAGATTAGAGCGTGTTTCTCTTTCGAGGGAAGGGAATATAAGCCTTGAAAAGCTATCCTTAACCGCTTCTTTGCAGAAGTCTGTTGATGAACTACCTTCTTTAATAAATAACTGGTAAAGAAGAGAAAGAGCGGTTTCTTCCTCAATTTCAACAGTAACCTTTAAAAACTCTTCCTTTTCACCGCGGTTTATAGCAAGAATTCTGTGGGAAGGGATTTTTGCAACCGGTTCCTGATAGTCGTAATACATAGCGTAAACGCTATCCTCTTCTGTTTTGGCAACAGAACGCACAACGCCGCGTTTGTTGATAAGGTCTTTTAAAACCTTTCTGCCGTCAGGGGAGTCAGAAACAATTTCTGCAATAATATCAGATGCGCCCTGTAAAGCGTCCTGAGCTGTTTCAACGCCTTTTTCTGCGTCAATATATTCTGATGCCAATTCCTCTAAATCAACGCCTTTAAGTGTGAAAGAAAACAAGATTTCTGCAAGAGGCTCAAGGCCCATTTCTTTAGCAACAGAGGCGCGCGTTTTTCTTTTTTGCTTATACGGTCTGTATATATCTTCAACCTCTGCGAGAGTAACAGCGTTAGCTACCGCCTGAGAGATTTCGTCAGTTAATTTGCCTTGCTCCTCAATTGAAGAGAGAACCTCTTCCTTGCGCTTTTCAAGGTTTCTGAGATATGTGAGTCTGTCGTTAATATCACGGAGCTTCTGGTCGTCGCAGGAGCCTGTCATTTCCTTTCTGTAACGAGCAATAAAAGGAATAGTATTACCGTCATCAATAAGCGAAACAATGTTTTTAATGTGTAATTCGCTGACGGAAAATTCTTCTTGTAAAAGCTTTAAAATATCCATGTAATCGTCCTCTATATATAATAGTATAACTAATAATACCATAAATTAGCGTTCTTGTCATCTGAAACTATTGATAAAAAGTAAAAAATTTGATATTAT
>JAZLDN010000003.1:0-3581 GCA_045614765.1 Acutalibacteraceae bacterium
TACCATAAATTAGCGTTCTTGTCATCCGAAACTATTGATAAAAAGTAAAAAATTTGATATTATTTTATTAGTGTGAAAGCGAGGAGATTTTGTGAAGGTTTTAGCATATAGGTCAAATAGAATATTTGTTGTAGCTCCTATTGTTATAGCCATTTGCGTGTTGCTTTTACAATTATATTTTCAGGACGATTTACCCATATTTGGACGCCGTACAAGAATTCGTGTTTTAGGCTTTATATTTATGTCGAGTGTACCAATTGTCTCGACATTTATTGAGCGCCTGTGTATGCCAAAGGTTCTTATTGAGTATGATGATTGTGGACTTTATATCTACAAATACAGAAAAAGTGAGCCGATACTTTTGCGGTATGAGGACATAATAGCCTCACATGTGACGTTGGATGTAGGCTCTGATGATATTACACTAGGACAGTTGAGTCCCGAGCAGACGGGGCTTGTGAGCAATAACGCTGTAGGCACACTTTGCATAAGACTAAAAAGTGAGGATATACGAATCCGTGGTATAAAAAATGTAAAGCAAGTAAGGGGAGAACTTAATAAAAAGGTAAGTGAGATTAAAAGAAAACAGCAAGAGGAAATCGATGACCTTATAGAACGCAGTAGAAGAGAAAGGGAGCTTTCAGAGCTTGCAAAACATGACCCGAACACATAAAAGTAAATTGTTTACAATTTGTTCATAATTCTGCGACAAGTTTGCAACAATGTTATGTTATATAATATATAGACAATTTGATTGCTTAATCATTTCATTTTCTCTTTCCAATGACGTGAACCCATACCCGAAAGGTATGGGTTCATTTCTTTGTCAGCAAACAGCAAAAGGCTATTAGTTAATAGTAAAAGACTACAGGAAAACCTCATCGGTAAACCTGTAGTCTTTCAATTTATTGTTTTTGTGAAGTTTTTGCTTGCGCAAAAGTGAAGTTGTGAAAAATCACAGTGAAGTTTTACACCTGTGGCGTAAAGTGAAGTTAAGTTTGCCAATATTACTTGCGAAGCAAACTTCACTACGAAGTAACTTCACTCACTTTAGTGAACTTCACTTGCCGTCAGGCAAACTTAGTTGCGACACGCTATAGAGACGCAATATAATTTAACACCTTCTGCGGTACACTAAGTCTTACAGGCGTTTTCTCCTTAGTAAGTACAAAATCAAGGAAGAAGAATTCATCACCCTTAACAATATCTTTAAGCTTTTTTATAAGTTGTTTCTCTCGTTCTGTGTTGCCTTCGTGGCTAGCAACAATGAGTAAACCAAGGGTTTCATATAAGCGGTCATTTCTGTAGCCTAAATCGTATTCAGCAAGGCTGAGCTTTAATTCTTCTTCAAGCTTTTCAGAGTATTTAAAGTTATCCCTGAGAATAAGCGCTCTGAGTAAAATTGCATGGCTGCCTTCGTTTATTGTGTTATTTAGCGCATATTTTTCATAATATGTGTAAGCCTTTATAAAGCTTTCAATGTGAAGCTCGTAAAGCTGACCTAAGCGGAAATAAACGAGAGCCTTGTAGTTGGTATCAGAAATATCATTCATGTATTGCTGTGTAGCGTGAACGAGTATAGTTTCTGCAGAGAAAATATTCTCTTTTCCACCTTTTTCTATAAGCTCTTCGGCAACCTCTGCAATAATGCTGCATTTTTCCTCGTTAGAAAAATTCTGCAGATATTTGAAAAAGTCATTGTAATCCTGTTTGCCACGGTATTTGCAGTTTAAAAACTTATCAATCATAAATTATACCTCAGGCGGAATGCATGCGGCAATTGTTAATGTGCCTTCTGATTTCGCTTTTATTTTTCCGTTGCAGGAATAAGGCATAAAGAAATAATCACCTTTTTTGATTTCTTTTTCATAGCCTTCACCTGAAAGTGTGCCTTTACCTTCAGTTACAACATAAATGCAAGGTGCTAAAAGTTCATTTGTTTCGCCACCATTAATAACATAACGCTCAACGCTGAAACAAGGTGTATCTGCCTTGCTGATAAGGCTTTCTTTTATGCAACCCTTATTTTCATAAATTATTTCAGGCTCTTTTCTGCATTCTTTTTCTACTCTTTCAAGATTGTATGAATAATCAAAAACTGAAAGAGCTGTTTCCTTATCAAGTGTAAGGTACATCTGGTGGTCAGAAAGCTTGTAATCACCGCACCAACGCTCAGGCTGAATAGTAAAGTCTGTTGGCTCCTGTACCTCTAAAATAAGGCAGCCGTAGCCAATAGCGTGTACCGCTTTAGCAGGAATAAAATAAACATCACCAGGTTTAACTGGAATTCTGTTTAAAAGGTTTTCCATAGCGGTTTTGTCTGTTTCGCTATCTTCAACAGCTTTTCTTAAATCTTCCTCTGTAACGCCATCCTTAAAGCCGAAATAAATGCAGGCGTTTTCTCTTGTAGCAAGCACAACCCATGATTCAGCCTTGCCAAAATCAGAGTTGAAGTGCGCTCTTGAAAATGCCTTGTCAGGATGAGCCTGAACAGGAAGACGGATTGCAGAGTCAAGACCCTTAACAAGAACATCTAGGCTATCTCTGTTTCCGAGCATAAGCTCTTTTTCTTCCTTTAAAAGCTCATCAAAATAAATTTCTGTGCCAAGAACTTTCGAAATACCTTCGTGAATATCTGTGCTACCCTCGTTGAGCGCTCTTGTAGAAGAGCAAACCCATTCTTCAGGGTAGAAGCAGTCTTCACTGTTATCGCCAAAGAAATCTGCAAAGAGCTTACCGCCTGTGTAAACTCTGAAAACTCTGTTTTTCTCAAAAAATATAGGAGATGAAGCAATTGTTTTTTTATCCATAATATTTACCTCAAAAGTTGATTTTGTGCATCAGTTAAATCTTTATATATTCCGCTTGCCGCACCTGCAAAAACGCAAGCACCTGTTGCAGCTTCTTCCGAGTGTTTTGGAAGAGTTGCTTGGAGGCAGAAGGCCTCACTGAAAATCCTACGCCAAATTTCACTTTTTCTAAGGCCGTTACCTGAACAAACAAGCTCTGCAGGCTGGAAGGAAAGAAGGTTTTGTGCACCGTTATACATATCTTTAAGTTCGGTACAAACACCTTTAAGAACACCGCATATAAGGGCTTCAGGTGTAAAATTCTCTGTACCTATATTCTCTATACTTCCTCTTTTTGATGGGTTTTCGCGGGTACCGCAAAACTCACAGTTTACAGTAAGCTGGTCTGTAAGGGAGAAAATGTTTTCGGAAAGGGAATCCATTTTTTTATATAGATTTTCTTTATCTCCACCTAACATATCAGCGCAAAGAGAAAAGAAATTCTTTAAAATTGCGTACGCTCTGCCACCGCAAAGGGAAGCACCAACGTAAATATATTTATTGTCTGTAAGAGGGCGTATCTCACCAACCTCTACAGGCTTTACGCAGTCTGTTATAAAAGAAACCTGACTACCTGTGCCTACATTTACGAGAACAGCATTTTCACTTGCTACTGAGCCAAGAAAGCTTGCCTGATTATCACCAATAGCAACGCTTACGGGTATACCATCAGGGAGAAAATCGCATTTAGTTTTACCTGCAAGTGATGTGGTTTTAATGACGTCAGGTAAA
>JAZLDN010000004.1:0-13857 GCA_045614765.1 Acutalibacteraceae bacterium
ATAAAGAGGTTCACCGATTGAACCAGGCTCTTTTGTTCTGTCAAGAACTGCAAGTTTCTTAACTGTTGCGGGAAGAGCTGCAACAAATTTTTCTGAAGCGAAGGGTCTGTAAAGACGAACTTTAAGAAGACCAACCTTTTCACCCTTAGCCATAAGGTAATCGATAACTTCTTCAGCAACGTCGCAGATTGAACCCATAGCAACGATTACGTTTTCTGCGTCAGCAGCACCGTAGTAGTTGAAGAGCTGATAATCTGTACCAAGCTTTGCATTAACCTTACCCATGTATTCCTCAACGATTGCGGGAACTGCATCGTAGTAAGTGTTACATGCTTCTCTGTGCTGGAAGAAGATGTCGCCGTTCTCGTGAGAACCGCGCATTACAGGATGCTCTGGGTTGAGAGCTCTCTTTCTGAAAGCATCAACTGCATCCATATCACACATTTCCTTAAGGTCCTCATAGTCCCAGATTTCAATCTTCTGGAGCTCGTGAGAAGTACGGAAACCGTCGAAGAAGTTGATGAAAGGAACACGGCTCTTGATTGTTGCAAGGTGAGCAACTGCACCAAGGTCCATAACTTCCTGTGTGTTTGTTTCAGCGAGCATAGCAAAGCCTGTCTGACGGCAAGCGTAAACGTCTGAATGGTCGCCGAAAATGTTAAGTGCGTGTGAAGCAACGCAACGAGCTGATACATGGAAAACGCTAGGAAGAAGCTCACCAGCGATTTTGTACATGTTAGGGATCATAAGAAGAAGACCCTGTGAAGCTGTGTAGGTTGTTGTAAGCGCACCGGCTGCAAGTGAACCGTGAACAGTACCTGCTGCACCAGCCTCAGACTGCATCTCAGAAACCTTTACAGTTGTACCGAAGATGTTCTTCTGGCCCTGTGCTGACCACTGGTCAACATAGTCTGCCATTGGGCTTGAAGGTGTGATAGGGTAAATACCAGCAACTTCTGTGAAAGCGTATGACACATAAGCAGCGGCATTGTTACCGTCCATGGTTTTCATTTTTCTAGCCATAGTTTTTGCCTCCTATAAAAATGTTAATTATAAGTATTATTAAAACACCAATAATTATATTACCACTTATTTATTCTCTTGTAAACTAGAAAAAGTTAAAAATTTCACGATTTTTTACCAATTTTAATGGGTATTTTTGGGGAAAATAGTATTTCTATGACATTTATAAATGCAAATCACTCTATAACGCCTGTGAAAGGCGGCTGCTATTGACAAATTGCTAAATATTTGCAATAATATATGCTAATGTGGTGTAGAATTTCCACAAATATTTCTTTTTTGAAAGGAGCTTATCCTATCATGGATGAACCCGGACCTAATTTTATTTTGGCCCAACTTTTAAATCTTGCAGAGGGTGCTTCTGCAACAGACGGCTTAGTTTTTAAAATCTTACTTCTTTTAGTGCTCATTTTTATTAACGCATTCTTTGCAATGAGCGAAATTGCTATAATTTCTCTTAACGATGCGAAAATTGAGCGTATGGCAGATGAAGGCCATAAAAAAGCGAAATTGGTTTTAAAGCTTACAAGCAATTCAACACGTTTTCTTTCAACTATTCAGATAGGCGTAACCTTAGCAGGTTTCTTATCATCTGCTTCTGCATCAACTTCATTTGCGGCGATTCTTACAGGCGCAATTGCTGGTGCTCTTCCTGGTGTGCCTGAGAGCTTGATTGCAGGTGTTTCAGTTGTTGTGATTACGCTTATAACATCATATTTTTCTCTCGTTTTAGGTGAGCTCGCTCCTAAAAGAATTGGTATGCAGGCTTCTGAAAAAATTGCTTTTGCAGTTGTAAAGCCTTTGCTTGTGATTTCTAAAATTACTGCACCATTTGTAAAAATTCTTTCCCTTTCAACAAATGGCGTTGTGCGCCTTTGCGGCTTTGACCCTAACGCAGATGAAGAAACCGTTACCGAAGAAGAAATTCGTATGATGGTTGACGTTGGCGGTGAAAAAGGCGTTATCGAGGATGCTCAGAAAGAGATGATTAACAACATTTTTGAGTTTGATGACACTGACGCAGGCGATATTATGACCCACCGTACAGATGTGGTAGCCGCTGATATCAACGATATTACACTTGAAGAATTTGTTGCTCTTGCAATTGAGCACGGCAGGTCAAGAATCCCTCTTTACGATGAGGATATTGATAACATTATAGGTATCGTTTACGTTAAAGACCTTCTTAAATACGTTGGTAAAGAGGTTAAGGCAAAGGGTACTCTTAAAAACATTATGCGTGAAGCATATTTTATTCCTGAAACGAAGGCTTGCGGAGAGCTTTTCAAGGAAATGAGCGCTAAGAAAATACAGATGGCTGTCGTGGTTGATGAATATGGTGGTACAGCTGGTATTGTTACGCTTGAAGATATTGTAGAAGCTATTATGGGTAATATTCAGGATGAATATGACCATGAGGATGAAGAAATTTCGAAGATTGACGATAACACATTTACCGTTGACGGAACTATAGATGTTGAAGAGATTGATGAGCTTATAGGTAAAGCTCTCCCTGAAGGTGGATATGAAACACTTGCAGGCTTTATTATGGATGAGCTTCAGTGTATTCCGAAGGACGGAGAAATGAACGAGGTTGTTTTTGAAAATGTTAAGTTTACTGTTTTAAGCGTTGAAGACAGGAGAATTGAAAAAATCAAGGTAGAAATTACTCCTGTTGAAGATGAGGATGCAGATAAAGACGAGGATTAATAAAAAGAAAACTGCATCAGGAGAAATTCTCTTGGTGCAGTATTTTTGAAAAAGGGGGAATCGGTATGAAAAAGATTTTAAGCATAGTTTTTTCTGTTTGCTTTGCAGTTCTTTTAAATGTATCTGCCTTTGCAAAACTTTATGAGTATAAAGATTTATACAGTGTTGATATTCCTGAGAATTTTCAGCAGACAGAAGACGGGAAATTCATCTCAGACGATAACTCTACATTTATAGTAAGCTATGAAGACAATGCTGAGCTTAAATATTGCGTTGCTGACCTTAGCGAAAAGAAACTGAAGGAAGCGGCAGAGTTTATGGCAAGCGAAGCTTCAAATGCCTTCCAGATTATTGGTGAAGAAGGTGAAATGGAGCTGGTTTCCGTAGAAAAAATAAAGCATCCTAACGGAATGAACGCAGCAGTTGCTGTTTATAAAACATCTGCTATTATGAACGGAGAAGAAAAATCTCATTTGCAGAAGGTTTATGAATTTGGTGGTGCAACTAACAAATATACCTTTGTTTATACACCATACGATGACGGAAAAATTGACGCTCTTGACGAAACCTTTGATTCTATAGTTATCAATGAAGCTGAACTTCCCGGTGTTGTTGATAAGCTCGGTTATGGTGTTGTTTTAGTAGTTATAGTAATTTTATTAGTTATAGGAATTCTCAGGTTTTTCAGAAAACCCACACCCAAAAAGAAAAAATAAAAAAGAAGCAAGTTCTTATTGAACTTGCTTCTTTTTATTAGTCGTTAATACCGCAGCATTTTTTGTATTTCTTGCCGCTACCGCATGGGCAAGGGTCGTTTCTGCCGGGCTTTTTATCTGCCTTTTTAGGCTCTTTTTTAACTGTGCCGTCATCGGAGCCTGAGGTGGAAGTAATCTTAACTGTTGCTTTTCTTTCAACAGGCTCTTCCTTGCGGATTCTTGCCTGAAGAACGAAGTCTACAGTACCTTCGCGGATGCCGTTTGTCATTTCCTCGAACATATCAAGACCTTGGTCACGGAACACAATAACAGGGTCCTTCTGGCCATATCCCATAAGGTTCATACTGCGCTTGAGCTGGTCCATAGCATCTATATGCTCCATCCAACGGATGTCAACGTTTCTGAGAAGACCTACGCGCTCAATTTCTTTGATAGCGTCTTCGCCATATTCTTCCTTACGGCTGTCGTAAATTTCCTGAGCCTTGTTGAGAAGAACCTCGGCAATATCTTCAGTTTTATGAAGGTCCTTAATATCGTCTTCAGCAACAAGCCAAGCGTATTTTGTAAGAAGGCCTGTTCTGTTCCATTCGTCTTCGGAAACCTTTTCAGGACAGTAGAAGTCAACAGATTCAGAAATTGTATCTACAATCATTTTCTGAATGAGTGCACTTATATCTTCACCATCAAGCACCTGATTACGCTGACCGTAAATAACCTCACGCTGTTTGTTCATAACGTCGTCGTATTTAAGAACGTTACGGCGAATAGCAAAGTTATTGCCTTCAACCTTTCTCTGAGCACTTTCAATAGATGATGAGAAGATTTTTGCTTCAATTGGCATATCGCCAACGCTCTTGAAAGCGTCAAGAGTCATATAGAAGCGGTCGCCTGCGAAAAGGCGGAGAAGGTCATCCTCTGCAGAGAGGAAGAAACGGCTTTCACCTGGGTCGCCCTGACGGCCTGCACGACCGCGGAGCTGGTTATCAATTCGTCTTGATTCGTGGCGCTCTGTACCGATAATATAAAGACCGCCTGCTTCGCGCACCTTTTCTGCTTCTGCACTTGTCTGCTTTTTGAACTCAGCTTCAAGCTCACGGAAGGTGTTGCGTGCGTTTATAATATCTTCATTATCTGTTTCTGCAAAGCCTGTAGCCTCGGCAATAAGCTCGTCGTCGAAGTCCATTTTCTTCATCTGAGTTTTTGCCATGAATTCAGGGTTACCGCCTAAGATAATATCAGTACCACGGCCTGCCATATTTGTAGCAATTGTAACTGCACCGAATTTACCTGCCTGAGCAACAATTTCTGCTTCTTTTTCATGGAATTTAGCATTGAGCACTTCATGCTTTATGCCTTTTTTCTTTAAGAATTTTGAGAGCTTTTCGCTCTTTTCAATATTAACAGTACCAACAAGAACAGGCTGACCTTTTTCGTGGCACTCTGTGATAACATCAACAATAGCGTTAAACTTTGCTTCCTCTGTTTTGTAAAGAACGTCGTTATTATCCTTACGTGCAAGAGGCTTGTTTGTTGGAATTTCAACAACATCAAGGCTGTATATTTCCTGGAACTCTGCACTTTCTGTCATAGCAGTACCAGTCATACCTGAAAGCTTTTTGTAAAGACGGAAATAGTTCTGGAATGTGATTGTAGCAAGAGTTTTGCTTTCGTGCTCAACCTTTACGCCTTCTTTTGCTTCAATTGCCTGATGAAGACCTTCGCTGTAGCGTCTGCCAAGCATAATACGGCCTGTGAATTCGTCAACAATAAGCACCTGACCATCTTTAACAACATAGTCAACGTCTCTTGTCATTGTGCCGTGAGCTTTAAGAGCCTGGTTGATATGGTGCTGAAGAGTAAGGTTTTCTGCATCCATAAGGTTTTCGATATTGAATGCAGCCTCAGCCTTTGCAATACCTGATTTTGTAAGAGTGGCGGTTTTTGCCTTTTCGTCAACAAGGTAGTCGCCGCCTTCTTCTTTAACAATATCCTCAGCGTCTATTTTTGAGTCAAGCTCTTTAACCTTAACCATTTTAAGACGACGAACAAAGTCGTTTGTCATACGGTAGAGGTCTGTAGATGCTTCACCGATACCTGAAATAATAAGTGGTGTACGAGCTTCGTCTATAAGGATAGAGTCAACCTCGTCAACGATTGCAAAATTATGGCCTCTCTGTACACGTTGAGATGCATACATGACCATATTATCACGAAGATAGTCGAAGCCCATTTCGTTGTTTGTACCGAAGGTGATATCGGCATTATATGCTTCTTTTCTTTCTTCGTTATTCTTTTCGTGGATAATAAGACCAACCTTAAGACCCATAAAGCGATAGATTTTACCCATCCATTCAGAGTCTCGCTTTGCAAGGTAGTCGTTAACTGTAACAATATGAACACCTTTGCCTGAAAGTGCGTTAAGGTATGCAGGGAGAGTAGCAACGAGAGTTTTACCTTCACCTGTTTTCATTTCTGCGATTCTTCCCTGATGAAGAATAATACCGCCTAAAATCTGTACAGGGTAGTGCTTCATGCCGAGAACACGCCATGCAGCCTCGCGGCAAGCAGCAAATGCCTCAGGTAAAATATTGTCAAGAGTTTCGCCGTTTGCAAGGCGCTCCTTGAACTCAGGTGTTTTGGCCTGAAGCTGTTCATCTGTAAGTGCTGAATATTCATTTTCAAGAGCAAGCACCTTATCTTTAGTACCGTTGATGCGCTTAATCTCTTTAGTTGAATAATCACCAAAAAGCTTTTTGAATAAAGACATTTTAAAAATCGAACCTTTCGTTTGATTGAATATAAATATACAGATACTATTTTACCATACTCTTTTGCAGTTTGCAAATGAATTATAAAGTTTCTGCCAATATTTATTTTTTGTTTACAAATGGAAAGAAAATTGATAGGATAAAATCAAAAAAATAAAAATTTTTTAGAATTTTGCAACAAAACGAAAAATTTACCACTCTTTATATACGAGAGCAAAACCTTGCAAGGAGGTGTGGGCGTGGAAGACCAGAATATATTTTTAATTGAACGTTCAAAAAATGGCGATGCTCAGGCTTTTTCACAGCTTTATTCCGTTTACGCTATGGATTTATACCGCTATGCTGTTTATATGATGGGTAATACCGAAGATGCTGAGGATGCAGTACAGGAAGCGGTGTTTTCTGCTTGGCGCAACATACATACTCTTAAGGATGCAAATCTTTTTAAAGTGTGGATTTTTAAAATTCTTTCAAACAGATGTAAAACGGAGCTTATGAAAAAGAATAAAGCTCCCGATACTCTGCCTATTGAGGAATATACATTTCTTATAGATGGAGAGTATGAGGAAAGTTTTAATAGTACAGACTTAAAAGAGGCCCTTGGTTCTCTGACACCGCCCGATGCACAAATTATATTGCTCTCTGTTATCGGCGGTTTTAAAAGCTACGAATTGGCAGAGATTTTCAATATGGAGCCTGCTACAGTGCGTTCAAGGCAAAAGCGTGCTCTTGAAAAATTGAAAATCATATTATCTTGAAAGGAGCAGAGAAATGGATAAAAATTCAGAAAAAGAAGTTTTTACAAATGAAGAACTCCTGGAATTAAATGAAAAGCTAAAAAATACAGAAAACATAGAATTACCTGATAGCCTGAAGGCGGAAAATATTGCGGCTGCTCTTAATAATGAAGCAATGTGGAAGCCTGAAGAGGAAAAGAAGCCTTCCGCAAGAAGCAGAAAGAGAAAAATTTATTCCTTTGTTGCTGCTGCGGCGTCCTTTGCTATTGTTTTTACATCTCTTATGATTGTAAAGCCTTGGGAGAAGGATAAAGCTCCGCCACTTAACGATGCAACGCCACCTGTTGTGAACAATGTACCACAGGATTATAGCGTTATAGAGGAAAAATTCTCGGATTATGCAGATAAATATGAAAGCTATCAGGCAAAATATAAGCTTTACGGTGTGGTTGACGACGTTCTGAATTTCGGCACTAAAAATGAAGCGTTTATTGAAGATAGTGCAGCCAATATGAACACCTCTGCAAAACCGGGTACAAGCGTTAATGTTCAAAACAGCACACAGAAAACTGAGGGTGCAGACCACGGAGAAACCAATGAGCAGGTAAAGGGCGTAAGTGAAGCCGATATTATAAAAAACGACGGCAAATATATTTACGCTGTGAATCCTGATAACGCAGACTGGGGGCCATACTACGATGCTTTATATAGTGCTGCGGGTATAGTTAAAACTACAGATGAAAATGGAAATGCAATTGAAGAAGATAGTGCAAGCACAGAATTGCCTGAACTTAAATACGATTGTGTAATTTCTATTGTTGAACCAAAGGCAGACGGAAAGCTTCGGAAGGTTGGGAAAATTAATATTACACCTGAAAAAGACAAGAACGTATACCATATGGTAGTACATGAAATGTATGTTAAAGGTAACAGACTTGTAGCACTTGTGGAATGTAGCATCCGCGACGATGCGGATAGTGCAGATAATTTCAAAAAGTACTACTATTACGGCTACGACAAAAGCGTTACAATGGCAGTAGGCTTTGATATAAGCAATAAAGCAGACGCAAAGGAAATGTGGCGTGTTTATCAGGATGGTACCTATATTTCTTCACGCCTTGTTGATAATCAGCTTGTTTTCCTTTCGAATTACTATGTGGATTTGAATGACGGTAAGCAAACCGTTATCAATAATTGTGTTCCTCGTTATTCCTCAGGCAATGCTGCAATGGAGAGAATTCCTTGCGACTGCGTTGTTATAGGCGAACAGGTGAACGACTCCTCATACCTTGTAGCTTCAAGCATGAATATTGAGGATAAATCTACTCTTAAAACACAGGCGACCCTTGGTGCAGGCAGTAATGTTTACTGTACAACCGAAACTCTTTACGCTACAAGTACAGTTTATAAAGATACTAAAGCAGCTGCAGAGATTTTTGGAGTAACTGAAGCTACTACAAGTATTTATAAATTTGATATCAGAAACGGCAATATCAATTATGTTGGTTGCGGTTCTGTTAAGGGTCATGCACTTAATCAGTTCAGCATAGACGAATATAATGGCTACCTGAGAATTGCTACAACAACAGGTAGCTGGGGTGATTCACTTTCTAACCAGCTCTATGTTCTTGATGATGAGCTTAATGTGGTAGGTGAAATTACAGGTATTGCAAAGGGCGAAACAATAAAATCTGTAAGGTTTACAGGTAATACGGGCTACGTGGTAACCTTTGAGCAAACAGACCCACTTTTCGTAATTGACCTTTCAAATCCTGAAAAGCCTGAAATCAAGGGCGAGCTTAAAATACCGGGCTTCTCGGCATATCTTCATCCTGTTAGTGAAAATCTTCTTTTGGGTGTTGGTGTTGACGGCACAAACGATGGTCAGGGTAATGGTATGAAGGTATCTCTCTTTGATGTATCTGACCCTGAAAATCCGATAGAAGCAGATAAGATTGAATATAGTGGAATCAACGCCGCAAATCGTTGGACATATATTTATTCTGAAGCATTTTATTCCCACAAAGCGCTTTGTTGGAATGCCAACGAAAAGGTTATGTATATTCCTTACGGTAAGCAGGATAGAATATGGGCTTCAACAAATGGTGAAGAGCTTTCTAAATCAAATACCGCCGGAATTTTTGCGGTGAAGGTGGATACACAAAACAAGAAACTCTTGTCAGATGGCAACTATATGTGTACCACAACAAATGTGGAGTCATTGTCTGATTTTTCAAGAGTAACATATACCGGTAATATTATTATGGGATTCAATCAATATTCAGATGGTGGTAGCATCTGCGCATTCGATAAAACTACTCAGATGCAAACCGATAAAATCAATTTAAGTAAATAAAGTTAGCGTACAGCAGATAGCAATTAGCTATCTGCTGTTTGCTTTTTCTATTGAAGTATGATAATATAATTTTATCAACAAACAAGAGGTGTTAATATGGCAGAGATGAATAAAAAAGATAATGCTCTTCAGGCAATTAAATTTGCCCTTTTTTCTGCGTCTGCAGGTATCATTCAGGTAGGTTCGTTTACTATTCTTAATGAACTTGTGCTTCCTAATATTCATATTGAAAATCAAGCAATAATGAATATTTTAAGCGCGGAATATGGCGTTTGCTACCTTATTGCGCTTACACTTTCTGTTTTGTGGAATTTTACATTCAATAGGAAATTCACCTTTAAATCTGCAACAAATGTACCTGTAGCGATGCTTAAAATATTCGGTTTTTATTGTGTGTTTACTCCAATTTCAACCATTATTGGTGAAACAGTTATGAGCCACACAAGCTGGGAATTTGCAGAGTATATTGTTCTTGTATGCACTATGATGACCAATATGGTAACAGAGTTCTTGTATTGCCGTTTTGTTGTGTACAAAAACAGTATGAACACAAATGAATTAGCGAAAAAGGAAAAAGAAAATGCCTCAAAATAAACCATTGAAAGATAACACAAGACTTTGCCCCGTGTCCCGTAAGTGTGGCGGTTGCCAGCTTATGAACCTTAGCTACGAGGAACAGCTGAAATATAAACAAGCTAAAGTAGTTAAGCTTCTTGGCTCGTTTCACCGAGTTTCTCCAATAATCGGTATGAAAGAGCCCTTCCACTACCGCAACAAGGTTCAGGCGGCTTTCGGCAGAACAAGGGGTGGAGAAATAATTTCAGGTGTGTATCAGTCAAGTACCCATAATATTGTTAAAACAGATTCCTGCCTTATTGAAGATAAAAAGGCAGACGAGATAATTTTAACTATCCGTAGGCTGATAAAAAGCTTCAAATTAACAGTTTATGACGAGAAAAATTCAAGAGGTTTTCTTCGCCATGTGCTTGTAAAAAGAGGATTTCAGACAAACGAAATTATGGTTGTGCTTGTTACAGGTACAAGCGTTTTTCCATCTAAAAATGATTTCGTAAAAGAGCTTTTAAGGCTTCATCCTGAAATTACAACAATTGTTCAGAATATCAACAATAAATTTACCAGTATGGTGCTTGGCGATAAAGAAACAGTGCTTTTCGGTAAAGGCTACATTGAAGATGTGCTTTGCGAAAGACGCTTCAGAATTTCACCAAAATCCTTCTATCAGATAAATCCAATACAGACCGAAGTGCTCTATGGCAAAGCAGTAGAATTCGCAGACCTTTCAGGTAAAGAAAGAGTTATAGATGCTTATTGCGGTATAGGTACTATAGGTATTGTGGCATCTAAGGGCGCAGGCGAGGTAATAGGCTGCGAGCTTAATTCCGATGCTGTAAGAGACGCTAAAGTAAATGCAAAAATTAATGATATAGAAAACATAAAGTTTTTCTGCGCGGATGCAGGTGAGTTTATGTTGGGAATGAAAGAAAACGGCGAAAAATGTGATGTTCTCTTTATGGACCCACCAAGAGCAGGTAGCGATAAAAAGTTCCTTTCAAGTGCTGTGGCTCTTTCACCCGAAAAAATTGTCTACATTTCATGTAACCCTGAAACTCAGCAGAGAGATTTGTTTTACCTCATTAAGAATGGATACAAGGTAAAGAAAATTCAGCCTGTTGATATGTTTCCGTATACAAATCATGTTGAGACGGTGGCGCTTTTGGAAAAAACAGTTTCCAACTAAGCTTGCCTTACGGCAAGTAAAGTACTCGAATAAATGAAACAGCAACCGAAGAATTAGTCTTTCGGTTGTTTTTTTGTGCTGAGGTTTCGGAAAATTCACGGAAAATTACCAAAAATTTCACAAAACCCTTGACGAAACTGTGTAATAGTTATAAAATTATACATATAAAGTAGCAATTCGCAGAAGTTTATATTCTGCTTTGATAACAAAACACGAGGAAAGGAGAATGATTGTGGAAGGTATGCTTTATATAGCATTCAATGCTTTTTGCATAGCAGAGCTTCTTATGGTTTTCGGAAAGATCGTAAAAGGCATAGATAAACGAATGGGTCAGGTTATGCTTGGCTGGTTTATTGTGGCATCCGTAATCCTTCTTTCCAGTGATATTGTATGGGGGATTTTTGAGTTTTATATAGGTTGGTCAAAGCATCCTATTATGTCTTTTTTAGTTAATAGTGTTTATCATATATTTACAGGCGTTGTAGCGTATTTATGGTTTCTGTTCAGCGAAAGTGAGCAGGGTGCAAGGACGGTAAAACATAAGTGGCGAATAGTAGTGGGCTTCGTTCCGTTGTTTGTTTTATTTAATCTGGTTGTAGGCTCAAATGCTAATAAGTGGGTTTTCTATATTGAGAACGGAGAGTATTACAGAGGTCCGTGTTATCCTGCAATGGTGGGTATATGCTTTTTGTACATTGCGTTTACCACTATAAAAGCAACTGTAAGAGCGCTTAAAAAGGAAAATTATCTTAAGCGAAAGCAACTTCTTACACTTGCCTCATTTGCTATGTTCCCTGCGGTTTCAGGATTTTTGCAAGTTTATTTTGTGGGTTCACCAATGATTAGTGCAGGTATTGCTTTTGCGGTTTTACATGTGTATATAAGTTCCCGCGAGCTTCTTATTTCTGTTGACCCTATGACTCAGCTTAACAACAGAACTCATATGGAAAGCTATCTTGATGCAAAAATGAAAACAAAACCAGATAATAAAGAACTGTTTGTTTTTATAATGGATATTGATTATTTCAAACAGATAAATGACCAGTATGGCCATGTGGAAGGCGACAAGGCAATTGTTATTGCGGCAAATGCAATACGTCAGGCGGTAGATAAAACAGGCTTCTTTGCTTCTCGTTATGGCGGAGATGAGTTTGTTGTTGTAGGTGAAACCAACAAGGATTTCAAGCCTAAAGAATTTTTGAATAGAGTTAATGAAATTCTCGGTGAAAATACCAAAAAGGCAGGTAAGGAGTATACTCTGAAATTCAGCGTTGGTTACAAGCGTTATTCACCTGAAATTAATGATGTCCGTGATTTTATTGCGGCAGCAGACGAAGGCCTTTATATGATTAAAAAATCAAGACCACGCCTTATAAATTCAGAAAAAAACACAGAAAAAACCGTTTGAGTTTTACTCAAGCGGTTTAAATTTTTTTGAAAATATTTAATAAAAAAGGTTGACTATAAAAAACTATAGTTATAAAATTAAAAGGTATTTTTCATATCTTTTATGATAAACGGAGTGGTATCTATGATTAAAATAGGTCTTTACGGCTATGGAAATATTGCAAAAGGCGTAGAATGTGCAGTGGCACAGAATAACGATATGGTTATTTCCTGTGTGTTTACAAGACGCGATCCATCTACTGTTTCAACTATTTCAGGCGCAGCAGTTTATAAAACTGACGATATACTTAACCACAAGGATGAAATAGATGTTCTTGTTATGTGCGGCGGATCTGCAACAGATTTACCTGAGCAGACACCTGCTATGGCAAAGCATTTTAATGTTGTGGATAGCTTTGATACTCATAAAACTATTCCTGCTCATTTCGAGAATGTTGATAAAGCAGCCAAGGAAGGCGGAAATATCGGAATTATTTCTGTTGGCTGGGACCCAGGTATGTTCTCTCTTAACAGGCTTTACGGTAGCTGTATCCTTACAGATGGCGCGGATTACACCTTCTGGGGTAAGGGCGTAAGCCAGGGTCATTCAGATGCAATAAGAAGAGTTGAGGGAGTTATTGATGCAAGACAGTATACAATCCCTGTTGCTGAAGCTCTTGAAGCGGTAAGGAGCGGTTCTCAGCCTCAGCTTACAACAAGAGAAAAGCATACAAGAGAATGCTTTGTTGTTGCAGAAGAGGGTGCAGACCTTAAGAGAATTGAAAACGAAATAGTTACAATGCCAAACTATTTTGCAGATTACGATACAACAGTTCACTTTATTTCACAGGAAGAGCTTGACCGCGACCATAAGGGTATTCCTCATGGCGGCTTTGTTATCCGTACAGGTAAAACAGGCAGAAATCTCGAACATAACCATGTTATAGAATATAGCCTTAAGCTTGATTCAAACCCTGAGTTTACATCCTGCGTTATTACTGCATACGCCCGTGCCGCATATAAAATGGCAAAAGAGGGTATGAGCGGTTGCAAAACAGTGTTCGATATTCCACCGGCTTACCTTTCAAGCAAATCTCCTGAAGAATTAAGAAAAGAAATGCTTTGATGCTGAAATAATAAAAACCTCGGAGAATTTTCTCCGAGGTTTTTGTTTAGAGTGGGTCAAGCGTATCCGAACCAGCCTTAAATGACGGTGTTTCGGTACTTTTGCCCGATTTGCCTTTGAAAGGCGACAGCCTGTCTGCAGTCAAATACAACCAAAACTCCTCGAAACCTCGTTCATTTAAGGTCAGAGAATTTTGTGATTAAGTATTTTTCGCTCAGATGAGGCAAAAACGCAGTAAATCCTGACGGATTTGCGAGTATTTTAACGAAATATGAG
>JAZLDN010000005.1:0-27478 GCA_045614765.1 Acutalibacteraceae bacterium
ATAAATCTGTTTTTCTGATATAATAAAAATAACCTTCCGAACAATTTGTTCGGAAGGTTTAGTTTTATTCTGAAACTGTTTCTGTTGATTTAGTATTTGGTACCACTGTTGTACTTGGATTTGTAGTTGTTTCAGGATAATACTGGAACGGCTTAAAGTTAATACACTTTAAAAGCTTCATACTATCATCAATCGATGTATCTGCTTTATTTCCTGTGTATGTAATACAGTACAAATTACCGCTGTTTTTGAAGGTATAAGTAATTTGTATTTCACCATCTTTTTCAACACTCAACCTAAAAAGACCTTCAAATTCCTCGCCTAATGATGTAATATTATCCTCAAAATAACATTTGTACTCTTCCATTTTATGTGAGTTTTCGTACAAAAACTGAGCAGTTTCGTAATTTTCTTGGTAAGTTGATGATTTAATTACATCAATCTGCATTGATTCGCCGGTTTTTGCGTTTTCAAAATAAGCAAATGTATCTGTTGCTTTCCAGCCTTTAGGAAGATTAATTGCATATCCATAATCTTCTATCTTGTTGCCTTCTGAATACGCCTCGAAAGCCTGTGGCACTGTAAGACGATCACCTTTTTCGTCCCTTTTATAGCTTCCATCCTCATTTGTCTGGTAAACAATAAACTCACCATTTTCATCAAGAAGCCTGTTGCCGTTTTCATCGGTAAGGAAAGGATACTCGTCACCTTCGAGGTAAACCTTCTTAGGTTCTTCCTCGTCATCATTTGTTTTGTTACAAGCTGCGAAAACACCTACAAACAATAGTGTAGCTGCAATCATGACAGCAATTATTTTTTTGTTCACGGTATAACCTCCGCCGGATTTTATTCTGATACTGTTTCAAGAGGGCTAACAGGAAGGTCGCTCTCCCACTTGATTTCATAATAAGCCTTGTCTTCAAGAGTAAACATTACGCTTATATCACCATAATCAGCAAATGTACCTGCACCAGTCATATGAGCAGTAACATTAGCAGCTTTATAGTAGTCGAGAGTTACAATTTCATTTGTAAGTCTGTTAACAGTTGCTGTGATTTTGCAGCCGCTGTATGCTACATCGTAATCGTTGAATTTAAGATATTCTGCTGTTTTTGCAAACTCATCTGAAGCAAGAATTTCTTCCTTATCACGAAGATCGAAAGCTTTTCTTAAAGCAGAATCATCACCATTTGTTTCAATATCGTTAAATACGATTTCGATAAAGTAGTTATCGCCGATTTCTTTCATTGAAGCGTAATCAATATCACCGATTGTAAGCTGAGATACCCATGACTCACCTTTAACAAGGAGATACTCAGAATTATCCGCACCCATAGCAATATCGCCTGACTGCTCACCGATATCTGAAAGAATCATATTCTTAACGCCTTTAGCGCCATCGTTGATAGCGGAAAGTGATGCGTCAATTTCTTCTGCATCTTCCTGACCTGCTTTTGTTATTTTAATGCTTCCGTCAGGAACATTTTTCTCGTATCTGTAGTACATCGCAGGCTTTGAAGCCTTAAGGTCGTTAACTATGCCATTGAAATAGTTAAGAACTTCTTCGCTTGTATTTCCTACCGGTGTTGCGCTTTCTGTATAAACAGCTTCATCAGTTGTGAAAACTTCAACATCATCAGCAGAGTCATCAGATGAGCCACATGAAGCAAGGCAAACAAGCATTGTGAAAACAAGCATAATAGCCATAAGTACTGTAAGTTTACGTTTCATTAAGGTTTTACCCCTTTCAATATTCACGGATTTGCCGACATACACCGACACTATCCTTTTTATATTTACTGAGTAATTATATCACAAAAATCAATAGAACAATAGTCAAATTTGATATTTTTTTATATTTGTAAAAAAAGCACAAAACCACCCCACCCCTTTTGTATTTAACAACTAATTTATTTAATATATTCCATTTGACTTTTCATGGCTAATCAAATATAATTATCAAAGGATTGAGGTGCAAATTAATGATTGATTTGAATAAAGATAATACAATTGATGTTACAGAGGAAATCGCTCCCTCAAATAAGCAGATAGTTACCGATGACAGAGAAGCTAATGCAAAAAAATTTCTCTGCGTTATGCTGGCGATTATAGTTGCATTTGTTGGCATAGTTTGTATATTTGTAAACAAACGCAACAAAACTCTTCTCGCTCAGCAAAAAATCGATGAAGCCGAAAAAGCTAAAACAACAGTCGCAATTCCTCAGGCATCAGTTTCAATAAATACAGAAAATTCAGTTTCCGATACCTCTTCTGCAGAAACATCCGTAGAGCCCGATACCACTGTTGTTTCTGCAGGTGTAACAGCAGCACAAAGTGGTTCGCTCAAAGAACCTACCATAATTACAATTGATGAAGCTAACTGGTTCCTGACGCTTGTAAACTCAGGTTACAGAATACCTGATTCATATGAGCCAGACCTTGTTTATGTTTGCGGCAGTGAAGAACGCCTTGATAAAAAGGTGGCAGAGCACTACGAAAAAATGTATAATGCAGCCCTTAAAGACGGTGTTACTCTTACCCCATGTTCAGGCTACCGTTCTTATGAAACACAAGAAAGAAATTACAACAGAAAAGTAAATTTCTTTGAAGGACAAGGCTATTCAACAGAAGATGCTAAGGTTAAGGCAGCAACAATAATTATGCCTCCCGGCTCATCCGAACATAACTTAGGTTATGCTATGGATATTGTTTGCGTTGAAGAATGGTTTGAGGATACAGAAGAATTCAAATGGCTTCAGAAAAACGCTGCAGACTACGGCTTTATTATGCGTTATCCAAAGGACAAGCAAGATATTACAAAGGTTATATACGAGCCATGGCACTGGCGTTATGTTGGCGTTGAAAATGCAAAAGCACTGAAATCAAGCGGACTTGTTTTAGAAGAATATTTAGGAGTAGCACAATGATAGATATAAAAGTAGAAAAAGCCCACGGCGAATATGACCCTGGCACAAGCAAATTTTTCGGCTCCCCTACTATGCCGGAGGATTGGCTTTCAGACGGCACAATAAATGATGAGGATTTCTTCTTCTGCCAATTAAAAATATCAGAGTTCAAGAAATATGATACAAGCGGACTTGCTCCTCAGATGGGATTTATATATTTCTTCCTTACATTTGAGAATGGTCAGTTTATCCCAAACATTCAGTACTCCCCTGAAGAGCCTGATACTCTCATTGATGACTTTAATGCAGGCTTTGAATTTTTAGGCGATACAGAGGCTGAATATTCAATAGATTACTACCAAGCAAATAACACTTCAGACGGAACAAAAATACTTATAGAAAACGAAGAAAATGTTATCCTTCTTCAGTACGACCCTCTTGACGATAACATGCCATCTTTCCTTGCAGATACTGAAAAAATAGCATATTTCACAATGAAGAAAGAGGATTTAAAGAGACTGGATTTCTCAAAAGTTGAATTCACAATAAAATAAAAAGAAGCGAGGCAACGCCTCGCTTCTTTACTTTATCTCAGCAATTGTAACTCCGTTTTCGCCTTCACCGAATGTTCCGAGACGGAAGGTACGGATTCTTGGGTCAGACTTAAGATACTGCGTTATTCCTGCTCTTAATGCACCTGTTCCTTTACCATGAATAATTGTACATTCAGTAAGACCCGAAAGGAGCAAATCATCAAGGAAGCGGTCAAGGACAAGTATCGCTTCATCTACCATAAGACCTCTCAAATCGCAACGGTTTGAAACCTGCATTGAAGAGCGGCTTTCACCGCTTACTCTGCCTGTAGCTACCTTCTTTTTTGGTTCTTCCTTCTTAGGTTTATCCACAAGACGGAGGGTTTCTTCCTTTACTCTCATTTTAAGCATACCTGCAGTTATTTCCACGTTGCCTTTTTTATCTTTAAGGGCAGAAACAGTTGCGTTTTTAGCAATCGTTTTACAGAAAACTGTATCTCCTACCTGAAGCTCACGTGGAAGAGTATAGTCATCGTCCTCATCTATTGAATCAAACACTGGATTAACTGCGCTGTTTATAGAGTTAAGGTGGGAGTTAACCGCACTTTTTGCTTTCCTTGCAAGGTCTGCAGCATTCTGCGTTTTCTTTGCTTCTTTCTTAAGCTTTTCAACCTCATTCAAAAGAGCGTTAGCTTCGCGTTTGGCATACTCAACTATTCTGAGCGCCTCACCTCTTGCATTTTCGATTTCTTTTTCTCTTCTCTGCTCCGCTTCTTTTAAAACGAGAGCTGCTTTTTCTCTGTCCGCTTTAGCCTCATCTTTTACCTGACTTGCTTTGGAGCGTTCAGCTTCCATTTCAAGACGGCTTTTTTCAAGGCTATCTACAACATCTTCAAAGCGGATATTTTCGGAAGAGACAAGCTCTGTAGCACGGTCTATAATATCCTTTTCAATACCCAATCTTTCAGATATTGCAAAAGCATTAGACCTGCCCGGGATACCTATAAGAAGCCTATAAGTAGGTTTTAAACTATTAACGTCAAATTCACAAGAGCCGTTTTCAACTCTGCTTGTTTCAAGGGCGTATGCCTTTAACTCTGCGTAGTGGGTTGTAGCGGCTATTTTTGCGCCCTGAGCATGAAGCTTTTCAAGTATCGCCATTGCAAGAGCAGCACCCTCAACAGGGTCAGTACCTGCTCCCAACTCGTCTATAAGCACCAGTGAATTTTCATCTGCGATTTTAAGAATATTTACAATATTCACCATATGAGATGAGAAGGTAGAAAGAGATTGCTCTATGCTCTGCTCATCGCCTATATCAACAAGAATATTTTTATAAACAGAAACCTTGCTTTCATCTGCAGCAGGAATGAAAAGACCTATTGATGCCATTGCAGATAAAAGTCCTATTGTTTTAATTGCAACTGTTTTACCGCCTGTATTAGGACCTGTAATAACAAGTGTATCAAAATCTGAGCCAAGCCGAATATCTGTTGCAACAACACTTTTAGGGTCTATAAGAGGATGTCGTGCCTTTCTTAAATCGGTTACGCCTTTATCATTAAGAACAGGAACGCTTGCTTTCATCTGATATGCAAGGTGTGCCTTTGCGAAGATAACATTAATCTCCACAGCATTCTCGTAGCTACCCTTTATTTCGTGAAGGAAATTACCCGCCTCAACAGAAAGCTCATAGAGTATACGCTCAATTTCCTGCGCCTCTTTGCCCTTTAAAACTTTAATATCGTTATTGGCTTCCACAACGCCTGCAGGCTCAATAAACACTGTAGCACCTGTAGAAGATGTATCGTGCACAAGACCTGAAACAGAGTTCCTATGCTCATTTTTAACAGGCACAACATATCTGCCGTTTCGCTGAGTAACAATAGCATCCTGAAGCATTCCGCGATAGGATTGAGAGCGTATAAGCTTTTCCAATTGTTCGCGGACACTATTCTCCTTATTTTTTATCTGCCTTCGTATGGATGCAAGCTCAGGTGAAGCGTTATCGCTCATTTCATCCTCTGAAATAATTGCTGAAAAAATCTTTTCTTCAAGATATTTATTGGGCATAAGGCCATTAAAATAAATATCAATACTTTTTTCGTCCTGACCTGAGTTCTGACGCCATTCGCAAATTGCTCTTACAGCACGCACAGTTGAACCTATATCCAGAAGCTCTTTCATTGAAAGAACACCGCCTGCGTTAGCACGTGAAAGAGCATTTGTAACATTTTTAAGTCCGCCAAAAGATGGGCCACCATGTTTCGCAAGCATAATATAGGCGTCTTCAGTTATATCAATAAGTTTCTGCGCTTTCAAAAGTTCTTTTTCAGGGCGCAGAGAAAGAATGCTCTCCTTAGCGTCGTCATTACAACCTCTTGAGGAAAGCATTTGTAATATTTTATCAAATTCAATCGCTTTTAAATGTCTGTTCAAATCTTTCATTTTATGTACCATTTAAAATTTTATAGTCTTATAGAAATCAAGAGTGGAAAAATTTCGTTCTGTTTTGTGAAGCAAATACATTTCGCTTATTTCACAGAATCTTTTTAATGCTTCGTCGGAAAGCGTAAAGGAAAAAATCTTTTCAAAATCGGAAAGAGAAACATACCTCATCGCCTGAATAACAGAAGAGCTGATACAAAAGCCCTGACCTGATGAAATGCATTTATCGCAATATATCTTTCCGCTTTCTGCAGAGAAATACATATACTCTGACTCATACTCACCGCACTTATCGCAAGCCAAAAGCGCAGGCATATAGCCACTTAACGACATAAGCCTGAACTCTACCACTGCCTTTATAAAATCTGGTGATTTTTTGTCACTTTTCAAAAGCCACAAGGCATTGAGAAAAAGGCGAAGAACCTCAGAAGATTCATAATCCTCTTCACAAAACTCATTAGCAAGCTGACAAAAATATTGGGCAAGAGCCATTTTTTCAACATCTTGCCTCAGTTCAAAGAAAACCTCTTTTACAAGAGCATCTTCAACAGAATATGCATCTTTAGTTTTCACAAAAGTGAAATCACCGTAGGCTAAAAGAGAGGTTGCGGCAAGCTTTTTGCTTTTTGTTTTCTTGGCACCCCTTGAAAATGCACGCACCAGTCCATACTCCGACGTAAGCACAGTTATTAATCTGTCTGCCTCACCGATACTCTGTTCCCGTATCACAAGGCCTGATGCCGTTATTTTCGTCAACCTTTTCCAACTCCGTTTTTTCTCTGGAATTAACACATCTGCGGTAAAGAAGGTAATCACTCACCCTACCATTTTCGCAGAAATTTTCCCATAATTTGTTTTTATCCATAAAACCACTCCCACAGAAAGTTACACTACTATTCTATTCAAAGAGAGTGGTTTATATAAAAGTTAAATTAATCCAAACCGAAATTATGAATTAAACCTTCACGATTACGCCAATCTTCCTTAACCTTTACCCAACACTGAAGATTGACTTTACATTCAAAGAAATTTTCAAGCTCACAACGTGCGTTGGTTGAAATTTCTTTGAGCATTGCGCCTTTTTTGCCGATAACAATACCCTTATGGCTTTCTCTTTCGCAATAAATAATTGCTTCAATATCGAGAATAGGCTTATCATCGCGCTCGCGCATTTTCTCAATAGAAACTGCTATACCGTGAGGAATTTCTTCATTAAGACGATGAAGAAGCTTTTCTCTTATCATTTCAGCAGCCAAAACGCGCTCAGGCTGGTCTGTTAAAGTATCCTCAGGGAAGAAAAATTCTGATGGCGCAGCAAGATTAACAAGCTCCTGCTTCAACTCATCCATTCCGTCTCCGTTTTTAGCGGAAACAGGTACTACTGCATCGAATTCAAGAAGCTTTGTAAGCTCAAGAATTCTTGACATAAGCTCCTGCTTATCAGAAACCATATCAATCTTGTTAATGGCAAGCACAACTGGAATTTTCTCTGCCTTAAGCTTCTGCAAAAGTTCAATTTCTGTTGGTCTGATTTCTCCCTTGCTCTCTGTAACAAAAAGGCAGGAATCCACACCACCGATACTGTCATCTACGGCTTTTATCATTTTCTCGCCTAATTTTGTTTTAGGCTTATGAAAGCCTGGTGTATCAGTAAACACAAGCTGAACATTATCTTCTGTAAGCACACCCATAATCTTTGTGCGCGTAGTCTGTGGCCTTGATGACACAATTGCCACCTTCTGACCTAAAAGCTTGTTAAGAATTGATGATTTACCTACATTGGGTCTACCTACGATAGCAATAAACGCTGTTTTTTTATCTGTCATTATTTATTTCCTTTTTTCTGAAAGTATTTCTTTTTCATTCTTCTTATAAATTTGTTATTCACTTTGAAAATAAACAAAAATGCTACAACAAAACTGAAAAGAAGAGATATAAGATACACGGGATTTTCCGCATAGTGATTAAAAAGAAGGCGGAAAGCCTCAGGCTGCCACAGAAGGACAAGACCAACAAACACTGATGCAATTGCAAACACAAGCACCGCACCTGCCGCAACATCCTTGGAGATTTTTATTGTGTGGATTGTTTCGCGGGTAACTGAGTCGTCTGCCTTTTCAATACCGCTATTCATCATTTCTCCACCTATAACAATGGCGGCAGCAAGAATGAGAATTGCATATTCTACCTTTGCAAGCACGAAAAAATCGTATCTGAAAAGGAAATATGCCATATACGCAAAGCAAGTAAGGTGGATCCTGAAATTGCGCTCATTAAAAAGCATCCATCCGAACCCTTTGAATGCATATATAAAGCTTCTCAGCAAGCTATCAATATCATTCATGGGCTTATTCCTCCCCAGAATCCATATAATATGATTCGTTGCGCTTCAAGCCAAGGGCAGTAAGCACATGCTCTTCCTTTTCTCTCATATGAACTGCCTCTATGCCTCCATTAACATGGTCGTAACCAAGAAGATGAAGCATTGAATGAACGGTTAAAAAACCAATTTCTCTTTGAAGAGAATGCCCATATGTATAGGCTTGTCTTACTGCTGTAGGCACAGAAATAACAATATCGCCTAAAAGACAAGCTCCTGTTTCTAAATTTTTATCATAAACACCGTCTTCGCCTAAAGGGAAGGATAAAACATCGGTGCTGTTATCAATATCACGATGCATTCTATTAAGCTCACGTATACTTTCATCGTCAACAAATGTTACGCTGATTTCTGCAGGCTCTGAAAAGTTTTCAAATGTGAGCACAGCATTACAACAACGTCTTACAAGAAGCCTTACACCTGTAGGAATTTTAACTTCCTTCTGGTCATTTGAAATTATAACCTTGATCTTCTCTTTCATTTTCTTTTCTTTGCCTCCTCATATTTTTCATATGCCCTGATAATATCCTGCACCAGCTTATGTCTCACAACATCTTTGCCGGTGAATTTAACAATATCAATCTGCTCCATATTTTTAAGGATTTTTGTAACCTCAACAAGTCCGGAGCGTTTGCCATCAGGCAAGTCTATCTGGGTAATATCACCTGTAACAACTACCTTTGAGTTGAAGCCCATTCGTGTTAAGAACATTTTCATCTGTTCAGGAGTAGTGTTCTGAGCCTCGTCAAGTATTATAAAGCTATCGTCAAGAGTTCTGCCCCTCATATACGCAAGAGGTGCAACCTCAATATTACCTCTTTCAAGATATTTATTGAAATTCTCTGCTCCAAGCATATCAAAAAGAGCATCGTACAACGGTCTGAGATAAGGGTCAACCTTGCTTTGAAGGTCGCCAGGAAGAAAGCCTAGCTTTTCTCCTGCTTCTACGGCAGGTCTTGTTAAAATGATTCTGTTGATTTCCTTTGCTCTGAAAGCGTTGACCGCCATTGCAACTGCAAGGTATGTTTTACCAGTACCTGCAGGACCAACACCTATAACAATAGTGTTATTTTTTATTGATTCAACATATTTTTTCTGACCAAGGGTTTTAGGTTTAACAGGCTTACCCTTGCTTGTTATACAAACGCAATCGCCTGACATAGAGACAATTTTATCTTCATTGCCTTCACCAACAAGAGAAATCACATAGCGAACATTCTGTTCGTTAAGAGTTTCACCTCGGTTAAGAAGCATTAAAAGACCGTTGATTGCTTTGCATGCTTTTGAAACAGCTTCAGGCTCTCCGTTTATTTTTATATCTGACCCTCTGCTTATAACCTCAACGCCAAAGGCTTTTTTTATAAGCAGAATATTCTCATCAAAGCTACCGAAAAGGCTTACCGCCTGTTCCATTCTGTCTACGTTAATTATCTGTTCCGACTTAATTACCTTCTTTATAAAATACTATAATTTACATTATTTTTAGTATACCATATTTTTTGTAAATGTCTACTAAAATTTTCAAAATATTTTGTGAAAAGGTGTTAGTTTTCTTCCTTTTGAAAAGGCACTTCAACCGCAATATTTTCAACACATATAATTTTAGCTGAAACCTTCAAGTTTTTACTGCTTTTTTCTGTTTTGTATTGTGCAGATTGAAGTTCAGAATCAAAAAAACGCTCTCTTTTTTCCTCAACACAATTGAGAAGACAGATTTTTTTACATCTATCTTCTTTTAATTTGATGTTATCCCCGTTCAGCAACAAGCAATCTGTTCTTTCCACACCTACCGGCAAAACAACATGATTCCCCTTAAACATAAACTCCCCTGTGGTAGTAATATTTTCCTCTTCAGGTATTTTCCCAAAAGGAAGTTTTAATCCGAAGAACACAAGTTTATAGATGCTATTGTTTTCATTCGTCAGGAAACAATTTAAATCCTCTTCTGAAATTGAAATAATTTCATTTTCAGTTTTTGCAAACACCTTTCCTCTTGCATGAACGAGATTTTCAGTTAAATCAGCATTTTTTGTTACGCCTGAAATAAGTAGACTCCCCTTGGCAACACAATCACCAATCTTCACAACATTTTCACCAACATATCCTTCTACAAGAATAATTTCACCTGCCTTTGAGGAAACCACATTTGTAGGACTTTTGTTATCGGCAATTTCCTTTTGCGGTTTCGCATACATATACTCTACCTGAGCTTTTGTACCAAAAATGTTGATAGATACCCAGGAAAGCTCAGAAAAGGTATCAAGAAGATTTTCTTGCACCTGTAGAATATCTACTTTGCTTTTCCTGGCACCAGTTTCGACGCCTAAGTCTGCAAGGTGTTCTGTAAAGCCTTCTATCTTTACATCGTTATCACTTACTATTTCAACCTCCCATATAAAGCCTGAAAGGAACCACACAGCAACAAACACCATAAAAACGCCAAAAACCGCACCACACCGCCATTTATGACGTTTTATAAAGAAAGGCAAGCCACACTCTTTAACAACATTTATTTCCATTCCTGCATTCTGTGCGGGCTTTTTTATTGATACAAATTCCGATGCAGTCGTAAAGGCAACAACCTTTACTCCGTCGTTTTTTATATTCCATAAATTAAGATTATTTATTTTGCATAAATTTAAAAATCTTTCGCAAAAGCCTCCGCTCGCTTCAAAAATAACGTACCCACACAATAGTCTTAAAAGCTTTATCATACGCTCACCTGCACAAATTCAAGACTTATTATTTCTCCTGTAATATCAGTCTGTCCAAACACAAAAGAATCAGCGACAAGATTCGCTCCACAAATTCTCAGAACCTGACCGCCTAAATCAAGAACAATAAAATCATTTGAATAATCCACTACGCTTTTGCAATCAAAAATAATTACTCTTTTATTGCCGTATAGTTCAATAGGACAACTATTGTTTATTTCCTCTTTTAGTCTTTTAATTTTCGGTATTTTCATAGTTCACACTCCTTGTTATATTTCTATGTGCCATATTCATAAAATATCAATGATGGTGGGGTGTAATCTAACATGAAAACGAAGCATACAGACATATTCAGTCAAGTTCCCAAAGTTATTGCAATTGTTTTATCTTTACTGTGTTTGATAATCTTTCCAAAAGAAATCGGATGTGGTATAAAAAATGGACTTGCTCTTTCAGGCGAAACACTTATTCCTGCATTATTCCCTTTCATGATATTATCTTCATATATTGCGGCTTCACCTATTTTCATAAGACTATCTAAATTCATTGAAAGGCCTTCACGATTTCTTTTCAATATCAGTGGCGTTGGTTTTATTTCGATACTATTGGGAATTGTGGGTGGTTATCCAATAGGTGCAAAAACAGTTTCTGACTTTTACGAAATGAATATAATATCAAAAGAAGATTCGCACCGTCTTCTATACTGGTGCGTTAACCCATCCCCATCCTTTACCATTACTGCAATCGGTACTTTTATGTTAGGAAATACCAAAAGTGGCGTTCTTATATTCTTATCCAATCTCGTCGCTTCTTTTGTAATAGGTTTTTTCGCACGTTTCACAGGAAAAGAAAATCAAAAAACCTTCTGCGCACCACTCAACATAAAAAATACAGATGCATTTATTTCGTCTGTTGCCGCCGGCAGCAAGGCTATGCTTTCCGTTTGTGGATGGGTGCTTACTTTTTCGGCAATATCATCAGCTCTCGAATGTATTGCAGGCACCGGCAATCTTTCAATATTTATAAAAGCCATATCTGAGGTTACAACAGGTTGCCACAGCATATCTGAGCAAGGCTTCTCTTTGCCTGTTTTAAGTGCAGTAACGGGCTTTGGAGGGTTAGCAGTAATTTTCCAAATTGCCCCCTACATAAGAAAATGCGATTATGATTTAAAAGCGTTTATCTGCATAAGATTACTTAACGGTGCTTTAAGCGCATTCTTCTGCTCAGGCCTATGCAAAATTCTCCCGCAAGCTGCTGACGTTTCGCAGATATTGAATATAGGAAACATTCAACTGAGCCTTTCCCATAGTGTAATAGCTACAATCTTTTTGATTATTACTTGTATCCTTTTGATTTTAGAGGTTGATAACAAGGGAAAAGTATGCTAAAATACTGTTACGAAGGGATGTGGAGAAATGGCGCTCAAACTTTTCAAAGGCAATATTGAGCCTCAGTGCGCTTATTGCGAATTTGCTGAAATCACTAAAGGCAGCGAGGTTGCCGTATGCAGAAAAATTGGCGGCATTATGCAGCTCCACTCAAAATGCAAAAAATATAAATATGACCCTTTAAAAAGACAGCCTAAAACCATCTCTCTTTCAGGCGATTTTTCAAAAGAAGATTTTGAAATTTAAAGCATAGGTTTACTATGCTTTTTTATTTTTGTGAAAAGTTACAAAATAAAGGTGAATTATTATGATAAATTCTAACCTCAAATTTTGTCGATTTCACTTGAAATAGAAATGATTTATTAGTACAATAATAGAAGAATAAACTTTACGGAGGTTATAGTCGTGGCAGATGCATTCGGTATTCCAAACACTATTCCGGTAGGTCCTTTAGGTATTATTGCAACACCTGGTTGTGAGGAGCTTGCCGCAAAAATTAACGATTATCTTACATCTTGGAGAAATGAAAGAGAAAGCGAGCATAAAGACACTATTGCTTTCTATGGCTATCAGAGAAAAACTTTTCTCATTGATGCTGATTTCACAAGATTTGGTTCAGGTGAAGGCAAATGCGTTCTTCATGAAACAATCCGCGGATACGATATTTACATCATCTGCGACTGCTTTAACCACGGTATAACATATAACATGTATGGTTATGAGTGCCACTACTCACCAGACGAGCACTATGCAAACCTTAAGAGAGCAATCTCTGCTATTGAAGGTAAGGCTAGAAGAATCAATGTTATTATGCCTATGCTTTACGAAGGCAGACAGCATAAACGTTCAAGAAGAGAGTCTCTTGACTGCGCAATTGCTCTTCAGGAGCTTTGTGCTGATATGGGTGTTGAGAACATTATCACTTTCGATGCTCACGACCCAAGAGTTCAGAACGCTATCCCTCTCAAGGGCTTTGAAAACGTTGCGCCTACATACCAGATGGTAAAGGCTCTTACAAAGAACTTCAAAGACCTTAACATTGACCACGATCACCTTATGGTTATCTCCCCTGACGAAGGCGGTATGGGTCGCTGCATTTATTATTCAACTGTTTTAGGTATTGACCTTGGTATGTTCTACAAGCGTCGCGATTATTCAACAGTTGTTAACGGCAGAAATCCAATTCTTGCTCACGAGTTCCTTGGTGACGATGTTGAAGGTAAGGATTGCCTTATTATTGACGACATGATTTCTTCAGGCGACTCAATGATTGAAGTTGCTACAAAGCTTAAAGAGCTTAAAGCAAACAGAATCTTTATCTGTACAAGCTTTGGCCTTTTCTGCAACGGTCTTCAGGAATTTGACAAGGCTTACGAAAACAAAATCATAGACGGCGTTTTCACTACAAACCTTGTTTACAGAACACCTGAGCTTTTAGAAAAACCTTGGTACTTTGAAGTTGATATGAGTAAGTATTGCTCACTCATTATTGATACTCTTAACCACGATTGCTCTGTTTCAAGTCTTCTTAACCCTGCTGACAAAATCAAGGCAAGACTTCAGAAATACAAAGACGATCAGAAAAACAGCCAACTTTCACTTTATTAATAACGCTAAAGCCTGCAAGCACATAGGTTTGCAGGCTTTTATTTTGATTAATTTATTGTTGACAATCATCCTATAATATAGTATTATTTATTTAAATAAATGGATAATAGTTTATCCGTAATATTAAATTTGGGGGCACTCATTATGTTAAAAAAGAAAAAAATCGGCTTGTACATATTCCTTAATATTATTACTGTTGGTATTTACGGCCTTTTCTTCTGGAGCAAATGGACAAAGGACATAAACACAATATGCGAAGGCGACGATAAGGACAGCGCAAGCTACATTCTCGTTTTCCTTCTTGACATCTTCTCTCTTGGTTTTTACACTCTTGTTTGGAACTACCAGATGGCTGAAAGAATGTATCAGAAAGCCGCAGACTACGGCGTTGAGCTTAAGCACGGCGGTATGTTCGTAATGCTTCTCAGATTTATTCCTCTCGTTAGCAGTATTGTTAAAATTTCTTACGCTAACAAGCTTATTGCCGGTTACAACGCAAATCTTGCAGCAAACACCGAAACAAGCGAAGTTGCTGAATAATTAAAACAATGTAGCCGGCCATATGGTCGGCTATTTTTTTCTTGAAAGGGTCTTACGTTACTATGGATAAAACATTAAAGTTTAAAAACGGTAAATTTACTATTATGACTTTGGGAGATATTCATGAACATCTTGTTCTTGATACACCTCTCAAGCAAAAAAAGCGTAATGATATGCACCGCCTTGTAGAAGCAGGCATTAAGGTACACAAACCTGACCTTATTGTTCTTTTGGGTGATACATGCGGAGAAAAAGACGATTCTGAAGGATTTAAGGTATATCGTGAAAATCTTAAAGATACATTAAAACCTATTCTTGAATCGGGGATTCCTTTCTGCTATGTTCTTGGCAACCATGAACACGACCACGGACAGGAAGAGCAGATAGTTGAAGCATACAAGCAGTTTGAAACAATGGTTGGTGAAAACGACCCTACCGCACCAAGAGGCAACTTCAACTGTAATATATTAGTTAAGAACTCTGCCGGAACAGAGGATATACTTAACTTATGGTTCATTGACTCAAACAACTGTTGCGATGACAGAGAACTTTCTGTATATGACTGGGTGCATGAAGACCAGATAGAATGGTACGAAAACAGAGTGCAGGAAATCAGAGACAGCCACAACGACAAAACAATTCCTGCAATACTTTTCCAGCACACACCTGTTTACGAAGAAAATTATGTTATGCGCGAAGCAAAGTTTTATGAAAGACCATTTGCAGCAAAAGGTAGCCACAAGCCTTTTGATAAATACTATATGAAAAAGAAGGGTGTACAGGGATATCTTGGTGAAGGCCCTTGCTCACCAATGTACAATGCAGGTCAGTTTGAAAGCTGGAAAAAAATGGGTGATGTTAAAGCCGCATTCTTCGGCCATGACCATCTTAACGACTTCACAGCATATGTTGACGGCATTATGCTTGGACAAAATAAGACAAGCGGTTTCTGTTGCTATACAGATGGCTGCCGCTCACTTGTAAGAATTATTACTGTAGAGGAAAGCAATCCGGCTGAAATAAAATCTACAGTTCACCATTTCAGAGAGTTCGGATTGAAGCCTACTTGCCTTGGACCTATTGAAGGCAGAATTACCGACAGACAGAGTATGGCATTACATAAACTCGGTTACATTGCTGCCGGTATTGCAGGTGTTGGCGTTATAGGAACACTTATATCTTACTTTTTAAAATAAGGCTGATTTTATGAATACTAAAAAATTAATTGCAATTGCATCGGGTTTGGGAACCGGTGTTGTTATAGGCAAAGCTCTTAAGAAAAAGAACATCTGCCCTACCTGTGTTGCAAAAAAGGCACTTGCTTACACTCAGGTGCACATTGATAAAAAAGAAAAATATGCAAATGGTGTTGCTCTTACTCCCCCCATGGGATGGAGTAGCTGGAACACCTTCAGAAACTCAATAGATGAAAATCTTATAAAAGATACCGCAGATGCACTTGTTAAAACCGGCCTTAAAGATGCAGGTTATATTTATGTTAATCTTGACGACTGTTGGCAAAGCTCACTTAGAACTGCGGACGGTAAACTTCAAGGCGACTTAACACGCTTCCCAAGAGGTATCAAACCACTTATAGAGGAAATTAATTCAAAAGGTCTTAAGGTTGGTCTTTACACCTCAAACGGCACTCTCACCTGCGAGGATTTACCTGCAAGCCTTTATAACGAAGCAATCGATGCAGATACCCTTGCAGAATGGGGCGCAGAATATTTCAAATACGATTTCTGCCATAACGAATCAATACCAACTGTTGCGCCACAGCTCATAAAAATTTATATAGGAAAATCAGGCGAAGCAGATTTTATTGATATTTTTGCAAACCACGGCGAGATTTCAGATGGAGCAAAAATCTTCCCTGATAATAGAGTTGATGGTGGATATGTAGTAGGTAACCTTTGCGGAGGACTTGGAAAACTTACATTCCCAACAATAGAAGTGCCTGAAGATGATGAATACAACCTTACACTTGTTTTCAGGAAAGGCGGAAATGCTCGCAAATTTTTAGTTTGCAGAGTAAACGGCGAAACAGAGTACGAATGCTACTTCCCTGCTTCCAAAGGCTTTACTGCAGACGGCAGATTACAGGTTAAAATCAAATTGAACAAAGATCTGAACAAGCTTGAATTTTATAATCCTGTCGCATCTAAGGCAGATTCAGCTCAACGTCAATATATAAAAATGGGTAACGAGCTGAAGCGCGCAACTAAAGAGTATGCAGAGAAAAATGGTGTTCCTGAAAAACCAATTTGCTACTCTATTTGCGAGTGGGGCCGAAACAAACCCTGGAAATGGGGCGCAAAAGCCGGTAATCTTTGGCGCACAACACCTGATATCAAGCCTTTCTGGGCTTCTATGATTGGTATATATGAAATAAATGTGCGTCTTTATAAACATGCAACTGTTGGTTGCTGGAACGACCCTGATATGCTTGAGGTTGGCGTAGGTTCGCTTACCGCAGAGGAAAACAAAACACATTTCTCTCTTTGGTGTATGATGGCGGCTCCCCTTATTTTAGGTAACGATATAAGGAAATTCGTAAACGAAGACGGCACTGTAGACGAAGATAACAAAATACTTAATATTCTTAAGAACAAAGAACTTATCTCAATAGACCAGGATAAGCGCGGTATGCAAGCAAAGCGCATATACACAAATGGTTTAACCGATATTCTTGTAAAGCCTTTGGAAAACAGAGAGCTTGCTGTTTGCTTTCTTAATAAATCAAACGAGAAAAAGCATATGGTTTTACCTGTTTTTAAAATTCATAACGAACCATATGTTGATTTACCTATTGCAAAAGAATATGAATGCACAGATCTCTGGGAAAACGAAAGCACAACAATAACAAATAGCATAGATTGTTTTGTTGAGCCACATGGTGTTAAGGTATACAGAATAAAAATAAAATAAAGAAAGAAGGTTTATTATGAACAGAGTACAACTAAAAGAAACTGCAAAAGCATTATTAAAGAAAAATCACTGGCTTTGCGTTGGTGTTTCGTTCATTGTAACGCTTTTAGGAGGTGCAACTTCTAGCGCACCAACATTCAGTTTTAATTTCAACACAACTACAAGTGTAGATGGCCCTACTGACATTCAGGGTTTGCCATCATTCATACCAGATATGCAGGAAGAATCAATTCCTTTATTCATTTTACTTTTCCTTGTATTTTTCGGTGTTGCAATGGTTGCAGGCTTTGCTATTAATGCTTTTGTAGGCAGTCAGGTTAAGGTTGGTAGCTGCAGATTTTTCCTTAAACACAGAAAAAATCATCCTGTTGAGGTTGGTGAGCTTTTCAAAAGCTACTCAGATAAAACATTTATAAATGTTGCAAAGGTTTCTATCATCAAGAATTTATCCATATTCTTATGGTCTGCTCTTTGTGTAATACCGGGAATTATTAAAACTTATGAATATGCGGCTGTTGATTATATTCTTAGCGTTAACCCTTCAATGGATTATAAAAGAGCCCTTGATTTAAGCAAAAGAATAATGAACGGCCACAAAATGGAATTGTTTGAGTTGCAGTTTTCATTCTTAGGCTGGCACTTACTCTCTATATTTACTTGCGGTCTTTTAAGCATATTCTACGCAATGCCTTATCAGCTTATTGCAGAAGCAGAATTCTTCGCATATGTGAGAGAGCTTGCTATATTTAACGGTGTAATTTCTTACAACGATATTCCTGACTACGAGGAATATAATCCTATACCACCTATGTATCAAAATTTTGCACCTAATGGTGGATTCTACAACCAAGCAAATATGAATTACGCTCCTCCACAGCCTGCAGAAGCAGTATTTACCTCTGCAGAGCCTGTTACTGAACCTGTAGCAGAGCCTGTAGTTGAAACAGAGCCAACATCTGTTGAAGCGCAAGAACCCATTATGGAACCCGTCGCTGAAGAAACACCTGCAGAAGTTACAGAAGAAACAGAAACAAACGAATAAGAACATAATAAAAAAGCCTCCCACTCATAAATGAGTGAGAGGCTTTTTACATTATTTTAATTATGCATCATAAAGACCAAGTATTACGATACCTACAACTGCTAAAACAATCATAGCATAGTGTTTTATTGAAAGTTTTTCTTTAAGGAAGATTCTTCCCCATACTACAGATGCTACGCAGTAAGCGGAGATAATCGGTGCCGCCATAGCAACATGTTCTGAATCTGCAAGAGCATAGATATATGCAAACTGACCTGCTGTTTCAAAGATAGCGCCTGTATATTTTGGTGCTTCCTTTTTAGGAAGGAATTTCTGCTTTTTAATAAACTTAACATAAATAAAGCAGAGAATACCGCAAGCAAGGAAGGTTAATTCGTACGCAACGTTTGCAACATCTTCATCAAGTGTTTCAAGTACGATACTATCAGCAAATGTGCCAAGAGCATCTAAAAGGCAATAAACAAGAGGAAGAATGATTGCCAACGGGCTCTTTGAATACTTGTAGTTACCCTTTTCCTGTCTTAAAGCGCGAAGCTCATCATCTTCCTTAGCTTCTACAAAGCCAAGACCTATAACACCAAGACAAACGAGCGCAACCGCAATATACTGAGGTACTGCAAGAGCATCGCCTGTTATAATGCAAAGAATAGCAACAAGAGCGCCTGATGAATTGCATATAGGCGAAGAAACTGAGAGTTCTATGTAACGAAGACCTATGTAACCGATTGCCATTGAGAGAATATAAAGGGCTGAAACAGGAAGATATTTCAAGAGGGATGCAAGGTCTATAGGTACGCCAGAAACGAATATCTCATATAAAGCATGGATACCCATTACAACGCCAACGGCGGTAACCATTTTATAATGGCTGTACTTGTCTGATTTGTCTGCGCAACCGATTTTAGAAAACAAATCGGAACCGCTCCAGCAAATCAGGGCGATCACTGAAAACCAAAACCACATTTTACATACCTCTTTTCTTATTAAATTCTGTTAAAAAAGACGGGTTTTGCTTTAACTTTTTTAACTTTAAAATAATACCACCATAGTTTTACAATTTCAATAAAAAAATAAAAAAACAGTCGATTAATTTGAAATTAATCGACTGTTCTTGTTTTTATTCCTCAATTGGAACCTGATATGTAACATCTTCAAACTGCATTTCTACACTCTCTTTTGGTAAAAGTGTGTTGTCATACTTATCTGAATAATAGTTATATTTGTTTATTTCAAAGCTTGTATCAGGGTTGCAGGTTATAATGGTACAGCCTCTTTGCGAACCCTCATTTTTGATTCCTATATAGGCAAGGTAATCTATACTATATCCGTAGCTGAATATAATACCATCCTTTGAAAATGAAGCGTTATTATAATGGTCGTGGCCATTGTGAACAGCCTTTGTAGATCCAAGCTCTACCATAGCTTCAAAAAGCTTATCTTCGCCTAAGCCACAGAAAACACGTCTTCCTGTTTCGCCAATTATACCATCTATGTATTTAACACTTTCGGTATCCTTAAAACCATTTGCTTCAAGCTCAAACCATGCATCCTGCGCTTCAACAAGAGGAATATGGAAAAAGCACTGGGTTTTAACTGTACCAAAATCCTTATAAAGTCCACCGTTTTCGCCAGGCTGAAGTGAATCAATAACTGCTTTATTTTCAGCGTTCATTCTCTTTACTTCCGTTTTATACCACTCCACCTGATTATCGTGGATATTATCATATTTACCGGTAAGGCCATTAATCAGACCGCTGTTTATTACGCCTGTATCTATATAAGAAAGAGAATCTATCATTATAAATGCCTGTGTAATAAGACCCTTGCTGTTTTTCACTTCAATAGTATGATTTCCGAAACCATCAATATCTTCTGGACCTGCTTGGAAAAGACAATATTTGAGATTTTCATCAGAATAAAATTCAGCTACCTTTTCACGCTCATAATAGCTATAGCTTTCTGAATCGTGGTTACCGAAGGTAACAGTCCAATAAACCCCAAGCGTTTCCATAAGGTTTATAAGCTCCATAGCACCACTTTTATTATTAAAGGTGCCTGCCTGAACAGGTACAGGATATGCAATATCACCTGTGATAATAACAAGGTCGGGCTTTTCTGCTGTTATCATAGCTGCTACTGCGTTGATAGCCTTTTTGTCCTTGAACATACTCATAAATCCACCGCCAAGGTGAATATCAGTCAGCTGCATAACGTTAAAGCTTTCATCTGTAGTGAAAACCCAGTTACCATTCTCATCTTTTTCGGGAATAAGCTGAGTTTTTTCGTATTGTACCTTTTCGCAACTTTTAGCAGTTTTTATGCAATCCTTTACAATAAGCGTATTAGAAATTGCAATCAAAACACTAAACGCAACGATTACAGCGATAATCACAACAAACACTTTTTTCACCATTTTACCTTTAGACCCTTTTTTCTTTTCTTTTGACATAGGGCAACCACCTTTTCTATACTATATCATTATTTTTTATGCTTTCAAAAATTGCTGTACCGTCTTTTAACAAAACTGTTTTAAAAACGCCACTCTGCTCAAACAGAGAGCCTTTTTGTGGATTCTGATATATAACAGTAAGTTTATCATTACGGCGTAAAACCGACTGTTTAAGCAACTCCACAAATTCCGCTACAACCTCACGAGGAAACGGATTATACATAAAAATATAGTTGTAGTCATCAATACGCGAAAACGTCAATGCATCCTCACAGAAAACTTTAAATCTATTATCATCAGGAAAAAGCTTCTGAAGATTCTGCTTTGAAATCTTTGCCAACCTTTCACTCAATTCAACTCCGTGAATTTCAGAGAAAGGAAAGCCTGAGAACATATACATGGCGTATCCTTTTCCGCTACCAACATCAAGAAGTCTGTCTGTTTCTTTTATATTAAGAAGCGTGAAAATCTCAGGCATATCATATGCGGCTTCATAACCGTTACATATAGCTGGATTATTACCCAAAGCTGTAGCATCGGGAATATAACCATTAAAGTCAACGCCATATTCTTCCTCGATTTTTCGTATTTTATCAGAATGCTCTTTTCGTTTTATATTCTTTTGTTTTGCAATTTTTCTCTTGTTTTTATATTCTACTAATAAATTAAAAGGGTTTTTACCAGATGATATACTCAACAACATACACACCCTTTCTGAATACAAAATATTATATTGTTATATTATCATAATAAAGGTAAAAAAACAACCATTGAGATACTAAAACCTCAATGGTTGAATTAATCATTCTACGTGTGCTTCGCCGTGCTTGTCCATAACAGTAACAACGGCATTCCTTACACCTGAAAGGTTATGAGTTGAATCAGGACCTACAACGCCTGTAACCTTAACCCAATCGCCTTCTTTGGGTAACTCAGCGTTCTCATCAAGGAAAATAACCTCAATAGGAATCATTTCGTTTGAAGAAACTTCCGAATCAATTTCATGATCATGTTCCTCATGCTCACCGTCATGGCTGTGTAATCTGTACACCCAATACTGAACATTGTTACCCTTTAACTCTTTTATATGGAAAAGCCCTTCAAGTTCAATTGTTGCACCTTTAAACGCTGCGTAGCCTTCATCTTCAGATTTAAGCTGATAAGAATCATCAAGCGCAGTAATCCAATATGAGAAATCATCATCAGTAACAGTAATTTTAACCTGTGACTTATCCTCAAAAGTTCCGCCTTCGGAATCTATTTTTTTGAGAGCTGCAAGTGCGGTTTCTTTCGCAGACAAAAAGGCTTGTTCTTTTGCCTCAAACTCTTTATTATGCTTTTCTGTTTTAGCCCAGGCACCTACAAGAACGCCAACAACAGCAACTATAAAAACAAGCAAGAGAGAGCCCATTATAATTGTAACTTTTTTCCTGAAAGCGGCGTCTGCATAGTCCTCGCGCTTCATACCGTCAGGTATATATTCTTTTTTAGGCGCTTTATTCTTTTTAGACATAGCAAATAACCCCTACTACTTAATTTTTAAAAAACTGTGGAAGATATGCCTTATGTGCAGCTTTCATTTCTTCAAAGCATGCCTTTGACTGAGCAAAATCACCACAAAGAGGATGGAGCATAAGAGCATTGAGAGCGGCCTCATCTGAGCCTGTGATACCTGCTTCAACAGTATATTTCTCATATGCCTTAACAGTTCTCATAAGAGCCTTTACATGACGATTATCAAACGCCTCAACCTCAACAGGTTTAGCACCATCTGCACCGATAACTGCTGCAATTTCAACGATATCATCGTCATCCATAAAGTCAAGAGTTCCATTATTTTTGATATTAACAACATGAACTTCCTGTTTATCGTTAGCAATAGCGTCAATAAGAGAAACAGCAGCAAGAGAATATTTGTAGCCACCGCGTTCTTCAAGAAGAGCAGGCTTAATAACAAGCTCGTTATCGCTATAAAGCTCAAGAAGCTGTTCTTCAATTTCCATACAAACCTGAGCACGGCTCTTTGAGCCTGCCTTAAGATGCTGTAATTTTGCCTGACGGCTATAGTAATACTGAAGATATGATGATGGGAAGCCCTTGCATGCGTTAAGGCATTCCATATCGAAACCGTCATCGTGAATATTCTTCATAACTGTTGGTGCAAAATCATCATCGAAAAGATCGAAGAGTTTTTCTTCACCATTAACCTTAACAGATGTAATCCAGCTAAGGTGGTTAAGACCGAGATATGTAATTTTAGCATCCTCGCCTACTGCAGCCTTAACATCATCAATCATAGCGATTGGCACATTGCAAAGACCCATTGTTTTAACATTTGTGTGGTTAAGAAGGAACTCAGAGATAATTCCTGATGGGTTTGTAAAGTTAATAAGCCATGCATTAGGGCAAATAGCTTCAATACGCTCTGCAATATGAGCCATAACAGGAATTGTACGAAGAGCCTTGAAGAAACCGCCGATACCTGTTGTTTCCTGACCGATAAGGTCGTGCTTGAGAGGGATGCTCTCATCAATATGACGGCAAGGAAGCTTACCAACACGAATCTGTGTTACAACAAAGTCTGCACCCTGTAAAGCAAGGTCAAGATCATCTGTCATAACGATTTCGCAATCAATACCTGCGCTCTTAAGCATACGTGTGCAAAGTCCGCCTACAATTTCTCTTTTTCTGTCATCAATATCCATGAAAGCAACTCTCTTTAATTTAAGAGAATCCTTTGCCTCAAGGAAGCCGTAAATAAGTTCAGGGCAATATGTTGAACCTGAGCCGATGACTGTTACACTGATTTCTTTCATTTATGTCAATCCCTTCGAATAATAATCTTAAATTACTGAATTACGCTTCAAGAAGCCAGTTGATGCAACCCATAACAGGTGCACAGTTAAGTTTAACAAAATTGAACTTTCTGCCTGTACGCTCTGCTACAAGCTCTGCCATTCTGCTTGTATACTTTTCAGATGGAAGCTTTGTATGAACTGAGCCTGAAAGCACTACATTAATTACATCGCAATCAAAAGTCATTGCATTAACATGTCCGCAGATATAATCTGCACCACGCTGAGCCATTTCCTCAATAACCTCAAGAGCTTTCTCGTCTCCATTATTTGCTGCTTCGAAAAATGAAACAATAAGCTTTCTGAGGAATGCTTCACCCTCATCCTCGCTCTCAAGCACTGCAATTGAATCAAGAAGAGTAGCTCTGTCGCAAATTCCTGCTTTCTCATTCATAAGGTCTGTAATCTGAGATTTACCTTTACCAAGGCAAAGCTGGTCATACATAATACGGAAAGCCTGATTGCCAACCCAATGGCCATTTGCCTTATCGCCTGAAAGCACGTCAAAGCCACCAATCTGAAGCATATTACCGTTTGTATCAAGGCAGTTACAGCAAGTACCTGTACCGCAGTTATAACCGATACCTGCTCCTGCGCCAACACCTGCTTTTATAACAATAAAGCCATCGTTATAAATACGAGCACCTGAGATACCAAGCTTACCTAATTCTTCCTGCATAGCATCATGCTGATAAGGATGGTCAATACCTGCAAGACCCATTAACATTCCTTCAATTTCAGAAAGAGTTTTACCACCTTTTTCTAAAAGAGCGTTGATACCATCTGCAATAATACCCGCAGCTTCCGGGAATGAACCTTCCATATTTTCGTGGTTTGATGCAGGGCCTTCATGCTCTGCTACCACATTTTTATTTTCATCAAATAAAGCGTACGCTGTTTTTGTTCCGCCGCCGTCAACACCTATATAAAACTTCATTCTTTTATCTCCTCAAAAAACTCTTCGCATACTTCTTCAAGACAGTAAATGCCACGTCTGATTGGCTCACGGTCTATCCATGCACCATTTGTAAAATCAGGCACTGGAACAGGAGCTCCACCCATTGCTACAGACTGTTCTGAAAGGCAAGTAATAGCCATCCAAGTTGCTGTATCGTAAACGTCAATGTTAGCTTTTTCGCCTTCAAATACGCTATCTACAAATGAAGAGAGAATAAGGTAGTCCATACCACCGTGGCCTGCTTTTATGCCACCCTTTTCGTATGCTTCCCAAAGAGGATGCTCATACTTCTCACGCCATGGACCGAAGTCTTCCCAGTTGTGAGTCCAGCTATGGTCATCAGGATGCATACCGTCAAGGTAAATTCTGCCCTTACCATCTTCCGGCTCTGAGTAGATACCCTTTGTACCCTGAACCTCATAGTCTCTTGTATATGGTCTTGGAAGTGAGCAGTCGTGAGTAAGCTTGATTGTTTCTCCGTTTGCACACTTAATAATTGTTGTTACAATATCACCGCAATTGAAGTTAGTGTTGAAAAGGTCGTATTCCTCACCTTTATTATCTTTAATCCACTGATGAAGACCACGTGCTTTGCTTGCAACTGAATTTACTGTAAGGAAACGGTTACCTCTGTTAATATTAAGAGCCTTTGCAATAGGGCCTAACTGATGTGTTGGGTAAACCTCACCATTACGGTGAATAAAGTTATAAAGTCTACCGTGGATATTTTCTCTACCAAGGCAAATTTCATCACGAAGGTCGTGGCGGTAGCCACCCTCCATATGTACGATTTCACCGAAGATACCCTTACGAATCATATTGAATACTGCCATTTCATTTCTGCAATAGCAGCAGTTTTCAAGAAGCATACAGATTTTGCCTGAACGCTTACTTGCACGAACCATTTCCCAACATTCTTCAATAGAAGCGGCACCGCCAACCTCCATACCAACATGAAGACCTGCATTCATAGCATCAATAGCTATCATAGCGTGGGTAATCCATGTAGTTGCAACAACAACTGCATCAAGCTCTTCTTTCTCGAACATTTCTTTATAGTCAAGGTAAGCGTGAACAGGATAAGCCTTGCCTGTACGTTCCTCTACAATTTCGATACCTCTTTCGGCTCTTTCAGGAATAAGGTCGCACACTGCAGGAACTGTAACACCCTCAACCTGTAAAAGCAAGTCAAGCATACCTGAACCTCTGCCACTTATGCCGATAAAACCAATTCTGGCTGATTCTTTTCTCATAAAAACACATCCTTACAAAAGGTTATTTACATACATATTTTATTTTATAACATTTATACTGTAAAATCAAGGGAAAACAAGAAAAAAACGGCACATTTGCGTTTTGCAAATGTGCCGGATTTTTGTATTATCTTATTTCTTGAAAAGGCCAAGAATATCAACGATATCTTCGTCCTCTGCTTCATCGTTAGCTGCGTAGCTATCTGTTGAAAGAGCAGCTGCGCCAGCTTTATTAGCGATACCATTTGAATCTGAACCGAAGCCTGTTGCAATAACAGTAACAATCATTTCGTCCTCAAGCTTTTCGTCGAAAGCAACACCGAAGATGATGTTTGCATCTGAATCTGCAGATTCTGCAATAATGCTTGCTGCAACGTCAACATCATCAAGAGTGATGTCTGCAGAAGATGTAATGCTGATGATAACACCCTTAGCGCCCTGAATTGTTGTTTCAAGAAGTGGGCTGGAAACTGCTGCATTAGCTGCAAGCTCTGCCTTTTCCTTACCTGTTGCGCGACCAACGCCCATGTGAGCATGGCCAGCATCCTTCATAACTGCAGTAACGTCTGCAAAGTCAAGGTTGATAAGACCAGGAACTTTAATAAGCTCTGAAATGCTCTTTACGCCCTGACGAAGAACATCGTCTGCAACATCGAAAGCGTTAGCAAAAGTAATCTTCTGGTCAGAAACTAATTTAAGTCTCTCGTTAGGGATAACGATAAGGCTATCTACATGCTGAGCAAGCTCTGCGATACCTGCTTCTGCCTGCTGCATTCTTCTCTTACCTTCAAAAGCGAAAGGCTTTGTTACGATACCAACTGTAAGGATACCGTTGCTCTTAGCGATTTCTGCAATCGCAGGAGCAGCACCTGTACCTGTGCCACCGCCCATACCAGCAGTGATAAACACCATGTTTGCACCATTGAGAGCATCTACAATAGCTTCTCTGCTCTCTTCAGCAGCTTTAAGACCCATTTCTGGACGAGCGCCTGCGCCACGACCACCTGTAGCCTTTTCACCAATCTGAATTTTATGAGTAGCTTTAGAGAAAGTAAGTACCTGCTTATCTGTATTAACAGCAACAAATTCAACGCCCTGAACACCTGAGCTAACCATACGGTTGATAGCGTTACCGCCACCACCGCCGACGCCGATGACTTTGATCTTGACGCCGCTATCGTAACTTGAGTTAAATTCAAATCCCATTTTTTTATATTCCTCCTGGCGATTAAACTCATATAAAAGTATACAATACTATTGTAATATGTTTTCGAGGGAAATGCAATATGTTTTTTGAAAAATATTCGCAATTTTCGAAAAGATTTTGTGAATTTTGTGTGTTTTTGGATATTGCGCGAGCTTAGAAATGTTTTTTTTGTAAAAACATTTTTGCTTCGACACAAAACAAAAATCTGCGGATAATATAAAAATCTTTTGAACGAAAAAAGCAAGCACGGAGATCCTTGCTAC
>JAZLDN010000006.1:0-78828 GCA_045614765.1 Acutalibacteraceae bacterium
CATAGCAACGCTACCTGCACCAACGCCTATAAGAGATGCGTCTCCGCCACCACCGAAAACAGGAGTACCGGGAGCAAGACCTAATTCAGCAGCAGGTGTAGGAAGAAGCTCACCTATTTTTTCTGCAGAATTTTTAATATCAGGCAAATGCTTCATATTTACACCAAGCATTTTGCACATTGCAGGGCTGAATTCGTTTTTCTTTATATCATAAAGTAGAGTTGCAAAGGCAGAGTCGTGAGTCATACAGAACTCGCCTGTCATTCTTGCAATGAAATACTCCTTAACGTCAAGCCATTTATGTACTCTCTTAAAGTTTTCAGGCTCGTTATTTTCAACCCATTTATATTTCCATACAGGGTCTTTAACAGAAGCGGCAACCGCACCTGTTATCATAAGTGATTTCAAAAGCTTTGGAATAAATGCACCAGCAACCTGAGGACCATATGCAATACCCTCTTTAAGCTCTTTTCTTGCTCGCTGGTCCATATAGCTCATAGCTCTTCTAACAGGCTTTGCCTCTTTATCTACAAGAACAAGACCCTGCATCTGTGAGCAGAATGAAATACCACAAATATCTTTTACATCAACATCACATTTACTAAGCACTTTCTTTGTAGTGGAGCACATAGCGTCCCACCACTCCTGAGGCTCCTGCTCTGCACCGCCATCAGGGAAAACATAAAGGTTATAACCCTCTGATGCGGCGGAAACAAGCTTTATTGATTCGCCTAATTCAAATATACAGGTTTTAACACCTGTTGTGCCTATATCATATGTAATAGCATATTTACCCATAACTAACCTCCGTTACATACTTCCACACATATATACATTCTAATTATGCACTATTTTATGGTAATAATCAACATTTATTTCTTATAAAGTTGCACAAAAATTAGTACTATGTATTGAACTTCTTGAAATTTTAAAAAATAATAAAAATAATCGAAAAAAAGTGTTGACTTTATTATTTTTTCTGTTATAATAGTCAATGTTCTTCGGAGGACGAACAGTTCTTCGCAGTCGGTGTTGATGGCGTTGAGGGTCCACCCGTTCCCATCCCGAACACGGTAGTTAAGCTCAACCGCGCCGAAGATACTTAGTGGGAAGCCGCTTGGGAAAATAGGGCGATGCCGACACAAACAAAGTAACCACCCAAAAGGGTGGCTATTTTTTTTGTTTTTTTAAAGATGAGAAAAGCGCTATAAAACCTTAAACGGATTTATAGCGCTTTAATTTTAATAAAAATAACATTCAACCCTATTTATAGGCACGCCCATTGAAGAGAAACGTTTTTCGTATTCTGTCATAACATTACCTTCGTTATATTCTGAATTGTGAAGGTCGAATGTAAGCTTTTCTGTTCTTATACCAAAAGCCTCAAACTCTTCAAGAGAGAAATCAAAAAGTCCTCTGTTATCTGTTTTGAAGAATATTGCACCCTGTGGCTTTAAAATCTCTTTATAAATCGCAAGGAAGGTTCTATAAGTGAGCCTTCTTTTTTCGTGGCGTGATTTTGGCCATGGGTCAGAGAAATTAAGATAAATTCTGTCTATACTACCCTTTTCAAAAATCTCTGTAAGCTCCTTTGCATCTACGCAGCACACGCGCACATTCGAAAGTCCGCTTTCTCTGACTTTTTCTGCAGCTGTAACAAGAACGTCAGAAACTCTTTCAATAGCAAGAAAGTTAACGTCAGGCTCTTTAGCAGCAGTACCTACAATGAAATCACCCTTACCGCAACCAATTTCTATTCTGAGTGGATTATCGTTACCAAAAAGCTTTTGGGAATTGTTACCCTCCGCTTTTAAATCCTTTATAACAATATTTCCGCAAGCATCAAGACGCTCTGCGCCATGTTTCTTTTTATGTACTCTCATTTTGCACCTCAATGATAAATATATCAAATTTCCAACAGATATTATAAAATTTATCGTATGTTTTGTCAATCAAAATAGACTTGTATTTTACCTTATATATGTGTATAATCAATACATTATTTTCAATTCATATATAAAGAAGTGATTATGTGGATAACGAGAAAAAAGAATCAGCTTTAAAACTGGACGGTAAAACTGTATCAGCGATTGTTGGTCTTCTTATTATCATATTAGGTGTTGTGGGTGTTTTAACACAAACAGTTACACCCGGTGAATATGAGATTGTAGACGGCACCATAATCGACGGTACATACCATGTATTAGAGGGCTACAAGCTACCCGTATGGAAAATATTATTTTCACCAATAATGTGCCTTTCAAGCAGTCATGCAGGCACAGGCGTACTTATAATATTATTGATTGTGCTTATAGGTGGCTCATTTTTAATACTTGAGCAATGCGGTGTATTAAAATTCATAATGGCAACCCTTATTAAAAAATTCAGCCACAAAAAGTATGCGCTTATGGCAGTTGTTACTTTCGTTTTAATGGCGCTCAGTTCAACTGCAGGTGTACTTGAGGAATCGTTGACATTGATTCCTATTGCTGTTGCTGTTTCCCTTGCTATGGGATGGGACTCCTTAGTAGGCTTAGGAATGAGCATTGTGTCTATAGCCTGGGGCTTCACCGCAGCAACCTTTAACCCATTCAATGTTGTTACAGTTCAGAAGCTTTCAGGGCTTGAGGTTTTTTCAGGTACATGGCTCAGATTCATAGTTTTCGCAGGCGTTTACCTTATACTTTTTTTCTTCCTTTATACATACGCTAAAAAGATTGAGAAAAACCCAAAGGCATCACTTGTTTACGAATCAGACTTAGAACTGAGAAAAAAATATTCCCTTGACGATGCTGAAGCAGTTCTCAATGACGAAAAAATCAAAAAAGGTACAAAGGCATACCTTATATGTATGCTTATTGATATCGTCTTTATAGTTCTTGATTTTGTCTTGAGTACAGGTGGAGCCCTCTCATTACCTGCTATGGCAATCCTGTTTACTACAGGTGGTATTTTAGCCGGTTACTTTACAGGCTCCAACGCAAAGAAACTTCTCAACACATTTATTGATGGTGTTAAATCTATTTCTCCTGCAGTATTACTTATAATCTTTGTTATTGCAATTGCCTATGTACTTGACGAAGGTAAAATAATGCACACCATACTTTACCATTTTTCAAACATAATGCAAGGCATTTCACCATATGCGGCAATATTCCTTGTTTTAGGAGTTATTGCTCTCTTAGAGTTTGTTGTAAGCAGTGGTACTGCAAAGGCTTTCCTCATTATCCCTCTTGTTGCCCCTTTGGCAGATCTTATAGGTCTTTCAAAGCAAAGCGTGGTAACTACCTTCTGTATTGCAGACGGCTTTACGAACCTTTTATATCCAACCAACGGCCTTATGATTATTGCAATAGGACTTATAAATGTTTCCTACGGCAAATGGCTTAAATGGACATGGAAGTTGTTCTTGGGAGAATTTATTTTCTCTGCTTTAATTATGCTTTTAATGGTCGCAATAAACTATAAATAAAAAAACTACTCTCTGCTCACGTCGAGTGAGCAGAGAGTTTTTTCTTAATTATTCTTCGTCATCATCGAAGTTAAAATTGAAATCATCTTCAGGAATAAAGTTCCCTACAACCTTTTCACCATTTTTGAATCCATCTTCAACAACTATTGACTCATCAACCCAGGACATATCATTCTCTGTATCAATGATTGTGCCGTTTTCATCAATCTCATCTTCTGAAAAATCATCTCTTCTTCTGAGGAGAATAAACGCAGCAGCACCTGCAACAGCAAGTATAATTACCGCACCAATAATAAATGGAAGCGGTGATTTTTTATCTTCAGGATTTTTCTCGTTTTCAGGAATCGCTTCAAAACGAGCACTTACAACAACATTTTCAGCAGGCATCTGGAAGTTCAGAATATCTGTAGGCTTTCCATTAACTGTAACGCTACCTGCTACAAGGCGCATACCTTCATCAGGTTCAACTGTAATGGAAACAGGTTCACCAACACTTGCCTCTGCAGGATTAACCTCGATTGTACCGCCTTCAACTGACTGAACACTTATCTTATACACAACAGCGTTAGGGTCGGCAAGCCACTTCGCGTATATTACGGTGCCTTCCTGAGCCATATCTGTGTAGAAATTCCATATCTTAGTGAATTCAGCGTCTGCATACCAGCCATCAAATATAAAGCCCTCTCTTACAGGAATTTCAGGCTCAGATACAAGGGCAGGCTTTGTCAGAACCGTTTTAAGACGTCTTGCACCGTTGTTTCTTTCAAGATAAACATAGAAAGAACCTTCAGGAAGCGTTTCCTCCTCTGTTATTACAACAGGTTGATTATTTCTGCTATCTTCCTGTTCTTCCCTGTCATTTCTTTCGTCATCATCTGCAGGTCTACGTGTTGTGGTAGGTTTACGAGTCGTGGTAGGCTTACGTGTAGTTGTAGGCTTATTGGAAGAGGTTGGTCGTTCTTTTGTAGTTTCTTCCTCTGTGGTATCGTAATCAGAAGGAAAAAACTCTTCTTCTGTTGTAGGAGCCTCAGTATCTTCCTCAGGCTCGCTTTCGGGCTCGGTTACTGGCTCCGTAGCCTCAACAGTATCCTCAACGCCTATATTATCGTCAGGCTCCGCGAAAACTGTAACACCACTGCAAAAAACGCACAAAGCCATTATTACAGAAAGCATCAATAATAATTTTTTCTTCATTTTATTATCCTCAATAAGTAGAATCCATATTTTCGTTAACTATTTCTTTAACTTCTTTTTTGAAGGTTGAGTTGTTTATCTTTTCCTGAAGAAGCTCATAGAATTTATCTTCATCAATAGGCAAAGAAACTGTTTCGCCAAGCCAGGATGAAAGGAAAGCAGCATTTGAAATTGTTAAGCCGTTAATACCTTCCTGACCTGATGCAGTCATAGGCTCATCGCGGAGAATTGAAGCAGCAAACTTATTCATAACCTCAATATGCTGGTCATTTCTGCCATCCAACTCTGCCTCGTATACCTTGTACTCAATACTGCCAAAGCCTTCTTCAGAATTCTTTGTAAACTCCTCTGTACCTACAGAAAGCTCATAAACTGTAAGCTTTCCACCTTCACAGACAAGCTTTGCTCTGTCAAGTGTAATTTCAAGACGGTTTGTGCCTGGATAATCACCTGTTGTTGTGATAAATGTACCTGTTGCTCCGTTAGGATACTGAGCATAAATCATAACATCGTCTTCAACTTCAATGTTATGCCATTTACCTTCGTGGCATATAGCGGTAATTTTTTCAGGCATACCGCAAATCCACTGCCAGAGGTCAAGCTGATGTGGGCACTGGTTAAGAAGAACGCCGCCGCCTTCACCTGACCATGTAGCTCTCCATCCGCCTGAATTATAATATGCCTGAGTTCTGTACCAGTCAGTAATAATCCAGGTAACTCTCTTAAGGTCGCCGAAATCTTTACTGTCTACAATTTCTTTTGCTTTTCTGTAGAGGCAGTTTGTACGCTGATTGAACATGATACCGAACTTTTTATCGCTCTTATCGGCAACAGCATTCATTTCGCGAACCTGTTTTGTGTAAACGCCTGCCGGCTTCTCGCTCATTGCATGAAGACCCTTCTCCAAAGCCTCAATAACAAGAGGTGGATGGTCATAGTGAGGTGTTGCAACAAGCACTGCCTCAACATCACCTGAATCCATAAGAGCACTTGCTGTGCTGTATGTATTTACCTCAGGGAGTTGTTCTTTAGCCCATTCTAATCTATCAGGCTTAATATCTGCAACAGCAGTTATTTCGAACTCTGGCATAGCGCCTTTAAGATAGTTCTTAATATGGCTTGAACCCATATTACCTACACCAATAATACCTAAACGAACTTTTTGCATATATATCTTCCTTTCATTGAAACAGATTGTTTTGTATATCCCACTTCCCTTTGTAAAAAATACGAAGGGAGGTTATTTATGAAAAACAATAAAAAAACTACTGAAACTAAAATTGAAAACAAAGTAAATGAAGTAATCGACGCCTATAAAAATCTTGATAGAACCATCAAAAGTGATGTAGACGGCTCTTACACAGGCGTTCCCATTAATGAACTTGAACGACCTGTTCAGGATGCAGACGATTTATAACTTTACTTCTTTTTTATCTTTTTGCTTTTCTTCCTGTTGTTAATGGCATGGCTTCCTGAAATTGCAAAAGCAGAAACTGCTGTAAATAAGCCTTGAAGCACTATAAGGCTTACTGCACTAAGATTATGAAGCCCTGACACAAAGGAAAGAACTGCAACGAGAGCAATACCTATGCCCATAGCACAAATCTGGAATGTGCTGAGCACCTGTTTGAAATCGCCTAAGGAAACAGCACTTTTTATAGCATAAAGGAAACTATGAGCGTTGCCGTCATGGATAAGCAAAGCATCCGCAGCAGTTGTGGTTTCCTTTACATATGATTTATATACATCACCTGATACGGCAGAAAGTATTTTAACACCACTTTGGTGAACAGAAAGCTTACGGGACACCATTTCGTCTGTGATATTAGCATCATCAGAACGAATAAGCAGAGTTATACTATTGCTTTCAATCTTCTTCAACATTGATGCATTTTTAGAGTCTGCATCATAAGAAATAATGAAAACTGCCGCCGCTTTACCATCAATCGCAAGATAAAGCGGATACCTGTCTTCTTTAATATGCTTTGCAATTAAAGCGGTATCGGGAATTTCAACATTGTGATTTCTCAACAAGTCTTCATTACCCACTAAAATTCTGCGATTGAATATCCAGGCTGAAAGACCTAATTTATCTTCATACGCCAATGTATCTACCGGCGGAAGAAGAGCAGTTTCTCCTACGATAACTCTTTTGAAAAGGTTACCTAAAGGACCTTCTGAAGCAATAGCCAATGTAGCGGTATAAATAATAGCCTCATCAATCTGTATATCGTAAAACAGATGAATTCCATAAACATTACCGCCATGCTCATCAAAAACATCTCGGGAATCAATTGCTACTGCATTTGAATTTTCGCACATTTTCAATGCCTGCCAGCCTGAAATCATAGCTCCTTTATTGCGAAGCCCACCCGAAACCTTCTGGATTGCAACGCTTTCCACAAGGCATGAAAGGTATGGCACACTTACGCAAACGGCACCGCTGAAAGCAGTGATAGCATTACGTATATCCTTAGTTATAAGTAATGTAAGAACACCTACCAGAGCAGAAGCCGCAAGGCATATAGGAATAAGCTTTTTATTTATATCATCAGATGGATAATACATTCCTGAAAGCTCAAGAAAACGCCTTGGGAAAAGTGTTTTCTGTGAAGCTAACACCTCAGGAGATTCAAGAAGCAAGCCTCTGCCGATTTCGAAGGCTGTTTCTTCTTTTTCTATGTGGTTAATTGAATATATGTTTTCTCTTGATGATAAGTAATCAAAGTTTTCTGATATTCTCTTGGTTTCCAGGTACTCGCCCGCCATATTCAAGGCAAGAGCAAATACGGAGCAAGCTGAAAACAAGCTTACACCTGTTTCAAATGGCGCATCTGTAGCAAGAAGAACAACACATTGAATAAGGGATGCCACCAGTGCAACAAAACAGCCTGTGTGCCTGTTGAACTTTAAGCCCTTAATAGCTTTAACGCCATCTGAAATAACATTAAAGTTAACAGCGCATGGGATAATTGTTAAAATAATTGAAATCAGAATTATTGCGGCGCCGCCTTCGCTACCCTTAGCAATAAGGGAAAGCATAAGAAGAACCAACGCGCTTACTACGCTTGCAATTAGACCTGCAAGGGCACTTGTTTTTCTTTTTTTAAGATAATACTTAACCTTGAATTTATCGTCAGCAGTACGATATTCATCGGTACCGTAGCGCTTTTTCTCTTCAGGTTTTTCTTCTTCAGTTATGTCGCTTGTAATAGCAAAAGTACTTACCTTTGCTTTACGCTTCTGAATAAGCTCCTCTTCAACCTGACGCTCATCAACAATCTCAACCTCTGAGGTATGGAAGCCTTCAAAGGTAAGCTGAGCATCGTCCTCTTCCGGGATTTCGAACTCATGAGCATCACCATCTGTTACAGCAAGAGAGCGAAGAGCGATTGTTTTGGTATGAGTTTTATCATCAAAAACAATTGTTTTATCGCCAACATCTACAGAAACCTTGCTATCGGGAACAAGATTAGGAACAGGAGTAAAATCTGATGTAGCGGCAAAATTACTTTTCTTTTTTACAAAGCCACCGCGTTCGAATTTCTGCTCCTCAACAGGCACAAAAATATGCTCTGTTGTTTTTTCAAGATTCTGTATCGGCTTATTGAAGAATTTATCACGATATTTTTCACTTACAAAGCTGCCGTAAACCTGAGGCTCTGCAACGCCCTCGGATTTTTCAACAGTTTCTGTGATAATATTATGCTTTATATTCTCGTTATGAGATGGTCTGGGATTAAAAGCAACTGTTTTAGGTGTAGGAGCTACCTCCTCCACGCTTTCAGCTGAATTTTCTTCTTTGGGAAGCATACCGCTTTCCTGAAGAAGCTCATCTATTTCTTCCAAAGACCATTTTCTTGGTGTTTTGTTTTCTTCAAACATCATTAATCACCTTAGAGTGAATGTAATTTATAAATCGCGTTGCTTGGAAATTTCGTACATAAGAATTCCCGCTGCAACTGAAGCATTAAGGGAGTTGATTTTGCCTTTCATAGGCATTGAAAGAACAACATCGCATTTTTCTTTAACCAGCCTGCCAACGCCCTTACCTTCAGAGCCGATAACAAGAGCTACCGCACCTTTAAGGTTTGCGTTGTAGAAAGGCTCGCCATCCATATCAGCGCAGTAAACCCACAAGCCCTTTTCTTTAAGCTCATCAAGAGTCTGAGGGATATTTGTTACTCTTGCAACATGCATAAACTCAACTGCGCCTGCAGATGTTTTAGAAACAGTGAAGCTGAGAGACGCGCTACGCCTTTTTGGAACTATAACACCGTGAGCGCCTGCCGCCTCTGCAGTTCTTATTATTGCGCCTAAATTATGAGGGTCTTCAATTTCATCACATACGATGATAAAAGGTGGCTCCCCTCTTTCTTCGGCAGTATTGAAAATATCTTCAACTGTAGAATATGCCTTAACCGCACCTACGGCAATTATACCCTGATGATTACCGTGGCCACACATAAAGTCGAGCTTTTTGCGGTCTACCTCCTTAATAGGAAGCCCTGCATCCTTAGCATCTGCAAGAATTTTGGGGATTGAGCCTGAACGCTCACCGCGTGCAACCATAACGCTATCAATTGGTCTTCCTGCCTTGATAGCCTCGGTTACGGAATTTCTGCCGAAAATTATATCTTTATCGTTTTCTTTTTCTTCTGCCTCAAAGGATTTTTTTCTGTCGTCAAAATCTCTTTTTCGGTCATTGAATCGTTTATCGTTTTTTTCCTTATACATACAGTTTCCTTATTTAATCACGCATTATGAATTACGAATTAAAACTTATGCCTTTGGTATAAGCTTTTCCTTACCGCCCATATATGGTCTTAATGCTACAGGGATATTTACGCTACCATCTGCATTAAGGTTATTTTCAAGGAATGCAATAAGCATTCTTGGTGGAGCAACAACTGTGTTGTTGAGAGTATGTGGGAAGTATTTCTTATCCTTACCGCCTGCACGGATTTTAAGACGTCTTGCCTGAGCATCTGAAAGGTTTGAGCAAGAGCCAACCTCAAAATATTTCTGCTGACGTGGGCTCCATGCCTCAACGTCAATAGACTTAACCTTAAGATCTGCAAGGTCGCCTGAGCAACACTCAAGAGTTCTTACAGGAATATCAAGTGTGCGGAAAAGGTCAACTGTGTTTTTCCAGAGCTGGTCAAACCAATATGAGCTATCCTCTGGCTTACAAACAACAATCATTTCCTGCTTTTCAAACTGATGTATACGATACACACCACGTTCTTCAATACCATGAGCGCCCTTTTCCTTACGGAAGCAAGGTGAATAGCTTGTAAGTGTCTGAGGAAGCTTTTCTTCAGGAATAATTGTATCAATAAACTTACCAATCATTGAGTGCTCGCTTGTACCGATAAGGTAAAGGTCTTCACCCTCAATCTTGTACATCATAGCATCCATTTCTGCAAAGCTCATAACGCCTGTAACAACGTTTGAACGAATCATAAATGGTGGAATGTAGTATGTGAAGCCTCTATCAATCATAAAATCTCTTGCATATGAAATAACTGCAGAGTGAAGTCTTGCAATATCACCGCAAAGATAATAGAAGCCGTTACCTGCTACGCGAGCAGCACTATCAAGGTCAATACCCTCAAAGCTTTCCATAATCTCTCTATGATATGGAATTTCAAAATCAGGCACTACAGGGTCGCCATAACGCTCAACCTCAACGTTTTCTGAATCGTCTTTACCGATTGGCACGCTTGGGTCAATAATATTAGGAATAATCATCATAATATCGTTAACCTTTTTAGAAAGCTCTGCTTCCTGCTCTTCAAGCTCTGCAAGGCGCTTAGCATCAGCAGCAACCTGAGCCTTCATAGCCTCTGCCTCTTCCTTTTTGCCCTGAGCCATAAGGCCACCAATCATTTTACTGTTTTTATTTCTTGAAGCCCTGAGGTTATCTGCCTCGCCTTTAACCTTACGGCTCTGTGCATCAAGCTCAATAACTTCATCTACAAGACCTAATTTGCTGTCCTGGAATTTATTTTTAATGTTCTGCTTAACTATTTCTGGGTTTTCTCTTAAAAATTTAATATCAATCATCTTAATCTATCTCCTGTTTCCTATTATTCGTTATCAAATATTTTCAAAAGCTTTTTAAGGTCATCGTCATCAAAAAACTCTATTTCAAGAGCGCCTTTTTTATTGGACTTTGTAACCTTGACTTTTCTTTTAAGCACATCTGAAAGAGCAAGCTCAACCTCATCGTAATAAGGATTTCTCTTCCTTGCTTTTTTGCCTGATGTTGCAGGCGCACCGCCTTTTCTTGCAAGGCGTTCTGTATCTCTTACTGAAAGGCCTTCCTTTACAACAAGGCTTGCAAGAGAGAGTCTGTATTCTTCATCCTCTGCAATAAGAAGAGCCTTGGCATGTCCTGCAGAAAGCTTACCCTCAAGCACCATATCCTGAAGCTCATCAGAAAGAGTAAGAAGTCTCAAAGCATTTGCTACCGCGGAGCGTGAACAACCGATAATTTCGGATATATGCTCCTGAGTGTACTGGAATTTATCCTGAAGCTCTTTAAAGCCCTTTGCAGTTTCCATTGGGTTAAGGTTTTCTCTCTGTAAGTTTTCAACGAGTGCAAGCTCTGCAACCTGAGCATCAGTTAAATCTCTTATAATAACCGGTACTTCAGTAAGCCCTGCTATTCTTGAAGCTCTCCAACGGCGTTCACCTGCTACAAGCTGATATGTGCCGTCGCTCATTGGCCTTACAAGGAGTGGTTGTAAAACTCCATGTTGAGCAATACTGCTTGCTAAATCATTAAGAGCATCTTCATCAAATTGTTTACGAGGCTGATCCCGATTAGGCTCAATATCTATAAGCTTAACCTTAACAGCACCCGATGTGGCAGAAAGCTCTTCTACAGAATTATCTGTAAAAATCGCATCTATACCTCTGCCGAGACCTGATTTTTTTACTGCCATTTATTTCACCTTATTTCTGCATTTTCATAAATTCGTCTGCAAGAGCGTTGTAGCTCTCTGCACCACGGGAAGCTCTGTCGTAATAAATAACAGGCTCACCGAAGGATGGCGCTTCTGAAAGCCTTACGTTACGTGGAATAACCGTAGCGTAAACTTTATTAGGGAAGAAGTTTTTAACCTCTGAAACTACCTGCTGAGTAAGGTTAAGCCTTCCGTCATACATTGTAAGGAGCACGCCTTCAAGCTCTATGTATGGGTTATATAATCTTTTAATTGTTCGCACAGTTGCCATAAGCTGTGAAAGCCCTTCAAGAGCGTAATATTCGCACTGAATAGGAACTATAAAGCTATCTGACGCGGTAAGAGCGTTAAGGGTTATAAGCCCTAAGGATGGCGGACAATCAAAGAAAATGAAATCATAATCATTCTGCACAAGAGCGAGAGCGTTTTTGAGGAGCGCTTCACGCTTATCAAGCACTGCCATTTCAAGCTCTGCACCTGCAAGATTTATGTTTGAGGGAATAATATCCACACCCTGAAAATTAGTTTTTATAATTGCCTCACGAGCGGTGCAAGCACCTATAAGAAGCTCGTAGGATGTGGCTGTAAGATTTTTACGGGAAATACCGTAACCACTTGTGGTATTACCCTGAGGGTCAATATCTACAAGCAAAACCTTTTTGCCTAAAGCACCAAGGCAGGCAACAAGGTTTACGGCACTTGTAGTCTTACCTACGCCACCCTTCTGATTAACAACTGAAATTATTTTTGCCATTAAAAGCGTCCTTCCGTAAATTGATGGAATCTATGTTTGGCACTTGTTTTGCGCCGTAAATTCAGCACACAAATGCCCTATTTTCCTATTTTATATATATTTATTAGAGTATACCATATATATAGAAAAAATGAAATAGGGATTTACAAAAAAATCCCCTAAATAGCACCTTTCTTTAAAGAAAAACACCTTGACAATAGATACGATAAAATGTATAATATCCTTTGTTCAGTGCTGATATAGCTCAGTAGGTAGAGTGCATCCTTGGTAAGGATGAGGTCACCGGTTCAAATCCGGTTATCAGCTCCAAAGTCTTGAAAACCTTGTGTTTTCAAGACTTTTTGTTTTATATGCAACATCCCACTAGCATAATAAAAGGAACCGCGCGTAAGCACTGGCATCTGGTATCCGACAACCGGCAGCTACTTGACCTTCAAGTCATAACCTTGTATAATCCAATATAACACAATATAAAGGAGCTTTTATATGGATTTTCTTGAAAAAGCAAAAAGAAAAACCTTTAATACAATAGGTCTTTTAATTAACCGCCTTTCTCAGAACGAAAGCGGAGATACATCAGATTTGCAAAAAACTGTAACTGAAGGTATGCCGGAGCTTCTCAGAAAAGCAGGCGCAGAGGGTACTGTTCTTCTCAGAAACGATGGCGTTTTACCTCTTGCGAAAGACACAAAAATTTCTGTTTTCGGCAGAGTTCAGAATGACTATATGTATGTTGGCTACGGCTCAGGCGGAGATGTTATAAAGCCTTACACTGTAAGCCTTATGGAAGGTCTCGAAAACGCAGGTGCGAACATCAACAAAGACCTTGCTGACACATATAAAGAGTGGTGCACTAAAAACCCACCCGACCATGGTTTTTGGGGACATTGGCCTCATTATTATAACGAGATGCCAATTGATGATACAACAATTAAAACCGCATCCGAAAACAGTGATTGTGCTGTTATCGTTATCGGTCGCTCCGCAGGTGAAGACAGAGAAAACTACTTAACAGAGGGAAGTTATTTTTTAACTGCAGATGAAAGCTCACTGATAAAACGAGTATCCGCTAACTTTAAAAATACTGTTATAGTGATGAACATCGGCAGCATTATGGATATGGGTTGGGAGAAGAACCTTCTTTCAAACAACTGTGCAATTATGATCCCTTATCAAGGCGGTATGGAAAGCGGTAATTCTGTTGCAGATGTAATTTTTGGTATAGAAGAACCATCCGGCAGACTTACAGACACAATCGCTGTAAGCTATGAGGATTATCCCTGTGCGAAGTATTTCGGTGAAAAGGAATACAACGACTACTTTGAAGATATTTACGTAGGATACAGATATTTTGAAACCTTTGCAAAGGATAAGGTTTTGTATCCTTTCGGCTTTGGTTTAGGTTACACCACCTTTGAAACCACAACAACCGATGTAAAAAACGACCTTGAAACACTCACACTTGAAATCAACACAAAAAACGTGGCTGAATTAAGCGGCAAAAACGTTTTGCAGGTATACGTTGAAGCACCAACAGGCAAGTTAGGCAAGCCTGCAAGAGTTTTATGCGGCTTTAAAAAGACTAAAAAGCTAGCTCCAGGTGAAGATGATACAGTTAAAATAGAAGTTCCATTTTATACCTTTGCAAGCTACGACGATAGCGGTGTTACAGGCTTTAAGGATGCTTATGTTCTTGAAGAAGGCGTATACAACGTTTACGTTGGTGAAAACGTAAGAAATGCAAAGCTAATATATAATTTCCTTATAGAAAAAACTTATGTCTTAGAACAGCGCAAAGAGGTTTGCGCTCCGACGCAACAGTTTGATATTTTAGGTAAAGACGGAAATGTTATTCCCGTAAGCACCTCTAAAACAAATCTTAAAGAAGTTATTTTAAACAATCTTCCTGCAGATTATGGCTACAATGGTGATTTAGGAATCACTCTTAATGATGTAGTTTCAGGTAAAGAAACTATGGAAACATTCATTTCTCAGCTTTCTCCAAAGGAGCTTGAGGCTATAAGCCGTGGCGACTACACAATGGATAGCCCGTTGGGTAATAAAGGTAATGCGGGCGTAATGGGCGGTGTGCTTGAAAGCCTTCGCAAAAAAGGTATAAAGCCTGTTACTACAACAGATGGTCCATCGGGTATAAGAATCCGTTCCTGTTGCTCACTTATTCCTATAGGAACAAGCCTTGCATCAATGTGGAATTTAGATTTAGCAGAAGAAATTTATGCTAAAATCGGAGCCGAAATGAAAGAAAAAGGCTCTGATGTACTTCTCGCTCCCGGTATGAATATTCACCGTAGTCCTCTTTGCGGAAGAAACTTTGAATATTATTCCGAAGACCCATTCCTTACAGGTAAAACCGCCGCCGCAGTTGTTAAAGGCGTGCAGAAAAATGGCGTAGGTGCTTGCCCTAAGCACTTTGCTTGTAACAGCCAGGAAACAAACAGAAATAAAACAGACTCCCGACTTTCTCAGAGAGCCTTAAGAGAAATATATCTTAAAGGTTTCGAAATATGTGTAAAAGAAGCAGAGCCGTTTACAATAATGACATCCTACAACAAAATAAACGGTGTATGGGGTCATTACCACTACGAACTTGGCACACGAATCCTCAGAGAAGAATGGAGATTCAAAGGTCTTGTTATGACAGATTGGTGGATGCAAAGCTCAAAATCCCCGGAATTCCCTGATATGAAGGATAACGCTTACCGCGTGAGAGCAGGTGTAGATGTGCTTATGCCAGGTGGCAACAGAGCAGGCAAAAGGAAGCCTGATGGTACACTGCTTAAAACATACGGCAAGCCTGATGGCATTACTCTTGGCGAAATGCAACAAACTGCAAGAAGAGTTTGCGAGCTTTCAATTAAAATAAATAAACAATAAAATTAATAATCCCCTTACTCTATGTGAGTAAGGGGATTTAATTATTTATATGTTATTGGTTCTGAATTAATAGTCAACGCCTGCTGCAATGCAAAGGATTGAGCGAGCATCTTCAGTTGAGAATTCACCGTCTTCATCAATATCACCGATAAGAAGCTGAACCTCTGATGGTGTAACCTGACCTGAAGCAAGCTTAAGAGCAAGTCTTGCGTCAAGAGTGTTAACAGCTGTTGAAGAATCCACGTCGCCTAAGATTTCGTCTACAGGCATTGGCTTTGTTGTACGTTTATATGTATTGTGAAGCCAGAACTGTGGATAATTCTCAAGGTCTGTTGTAACTGTAACTCTCTGGTCTGATTCAAGGAGCCACATAACAATATCCATTGAGCCATTCTCAAGGTTGTAGTTATTGTGCTGCTGATTCTTTATGAACCATGTGTACTCAGGGAACATACATGTTGAAGCGTCAACCTTTGCATCCCATGAAACGTGGTTATGACCATCTTTAATTGACTGTGTATAAATCTTGCCCCAGTCTTTATTTGACTGAAGGTATTTTGCGCAAGTTGCGCCACCTGACATATACTTTGTATCGATAACAGCGTCACTTGAATCATACTCAGGTGAAATAGGTGGCATCTGGCAGTTGTAACCGCAAACGATATAGAAGTTTGCGCCATGGCTCATAGCATTTTCAACAACTCTCTTTGCATTTACCTGAATGTTGTGGTAAGCATCAATCTTTGCTTCGTAAGCCTTATCGATTTCTACGCCGTGTGAATCAAAGATAAACTCTTTACCTGCTTCGTAATCCTCTGCAGGGCAAAGGCTCCAGATACCTGGCATACCTGCGAAGTAAGGAAGGAAGCTATCAGTATATGTACGAGGAAGAAGACCTGTTGCAAATTCGTTAAGGTCGCCAAGATATTCTCTTGTAAGTCCATCGTATGTTGCGATGAATGAAATAATGAATGCTGCAATGTGAGTTGTTGCGCTAACATTAGCAAGCTGAACAAGATAGTTTTCAAGAGTGAAAGCATCAAGCTCAACATTGTTAGTAACAACATCGCCTACAGTGCTTGTGCCCTGCCATGCAGGAGCAGCAAAAACAATATTCTTAAGGTGGTGGCCACCAAATGCACTAAGGTATGCGAGAGCAACAGTTGAACCCTGGCTCATTGCAACCATATTAACTTTTTTGCAATTTGCTTTAGCCTTAACAGCAGAAATGAATTCATTAAGCTGGTTTGCATTTTCAATTGGGTCTGCACGCCAGTCATATGTAAAGTTATAAACATTCTCTTCACCATGCTTTTCAGCGTAAGCAAGAGCGAATGTGCTGAGGTTTGCCTTTTCCTCTTCTGTGTAGTTTGAAACAGGCTCTGTTGTTCTGTAGAAGCCGATTGTTTCATCAACAGGAGTACCATCAGGATTGAAACCGATTTCAGCAAGATATTTATTAGCAACTGGAAGAACCTTGTCTGCAAGAGCATCAAAATCCTTGTTGCCGATACCGAAGCTTATAAGACCGCCAAGAAGGGCGCCGCCTGCATCTTCGATAATACCTGTGATAAATTCTTCATCACCTGAGAAAACCATTTGTTCTTCTTCGGTGCCGAAGTTTTTGTACAACTTTGTTGTGCCGATACCATCAATCATAACAAGAGGAGTTGCACCTGCCGCAGAAACGGGCATTACAAATGCAAGACCAGCCATTATGAGAGCAAGAGTAAGGCAAACAATTCTTTTTGTTGTTTTCATACTAATCCTCCTAATTCAGATACCAATAGCAGAATACACTACTATATATACAAATGAATTCTATCACAAACTAAAATGAATTGCAATAGAAAAGTATAAATTTAACACATTCAGTTTGACAATTTATAAGTATATTTATTGTTAAAGGTGAACAAGTTTTTAATTGGTTAACCTTATAGAGATTTCACCTGTACCAAGTGATGTTTTTGTTCCATCTGAATATTGAACAATAAGATTGCAATTATTGTCAATATCTAAAGCAATTGCAGGTGTTGCTACATCCCCCGATATCACGCTGATTTCTTTGCCTATAACAAAGCATTTCTCGCGGTAATCCGCTATATGAGTTCTTTGGGAAAGTGTTTCGTAAAAATTAAAGAAAGCGTTAAGAAATTCTGCAATAAATCTATTGCAAAGCCCCTCTTTTTCTTCAGCGAAAGCTGCGCCTGCGATACCCTTAAGCTCTTCAGGGAAATCATTTTCAGGGGCATACATATTAACGCCTACTCCAAGCACAACATAATCCGGCACATTGCCTTTTGAACCGAAGCCTGCTTCCGTTAAAATGCCGCAAACCTTTTTGCCATTAAGAAAAATATCATTAACCCATTTTATTTGCGGATCTGAAGCTCCGATTTTCTGAAGAGCGCCACAAACTGCAACGGCCGCCGCAGTAGTAATAAGCGTTGTTTCCTCTGCTTTACACTCCGGCCTTAAAAGAAGACTCATATATATGCCTGTGCCATCAGGTGAGAAAAAGCTTCTGCCGAGACGACCTTTGCCCTTTGTCTGAGACCTGGAAACAAGAAGGTATCCTTCGCTTTCACCTTTTATTGCAAGCGCTTTAACCTCATCATTGGTAGAGCCTACGGTTTCTCTTATATCTAATTTGACTTTACTTTTAATTTCTTCATCAAGAAGCTTCATTACACCATTTTCGGATATAACATCAATTGACAAGACTCCCACCTCCTGAGAGTAAAAAACACCGTCCGAAGACGGTGTTTTAATCATTACTAATTAAAATTAATATGTAAGAGCGTATTCTGTGTAAACGCCGATACCAACTCTTGCGTTGTCAATGCTGATAACAGCAAGTTTTGCAGAAAGGGAGAGAATACAAGGAGCATCAACTGTAAGAGCAACAAGGTTACCTGTTGATTTTTCAATCTTAGCTGTTGTAACAACATTCTCGTATGCAATTGAAATACCACTTAATGTAAGACCTGGAACAGAGCTGATTGAGCCTGTAATTGTTTCTTCCTGGATAACACCGCAAAGAGAACCTACACCAGGACCACCTGACTTAGGATTAACTTCGTCTTTACCCTTAATAGTAACAATGTAGTAATCGCCTTCTTCTTTGCATTCAGCAGAAGCTACGCCATCAACAGTAAGAGCTGCCTGAGCATTTTCTGGTGGAAATTTAGCATTATCCCAAGGCTCGTTTTTAGTTTCAATCTCTTCTTTGCTACCAACCATAAACATGCCCATAAGAGTAGATGCGGCACTTGAAAGTTTACCTGCCTCTGCAATACCATTGTAGTTTGTAGCACCGTCTTTAACGCGAGTGATTGTAGCAGTTGCTTTTGCATTGTTAACTGCTTTGTTATACATATCAACAATTTCAGCAACAGATTTCTCTCCGCCCTTGTTTGCATCATCTGCAGGCTTATTAGTATCTGCAGGTTTATTAGTATCTGCAGGCTTATTAGCATCTGTGCTTGTGTTGGTTGAATTTGTGCTTGTGCTAGAACCACCGTTGTTGCTGCTTGACTGATTGTTCTGCTGAGGAGCCACTTGCTGCTGAGCAGGTACTGACTGAGTAGTTGGGTTCTGCATATTTCTTGCTGCAATAATCATCATGATAGATGCAAGGTTATTTGCAGTAATAACAGAAACTGCAACGCACATTGCTGCAATACCGATAACTATTTTTTTAACAGGGGATAAGTTTGACAACATTTTGCCCACTCCATTTCCTTTTTTCGCATTTTAATCTCTATCATTATAAAATAAGTTTATGGAATTGTCAACAATTTTAAACAATTATAAGATAACGCATCTTACAAATTTTGAGTGAGCTATTGTTTATTCTATAGAAATAATGTAAAATACTAATATTATTCAACGAGGAAAATTTTCATGACAACAAATTTCAAAGAAAACTTTTCATTAAACCACATAGGCTTTGGCTTAACTGCGTTTATGCAAATGGTAGGCTTTACCCTTTGCTTTTGCGCTGTATCAGGTCAAGGTCTTTTGGTGGCGTTGATTTGCATAACTGCTTGTGCAACAATATCTTTGGTTTCAAAAAGCGCCATCAGCGTACCAAATCCACTTTATTTCGTTGCATTCTTTTACGTTTGTCAGAGCACCTCTATTCTCGGTGCATTCATTTCAATTTCAATAGCTTCAATAATTTATATACTCTTAAAAAAGTTTTTAAACAAGCGCCCTTCTCCCAACCATATTGTTGCAGGTATTTCTTTAGGCTTATGCATTGGTGCAACAATTCTTCTTACAAATTCATACTTCGGTATCGGCGCCACAGGTGCAACACCGCTTGAGATGCTCAAAAGCTATCGTTCTTTAGGCTTTCATCCACATTTTATGGGTCTTCTTACAGGCACTATAACCCTGTTTACAATGATAACCTATCCTTTCAAATTCAAAAAATTAAGCAAAATAATTCCAGCGTCTTTTATCACAATCGTTATTCCATTTTTATTAAATTTTTTCCTTAATCCAGACGCAGAATACACCGCAATAAACGAAGCCAGCTCCTTTGTGCCTTTGCAGAGCATCAATGTTTCAGACCTTTTCTACAGATTTTCATCTGAGCAGATATTTACTATTCTTGAAAGCATTATAATTTTCTTCTGGCTTTTCATAGTTATGAATGATACGATTGATAAGCAAAACCTTCAGATATGTAACATTCTCTCGCCGTTCCCTACATCAGCGACCCCTATAAATGGCTATGGTTTATTATCTGCAATAATCGTTCTCGGCCTCACAGTATTCTCTTTTATATTATTTCCACAAGTTTTTGCCCGCTTACCAATACACAGTGCCGGAGCTATGCTTATTGTTGCCGGATGGCAAAGCATACCATATAAAAAACTGGCAAACACTTTTAAAGCCAAAGAAAAGAAGACACTTAAACTTGTTTGTTTCTTTGTATGCACCTTATCTTTTATTCTTCTTAATGTTTATACGGCAACCATTATAAGCATTATAATGGCAAGTCTCTCATCTCCTGAAAGAAAGGAGAAAAACACATGATTGTAAAAGACAAGAAAAAGCTTGCCCGCATAATCGCAACATGGGTTGTTACCGCAGTTATGCTTTCCGTTTTTATTCTTGATATTGCGGTTGTGCGCATTGCGTATAATTACGCAGATTCTGTTCCTGTATGCGATGAAGCAACAACTTCACCCGAAAGCGATGACCGAATTCATTTTCTTAACACCGCAAACTCTGATTGCATTCTAATTGAAAGCAACGGAAGATTTGCCCTTGTTGATTCAGGCGAAGGAAACCATAACCCTCGCAGAAAAACAGAATACAAAGGTTACGAAGACGAGGTTTTATCTTATATCAAAAAAGTTTGTAGTGATGAAAACAGAATTGTAAACCTTGACTTTATAGTTGCAACTCATATGCACTATGACCACTCAGGTAATTTTGAAGTTATTTTAAATGATACCCAGATAAAAATCGGCAAAGCCTTCATAAAGAAATATGACGGCTCACAAACAACAGCTATGGACTCCGAAGCCTGGGGCAATTTCCAGACGTACGAAAAAATAATATCATCACTCAACAAAAACAATGTGCCTATAATTCAGGAAATTCCTGCAGAGAGTTTCACCTTTGGCGATTTTGTTTTAGAATTCATAAATACAACCACACCTGAAAACATAAAAAATGCAGGTGAAAACGTAAACAGCATCGGCATAAAGATTACAAAAGGCGAAAAAACAGCTTTCCTAGGTGCCGATTTTACAAACGATAGCGGCTTTGAAATGCTTTACGCAGACGAAATTGGTGATGTTGATCTTCTCAAAATCGGCCACCACGGCTATTTCGGTTCCTCTTCTGCAGAATTTCTCAAAAAGCTCAAGCCTGAAATCGCAATATGCACAAACTATCTGGGCAAAATATATCCGAATGTAAAATGGAATCTTACTATGATTGCAAAGGCACCCGTTTTCTCTACCGCCCACAGAAATGGAATTATTGCAACCTTTACGGATGAAAACGAAATTCTTCTTTCCCAAGATATAATGTAAAAAAAGGGGCTGTAAAAAACTTGCGTTTTTTTACAGCTCCTTTTCAGGGGATAGAAAAAAAGATGCAGAACGGACAAACTGAGCAAAACCAAGGCTTCAGACTTGATTTTGCTTGCCCGAAGGCGTACAAAGGTACGTCGAGCGGCGAAGTTTGTTCGTAGTATAAAACTTAATTTTTCAATCGATTCATTATTTTCAACAATTTTAAAGGGTTCTACAGGCTTAATAAACCTGCAGAACCCCTTGCTATAGTTGGTTTTATACGGTCTGCGCTTTTTTGCATTCCCTTTTAGTTTTAGTGCACCATCTGATCCATGAAATCAAATAATGGGAAGAACAAATTAAATATTGTAGGGAAGATAACTGTTGCAACTACAGATATAGGAAATGTAAGTGAAAACTTTTCAAGATATGTTACAGCTATTACAACTGCAGTAAACGGAGCAAGTATAATTTTAACAAGCTTGTTTTCGCATTTGAAAACAAAATCCTTTAACGCCAACATATCCTCAAAGGAAGGGGCACAGTTTTCAAAGCAAGAAAAGCCAAGCCACACAAGACCATACACCTGAAAAGAATCGTTCTCTCCTATAAAGAATAATCTATATGAGCCTGTAAGCAAGAACGCACAGCCCAACAAAAGATTCATTGTAACTGGGAGCCAACAAATGAGAAATGATTGTTTAAGGTTTTCCGGCAATTCGTGCTCTATATGTCCGCAAAGCTCATTGCCTTTAAAAGCACGTGCATCTTCAACAGGTACTTTAAAAATTCTACAAGCAATATGTTGCCAGAAGGCTCTGAGCATTGCTCCGAAGAATGTAAGCACACGAGTAATTATGTATAAAGTTGTCATTAAACCTCACCCGTCCCTTCTGCAAACAACTGCTTAGCTGTAATCTTGCCTGAGGTGTAATCCTTCATTCTTTCTGAAAGCGCAACCTCCTGCTCTTCAAGAACCTTTTTATGACTCTTTACAGTGTCTTCATTTCCAAGCTCAGTTTCAATAACAATAGCAGTGAAATAAAGAGCAGCATATTCATTTGATTCCAAGGCTTTATCTACAACCTGTTTAGCCTGCTCATAATCGCCTGAGCAAACAAGAGCCATCGCCTTCATTCGCATAAGCTCGGCATTACTCTGGTCATACTGCAAGCCCTTCTCAGCCCATCTGCATGATTTCTCGAAATTACCTGAAAGTCTCTCTATAGTAGCATAAAGGTTATAACCGTCTGCATTTTCAGCATTATTTTCAATAAGCTTTGAAGCTAATTCCTTAGCCTCAGAAACGTTGCCCATCTGAAGCTCTGCAATACCCAATTCATATGCGTAAAGCCACAAATAATCTGGGGCACACTCCTTGGTTTCGAGCATATATTTGTAAGAATCCTCAAAATTTTCAGACATATATGCAAACATATACTGGCAGAAACGAACCATGCCAATATCAGCTTTAACCATCTGCACTGTTTTACCATCTGTTGCAGATATGGAAAGCTCTTTATCAATAAGAGAACCTATTTCAGTCATAATTTGCGTATACATTTCTTTGTTTTCAGGAGTATACGAAGCATATTTTTCATCCTGTATTATATCGTAAAAATGCTGCATTGTGCTACTGAGAACCTTACACTTTGTCTGCGTTTCTATATACGAATTGTTAACAGGAAGTTTTTTCTCAACATCAGAAAGCGCCTTGTCAATTCTTTCGGATATATCTTTCATTGAGTTGGTGCCGTTATTCATTGTCTTGAAAATTATATCAACGCTCTGGAGATATGCTTTCTTGGCAACTATATCGCCCGCTTTAAACTCATCAATAGCATAATCATAATATTTTAATGCTGTGTTAAGCTTACCTTCTCTTGCATTTTCCTGAGCCATATACATCATATCGTAACCATAAAAATCAACAGTAAAGGTTACAACTGACGCAATTGCAATTGCAATAAGACAAACAGCAACAATAATATTTGCAAAGCTTATGGGATATATTTTCATATTTTCACGGCACACAGAGCAATACTGGTACCCTGCCCCACGACTTTTATCTTTTCTACGTTCTCCGCAGCATTCACACAAATCTTCTTCAGGGATTATGCCTGATTCATCCGCATAAACCTCTTCGAACTCCTCGTCGGAAAGCTCCTTTGCTTTCTTTAATTCATCGCGGAAAGTCTGGGCAAGGCGCTCCAGCTCATCGTTAAGCTCTTCGCCTGAATATTCTTTTTCGGCGCTTCTTTTCTCAAGAACCTTTTCTTCCTTTGTGCTCTCTTTTACTTTTTTCTCGTCTTTCAAGGAAAAACCTCCTTTGAAAATTATCTTTTTTATTGTATCACTAATTAATAGAAATTTCAATAAAATAGAAAATTATAATGATTGTAATTAGTCGATACGCAGTTGCGTTTCGCAAAAGCCGATTTTATCGGCTTTTAGCAAAATTGTTTTTCATAAATACAATTTTGCATTACATTCATTGAAAGGATTATAGTCGAATTTTCAATGAAAATTCGATACCAAATCATATATTTGGTATCGAAACAGTGTAATTTTACACTGTTTCGACTAACTATAATCGTTATAAAGGAGGTTTACAAATTATTTACTTTTAGATTTTACTTATTATATTTTCTGACCTTAATCACAGGCGATGAAAGGTCAAATATTGATGCAAGCACCACACAACCCACAACGGTTATAATGGTTTCGGGAACCATGTAGCCTGCATTATATGTAAGTGAATACATCCATACAGCCTGAGCACCGTCAGCATAATCACCCCAGATTGTAACACCGCTTATAAAGTGGCACAAAAATCTGATTACAGACACAGCTGCAGCACCAAGTGCTATTGAAACAACAGGATTTTTAATTTTACTTTTAAACATTCCGCTGAAGCCTAAAGCACCGAAAGCAACTATATAGTCAGCAAAAATAAGAATAAGGTAAGCAACAATACCACTCACATAGGCAAAATTACCAATACCGAAAAGCATCTGAATAATACCCATTGAAAGACCTGCAAACGCACCCCATTTAACACCATAGCGATAGGAAACCACCACCATCGGCACCTGGCTGAATATTGTTACGCTTCCACCAAAAGGAAAACTGATTACAGGTAACTCTGCAAGAATTGTTGACAGAGCCAACATAAGCGCAGTTTCCACAAGGCGAATAATTTTTTGTTTTTTTGTTAAATTTTCCATAAAAATTCCTCCGAATTAAAAGCTCCCTACGGCGGTAACACTGCCATAGGGAGATACTTTCAGAAGATATTTTTCCTACGGCGGCATTATCCGCATCAGGTTATTAGGGTCAGGAAAGGTTTGTTTCCTATCTCAGCCGACGTCCGCCAGCTCCCCTGTTTTATTTTCGGCAAAAGATGTAGCTACTATCTTTGCAAAAATTATTATATTCTTTCTTTTTTCCTTTGTCAACAAAAATCAAAGCAATTTTGTTCTGAACGGAACATTTTCACCCGAAATACGTTTTGAAATACGCAAAAACGCTTGATTACCCTTGCAATCATAAGGGATTTTTTTGCCATTTACAGAGCTATAAATTTCCAATGAATCAGGGATAATACCCAAGAATTGCGCACCCACGTTATCAATAAACTCATCAACATTGATGTTTTTATGTATCTTCTTATTAAACTTATTAACAACAAGGCGTATATCTGAAATGCCTGATTTTTTCATTTTTTCCGCAGCGTAGGATGCGGCTCTTATGCTTATTGCATCAGGTGTAGAAATAACAATACAGGAATCTGTAGCCCCTGCTGCAAGCATAAATCCGCTTTCAAGACCTGCAGGCGCATCAAGTAAAATAAAATCAAAGTCCTTCCTGAATCTTTCTATCATCTCTTTAAAGCCGTCAACAGTATAATCATTGGAAAAATCTATTGGTGCAGGAAGAAGAAAAATATCCTTTTTTGCTTCGATAACGGCTTTTCTGTAGTCGCAATTACCTTTAATAATGTCGCCCCAGTTATAAACAGTTTTTTCAGAAACATTGAGAAGAATATCAAGGCTTCTTACGCCTATATCCATATCAGCAAGAAGAACTCGTTTTCCTTGTGAGGCAAGCATTTCTGCTACTACGCAACAAAAAGTGGATTTTCCTACGCCACCCTTTGCTGAAGCTATAGTTATAATTTTCATATAATCATCCTATAAGTGAGTTTGGTGTTTGAGAAATATCTACTTTCCCTTTCTGTCCGAAATAATAGTTATAAATCTTTGCTGCAACCTGTGAAGTACCGCTACCCGTTTTTGCATTCTCTGCTACAACTGCAACAGCGATTTCAGGATTCTCATATGGCGCAAAGGAAATAAAGAAACCGTTATTACATGTCATTGTTACCCCTGAGGCTGTAGTCCTTTTAACCTGAGATGTACCTGTTTTACCTGCGGCATCAACAATGCAATCGTTAAAATAATACTGACATGAGCTATTAAGAATAACCTGTCTCATACCCTGCTTTACAATGTTAAGGTTTTTCTCGCTACAGTTAAGAGTATTTATAACCTTAGGCTCTGTTTCAAATATAACTTCTGACATATCCGAGGATAATACAGACTTTATCATATAAGGCTGATACCTTGTGCCGCCATTAGCAAGCGTTGCTGCATAGTTTGCAAGCTGTAACGGAGTGAAAAGGTTATCAGACTGACCGATTGCCGCCTGAACGGTATCACCTGGATTCCATACCTGACCTGCCGCCTCCTTATTGGCAATACTTGCAAGCATACCTTCCGCTTCAGGAAGCTCAACACCTGTTTTCTGGCCAAGACCAAGAAGATTAGCATACTTATTCATTTTATCTATGCCAAGCTCTTTACCCATTTCAAAGAAGAAAATATTACAGGACTTTTCAAGAGCAGTAGTAACATTAAGATAGCCATGGAAATCAAGGCACTTAAACACCTGGTCTTCTAAAACGTATGTCTGGTTACAATATCTTGAACCATTTATATCGATTTTCCCCTCTTCAAGAGCGGCAAGGGCGATTGCTGGCTTCATAGTAGAACCCGGAGCATATGCACTCTGTAAAGCTCTGTTCCAAAGAGGGCTTGAAATATCGCTTACAAGAGAATCGTAATCCTCAAAATATCTTGTTATATCATAGGTTGGAAGAGAAACGCTGGCGAGAATTGCACCTGTGTTGCAATCAATTACAACAACCGCACCTGCAGATTCAAAATACGAAAAATTTCTGTTGTTGCTAAGCATTTCTGCAAGAGCTTCTGCGGCAACCTTCTGAACATCAGAACGGATTGTTGTAACAACAGTTGCACCCTGCTCAGGCTTTACTAAAAAGTCTTCTCTTACTGTACCATCGGAAGCGGTAGTTGTTGTTTTTATACCGTTTTTACCTCTCAGATAACTTTCCATAGCCGCTTCAATACCGCTTTTTCCGTATCTATCGTTAAGAGAGTAAGCGTTATTTTTAAGGCTGGTAATATCTGTTGCTGTAAGAGAATCGTCCTTCAATTTCTCTTCGTACTTAAGTTTTTCGCTTTCATACTCCTCTGCGCTGATTGAACCTACAACGCCTAAAATATGAGAATAGCTTGTTGTATCGTCATATTCACGGTAGCTGACAGTTTCAGATTTCACGCCCGGATATGTTTCGCTCATTTCCATAATAATGGACACAATTTCAACAGGAACATCTTCCGCAAAGGTGTATGGATTAGGAGTTGAAAAACCAAGGTATTTCATACCGAAGCAAACTGACGCAATTTTTCTTGCGTCTGCTCTTGAATATTCTGAAAGCTTATACCTTTCAATAAGAGCATCAAGGCACTCATCAGGTGTTGATTTTTCACCCTTTTCAAGTTCAAGCATTGTTTCAGAAACCATAAACTTAAACTCTGCCTCTTTATCCTTATCAACAACAAGCTTTCCTTTTTCATATACAATAGGGAGCCTGTCTATCCAATCAATTTTATTTTCCTCAAAAAGCTTAATAAGAGAGTATATTAATTCGTTTCGTTTATCCTGATGCTTAGCCTCAGGAAATTCTGCATATTTAAACACAACAGAGTTACCCTGCCTGTTTACAACAAGAGGGCTACCGTTACTGTCAAGAATTTCTCCGCGTGAGGCTTTAACCTTACTTGCGGAAACAGAAAGGCTTTTTGCTTCTGCTCTGTGTTTATCGCCATCTATAAGCTGGTTTTTACCAACAGCGAAAACAAGAAGCAAAAAAGCAATACCTATAATGACAGTACCTGTTATTCTTCTTTTTTTCCTTAACTCAATAGACATATACTTTCCTACTCTGTTTTATGTGTTTTAAAAATATAATAGGTTAATCCGTAAAAAACCGGAACAAAAATAAGAGTATAAATAAACGATGGAAGATAGAAAGTGAAAATCTGCCTTATGGGATTTCCTGCTCCACCAAAACCGAAATTCACCACAATATACAATAATTCATATATGGCAACACTTGCACCATTTAAAACAAAAGCCGTAACAATATTGTTCTGCATAAGGTGGCTTATAAGTATACTGCACACAGCAGATAAAATCATTATTACTAAAGAGTTGAAGCCCTCAACACCTGAAACACTGTCCCACAATATTCCGCAGAATGCTCCGAAGATTGCTGCAGGAATTTCGCGCTCGTGCATTGCAACACATACGCTTAAAGGCAACAGAAGGAATGCCCTCGCACCGAAAATTTCAGGTAACGCAATATTGGAGCATTGCAAAAGGAATGCACCTACCGCAAGAGCGGCATACATAGCGTAGCGTATATATTTCGGTTTATTGTCATCGTAACGCAAAGGATTCACCTCTTTTCACTTAAAAACTGTTTTTACTCTTTAATTTCGCCCTCACCCTGACCGGCAAATGATGTTATAACAAAAACATCGGTAACATCGTCAGGCATACAGAAAGGCTTTACCTCTGCGTAATAAGCAGAAGTTACTTCATCATTTTTAACTGATACAACTTCGCCAATAATAAGTCCGTTAGGGAAAACTCCGCCTGCACCTGAGGTGCAAACAATGCCGCCTTTAACAATAGATGTGGAAGCGTTAAGACCTGAAAGCTTTGACATTCCGCTACTGAAAAGGGTTGCATCACCACTGACGTAGCCATATTCCTTGGTACCTGACTCAAACGCGCCTATATTGACTCTTGGATCAAGCACCGAATATACAACGCAAGTAGAAAAATTAACTTTTTTAACAACACCCACAACATACTCGCCGTATATTACCGGGTCGCCTACGCTTACGCCATCATTTGAACCTGTATTAAGCACAAATGAGCCATACGCATCAGCAGTATCTTTAGATATAACTGAGCCGTAGCAAAACTCATAGTCTTCATTTTTCTGCTTTATTCCGTAGAAATTCTCGTATGCTTCTACCTTCTTTTTCAATTCGCCATAGTCTGCAAGCTGTTTTCTGTACTCCTCAAGCTCTTTTTCCATTTCAACCATCTCTGCTCTGTAAAGAGTTGATGAGCGGAATGAGAAGGAAACCTCCTGTAAACTATCCGATATTGTAGCAGAGAGATTCTGAAGAGGAGAAAAAACAGTACCTATAGCTGAAGTAAGCGGTGAAGATGCATTACGGCTCACCACCGCAAAAACAACACCAAGAAGCACAACCGCACCAATTACAAGCAAGGTTTTAAAGCTACTGCTTCTGAAAAATCTTTTCATAATATTTCCTCAAATTTATTTGTTAAAGCCTAAAAGGTCTTTTTCAAGGCATATACCTGTTCCGTTAACAACGCAATCAAGTGGATTTTCTGCAACCTTAACAGGCATTCCTGTTTCGCTTGCAATAAGCTTATCAAGACCTCTTAAAAGAGCTCCGCCACCTGTAAGAGTTATTCCTCTTTCAATAATATCTGCTGCAAGTTCAGGTGGAGTTCTGTCAAGAGTATATCTGATAGAATCAAGAATTTCGTCAACAGGGTCTGCAAGAGCCTGACGCACCTGCTCACTTGTGATTTCAACTGATTTTGGAAGACCATCAATAAGGTTTCTACCCTTGATTTCCATTGCTGCTTCACCTTCGTAAGGGTAAGCAGAACCAAGCTTTAATTTAATATCCTCTGCTGAACGTTCGCCAATAAGAAGGTTAAATGTTCTTTTAACGTAAGAAATAATAGCTTCATCAAAATTATCACCGGCAACGCGGCAAGACTTTGATGTTACAATATCGCCAAGAGAAATAACAGCAACTTCGCTTGTACCGCCGCCGATATCAACAATCATGCTACCTGTAGCCTCAAGAACAGGAAGACCTGCACCAATTGCCGCTGCCATAGGCTCTTCAATAAGGCTTACGTATCTTGCACCTGCGCTCTTTGCTGCATCGTGCACCGCACGGCGTTCAACCTCAGTAACGCCTGATGGGATACAAATCATAACTCTTGCTCTGTTAAAAGGAGAACTGCTTATTGCTCTTTTTATGAACTCCTTAAGCATATCTGCAGTCATATCAAAATCGGCAATAACACCATCCTTAATTGGTCTTACTGCAGTAATTGAGCCAGGTGTTCTACCAATCATTCTTTTAGCGTCTGCACCAACTGCAACAACTGTTTTAGGATTTGTTCTTTCGTCAACAGCAACAACTGAAGGCTCTCTTATAACAATACCCTTACCTTTAACGAAAACAAGTGTATTAGCGGTACCTAAATCTACACCTATATCCTGTGAAAAAAGCATTTATATACATCCTTTCGGGTTATTTTTTCTTTGAAATAATATAAGTTACGAAGAACACGATTGCTGACACCGTAACTATTGTTGCGCCTGCAGAGGTATCTGCATAGAAAGATATAAGCAGACCACTCAACGCGCTGAAAAGCGAAATCAAAACTGATACCGCCAGATATTGACGGGAGTTTTTTGTAACATTTCTTGACGAAGCGGCAGGAAGAATAAGAAGAGAGTTTATAAGAAGAATTCCTACCCATTTTATTGAAAGCATTACAACTACCGCAACAACCACAACGAAAATATTTTCGTAAAGGGCTGTTTTAATTCCTCTGCTTGCGGCAAGCTCTTTGTTAACAGAAATTATAAGGAGCTTATTATAAATAACGCACCATATAATAACAACCGCAACAAGAGTTATGAAAAGGCACAAGATTTCTGCACCTGTAACACTTAATATATCGCCAACAAGATAGGCACTGTATTTTGTAAAACCGCCACCATAGGAAAGAACTAAAAGACCTACAGCAATGCTTGCGGAAGAAAATACGCTTATGACCGTATCCGACGACGTGTTGCCTTTGTTTTTTACTTTAGTTATAAGAAGGGCAATAACAACTCCGAAGGCAACGAGAGAAATCAATTCATTCTCAACGCCTAAAACCACACCGAGAGCAATACCCGTAAATGCGCTATGGCCTAAAGCATCGGAGAAAAATGCCATTTTATTGTTTACTGCCATTGTTCCTAAAATGCCCATAAGCGGTGCAATAAGCATTACTGCAATTACGGCATTGACCATAAATTTATAGTCAGCCCACGCAAATGGAAGACATGAAAATACACTATATATAAGCTCCATATCACGCCCACCTTTCAGGCACGCTGAAGAAGATGTTTTTAAATTCCTGGGAATCAAAAACCTCTTGCGCAGAGCCGGTTTTTAAAACTGTTTTATTTATAAGAACAACGTTATCTGCATACTCTCTTACAATACCTAAATCGTGAGACACCATAGCAATTGCCATATGGTAATTCTTTTTCAGATTAAGTATTGCTTCATAGAAAATCTCGCTACCTTTAGCATCTACTCCTGAAACAGGCTCATCAAGAACAAGAAGCTCAGGGAGAGGATACAAGGCGTTCACAAGCATAACGCGCTGAAGCTCACCGCCCGAAAGCTCACCTAACTTGCGTTTTTTCAGGTCAAGGCAACCAACAGACTGAAGTGCCTCGTCAATTTCCTTAAGGTGTTCTTTTTTTCTTTTAAAGCACACGGGAGATGATGTTCTTCCCACAAGAAGAAAATCTTCAACACTTATTGGAGCAGAGCGGTCAAAATCAAGGTGCTGAGGCACATAACCGATTGTAACCTTGCTGATTTTATCACCATTGTGTGATTCAAAGCTCACATTTCCTTCATGGCGGATTTCTCCCAAAATGGATTTAACAAGGGTAGTTTTACCTGCACCATTAACGCCTATAACGGCAGTTAATTCACCGCAATGAAGGTGAAATGATACATCCGAAAGAAGCGTATCTCCGCCTTTTTTCACTCCGATGTTATTAACTGAAATTTTGCAAAGACCGCAACCATTTTCGAAAGCCATCAATTCACCGCCTTTAAAATAATCTTAATGTTTTCCCGCATAGTGTCTTCATATGCGGTTTCTTCTTTTTCTCCACTTATAACAGGGTTGAGAACATAAATTTCTGCACCTGTTTCATTTTTGAGAATTTCTGCAGCGCTACCTTCATAATCAGGTTCAATGAAAAGAGCTTTTATTCCATGCTCTTTTATCTCTTCTGAAATATGCGCCAATTCTTTTGCAGAAGGCTCACCGCCTTCATCGCTTTCTATAGTGGTAAGAATATCAAAACCTAAATCTCTTGCAAGATAAGAATATGCATCGTGAAATGTTACAACGTACTTACCCTGCAACTGAGGTTTTGCATTTTCTATTTCTTTTTTAAGTTGAGAAAGTCTTTTTAAATAATTTTCTGTGTTTTCCTGTATTTTCTCCTCATACTCAGGGAAAGCACAAGCAATACCAGCACTTATATTCTCCACCTGTTTTATGGCATTATCTACAGATAACCATATGTGAGAATTACCTTCGTGGCTGTGAGAATGTCCTGAATGCTCTTCCTCGTGATTATGAGAGCATATGAGCTCAATGCTCTCAGAGGAATCAACAATTCTTTTTTTCTCTTCGTTGTGATATAAATCCTCAACAAAGCTTTCCATTCCTGCGCCGTTTACAACGAGAACACTGCAATCGCTTATAAGACGGGCGTCTTTAGCAGTGATGGTGTAATCGTGAAGGCAACCTGTATTCTGCTCTGCCATACATTCCACACTAAGTTCGCTGATTCCATCAACGATGTTCATAGTGAATATATACACAGGATAGAATGACACGGCAATAATCTTTTTATCTGAAGATGGTTTTGCCGTGCACCCTGTAAGGAGTAACAAAGAAACGCACAGAAGCAATGCTACAAATTTCTTCAATTATTCCTCACCCTACTAATCTGATTTTGTATGGAGCTTCTGAGCCATACATACCTGTTTCTACCTTGACGAAGTATACACCTGCAGGAAGCTCAACAACACCTGTAGAAACAAGGCTTTCGTTAAGAGCAGATGTGATTTCTGATTTAACATTACCCTTATCATCAATAATACTTATGTTCCAGCAAATATCGCTGCCTGCCATATTTTCGTGGCTGAACTCTACGCATACGCGCCTTGAGTTAACAAGATTGAATCTGTAGTAGTCCTCATCATATGTTACGTCAGATGAAAGAATTGCACCTTCATAGCGTGTGGCGAATTCAATTGTCTGGCAATTCATCATTGAGCTGTTAGGCTCATACTCATAATTTTCTTTTTCTGTATATGTCCAGTTGAGAGTATATGTGGAGGAGTTGTAGGAAACTGAGTCGCCGTCTACAAGCACATAATACTCGCCCTTTGGAAGACCTAAACCACGAAGCTCCATAGTTGCTGAATTCCATTTAGAAACTCTTCTCACAATCTCGTGATATGAACCATCAGGAAGCGGCTTAAGAACGCGGATATTCCAACCGTTCTTATCACCCTCCTGAAGCTCGTGGGTGAATTTAAGGTCAATGTATCCGTTGCCGTCAACATTGAATTTATAATAGTCTTTATCAAGGCTAAGCATTCTGTCTGCAAGGCTACCACTCATTGAAATACCTTGTGGAAGTGGAATTGCTTCTTCAGGTATATCGTTAAATTCAAATTCAAAGTTAATTGCCTTTTCGGAGCCTATAACGAGAGTATATTCGTCTGCAGAATCTGTCTGCGCTTCAATGCAGAGGTGATATGTACCTGTTTTAAGACCAAGCTTACCTGTTTTCAAAACAAGGTCTGTTCTTCTTGAGGCAAACTGAGTTATTTTTTGGTTGTCCTCATTATAAAGAGTTATAGTCCAGCCAACAACAGGGAAAGTACCGTCAGGATGTGTAAAGGAAATATTTACACAGCTATCCTGGTCAAGAGTAAATGTATACCAGTCCATATCAGTACCGCTTGACCTGTTTGATGTGTTGCCGTATTTACCATAACCAACATCAACCGGTGTTGCTTCTTCCTTTACATCGTTGGGCTCTTTTTCGTATGAGTCAGACTCTGTAAATGTAGTTTTAAGAGTATACTCGCTCTCAAGGAAATAAAGACCCGGTGTTACCATAATGCAATATGTACCAGGTGTAACACCGATATCCTTCCAATCGGAAGTAGCATCTGCCCAGAAGGATTCATAGTAGGCAAGCTCTTTATATTCTTTTTCCTTGGAGTCTGCTTTATCAAGAAGCTTATAAAGAGTAACTACCCATCCGCATTTTCCTGGATCAGTAACATTTTCATGCTCCAAGATAATATTGAGAGCGCCATTTGAAGCCACATCAAAAACATAGGCCTCGTAATCCTCTTTATCGGTAATAATGCCCTTTATAGCTGTACCTGTTTTTATGTATGTGGGAGTATTTGTTTTAAAAAGCCCGTTATCAACATCCAGCGCAATACCACAAACAGCAAAAACACCCAGAAGTATTGCAACAACCGAAACAACGGCTATAATTCTTTTTCTGGCTTTAGTCATTTCAAACTCCTTTTAATTTCTTCAATAACACCGGAGCAATCTGCCCCACTATCTGTATAAGGACAAAGGAAGGCTTCCTTCATTTCAACATTAAGAATTGTAAACGCACACTTCAACTGGCTTTGCATATATTCGAAAGCTTTTTCTCCGCCTCTGCCGGATGCCACAACAAGGTATGCCAACCTTTTTTTCTCAATAGGCTGTTTTTTATTGTTGTGATAAAAGCTTGTGTAGTACACCTGAAATCTGTCAATAAGACTTTTAAGTGGTCCGGAAAATGTTCCGTTATAAACAGGACTGAGAAAAATTATTTCATCGCACTCTTCAAAGCTTTTATAAAAAGCATCAAGGTCAGTATTTATGCATCTGCCATTGGTCTCGCAGAAGTTACAGCCGTTACACGCAGAGAAATTTTCAGTGTATGTATCAAAAATTACAGCTTCCTCATCTTTAAGAAAATCGACTATTTCATCACATATTCTGTTGGTGTAGCCGTTTTTTCTGCCTGAGCCTTTGATTATAAGAATTTTCTTACTCATTTATCCATTTCCTGCATACAGTATTTGCACACCAACTTACCTTCGTTAATTTCATAGAACAATGAAGGAAGATAATCTTCTGTTGATGTAATACAATCTGCTTTATTACATTTACACTGATGGGTAGGCTCCTCCCATGAAGGAGCAATATTTCTACCCGGCTTATTTGACACTGTTTTAATAAGAGAAATAAGGCAAGCGTCAGTAAAGTACCCAAAGGATTTGAAATATTTTGCTCTTGGGTCTGAATCCACGCTCATATCAAGCTCTTCGCCTCTTGGGAAAGCATGCATAATAAGAAGGTCAGGCTTTGCAACCATAAGCATTCTTTCATCAAGAATAAAGTTATGCTTTCTTGCTTCGTACATTATTTCACTGTCGAAGGATGATTTATCAACCTTTGATATATATAAAACATCAAGCTGAGGAAGTATTTCGAAAAGGTTATCAAAAACAACGAAGCTTTTTTCTCTTTTATCCATAAGAGAAACATATGCATCTGACAAAGGTTTTCCGTTTACGGATATAAAGAAAAATTCGTTGCCGTTATAAAGATTAAGGCACTGAAGAAGACCCTTAACCTGTGAATTATCTGAAAAATCTCCTAAAAAACCGACTTTCATATTTGAAACGTGTTTTTTCTCCATCCACACTGTAGCAAAATCTGCGAGAGTTCTTACAGGGTATGCTCTTTTGCCGTCGCCTGCATTTATAACAGGAATTGTAGCATAGAGTGAAGCTGCTCTTGCAGCACCTTTTTTAGGGTGGCTGAGAACAATGGCATCACCAAGCGCAGACATTTCCATAACCTGGTCTTTAAGGCTTACACCATCTTTGTAATTATAGCTTATTGCAGTTCCACCGGTACGGGCAGCAACTGCCTCAAAAGCCTTCTGAGCAAACTGGTTTTCCTCGAAAAAAGCATTGATAACTGCTTTTCCCTTCATTTCATTTGCATAAACGCTACTGTTTTCTTTAACAAAAGAAAATTGGTTAAGAGTTTCTCTCAATTCTTCTCTTGTAAAATCTGTAATATCAATAAATCTCTTCATTGCCATAAGGCTCACCTCCGAAGGAAATAACGAAAACGCTCGAAATCAAGTGATACGTATCCATAATCGCTTAATTATAACATATAATATATATAAAAATAAATACCTTATTTGAAATTTAACCATATTTTCCAAAATTTTTAACAAAAGAAAAAACCGCCGTTCTCGAAGAGAATGACGGTTTAATCTTAATTAAAAACTTAATTATTCAGCAACAGGAGCCTCTACAGGACAATCACCTGCACATGCACCACAATCAATGCACTTGTCAGCGTCGATTACATAGATGCCGTCGCCTTCTGAGATTGCTTCAACAGGGCAGCTTGCTGCACATGCACCACAAGAGATGCAAGCGTCTGTAATTTTGTATGCCATTTACATTTACCTCCCTTACTTTTGAAGAATAGGGTAAGATGCAATAACCTTGCATCTTGCTCTCTCACATTGTAACATAATTTTTTCAGAAATCAATAGAAATTTATAATTTATATCTATTAATTATTCTTCGCTTTCGTCTTCCACTTTTGCTTTTCTTATAAGCTTAACATCGCGTCTGTTATATTCTGCAGGCAAAGCTTCAGGGCGTCTTTCAAGAGAAACCTTCAATTTACCTGTAAGAAGATTGCTTTCAGTAACTGTTCCTCTACCCTCTCTTGTATCTACTAAAGAGCCTACACGAGGAGTAATTTTGTTAAGATATTCATATGAATCCTGCTCATATTTAAGACAACAGAGAAGTCTGCCACAAGTACCGCTGATTTTAGTAGGATTAAGAGAAAGACCTTGCTCTTTAGCCATCTTAATTGAAACAGGGTGGAAATCATCTAAAAACTGTGAGCAACAGAAAGGTCTGCCGCAAATGCCGAGACCACCAAGCATTTTGGAAACATCTCGCACACCAATCTGACGCATTTCGATACGTGTTCTGTACTGAGCTGCAAGAATTTTTACAAGCTCTCTGAAGTCTACTCTGTCGTCGGATGTGAAATAGAAAAGCATTTTGCTGCCGTCAAAGGTACATTCCACCTCAACAAGCTTCATATCAAGACCTAATTCAACAACCTTCTTCTCACAGAAAGCAAATGCTTCTGTCTCTGTTTTACGGTTCATTTCAACGGTCTTAATATCATCTGCATTAGCAGCTCTTATTACTTTTTTAAGAGGATGAATAATTTCTTCATCACTTACTGTGTGGTTAGAAACTGCAGCCTCGCCACATTCAATGCCGCGAACTGTTTCCACAATAACCTTTGAGCCTTTTGAAAATTCTTTTCCATCAGGGTCAAAATAATATATTTTGCCGCCCTCTTTAAAGCGGACACCTAAAACTTCTGCCATAATTTATCTCCTATAACACTATTTTACAATCTGGCGCAAAGCACAGCTGTAAGCAGTGTATAATTTGGGTTGTTTTCAAGTGATTGGTAAATTGCAGAAACTGCATCATACATATCAAGAAGCTTCTTTAATGTATTTTTATCACAAAGCGCCTGGCTATACTCAACCATATCAGTAAGCAAAGCCTTACCCTGAGATTTTAATGCAATTGCATCACGCAAAACACCTATAAACAAAGACAATACTTCCGCAGTAAGGCTTTTGTTGCCGTCAAGAGAAGCAGTTGCCTTAATTTTATCAAATTCGTATGACGAAGAAACAGCCTGAGAAAGATTTTTTACTATCTCAATTGCTTTTTCGCTATACTCTGTATCCTCTGTTTTTCCAAGCCTTAGCCTTACAACTCGCGAAAGAACTGTACCTATTACGGCATTCGCATTCTGAGATGTAAGCACAAATGCAGTATAGCGTGGTGGCTCCTCAAGAATCTTAAGCAAAAGATTCTGACATTCCTCATTCATATTATGAATCTCTGATAATATATACACCTTTTTTTCTGCATCGTTAGGCGTGATATAAGCATCTGCCACAACCTTTTTTAGGTCTGCCTTAACAAAGGATTTTTTATCCTCAGGCTTTGCAACAGTAATAATATCAGGGTGTATATTTTCATCCGCCTTACGGCAATTTTCGCAAGCACCGCAAGGAGTACGCTCCTGATTGGAGCAGACAATCATTTTTGCGGCAAGGCGCGCAAGCTGAGCGCGCTGAAGCTCACCTGAACCATCTATAAGAACAGCATGAGGGCATCTTCCGTCAGCAAAAAAACTATCAAGCGCCGCAAGAACATTCTCTGGAATATTCACATAATCACTCATATCTTTTTACAAGTCAAGTTAATATAACTTACGCTTCTATTATAATTTATTTTCTTTGTCTTTACAACAATTTATTTCAAAGTTTCTTTCTATAACTGCTCTGCCGCGCCAATTAAATGCACGGTCTTCAATATTATCGCCTTTATTGAATCTGCTCTTTGCAGTTTCCATAAATTCAACTACAGGAGTTACCTCAATATTTTTATTCATCGGGCAAACATTCTGACAAATGTCGCAACCCCAAATACATCCGGTTTCCTCGATGCATTTTCTTTCTTCTTGTGAAAGCTCACCTTTTTTCTGGGTGATATGAGAAAGGCATCTGGAAGCATCAACCTTATATCCGCTTATTGCACCGAGAGGACATTTTTTCTCACAGATACCGCATCCAATACAAGTTCTGTCTTCAGGTACAGACGCAGTAATTTCCTTATCAGTTATTATTTCACCGATAAAGCAAAAGCTACCGTATTTTTCGTTTATAAGAAGTCCGTTTCTGCCTTTAACACCTAAACCGCAAAGAACAGCCATTTCAACTTCCCTGATAGGCGAATTATCGCAAAAGTGAGAAAACTTGTTTTCAGGATAAAGGTTTTGGAGCTCTTGGCATGCTTTTTCTAAGTATCTGTCTGCAATTATGTGGTAATCTGCAGGCACAGCATACTTTGAAATATTTGAATTCTCATAAAAATCTTCTCCTAAAAAATAAGGAAAAAGATACATAATCACACTTTTTGCATTCTCAGGAATTCGACTCTGAGCTCTGCAAGGTATAAGCTCGCCGACTTTTGAAAACTCGCATACGCCACAAGGCAGAATATCACTTAAAGGTAAATTCATCATAGCTTACTCAACGCAATCATAACAGGAATTGTTAAAACGCATAAGGCAGAATCGAAGGATACTACCTGAGAAGCAACGCCTGTATCCTTACCGTATTTTGCCGCAAACATAGCAGTATTGTTAGCACTTGGAACAGATGCAGAAATAATGCATGCTGTTAACATTGTACCGGCAATACCAACCAGCTTGAAAATGCCGAACATTATAAGCGGCATTACCACAAGCTTTAAAATGGCTACCATATAATTTTCTTTAACCTTAAACATTGATTTAAGGTCTGTGTTTGCAATATATGTGCCAAAGAAAATCATAGCTACAGGGGTATTAAGGTTTGAAATATGCCCAACTGCAGAATTAAGAGCATCAGGAATATTTATATCAAAAATAAAGAAAGGTAATCCTACAAGAACAGAAATTACTCCCGGATTTAAAATAAGCTTTTTGATTTCAAATTTTGCTTTGCCCTCGCCTTTTGTCATAAGCCATACACCATGAGTAAAGCAAAGAATATTAAAGGCTACAACACCTGCGGAGCAATAGAACACGCCTTCGCTGCCAAGAAGCGCCTGACAAAGCGGAAGCGCCATGTAGCCCATGTTACCATAGCTTACGGCATACTTATACACTACACTATGTTCACCGCACTTATTGAAAAATGGTAATGCAATGAGTATACCAACGGTGAGAGTACCTGCCATACATAAAAAGGCTATGAAAAATGAGCCTGCGGTCTCAAGGCTGAACTCCATATTCATAAAGGATTGAACAATAACCGCAGGGGTTATTATATAAAACAACAGGTCGTTTGATTTTTTTGCAATATCCTGAGTAAAGATATGCAAACGGTCGGCTGCAAAGCCGACCGCAACAATCAAAAAGAGAACTAAAACCTGTTGCGCGGCTGTCATCATATTACTGAAAAACATTATTATCTCCTGCCACACAAAATGGGTATTTTATTTTTGTTGATTCTTTTTCATATCTGCAAGGGAAATAGGCTTAAGATCTTCTGCTATCTCTTCTTCAACAACAGGTGCTTTTCTGAGACCGAAAAGACTCTTCTTGTCTTTCTTTGGTTTTTCTACCTTAGCCTTTGGTGACTGAACAGGTGCTTCAACAACTACACTCTCTTCGGAATCCTCTGCAGTAATCTCATCTGCTTCTTCGAAAGCATCTTCAACCGGCTCTTCAACTGTTTCTTCTATAGTTTCTTCAACAATCTCTTCAGCTGATTCTTCAACTATTTCCTCAACAGCTTCTTCAGCTGCTTCCTCGACTATTTCTTCAATCTCTTCAGCAGGCTCTTCGGCAATTGTTTCTTCAACTGCTTCTTCAACAACCTCTTCGCCAACTTCTTCTGCAATTATTTCTGCATTATCAAAGAAATTATCCTCTTCAACTGTATCTTCAATAACTTCCTCAACAGGCTCTTCTACAGCTGCTGGAGCTTCTTCAAAGAACACAGGCTCTTCGATTTCTTCAGCCTCTTCAACCTCTTCAGGTTCTTCAAATGACTCTTCTTCAGCTTCTTCAAGGAGCTCATATTCAAGCTCTTCATTTACAATCTCTTCAGCAACAGGCTTGCTGTGTTTTACAACAACATCCTCATCGCTAGGAAGCTGAACCTCTGCAATTGTACGGATATTTTTGAGACCATCCTTAAAGCCAACGCCTAAAGATGCAACAATGTATGAAAGTATAAAGAGAAGAATTGCAAGGTGAGCAAAATTAAACTCATGGCCCTCAACATAAGGAAGTCCTACAACTGCACATACAAGGCGTGGTACTGTTACAAGACCTGCGAAAAGCGCAGCAGAGAAGCCGTAGCCGTAAATGCCCCACATACTATCTTCTGTGAAAACACCTGAAGAAATTCTTGCAAATGTAAGGAAGAAAAGCATTGCAAATACAAGCATAAAGATTTCAAAAAGAAGCTCTGAAACCTTAATAAAGCTTACTGCAGTCATAAGCTTTGAAATAAGCATTGTAATAGCCCAGCACAAAGGAGAAAGAGCAAGAAGCTTATATTCCTTATATGATGCCTTACCATTAAGATGGCTTACTGCAAAAATAAGTAAATAGAAAATTGCAAAAATTGCAAAAATGAACTCTAATACAAGAAAAGCTCCGCCATTCTGCTCAAGGTTTGAGGTAAAAAGGCTTTTGAACATATCAAAGCTGAAGCCGCCCTGAACCTGAGGAACTACCTTTTTCTCAATGGCTAAAATATCCCAGCCTAAACCAACAACCATTATAATTGAGCCAACGCCGAGAACAGGGTTTTTACCTGTAGGGAGCTTTGGTGATGGAACCTCTTTACTGAGGAAGCTCAATGCCATAAATATAAGAGCAAATATAAATATTGCACCATAAAGCACAGGAATAGTAACATCGTTACCATTATAAAAACCATTTGTGTAATCAACAATAGCAAGGAGCTGATACACACGTGTTGGCAACGCTGTAAGCATTGCAGCAGCAAAAACGAAAATAAGATATTTCATTTTAACTGCACTCAAACTGCCTTTAAGATTTTTCATAATTTCAACCCTTTCGAAACTGAAAAATTATCTTTCGTCAAGCGGAACATAAACCGCAGAATTTTTAAAGCCTGATATTCTTTCTTCAATAGGAACATATTCCTTTGGAACTGTAAGATTCTTATATGCAGGGCGAATAACTCTGTTGCCTGAAATAAGCTCTTCAATACGGTGAGCAGACCAACCTGCTACACGCGCAATAGCGAAAAGAGGTGTATAAAGGTCCTCTGGGATACCAAGCATCTGATAAATAAGACCTGAATAAAGGTCAACGTTTGCACAGATTTTTTTGTTATTGTGCTTTTCTGTTGCAAAAATTTCAGGAGTAAGCTTTTCGATAAGCTCAAGGGCACGGAAATCTGCACCGAAGCCTTTTTCATCAGCAAGCTTTTCTGCCTCACGCTTAAGAATTATCTGACGAGGGTCGCTAAGGGTATAAACTGCATGACCCATACCGTAAACAAGGCCTGTTTTGTCGCCTGTTTCTCGGTTGATAAGCTTTTTAAGGAAGTCAGCAACCTGACCTTCATCTGTAATATCGGAAACCTCTGCTTTAAGGTAGTTCATCATTTCTGCAACCTTAAGGTTAGCACCACCGTGGCGAGGTCCCTTAAGAGCACCTATACCTGCAGAAATAGCCGCATATGTATCTGTACCGCTTGAAGAGAGCACTCTTGTAGCAAAAGCAGAGTTGTTACCACCACCGTGCTCAGCGTGAAGAATCATACAGATATCAAGAAGCTTTGCCTCTTCATCTGTAAACTTACGGTTTGAACGTGTATTGTAAAGAATTGTTTCTGCTGTTGAAAGCTCAGGCTTAACAGGGTGAAGATACATACTCTTTCTAAGGTAGTATCTGCGTTTCACCTGATAAGCATATGTCATAATTGTTGGAAGCTGAGCTATAAGCTGAATACTCTGACGAAGAACATTTTCTATTGAAATATCGTCAGGATTGTCGTCATATGAGTAAAGAGAAAGCACGCTTCTTTCAAGCTTATTCATAATGTTTGGTGAAGGGGCTTTCATAATCATATCTTCAATAAAATCTTCAGGAAGCTCACGGCATTCGCCAAGGATTTTATTGAATCTTTTTAACTGCTCCGCTGTTGGAAGGTGGCCGAAAAGAAGAAGCCATGCTGTTTCTTCATAACCGAAGCGGTTATCTTTAATACAACCATCAACAATATCGTTAATATTTACGCCGCGGTAAATAAGCTTACCGTCTATAGGCTTACGCTCACCATCATCAATATAATAGCCTTCAACAGAGCAAACCTTTGTAAGACCTGCCATAACACCGCTTCCGTCGCGGTTTCTAAGGCCTCTTTTAACCTCAAACCTGTCAAAATAATCGGGACTTATGGAGCTATATTCTTGTAATTCCTGACAAAGCGCAGAGAATTCGCCTTCCGGTACAGGCTTTATGTATGAATGCATATTATCACTCCTCTTACATCATATCATTATGTCATACCATTAAATAATAATTCATATTATTTTATAACATATCGGCTTTAATGTCAATAAAACTTTAAGAAAATAAAGGATAGTGATTATATGAAACACTACTTGATTTTAATACTTTTTTGTGCAATTTCCATTCTTTTTATACCTTTAGCCATGGCAGAGCCATCCTCTGCACCTGAAAGCACTACGCAACCTTCTACAGAACAGCTTACAGCTACAGAGAGCAACGAAACAAATCAACCTGAAACTATTTCTGTTTTCAGGACTGTAAATAATAAGGCAGAAGAGATAACGTTTTTTGAATATGTGTGCGGTAGCGTTGCAGCGGAAATGCCACTCGCATATAACGAAGAAGCGCTGAAAGCCCAAGCCATTGCCTGCTACACAAATGCCCTCAGGCAAAAGAATTCAGGAACAGAAAAAAATGGTGATATTTCAGACGATACCGCAGTTCACCAGGGATATATAGACGCTGACCAAAGAAAAGAAAAATGGGGCAAGGATTTTGATAAATACGAGAAAAAACTGCAGAAAGCAGTAAAGGCCGTTGAGGGCGAGGCGCTTTACTATAAAAATAAACTCTGCGTTGCCGCTTTCTGCGCCATTTCAAACGGAAAAACAGAAGATGCAGAAAACCTTTGGGGCACAAAGGTTCCATATCTTGTAAGTGTGGACAGCGAGGGAGACACGCTTTCTCCTGCATATGCTTCAACAGTTTCATTTTCTAAAGACGAGTTTTTGAAAATTGCACAAAAGCTGGGCGTAGATAAAGAAAAGCTTTCAGATTTAAAAAGCTCAATAAAAATCACTAAAAAATCTCTTTCAGGAACAGTTTTAAAAATCTCAGTTGGCGGTAAAGAATTTACAGGAGAAGAAATAAGAAAAGCCTTTTCTTTAAGAAGTCCAACATTTACTGTTAAGACAACAAAAAATGCCGTAACCTTCAATGTTTCAGGTTACGGACACGGAATAGGTATGAGCCAATACGGCGCAAATTATCTTGCAGAAAATGGCTATAGCTATAAGGATATTTTGGAGCATTATTACAGTGGTGCGAAAATAATTAAAAAATAGCATAAAAAGCAAAACGAAAGGTCTGCGACGCTATTGTACGCTTCGCAGACCTTTTATTTTATTTATCCATTTGGGCAACTTATTTATCCATTTGGGCAACTTTTTTTAATATCTCAATTGATGGTCCCGGTATTCTACCAAGATGGTCGGGGCCTACATTTATAAGATAATTTATGCCTAAATCGTTAAGGTGCTTTTTGTTTTTGTAAAGCTCCTCAGGTGATTTCCAGTTGTGGTCGCGGTATGAAAATCCCCATGAATTATTAAGGGTACAAGCAGACTCATAAAGCCCGTATTTACTTGGCTTGAAGCCGTCGATACTCTGGTAGTTTATACTGCTTTCAGGAACTGAACACAGTTTCTCCCATTCCTCTTTGCTCTTTGGAATTTCGTTATCTCCAAGAGAAACATAATCATACGCGCCGTTGCCAAGGCGTGAATTGATAAGGCAATCAGGCTGCAAGCGTTTTACAGTATCGTAAATGAGCTTACTCTGTGCCTCAGTTAAAGTCATTGGAACATCAAACCAAGCAAGGAAAACATCGCCATAGTTTGTCATAATCTCCTCAATCTGAGGAAGAATTTTATTTTCAAAGCAGATTGAAAAATCCTTTTCTTCAGGATTGGGGAAATCCCAACTGTTATCCCATGTTACGCCTGAGCAACCCATATGGTTTGAAAGATATCCGCCACCATGCTTTTCGTGCCAATCCAAGTCCTGAGAGTAATAAAAACCAAGCTTTATTCCGTGCTTCTGGCAAGCCTCTGCAAGCTCTCCGATTATATCGCGCTTAAATGGTGTTGCATCTACCACGTTATATTTATCAACCCTGGAATGGAAAAGAGCAAAACCGTCGTGGTGCTTTGTTGTAACAACAAAGTATTTCATTCCGCATTCCTTGGCAAGAGAAATTATTTCATCTGCATTGAAATATATAGGATTAAACACCTTTGCCAGCTGCTCATATTCCTTAATAGGAATTGCAAAATGGGAGCCTATCCATTCGGCGTAGTTATCACCGAATTTGCCTTTATATTCACCGCCAAGAATGGAATAAAGGCCAAAATGCATCATCATTCCATATCCTGCATTTTTAAAAAAATCAATATTGTTCATAATACCACCTAAAGCTTATATTGACCACAAACTGTCCGTAAAACGAGTTGGGCGATGCGGAAATGCCCTGAAGAAATCATCTGAATTGTTCTTCAACTCAACGCCGTCTATGAAAATCGCCGTCTGTGCCGTGTGGCCTTCACCTGCAAGAAGAAGTCTTGCTGCTGCAGGAGGTGTGAGCGATATATCGTAATCACCGTCAGCTCTTTGTGTAACGGTTGCTTTTCCATTCTGATATTCAACATCAAATATTCCTTTATTCTGTTCCAGGTCATCAAGGCTTAATATGCTGAATTTGCCATATTCTTCTGGATAAGTATTGTTTTCAAGCAATTTTTTAAGATTATATATTCTTGCTGCAGTATCATCAGTATGTTCGTATTCAACACCATCGATTCTGTCGGCAAGGCACCAGAAAGGTGAGCCCTGATATTGTTTTTTTACAAGCAAGGTTTTTACAATGCCGTCGTAGTTGCGTAAAAAGCCAACAATTCCCTTGAGGGCATCAGGTGTCAGAACAAACAATTCTTCCACAACAAGCTCGTCCGGACGTTTTATTTTAAAACGCACATATCCGTCCACTACGCCTGACGCATCGTGGTGAATGTATGTATAATCTGCATTTTCAAGAGGCTTGTGGCAGAATAGCCTTTTATCTTCTCTGATTGTAGTAAGATTTTCTTTTAACGCGCATTTATTATATAATTCGCAAAGCTGGTCGAACTGCTCACCTGTATAAAGCTCAACGTCATTATTGCGAGGAATGTGTTCAAGATTATGAAAAGGAACTCTTATTCCGAAAGCGCGCTTGAGATTTGCGTAGCCGAATTTTTCATAATATGAAATTGAGAAAGGTGAAAGGAAGCCTACCACCACGTCGTTTTCAACGGCTTTTTTGCTGATTTCATCAAACATTGCCCTTACACCGCCCATTCTACGGCACTCAGGCTGACTGCATATTCCATCAAGAACAAGCATATTTATGAGCTTTCCACAGTAGTTGCACTTAAAATTATATATCTCCATACCTGCGATAAGCTTGCCTTCGTGGAAGGCTCCAAGAACAGGCATTTCAACTTCCTTATCCACTTCTTTATCGAATTTCCAGATAAATGATGCAGCAGATACCTTAAGGTAATCCACAGCTTCTTCAGGCTTTATAAATCTTACTTCCATAATTGTTCTCCCGAAAATTTGTTGTTAGTTTTATTATACCAAGCATTTGGAAAATTTCAATATGGGAGATTTTAAATTGGGGTTGTTGATTTTCAAGTCTCGTCATATTACAAAAATAAAATAGACCGATAACCTAAAGGCTATCGGTCTATTTTCGTTTAGTGATATATAACTTATCTTCGATTAAACAAAGATAAATCTTCACATTCAGGGTAGCTCCTTAAATATTTGTCTATAATATTTTTTTCTTTGGTTATAATAAGTGTCCATGAACTATCGCTTGGAATAATTTCGAGTGTAGATAATGGGTGCTGGAGCGACACAGGATTTTGATAATATCCGCTATAGTTCTCCGCAGATGGCAATGGGTATCTCAATATCTCATCAACCGTAATATTCTTTGAAAAGCCACAGAGACAACCCCAAATCCATTGAAAATCTTCTCTTTCAATAATATCGGATAATTCGTCGCCTGATAACCAGCAGTATTCTTGACCTAGTAATTTCTCAATCTGAGCATCTTTAGGATAACATGTGCAGTCTGTAATCAGCCAGTTATACTGTTTTGGAACATTATCAATTGCATGAAACACCTTGCTCATATGGGTGTAGAATTTATGATTCATTCGATCAACGATGCCATAAATCATTTTGCATTCTCCTTTGCGGTGTTGATGGAAGAAATAAGCATTCTGCGTATTGAGCCACAATCGTGCAATACAATTTTTGCAGTTCCGTCAGAAATCAAACCAGCCTTTTGTGCTATCTCAATCCAATACTCTGTTTCATAGCATTCTTTCAATGCAATCTGCAGTTTAGCAATAAAGTCGGGACGGCTATGTGCATACTTTGCTTCACGGATGTTCGCGCCAATACTCGTTCCACTTCGTTCTAGTTGATTAGATAGAGAATAATGTCCTTTAATACTATCGGTAAGTTTTAATATTTGAATTGCAAATTCTGTTGACGCATCTGCAAGCTTATTTTCAGCCATTATAATCACCTCATTACGCTGATTATATCACGAAAACACTTTCTTTTCAATGAAATCGCGCAAAGCGCGATGAAATCCGAGCGTTGCTCGAATGAAATCTGCTACGCAGATGAAATCAAATCCATCCTTTTCTTCCGACGAAGTCGGATTTCATCACGAGGTGATTTCATCTCATGATAGTGAGATTTATCCCGTCTGCAAGGACGGATTTAGTTGAAAAGGACTCTAATCGTGATACGATTAGAGTCCTTTTCTGGTCCGAGTGACGAGACTCGAAGGGCTCCGCCCTTCGCACTCGCTTCGCTCGTTTACCCGATTATGTTCGCCTTCGGCGAGAGAGTTCAAGTCTCGTCATATTACAAAAATAAAAGAGACCGATAACCTAAAGGCTATCTGTCTCTTTTGGTCCGAGTGACGAGACTTGAACTCACGACCCCTTGACCCCCAGTCAAGTGCGCTACCAACTGCGCTACACCCGGATAACGCAAAACATAATATCATATATGAATATATTTTGCAAGGTTTTTTTGAATATCAGTACTTACTTCCTGTTTAGAAAACTTGCCTTTTCTAGAGCCATAACTACCACAGGAATAAGAACAATTTGAATAATTATTCCGGGGATTGCGTTAAGTACTGCACCTGCCCAGAAAGCAGACCAGCCGAACTTACTGAAATCAAAACCCAACAACACGATTCGTGCTATTCCCCACACGATTCTGCCTGTAACCATTGCTCCTGCAAGAGAAACATATATGTACGGTTTCTTTTTAGGCAAGGCCTTATATAAAAGTCCGGCAACAAGGCCGTATGTTCCCAATTCAAATGCCATACATATTGCAGTTGGAAACATAGGTGGCATTGTCATAATAAGTGAACGCAGCAATGGGGAAATAACACCAACCAACAAACCCCATGGCGCTCCACAAATGAATCCGCAAAGTATTACGGGAATATGCATAGGGCAAAGCATATCGCCTATTTTCTCTATCTGCATTGTAAAAAACGGGAGCACAAACGCTAAAGCCGTAAACATTGCAGAAAGAGTTATTTTTTGTATAACTTTCTTATCCTTCATATTTTCAAACCTTTATAGTTTTCGTATTTTTCCACACATTTTTTCGCATTTATATAAGGCTTAACCGCTCTTATATAAAGCGCATTTTCCTTTGTAACCTGTTTTATTGAAAGTTCATTTTCCGCCTGTTGCTTTCTTAAAGACTTTAATTCAGCTTTAAAGTTATCTACAGGTGTTTTTTCTTCTTTACCTTGTTTAATTGCGCTAATAACATCATTAATAGCAATTTCTATTTTATCTGCTTCATCAAACAAGTCAGTAAATATAGCGTCGTCAAATTCAACTACACCATTAGGGAAATGCTCGCGAGTTGTTTTCTCAGCAATCTGAAAATCATGAATCTGAGATTTCACCTTTCTTATAAACTCTTTATTGCCCTGGCATAAAGGCAACAATGCTTTAACTGAGTCTATTGCAGTAAGGAAATTATTTTCGCCTGCATCTACTATCCTCTTTGAAACCTCGTATTCCATTTTGCCTAAATCCGTGTTGAAATAATTTATTTCATCCCAGACTACTTTTGCTATTTCAATGTTTTCGTTACAGATGCGCACAAGCTTTTTCTCTGTTTTTGACATACCCTTTGTAATAACGGCAGGGGCGCTGTTATGATTAGAAACTGCATTAGCTATTATATCCTCTGCCTTCTGTTGCTTTTCAGCAGTTACAGAGCCTGAGGCTTTATCGTCAAAATATGCGCGTAGTCTTAAAACCTCTACCATTGCCTTTTGCTTAATCTCTGTTAAATCGTAGAAGAAGAATGGTATAACATTAAGCGTTGCACCTACTACGGAAGCAATAATAAGCACGGAGCAGATTGACTGGAACAAATCTCCGTTGTAAAGCACGTCATATACATTATCTGCACTGTAGCCAAGCTCCACTGCTTTTTGAGCATTAAGACCCGCTTTTTCATAAATCGCAGGAAGCACCGCGCTTGTAGCAAGAGTTATTACGCTACCGATTAAGCCAACCGCAGAAAACATACCATCTATGCGGTGGCCTGTTATATATTGCTGATAATCACGGATATCTGCATTAAGGCTTGGGTTCATAAAGTGGCCAAGAGATGTAAGGAGCTGATTTACAAATATAAATGCAACTAAAACCCATATCATACTCTGCCCCTGCATTTTTATAACAGGGAGCATTAAGGCTATGAAAATAATATTCATAACGTTACTGAATATAAGAACTCTCTTTTTACCAAAGCGCCTTATAAGCACAGGACCAAAAATATTTGGCCAAAGAGATGCATTACCTACAATAGCGGTTATAACTGCATATTGTCCTGCACTGCAAGCCTCGCGATAGTTATAAAGCCAACCGAGAATTGTACCGAAGGAGCCTTCAAGAAAACCTATCCACCCTGCAAGAGAAACTATCCAGAAATATTTATTACCTGCAACTGCTTTTAATGCGTCAACAAAACTAATCTGAACAACTCTGTTTTTAGGCTGAACAATACGTTCCTTGGTATTTACATAAATGAGCACGGAAATAAGGAAACCCACGATAAGCATAGGTGGATACAACACTCTGTAAACTCTCATATCGTAAAGGGTGTTGTCCCCTGTTATAAGCCTTGCAACTATAGGAAGAAAAATACTTGCTATGGAAGGTGAAATGTTTTCTATTATTGATTTCACCGCATAAATATCTGTTCTTTCAATAGAGTTAGGCGAAAGCACATTAACAATACTGTCGTTAGCATCAAGCAGGAAATTATAGAAAAACTGAAAACCGATATTAAACAACAGAACTACAACGCATTTTGTTACCATACTCATATTTTCATATGGCATAAGAATAAAGCCTGTACCCAGAATCACAGTCGGAATACCCATTGTGATAATATATGGGCGGTATTTACCCTTCATACTGCGTGTACTGTCTATCATTTTCGCTCTGAGAGCTGTAAGAGGGAAGCCTGATATTACGCTTAAAATATAAATTGCGTATATTGCTGTTGGTGGAATACCAATAGTATTACCTATAAGTGTATTACCAACGCTAAGAATCATTGTGTTTACGCAATACACAATAAACTTTATACCTATACCGCCTACTGCAAGGGAAGCTATCTCTTTAAAAGATACAAATCTTCCTTCAGGTGCGGTTTTCCAATATTTTTTTACAGAAGCAAATAAATTTATAATCTTATCCTTCATTTTTCCATACCACAGTTGTAACAGAGCGTGGGTTAAGCACAAGGCTATTGCCTTCACACTCGGTCTCACTTAAATCATTATTTTTATCTGTTACTGCAACTACAAACTTTTTGCAACAAGGAACAGTAACAGGCTTTTCGTTTTCACTTTTATTTACAATAACAAGGGTTATTTTCTCTTCATCCTTAAACGCAGTTATGAGAACGTCCTCATCATCAACACTTGCATCAATTCTCTTTGCACCAAGATTTATGTACTTAGTATAGTTTCCCGTAACATAATAACGCTTTGTTATTTCAAATGTATTTTCAGGAATATTTATGTAAATAAGACCATCACAATAATCAACCTCGGAAACTGCAATCCAATGTTGCCAGACGGTAGCACCTAAAATAGTGAAATCCTCATACATAACAGATGCTGTTACAATGGCGGAATCCATACCATAATCCCTGCCACCCTGCATATGAGTCCACTCGCTCATTTTAATCGGTACATCCGGATACTTTTTATCCATCCATTTTTTAAACCGCTTAACGAAGCCTATGCGGTCATTGAGAAACGGAATATTTATTGGGATTGGAATAGGGAGGCAATAAGAATGAACATCTACTGCATCAAGATGCTTTCGTACCTTTTCGCTTTTGAGAAGCTGACGGGTGTAGCTTTTATTAAACCACCTTAAATCCCCCGATTCTGCGCCTGAAAGTTTAACGTTCTTTAAAGCGGGACGTCTCTCCAATTCTTCAGAGAAAACCTCAAACACCTTACGGACACTTCCGGGTCTGTAGAAGCAACCCTCCTGACCGCCGTTCCATACCCATATAGGCTCATTGACGGGAGAAAGATATTTAACAGGCACGCCCTCTTTTACAAAATGCTCCGTAACATCAAGGCAATATTTTGCAAATTCTCTGTAGTTCTTTTTAGATATATTTTCGTGGAAAAGCTGATGTTTTTTATTATGGGCAAGTCCGTTTTTAGTAAGGCGCTCTATTGGTGAATTCACAAACAGAATAACCTCGTCTGCTCCGTTTTCCACTGCTTTTTTCATCATATAAACTGCATTTTTATCGCGATTCCAATCGTAATTGCCTGCAGAAACCTCGAAGCATTCAGTTGCTCTTAAAGGTTGGCTATATTCACCTTTACCTGAATGAACAGAACCACCGCCGATGTTATAGCGGTATATATTCATGCCAATGCCTTTATCCTTACTATAAAGGAGCTCTGCAATTTTATCTCTTGCAGACAAACCAGAAGCGGTATCAATATGCTCCCAACCGCCTACAAGCTGAGCCCACCAGGCTCCGCTTGCACCGATTCCTTCAAAGGTCTGATATGTTTTATTTGTATCAACCTTTATCTGCATATTAACACCGCCTAAATGTTTTTAAAAATCAATATTTTCTTGAAAGTTTTGTTTCGGCTTCATCCTTAGTAATTTTACCTGCATTACATTCAGCCATAACCTGAACATCTTTATCGTTAAGCTTGTAGAATCGCCAAACGATGTAAGATGCAAGGTAACCAATAGATGGAATCAATGCATAAATAAGCCAGAATGCATCAAGGGCTTCAGGCGTCTGAGTAACGCCCATCTGAGAAAGCTGTTCAAAGTTTTCCGCCTCAACATTTACCCAACCAACAATAGGAAGACCTAAAAGGAATACAGAAAGGGCACTTGAAATAGCACCTGTAAGCTTAACCATAAATGTCTGTATTGAGAATGTAATACCCTTTGCCTCAATGCCTGTTTTGAATTTACCGTATTCTGCACAGTCAGGAGTAAACATAAAGAGCATAACACCAAGTGTAGATGTAGGAATTGAACGGAGTGTATTGATAATGAAGAAGTGCATAGGGTTATCGTAACCGATAAGCCACATAACAACGCCTAAAACAACTGCCGCCAAAACGCTTACTCTGAACACAATCATCTTATCAATTTTGCGCACAAGCTTTGGCACAATAATTGCACCTATGAATGCAAATGGTGCACCCACAATACCTACAATTGTTGTAAACATTGAATCGTTGAAAAGGTAATATGAAGCTAAAAGGTTAAGCGCGGTTACATAGTTTACGCTTGAGTAGAAGAAAAAGCCGATGTAGTAAAGAAGAAGATATTTATTCCTGAAAAGATATGAGAACATCTTTTTAACAGAGAAACTTTCTTCTTCCACAGGCACATAGCGTTCTTTAAGCTTAAAGCAAGCAGGAATCATTGTAAGGAATGCTATAACTGCGCAGATAACAACTGCAACAGTATAGTTGCTTCCCACCTTTTCGCTTACAAGGAAGGCAACAAGCATTGGTGAAAAGAAGCCACCAACGCCTCCCCATATGCTTTTGTAAGACATCATACTGTTACGCTCGTCAACATTATCCGTCATAGCGGTAATAATGCCGTAAATAGGCACATCGCAAAGAGTGTAAACAGTATCCCACACAAGATAAGCAATTGCAAACCAGGCAAGCTGAGCATTTTCAGATATTGAATCGGGAATAGCAAACATCAATATACTTGTGATAGGTATAAGCACAAGAGATATTCTTAACCAAGGCAAATATTTTTTACCGCTTTTGAATTTAACTGCATCAAACACAACGCCAAAAACAGCATCGTTTATAGCATCCCATACCTTAACTGCAAGCATTACACCTGCAATTTTCATAGGATTAAGACCTATAAATGCAAAGTATGTAGTAAGGCAGGATGACACAAGAGCATAAAAGACATTCTGACCTGTGAAATAAACATAATAACTTTTTCTTTCTCCACCGTCTGTTTTCCAACTATTTGGATTTTTTGAATTAATCAACGACATTTTTATTCTCCTTTAAATTCAGCATCGTATTTCTTTGCCCAGGAAAGCACTGCTGCCTCATTATATTCCTTAGGCATACCCTGAAGAGTAACAACTATTTTTACCATAGCCTTTGCAAGAGCGAGAAATTTTTTTAATAATGGCTTATTATCTATAACCGCCTTACCTCTTAGAAGCGTTTCTTTACAGAAATATGATGGGATATCTAAATCTACTTTTTCTGCAGAAACCGAAAGCTCTTTGGATGTAATAATTTTATTATCAAAGATATAGTCAAGCTCTTCCGGTGTTATTGTTGTAAGGAACAGCTTGGCTCTTGCAATGGGTGCAAGACCGTTGCCAAGCTTTTTGTAATAGGCTCTTTGATATTCCCAAAGAAGCTCTGCTGTATAATCCTTATCTTTATTCTTAATGATAACAGTTGCAAGCAACGGCGCTGTATTGAAGCAATTCGCAAGGCCTGTGCCTGTAATCGGGAAGGTCATAAAAGCGCTGTCGCCTATTGCCGCATAGCCGTTTGCAACCATAATAGAAAGAGGATGGCGCACAGGAATACTTGCAAAATAATTTCCTCTGAGAACCTCTGTACCAAGGCTCTTATTCCTTGACCTGTAGTAGTCCGCTGTTCTTTGTGCTTCTGCCATATCAAACTCTTCAAATCTGCCGATAAGAAGGTCCGTGTGATTTTCCTCGGTAGCAACCCAGCCTATGCCAAGCTTTCCCTCAGAAAAAATACAAATTTTATATGGGTCTGCAACAGGCTCCTGAGATGCTCTATTGAAAAAAGCTCTGTATATAAAGAATTTTTCATATTCTCCAACTTTCGCCTGTATACCAAAGCTTTCAGGAAGGCTTGCTCTTACCTGAGAATCACAACCACATGCATCTATAACTAAATCGCCATATATATCGCCTTTGTCGGTACTGATACCAATAACTGTTTTACCTTGAACTATTGCGCTATTAATATTATAGCCGTAGTTAAACTTAACGCCTGCCTTTTCTGCGTGGCCAATAAGATATTTGTATATATCACGGCGCTCCATTTTTATTTCTCTTTCGCTTTCGGGAACATGCTGTTCAACAGCAGTGTTCTCGCTTGTAGAGTAAAATGTCATGTCCGTTTTATATTCGTACATTTCCTCGGGTGGCAATGGAAGACCTATTGCTTTGAATGCTCTGGGATTAAAAATGTCTGTCCAATCATAACCCATTTTATCGGCTTCGTTTTTTTCATAAACCTCAACATCAAAACCGTTTTGCGCAAGAAGCATAGCTGTAGCAATACCGCCGTGGCCACCGCCTGCAACAATAATTTTTCTACCCATATTAACACTCCTGTTAATTTTGATATTACAATCGGTTTGAGTATAACATATAAATAAAATTATTTCAATTTTAATTGTAAAATTTATTGCATTGTGCTAAAATCTATCCATAATTCACTAAAAAGGACTGATTCTATGCAATTACGCCCACCTGCAATACCTCTTATCACTGTTGACCCATATTTTTCGATATGGTCTCCCAACGAAAATATAAATTTTGCGCCTACAGAAATGTGGTCAGGCAAGGAAAAATCTATCCTCGGCACAGTAACAATTGACGGCAAAAAAAGACTATTCCTTGGTTACCACAAAGACATATTAAAATTAGATCAGGTTTCTCTTGAGATAGATGCTCTTTCAACTACTGCGGTTTTTGAAAACGATGAAATCACGCTTACTGCAAAATTCACCTCACCTGTATTGGCAGATGATTTGTATCTTGCCTCACGCCCTGTGTCATACCTTCAGTTATGCTATACATCAAAAGACGAAAAATCTCACAAGGTTGAGCTTGATATTGGCATTTGTGAGGATTTATGCCTTGACAAGCCTTGGCAGAATGATATTTTAGCAGAAGAAACACCTCTTTCAAATGGCCTCAAAGGAATGAGAATGGGCAATGTTGAGCAAAAGCCACTTAACAAAAGCGGTGATGATATCGGCATTGATTGGGGTTATGTTCATATTGCAGTAAAAGCAGATAATTCTTCTGTTTACGCCGCTGATATTGACAGTAAAACATACATCCACGCCGTATGCGCACCTGAAGAAGATGAGAGCGCCCTTGTTTTATTTGCATACGATGATATTGAAAGCCTTGAATATTTCAAAAAGCATTTAAAGTCTTATTGGAATAAGGATGGTGAAACAATTCTTCAGGCAATCGAAAAAGCTGCGGCTGATTATAATGAAACTCTTTCACGTTGCGAAAGCTTTTCCCGAAAGCTTTATAATGACGCCCTTACCGTTGGCGGTGAGAAATACGCAGAGATTCTCTCCCTTTCATACCGTCAGGTTATGGCGGCTCACAAAATTTCCCTTGATGAAAATGGAGAAATTCTTTTCATTTCGAAGGAATGTTGGTCTAATGGTTGCGCCGCTACTGTAGATGTAAGCTACCCTTCCACACCAATGCTTCTTATTTACAATCCCGAGCTTGTAAAAGGTATGCTCAGACCTATTTACAAATACGCTTTAAGCGATGATTGGACCTTCGATTTCGCTCCTCATGACGTAGGCCAATACCCTATTCTCAATGGTCAGGTTTATGGCGAAAACCAATTAAAATACCAGATGCCTGTTGAAGAATGTGGCAATATGCTTGTTATGGAAGCGAATGTTGCGTTAGTAACAAAAGACGCGTCCTTTGCAAAGAGCCACATTGAAATACTTGAAAAATGGAGTAAATACCTTATTGAATATGGTGCAGACCCGGGAAATCAGCTTTGCACAGACGACTTTGCAGGCCACCTTGCCCACAACTGCAACCTTTCTCTTAAAGCAATTATGGGTCTTCAGGGTATGTCAATGATTTTTGATATGCTGGAAGATAAAGAAAAATCTGCCTACTACAGACAAGAGGCAGAAAAAATGGCTGAAAACTGGCTCAACACCGCCGTTAATGAAGATGGCTCAACACGCCTTACATTCGATAGCACAGACGGCTTCTCAATGAAATATAATATGGTTTGGGATAAAGTCTGGAATACAGGCCTTTTCACTCAGGAATTCAGAGAGAATGAATTAGAAAACAACAAAAAGCATTTCAATAAATATGGTCTTCCTCTCGATTCCCGTGCTGACTACACAAAGTCTGACTGGCTCGTTTGGGTTGCTTCAATGACCGACAAAAAAGAAGTATTTGAAGAATTTATTGAACCATTATGGAATACTTATAACGAAAGCTCTTCACGTGCTCCTCTTACCGACTGGTACGACACAAAGAGTGGCAGAATGGTAGGCTTCAGACACCGCACAGTACAGGGCGGGTTATTTATGAGAGTGTTGATGGAAAAACTTTTCTCTTGACAAATCCATGAATTAGAGTATACTAAAATAAATTAAATATTTAAACCGTTGAGGCGGAGATAAAGGTAAATCGTGCACTTTCAGAGAGTGGGGCTCAGGCTGGAAACCTACAGAACGCAGTTTATCAAATGGACCGCTGAGGGTCTGGTCAAAGGTTTTGCTGAGTATTCCAGAACGTGTTGGCTTACGTTAGTAGCCGGGAGTATGATGGTACTCTGTAAAGTGTGTGTACTACACAAATCAAGGTGGCACCGCGGTAATTATGATTTATCGTCCTTGACAATAGCAAGTGTTATTGTCGGGGACTTTTTATTTTCGGCATAGCACAAACCGAAAACAAGGAGGCTTTTATATGTCTAAAGGCAGATACGGAATTCATGGTGGGCAGTACATCCCCGAAATTCTTATGGATGAAATCCACAAGCTTGAAGAGGCTTATGAATTTTATAAAAACGACAAGGATTTTAATGATGAATTAAACACATTATTAAAAGAATATGCAGGCAGACCTTCTCTTCTTTACTACGCAGAGAAGATGACTAAAGACCTTGGCGGAGCAAAAATTTATTTTAAGAGAGAGGATTTGAATCACACAGGCTCTCATAAAATTAACAACGTTTTAGGTCAGGCTCTTCTTGCAAAGAAGATGGGCAAAACAAGAATCATTGCAGAAACAGGCGCAGGTCAGCACGGCGTTGCAACTGCAACTGCTGCAGCACTTTTAGGTCTTGAATGTGAAATCTTTATGGGTAAAGAGGACACTATCCGTCAGGCTCTTAACGTTTATAGAATGGAGCTTTTAGGCGCAAAGGTAAACGCTGTTGAAAGCGGCACAATGACTCTTAAGGATGCTGTCAACGAGGCTATGGGCGAGTGGGCAAAGCGTACTGAAGATACTCTCTATGTTATAGGCTCCGTTATGGGTCCTCACCCATTCCCTATGATTGTAAGAGATTTTCAGAGCGTTATAAGCCGCGAAGCAAGAGCACAGATTCTTGAAAAAGAAGGCAGACTCCCAACTGCAGTTATGGCTTGCGTTGGCGGCGGCAGTAACGCAATGGGAATGTTCTATGAGTTCATAAACGATAAAGATGTTAAGCTTATCGGTTGCGAAGCCGCAGGTCTTGGCGCAGATACAGATAAAACTGCCGCAACAATGGCAACAGGCTCAGTTGGCGTTTTCCACGGTATGAAATCTTATTTCTGTCAGGATGAGTATGGTCAGATTGCACCTGTTTACTCAATTTCCGCAGGTCTTGACTACCCTGGCGTTGGCCCTGAGCACGCATACCTTAAGGATATAGGCAGAGCAGAATATGCTCCTGTTACAGATGACGAAGCAGTAGATGCTTTTGAATACATTGCAAAAACAGAAGGTATTATTGCCGCTATTGAATCTTCTCATGCGGTAGCTCACCTTATGAAAATTGCACCTACAATGAGTAAGGACGATATAATTATTTGCTGCCTTTCAGGTAGAGGCGACAAGGACGTTGCAGCAATTGCACGCTACAGAGGAGTTGATTTGCATGAGTAAAATAAAATCTGCATTTGACGGCAAAAAAGCAGTTTTAGGCTTTTTGACCGCAGGCGACCCCACATTAAAGAAAACCGAAGAATACATTTGCGAAATGGCAAATGCGGGCGCAGCAATTATTGAAATCGGAATCCCATTCTCCGATCCTGTTGCTGAAGGACAGATGATTCAGGAAGCAAATATCCGTGCACTTTCCCAGGAGGGCGGCTGCACTACCGATATGGTTTTCGATATGGTTAAAAATGTTACAAAAACAATTTCTCTTCCTATAGTTTTTGTTGCTTACCTTAACACACTTTTCAAATACGGCTACGATAAATTCTTCGCTCGCTGCAAGGAGTGCGGCGTTGACGGAATAATTGTTCAGGATATGCCTTACGAGGAAAAGAACGAGGTTAAGGATGTTGCTGATAAATACGACGTTGATATTATTTCAATAATTGTACCTTCAACAGAAGAACGAATCAAAGAAATTGCTAAAGATGCTACAGGCTATATTTATCTTTTGGCTCCATCTAAAAGCAAAGAGTTTAACGGCAAAACAATAACAGATGTTCCACAAATTGTTGATATTATAAAATCTGTTACAGATACACCTGTTGTTGTAGCAGTAAGCAATAACTCCGCATATTCTTCTGTTAAATACAAAACCTCTGCAGACGGCATAATCGTTGGTAATGGCACAGTACAGATTATAGGCGAGCACGGCGACGATGCAAACCAATACGTATACGACCACGTAAAATTAATAGTTGACGCTATGAATTAACAAAAAGCTGATTGGATTTTTCCAATCAGCTTTTTGATTTACTTTATTGTTTCGCTATTATTAAGAACTGATGTGCTGTAGATAAACAAAACATCCTGGTTGGAAAATTCTATATAATTTTCAAGAGTATTTGGGTGAATGTAGCGTATATCAACAACTGTAATTTTCTTGTAGCCTTCCGCTAAGAGCGGTGCGAGGCTACTGCCGAATGAATCACGGAAAATTACAAGCTCTTTATCTGTGGTTGCGTTTTCGTTCTCAATTGTCAGAAGCGATAATGGACCTGATAAAAATATTTCATACGGATCTTTCCCAAAGGCTTTTTCCATATCGTAAACAGACATCTCTTTTTCTGTTACATAATTATACACTCTGACATTTTCTAAAATATCATTTGTTAGATATTTAATTTTTTCAGGTTCAATAGGCAAAGCCGCTTGACCATGATAAACGCCATAGAAATCATTATCTAATGTTCTTTCTGTATACTCACCCTTAAGCTCAACGCCCATTTTTGAGGCAAGTTCTTTCGCCACCGGTACAATCTTTTCTTGTCTCCAATGGGTATCTGTCTTATAAAAGCTTTCAATGGTGAGTAAATCTTTAATATCTATATATTCTAAAAACTCCGTTTCGCTTTGTATCTGCGAAAGCATTTTATCATAATCTATTGAAAGATAATCATCTTCAACAAGATAATAGTTTTTATCAGGAATTATAGAAAGATATAATTTAGTATCCGTTCCATTCAGATATTTGTTTTTTACCTTTTCAAACTTATTTGCTGCGTTGATGACAGATTCTTCGTTTAACGGGTAATCGATTTTACCTATATATCCGTCTTTAATAAACAAATCGTTGTTATCCTTCTGCAATAAAACATATTTATTCACAAGAGCTTTTATTTGTCTGAACGAATCTCTTAAAGGAAACTGCTCTGTAGAATATCTTTCGAAATCCTTCATAAATTTACCTGAAAAAATACTGTTCACAGACGCAGAGGGAAACTGGGCAAGTTTCCTTCTTTCGCTAGCAGAAAAATCTGTTGGAGGCTTCAACCAACTGAAAACAGAAAAGCCGAGAAAGAAGACTATAAGAACTATGCTTAAAATTTTATTTTTAACATTTGTTTTCATAAAAATGTCTCCTTTCTAGAATCTGAAATATAAGAAGGGATTAAAGGAGCCGTCTACAAGGTATGCTGTTACTGTTACCGCAAGAGCTACAAGAACAACAGGCTCAATTATATTTATTACCTTTTGTGCTTTTTCTTTTTCGCAAAGCTTAAGAATAGTGTTTTTCACTACAGGTGTAGAGCCTATAAGACCTAAAGCAACAGGCAAAGCATAGCTTCTTAGGTAATATAAATATTCTTCTGAAACAATTGGCACATTTCCGAAACCGAACATTCCTTTAATATATTCAAATGCTTCACCCATATCTGCAGCATTGAATATAACAAAGCTGACACCGATTACTACAAGCACATATACTCTGTTAAGCACTTTGCTTTTTTCAAGGTATTTGAGAAGGAACAATTTTTCTATACAAAGGAATATTGCAAAGTAAAGTCCCCATATAATAAAGGTCCAGGCTGCACCGTGCCAGAAGCCAGTAAGCATCCATACTGTGAAAATATTAAAAAACCAACGAGCTTTTGAAACTCTGTTACCACCCATTGGGATATAAACATAATCCCTGAACCATGAGCCGAGAGACATATGCCACCTTCTCCAGAATTCTGTTGCACTCTTGGAGATAAACGGATAGTTAAAGTTTTCGCAGAAATTAAAGCCAAAGATTTTTCCAAGACCTATTGCCATGTCTGAATAGCCTGAAAAATCAAAATACACATGTACGGCAAAGGCAACTGCGTAAAGCCAGTAATATAAAACTGCTTTGTCTTCAGACACTTTAAAGGTATCGCACAGCTCACCTAAAATGTTTGCTATCAGTACTTTTTTGGAAAGACCGATAATAAATCTGCGCACGCCTTCTGCAAATTTATCAAGGCTATGAGTTCTCCCACCAAGTTCATTTGCAATATCTGTATATCTTACAATAGGTCCTGCTATGAGCTGAGGGAACATTGTAATATAAGTTGCAAGGTTAATTACGCTTTTCTGGGCAGGTATACCGCGATATACATCTACAGTATAGCTGAGAATCTGGAAGGTGTAGAAGCTGATACCTATAGGAAGAGCAATTCTGAGAAAAGGAATGTGGAGTCCCGTTACTGCATTAAAGTTTTCAATAAAGAAATCGGCATATTTAAAATAAGCCAAAAACCCTAAGTTAATAAAAACAGATATAAAAAGGATAATTTTTTTATCCCTTATATTGTTTTTAGCCTCAATCAAGAGACCGGAAACATATCCGATTATGATTGAGGCTATCATTAATACAACGTATTTAGGCTCTCCCCAACCATAGAAAACAAGGCTACTGATAAGCAGAACTATGTTTTTAAGCTTTTGGGGAGCTATAAAGTAAAGTATCAGCACTACGGGTAGAAAATAATATAAAAAAGGTATTCCTGAAAATAACATATTTATACCTCTTTCCCGAGTGGTAAGGGTTGACCCCGAATTAGTAAATTATGCGATTGCTTCGTTTACTGTTTCAACAGCTGCTTCACCGTATGCTGCAACAAGCTTTGCTGAGAAGTTGTCAATAAGGTCTGCTGCACCTACTGCATAAACAACATATTCGCCGCCATTGATTGTGTACATAACAAGCTTCTCTGGGATACCACACATCCACTGTGTTGATGTGATGCTATCTTTAAGAGATGTTGAGAATGCTTCAGCTGACTTAACATCTGTAAGATGGAAAGCTGCGCTTGTGAATGTGTTTGCGTTCATAGCGTGCATAAATGATGCTGCTTCGTCAATCTGACCGATTAAATCTTCAGAAATGTGAAGAGTAGCTACAACGCTTTCTTTATCTTCAAGGCTGTAGATACCAGGCGCATTGTCAACAGGGTTTGTAAAATCGCCACCCATTGCGAAGAACTTTTCTTCTTCTGCATATGTGGAAACAACCTTGTTAAGAACGTCTGCTGAATCTGCAACTTCTACTGTTGGTGCGTTACCGCCGCCGAGGAAGATAACACCGCATACGATAGCTGCTACTGCAACTACTGCTACAACTGCAATTATAATACCTTTTTTCATGATTTTTACTCCTTTTTTGTTTTAAGTTTTTATTTTAATATTCAATTAAAAAGTGTTGTTATTAAAGGTAATCTCTCTTTCGGAAAGAATATTCTGAATTTTCAGAACTGTTTTCTTTCCTTCAGGTACATCCACCGCAACAACTACTTTTCCTTTAACTGAATATTCGTTACCTGTGTAAATTTCTTCACGTGTTTGACAATCGAACAATGTGAATTTTCCGTTTTCTGCAGATATTTTTGTTTCGAATCTGCAATTTATTTCAACAACCTGACTTCCTACAACCGATGCTCTTTGCACCATAGAAGCCTGAGGTAAATTTATTTCTTCGCCATAAAAGGTTTCGCCATTAAGGTAAACTGTTGATGAATTCATCCCTACACCTACAAAACCTACCACAAAAACTACTAAAATACAAGCGGCAATAGTTTGTATAATTCTGAGGCTACTCTTTTTCTTTTGTGAGGGTTGAACATTTTTTATATCATTTGCAATTCTTTGCTTTAATTCTTCAGGCGCTTTTATACTGTGATATTTGTTTTTTTCGTTTTCGCTAATCATCAATACCCTCTCTTTCCATTATATTTTTCAAATGCTCTCGTCCGCGAGACAATCTCATTTTAACTGCAGATTGTGATAGGCCTGTCATTTTCCCTACCTCTGCTACTGAATAACCTTCAAGGTAATGAAGCACAAGCACTGTTCTGTATCTTTCAGGCACAAGGCTCAGGCTATGCATTATTGACGATTCTTCTTTTTCCTCACTTTTAAGGTGATGCATATCGTCAATATTGTCGTGAGCTCTGTGAGTTTTCTTTCTTAAGAAGTCGCGACAAGCGTTAACTGTAACTTTTACAAACCACCCTTCCTCGTGGCTTCCGTCAGAAAACTCAGGCAATGCTTCAAAATATTTTATAAAAACATCGTGAACTATATCTTCCGCATCAGTAGTGTTCTGAACATTAACAAGAGCAAGGCGATAAAGTTTATGGGCATATTTATCGTACAGAGCTTCAAATTGCATATTTACATCGTTCTGACTATTCAATTTTCCACTCTCCTTTATGTAAACGATTTAAAATCCGATTTGGTCACATTTTTTTGAAAAATTTTTAAAATTCTTTTTTATTGTGCATTTTTTATTTATATGCTATAATTTTTTTGCAATAATTTTTAGGAGTGATATTGTGGCTACTGCATTAAGTCCCGAAAAATTAAAGAAACAGCAAGCCCGCAAGGAACGGGAAATACAAAAATGGGAAAAGCAAAAAGCAAGACCTAAGGGTAATACATATTTCTGGTATCTTGTTTTGATTATTGCGCTTATTTATGCTGTCGACGAGATTGCTTCACAAATCAATTCTCTTATGCAGACTGAAATTGCAAATGACCTTATAAAAAGCGAAAGTTCAGTTACAATTCTTAACCTTCTGAATGTTGTAGCAATACCATTTCAGATTATAGGTATTCTTTACAGACCTTTGGCTGACCGCTTCGGCAGAAAAACATTCCTTATTATCAATACCTTTGGAATGTCCATTGCATTGTTTGTTATTTTCCTTTCAAACAACGTAATAATGTACTTTATCGGTGCTTGTGCAATTTTATTCTTTGTGCCTCACGATATGCATGTTGTGTATATTATGGAAAGTGCCCCAAGTAAAAGCCGCGCAATCACATATTCAGTTGTTAAATTCTTTGCCAATATGGCAGTTATGCTAGTACCTCTTCTCAGAAGATGGTTAATGTCATCTGCCGGTGAATGGCGTAATGTTTATATAATCCCTGCCTTTGTAGGTATCGCAGTTTCACTTATTGCTCTTCTTTGCGCAAGAGAAACAGATGCATTTATCGATTCAAGACTCCGTTATCTGAGAATGACCGAAGAAGAATTACAAGCCGAGGAAGCGAAGAAGAAAGCGCAGAATTCACAGGGCGGTGTTGTTGATGCCCTCAAATTCGGCTTCAGCCACAAACAGCTTCGTTGGGTATTTATTTGCTTTGCTCTTGCAGGTATCGGCGTTGTTGGTAGCATGAACTATCAGGCAATACTTACACACGGCTATGCTTTAAGCAACTTCGGCTCTAATGCAAAAGAATTTTTAGACCTTGTTAGCGTTAAGCAGGTAAGCCAGGCTCTTACTCTTTACCCAATCGGTATGGCTCTTTCCCAGGTAATTATGGGCTTCATATCCGACAAAAAAGGTAGAAAGGCTGCTGCAATTACAGTTGCAACAAACTGCGTTGTAAGCTTTATAATCTTTACTGTTGGTGCTAATATGAACTTAGCCCCAGCGCTTGTAGGCTTCTTCTGCGGTGCATTTGTTGGTAGCTATTATTCAACAAACGATGTTCTTATTATGATGGCCGGTGAATCCGCACCAACAAACCTTCGTTCTTCTGCTACATCAGCACAGACAGTTGTAGGCTTCGCAGGATATGCCATAGGCTTCACTATCAATACTGTTCTCGCCCTTATTTTTGGCGATGGCATAATCGGCACTGTTGCATTTTGTCTTCTTGTGCCAAGCTTTGTTATTACTCTTGTTGCTCTTATTAAGAACACTCACGATACAAGAGGCCTTGACCTTGATAAGGTTACAGGAACTGAGTGGGACTAAAAAACTAAGTTTGCCTCCAGGCAAGTTAAGTTGCCTTTGGCAGTGAAGTTTGCTTCGCAAGTGATATTGACAAACTTAACTTCACTTTACGCCGCAGGTGTAAAACTTCACTGTGATTTATCACAACTTCACTTTTGCTTTTGCAAAAACTTCACTATAACTTTGCTACAACTTGACTTTAATTTAAAAATCTCACCAAAACAGTGTATTCTTCGGAATACGCTGTTTTATTTATTGGAATAAGCTAAAAATCCACTTGAATACTCTCTTGTACCATCAGGTAAAACCCACATCGCCTCGGTATCTTCTGTGCTTTCAATAAGCCGCAAGCCTTCCTCGTAATCCATAAGGAAAAGAGTTGTTGAAAGCGCATCTGCATAGCCTGAATCGGTAGTAATAATAGAAACCGACGTAAATTTTTCGCAAGGCATAAGTATATCAGGGTCTATAATATGGTGATAGTTTTTACCGTCAACAACATAAAATCTCTGATAATTTCCGCTTGTAACAAGGGATTTATCTTCTAAATTCAAAAGTTCTATATATGCTTCATCGCTTGATGTATCGGGGTTTTCTATACCCACCTGCCAGGGCTCGCCATTACTGCTGCCAATAGTGCGAACGTTTCCGCCTACATTCAGGCAATAATCTGTAATTCCTTTTGAAATAATGTACTGCGCAACCTTTTCAACCGCGTAGCCTTTTGCAATTGCACCCACATCAAGTGTAACCTTCGGATCGGAAATAAGAACAGTTTTATTTTCTGTATCAATTATAACTTTTTCAATATCTGTATATTCTGACGCTTCCACTAATTTGTCCATTGGCGGGATTTTTGCCTTTACAGGGTCATTCATACCTTCGTTTCTGTACTGATGCCATATTTTAAGCACACTGCCCATAGCAACATTCAGTTTACCATCAGTTTTTTTATGAAGATCCTTGCAGTATAAAAGCAAATCTATTACAGCATCTTCCACGACTAATTTCTGGTGAACTCCATTCTGAAGCTTATTAAGAGCGCAGATATTATTTATACCCTCATAGGAATTGTAGATTGTATACTGCTTATGATAAAAATCAAGTTGAGCTTTTATTTCTTCACAAACCGCATCAAACTCTTCCTGAGTTTTTTCATAGCCTATAATTGTTGTTGCAGTATCAAAATAATCAAAGTAGTATGCTTTGAATTTTTGTTTTTGCTGCACACTGCAAGACGACAGCGTTATGCAAGGCAAAACAACACAGATTATTGATAAAAATAAAGATAAAAACTTCTTCATTTCAGTCTCCAAAAAATATTTTTATTTAGTATACCATATATATCAAAAAAGAAAAAGACTATTGCAGAAATTCTGCAATAGTCTTTGAAATTTTAGAATTTAATTATTTTGTAGCTGCTTTAACTGCTGCCTTAACCATATCACCAACGTGGATTGTGCATCCTGCTGTCTGAAGGTCTGCTGCGCCGTAGCCTGTTTCAACTGCGAGAGCACCGATTTCTGTTGCATTCTTGCCAATGAGAGCTGCGTCAAATGCTGCGCCCTGAGCATCCCACTCTTTAACAACGCCGTCGCCGTTAAGGTCCTGACCGTATGCTGCCATACCGTAGTCTGCACCAAGAGCTTTCTTTGTTGCGATTGCTGCAGTTGTATCTGTTGTAGAAACACCCTTTGCGTCAAATGTAAGCTTTGCAGAAGCAACATCTGTTGCTGCAACAACAACCTTACCCTCTGCATCAAGTGCAGTAGCAACAACTGTTGTGTCAAGGCTGATTTCGCCGTTTGCTTCATCAGAAGCATCTTTGTTTGACTGAGATGTTACAACACCAAGCTTAAGTGTGCTGTCTGCAGTAGCCTTTGAATCTGCTGCATTCTTAACAGCTGCTTCAATTGACTTAACGAAATCTGAAACATAGATTGTGCAACCTGCGTTTACAACTTCATCTGTACCCTTATAATCTGCTGCCATAAGAGCCTTAACTTCATCAATTGTTTTGCCTTCTGCTACCTTAGCAAATGCATCTGCCTGAGCATACCACTCAGCCTTTGCACCACCGTAAGCAACCATATTGTAATCGTCGCCTAATTCGTACTTTGTTTTGAATTCGCCTGCTTCTACTGCAGTACCCTCAGCTGTGAACTGAGCTTTGTTATCTGCGCAATCAAGAACGCACTTAACAATTTTGCCGTCTGCATCAACTAAAACAGAAGCGATGCTAACAACTACTTCGCCTTCACCGTTGCCTTCGTCTGAAGCATCCTTTGCTTCGCCGTAAGCAGCAACTACACCTAAACCGAACTTAAGGTTTGCTGGTGCATCTGTGTTTGTATCCTCTGGACCCTTATCGCAACCAACGAGGAAAAGTACGCCTGCAACCATAATGATTGCAATTGCAATGCTTAAAAACTTTTTCATGATTTTTCTCCTTTTTGTTTTGTTTTGTTTTTTTGATTATACTGGATGAACAGGTTTGTTCCTACCACCCATTCCAAGACATTATGCCAAAACGCATCGAGTTTGTCAAGTATTTAACAAAATTATATTGAGATTTTCTCCAATCTTTTAATGAGCAATGAACCTGCAAGGCCTACTGCTACACCTGCAAGTGTTCCCGTAATTGTAAGAATTATCATATAATATGCTATTAATGTGGAATTAAGAAGCAGTATTGCAACAATAATCTGCCCTACATTATGAGCAATGCCACCGATTATGCTGACACCAACTGCAGAAAACAAATCAAGCTTTTTAAAAAGCATCATAAGAAGAAGGCTAAGAACAGCACCTGCAATACTATAGGCAAGGGTCATAGCGTTACCAAAGAGGAGAGCAACAATAAAAACTCTCATAAAAGAAACCATTGCAGCCTCTTTTGCACCAAATCTATAAAGAATAAGTATTACAACAACATTAGGAAGCCCTACCTTAACACCTGGCACCGCCGCATATATGGGTGGAAGAATTGCTTCAAGATAGGAAAGCACCAGAGCAACTGCGGTAAGAACACCTAAAACTGCTATTTTTTTTGTTTTCTTTTTCATTTCCTACCTCACACAACCACATCGGGAGCGTTTTCTGTCCCTTCGGAAACAATTTCAATTACAACCTTGTGAGGAAGGCACACTATACTTTCATTCACATTCTTTACAGGCTTATGCCCTACGCATATTTTATCAGGGCAAGTAGCTTCTGAAATATATGCCTGACCATTTTTAATTACAAGTCTGTTTTCCTGTGAATCATTCTCTCCCGTATAAATAATAGTATCCACATTTTCGCTGAGAGAATACCTGTATTTTTCCTCACCATTTATTTTAACTGAAACGTAATCTCCTTGGGTTTTCATTAAATTAAACAATAAAAGCCCTGCCGTTGCTATTATAGCTATAACAACGGCAAGGATAATATCATTTTTAAGTTTTCTGTTTTTAGAAAGCTTTTTATTCATTATTTACTGTTCTTCTCAAGGGCAATAAAATCTACTACGCTAAGACATTTTGTAGGACAATTATCTACACAAACGCCACAGCCTGTACATTTATCGTAATCAACCTTTGCAAGATTATTCTCAACTGTAATTGCTTTTTCAGGGCAGTTAAGCTCACACTTTTTGCAACCGATACAAGCATTTTTACAATTCTTACGAGCAATTGCGCCCTTTTCTTTATTGTTGCAAAGCACAACTGTTCTTGCATACTGTGGAAGTATCTCAATAACATTCTTAGGGCAAATCTTTGCGCAAAGGCCACAACCTGTACAAATTCTTGTATCTATATGAGCGATTCCGTCATAAATGCAGATTGCACCTGAAGGACAAGCATTAGCGCAATCACCGCAACCGATGCATCCATACTTACAAGAACCTGGGCCACCGAAATACATTCCTGATGCATCACAAGTACTGATACCCTCGTATACAAACTGATTACATGTTGCGTTACAGTTACCATTACATTTTACAACAGCCTCTGCTTCCACAACATCTTCTGCAGAAACGCCCATTATAGCTGCAATATCTGCAGCTACTGCATCTGCACCTGGTATGCAAAGGTTAGTCTTTGCGCCTTCTGCCACTGCTTTTGCATATTCATCACAACCTGCATAACCGCAGGCGCCACAGTTTGCGCCAGGAAGGCACTCTCTGACCTTTACAATTTTTTCATCCACTGGCACCGCAAAGAAACGTGATGCAATTGCAAGCACAATACCCGCTATAAGTCCAACGCTTGCCACCACAAGGAGAGCTGTTAAAATATTTCCTATCATATTAACCCTCCTTATTTAAATAAATTTTCAACGATGCCTTCGAAGCCGAAGAAGGCAAGCGAAACAAAAGAAGCAGCAATAAGTGTAACAGGGAGACCCTTGAAATGCTCAGGAATATCGCTCTCATCAATTCTTGAACGAACACCTGAGAAAATAACCATAGCAAGAAGGAAACCAAGACCTACACCTAAAGAGCTGACCATTGACTGAATAAAGTCATATCCATCAGTCATATTGTTGATTGTTACACCAAGCACAGCACAGTTTGTTGTAATAAGAGGAAGGTAAACACCAAGACTCTTGTGAAGAGAAGGAATAAACTTCTTAAGCACAATTTCAACAAACTGAACAAGTGCGGCAATAACAAGAATAAATACGATAGTCTGCATATAACCAAGGCCTGTTGCATCAAGAATATATGTCTGAATAGGCCAAGTAACTGCAGTTGCCATAAGCATAACGAATATAACGGAAATACCCATACCTACAGCCTGATTAAGCTTCTTGGAAACACCAAGGAAAGGGCAAATACCTAAGAACTGACGAAGAACGTAGTTATTTACAAGGATTGAGGACATAATTATAATAACTAAACCTTTAAAGTAATCCATATTATTCGCCCTCCTTTACTGCTTCTGCGCAGCCGCCACTACATCTGCCTGCAGATGGGCAACCCTCACAACCAAAGCTCTTTTTCTTAATAGCCTTACCCTTTGTAATAATGTTTACAAGAGCAATAAGGAAGCCGTAAACCATTAAGCCACCCGGAGCCTTTGTGAATATTTCGATTTTATGTGTATCAAAGAATGGAACAGGAATACCTGCGAATGTACCTGCACCAACAACCTCACGGATTGCAGACATCATAAACATAGCAAGTGTGAAACCAAGTCCCATACCAATACCATCAAGCACTGATTTACCAACGCTGTTTTTACCTGCAAACATCTCAGCTCTACCGAGAATGATGCAGTTAACGGTAATAAGTGCAAGGTAAACGCCTAAGCTTTCATACAAATCAGGAAGATAGGCATGAATTATCATTTCAACTACAGTAACAAAACCTGCAATAACAACAATATAGCAAGGAATACGCACTGTGTCCGGAATAAATTTACGAAGAAGGGAAATAACTGCATTTGAGCAGATAAGAACTGCCATTGCAGCAAGACCCATACCTACCGCACTTGTAACGGAGTTAGTCATTGCAAGAGTAGGGCAGGTACCGAGAATAAGCACGAAAACAGGATTCTCTTTAAGAATACCTTTGAAAAGAACCGATAAATGATTATTTTTCATTCTTATACCTCCCCTTCTAATATTTTTACAGCCTCAAATGCTTTTGAAATAGCTGTCATATAACCCTTTGTGGTTATTGTTGCGCCTGAAATAGCCTCAACGCTTTCATAGTTTTCTGCAGTTTTTCCGTTAAACTGAGTATAATATTCAGGCTCTGCACACTTATCACCAAAGCCCTTTGATTCGCTCTGGTAAATTGTTTCGCAAGAGATAATTTCACCCTCAGCAGTTAAGGAAACCTTTATGCTGATTTGTTCACCTGAGCGTGTGTACTGATCGCCGTTAATACCGTAACCATTAGCACCAAGTTCAAACACATAGTTACCACTGCCTGTTGTATAAACCTTTTTAACCTGCTTTGGAAGCTCATAGCCTGAAACATCCATTTCAGTAACAGATGAAGTTATTATCTTCTGAGCATCTGCTGATACATCAACTGTTGCACCCTGAGTAAGAACTACACCGTCTGCGCCTGTTGCAATAAATTCTTCTCCAACTATAAACACATAACCTGTGCCGTTGCCTGAAGCGTAAACAGTTGCATCATTATCAAGCTTTTCTGTTACAAATACTTTTACAAATTCGCCATTTGCTGATGGAAGAGCCTGGCTTAAATTGTCTTTAAGAATTTCTTCCTCGGAACGAATATCTACTGAGCCACCGCCAAGAATAATTGCAGTATTAAGAGCATCCTTAACGGCATTTCTGTAGCCTGTTGTTGTAAGAGTTGCGCCTGCAATTGTTTCTACAGAATCAATTGTTTCAGCTGTTTTTCCCACAGTACCTTCACCATAGGTTTTTTCATAGCCTAAGGTTTCGCTGCTACCAAGGCAAACAGCACCTGTTACAGCACCTGTCGCATCTACGCCACACATAATGGACATATTTGCACCATAACCTGAGGTAAGAAGCTGAACAACGTATCCACCACTAGTTTCTTTAAATACCTTTGTTACAGTAGCAGGTAATTCATATGAAGAAATATCCATTTCTTCAAAGCCTTCGCCATCGGGCATAACTACAAGCAAAGCTTCGTTTGCTGCAGCGGCTTCATTTTTTTCAATAATTGGCGCTGTAATTCCGTTTGTAAAGGCAAGAATAATTGCCAGAACTGCGCAGATAACTGTTAATGCACCTATGCTTTTGATATATTCTTTCATTTCTTTCTGCCTCCAAACAACTTACGAGCAGTCAATGAATCAATAAATGGATTCAAGATGTTCATAATTAATATAGCGAAAGAAACGCCTTCAGGATATACACCCCAGAAACGAATTAACACTGTTATAAGACCTGCGCCAACACCGAAAACGATTCTGCCGAAAGGTGTAGCAGGTGATGTTACATAATCAGTAGCCATAAATATAGCACCTAAGAAAAGACCACCTGAAAGAATCCATGCAAGGCTTGTTTCTATGTTACCGCCTTCTACAGCTAAAGTAAACAAGAAAGTTGTGCCAATAAATGCAACAGGAATATGCCATGTAATTACCTTTCTAATTAAAAGGTAAATTCCACCAATAAGTAACGCAAGAGTGCATGTTTCACCGATACAACCGCCGATATTACCAAGGAATAAATCCATAAGCTCCGGTGTTGTATCCTCTGCAAGCTGAGCAAGAGGAGTAGCACCTGAAACTGCATCTGCACCCTGAGGGAATGCAGGCTTTGTTAAAGCGCTGAAAGCAACAAGCATAAATACTCGTGCTGTTGCTGCAGGGTTAACAACGTTTCTGCCAATACCGCCGAAAAGACATTTTACAACGATTATTGCAAAAACCGCACCTACGCCTGCTTGCCATAACGGAGCATTTGCAGGGAGGTTGAGAGCAAGAATAAGACCTGTAACGATAGCACTAAGGTCTGAAACGGACTGCTCTCTTTTCATAATTGCATTAAATGCAAATTCTGCTAAAACGCTTACACCAACACACACAGCCACAACAAAAAGTGCGCGCACACCGAAAATAACCGCACCTGCTATTGTTGCAGGAAGAAGTGAAATAATCACATCAAGCATTACCTTGCGTGTTGAACGACCGCTGTGAATGTGGGGAGAGGCACTAACATGAAGCTTGTTTTCCATAATTATTTTGCCTCCTTTTCTTTCATAGCCTCTTCTCTGAGAAGAGCCTTTGCTAATTTATTAGTCTGAGTAATAGGTCTGTTTGCAGGGCAGTTGAATGAGCAACAACCGCACTCCATACAAATCTCTGCACCGGCTTTTTTGATGCCTTCAATATCTTTATCCTTATATGCCTTTGCAAGAGCAGGAGGATTGATACCGAATGGGCAAGTATTTATACAAGTACCGCAACGTATGCAGTTTGTAGCCTTTGGAAGCCTTGCTTCTTTCTCTGTAAGAGCAAGGATTGCATTAGTCTGCTTTAAAACAGGAACATCTAAATCAGGAACTGTGATACCCATCATTGGGCCACCGTAGAGCACCTTACGAGGCTCTTGTGTGAGACCACCGCAGAAATCGAAAACATCTTTAAGTGGTGTGCCGATAGGAACAATTACATTCTTTGGCTCCTTAACACATCCGCCATCAACAGTAATACATTTCTCAACAAGAGGCATACCTGTTTTAAGGAATGCACCTATTGCAGCAAGAGTTGTACAGTTAATAACCACACAGCCTACATCTATAGGAAGCTGACCGTTACCAATAACTCTCTTTGTAGTGTGGTACACAAGCACCTTCTCACCGCCCTGAGGGTAAATAGTTGGAAGCGCTTTTACCTCAACCTTATTCATTGAGCCTACTGCCTTCTGCATTTGGGCAACGCAGTTCTTTTTGTTCTTTTCAATTGCAAAAACAACTGAGCCGATTTCAATGTATTTGAGAATCGCCTCAAGACCTGCCTTGATATCGTCCCCTCGCTCAAGCATTGTACGTGTATCGCTTGTGATATATGGCTCACATTCTGCGCCGTTAATTACAATATACTCTATAGGCTTGTCTGTATTGAATTTAACATATGTGGGGAAGCCTGCACCGCCGAGACCAACAATACCGCTCTTTTTAATAGCTTCAAGTAAATCCTCTTTGCTATTAATAACAGGTGGCGCTATGCTTTCGTCGTGTGCCATTTCACCGTCTGATTCGATAGTTATTGCAGGCGCGTAGCTACCATTTGAAAGAAGCATATCCTGCACCTTTGTTACTTTACCTGAAACGCTTGCGTAAACAGGTGAAGAAACAAAGCCATTTTGCTCTGCAATAAGAGTACCTACTTTAACAAGGTCGCCCACCTTAACAACAGGTGTTGCAGGCTTGCCGATATGCATAGCTGTTGGAATATTGACAATGTTTGCTGTCATTCTTACAGAAGCACTTTCAGCAGTGTTTTTTCTGTGTGGAACTTTTATGCCGTGAAGCGAAAAAGCCATATTTGAAACCTACCTTTCTGATAGATGAATTTTCAATAAAAATTACAATATTAATATTTGCATATTTGTATAATATTATAAATCACTTTATTATATAATAACAGACCCTTCAAGTCAATTAAAGTTATTTTTTTCACAAAGAAAAAATGGACAATTCCCGAAGGAATTGTCCGTTTTCTTTATAGCAATTCTTTGTTATCTGTATACATAGCAAATAGTTGCATTTGCGCGCTCATCAGTAATGTAATAAATAGAGGACCAAAGCCTGTTTACTACGCCCTGAGCAGTATCGCGGAAATCGTCTTCATCGTATTTTGCGAAAACAATAATAGCTCTGTCTTCGTCTGAATTCCTTATGCTTTCTGCGATTTTTGAAGCCACACCGCTTTTAGCAGGTGATGAGAATTCTGCGTCAATAGGAATAAGGCTTTCTGTGCATTTCGGCGTTATACCAGGGTAATCATGCTGTTCTGATTGAAGCTTATCCGAAAATCCGAAATTCAGAAACTCGTATATTTCTATACTCTCTTCGTCTATTGAATCATCGTACACAGACTCTGTGCAATCAACATTATACCATTTTCCATTTATAGAAACTGCATTCCATGTATGGCCTAACTCATCATCTTTTTCTGGAGTATAAACTTTTTCAAAGCATTTTATACCATTCATCTGGCAAAGAAGGCTATACATATTAGCAAAGCCATCGCAGTTTGTTACACCATCGAAAACAGCGGAATAAAGGTAATCCTTGCTGTTTGTTTTTTCTGTTGATTTTTCATTATCTTCCTCAGGGAAATAATCTACATTATCTTCAACATACTGAAATATTTCCCATGCCTTATCCTGCTCTGTATCATTCTCAGAAAAATCAAACTTTACTTTTTCCAGCTCTTTTACAGCCTTGTTGACCTTTTCCATTCGTTCTTTTGAAAATGTTTCAGCGCTTACAATATAGCAGTCAACGTCTTTTGAAACCTCCTGCCAATAGAAGTAATTATACAGTGTATGAGAGCTTGTATATTCTACTGAAGATAAGTTCTGCTGAACAATGGCTGAATCCAAAGAGAGGAAAACTATAATATCCATTGCGGATTTATCGCTTTCCTGGAGCATTGATTCATCAACATATGTGTACAGATAATTATTATCAAGAGCGTACTGATAGGCTTTATAAACCACCTTTTCTCTTTCATTGAGAGTTGCGTAATACACGCCCTGATTATATTTATCGGTAGTTGTTTCGTATTTTTCAATATCTTCTTTTGTAACGTATTCTGCGTTTTCAAAAGAATCTAAATCGTTAGAGAAAACAAACCAGGTTGTTCCCTTCCATTCTTGAATATCTGCCTGCATATCCTGATAGAAGTTATAAAAGGAGATTGAACAGAAAACAAGGGCTGCTACAACAAATATTATACCTACAATATTACCTTTTTTATTTTTCAAACCAATCAACTCCTGTAAAAAAAGCGACGCACTTTCCACAAGTGCGCCGCCATAAAATCATACTTATTCTTCTATAGTTCCTGCTTTAACTGCTTCAAAATCTTCTTCAATTTCCTTTGATGGAGCCTTTGTAAGAAGTGAAACAACCACAATTACTATTGAGGAGAAGATAAATGCAGGAAGAAGCTCATAGATTGCGAATGCACCGCCAAGCTGACTGATACCAAGCTTCCAAACAAATACCATTACCGCACCTGAAACCATACCTGCGATAGCACCTGCTCTGTTTACTCTCTTCCAGAACAGAGAGAATAACATAAGTGGTCCGAAGGTTGCGCCAAAGCCTGCCCATGCAAATGAAACGATTGAGAAGATAACACTGTCTTCATCGAGAGCGATAACAACTGCAATGATTGCGATAACAAGAAGAGTAATTCTTGTCATTGTCATAACCTGCTTATCTGTAGCATCCTTTTTAGCAACATCCTTATAGATATTCTTTGCGAATGCTGATGCTGAAATGAGAAGGTATGAGTCTGATGAGCTGATTGTAGCAGCAAGAATACCTGCCATTACGAAGCCTGCAAGAATAGGTGGCATAAAGCTTGTGGAAAGAGTAATGAAAATACTCTCTGCACTTGATTTTGTAAGAAGCTCTGTTGGGAAAATCTGCCTGCCCACAATACCGATAAATACGGCAACTGCAAGGGAAATAACAACCCAGATCATAGCAATTCTTCTTGACATTTTAAGTTCTGACTCCTTACGGATAGCCATAAAGCGGAGAAGCACCTGTGGCATACCGAAGTAGCCAAGACCCCAAGCCATCATAGAAGCAATTGTAAGACCGCCATATGGGAGCTTTTCGCCGAAGAGTGCCTTGCCGTTTTCAACAAGCTGAACACCTTCCCCATCCACAAGTGGATTTGCAAGACCGAAGAACTCAAGGAAGCCTGGAATTGCCTGAGCATTTTCAACAACTGCAGAAATGCCGCCTGCTTTGATTGTGCTTATAACAACAATTACGGTAAGAGCCACAAACATTACGATACCCTGCATAAAGTCAGATGCACTCTCTGCAAGGAAACCGCCGAGAAGTGTGTAAAGAAGCACGAAAACTGCACCTAAAATCATCATAGGTATATAGTCCATACCGAAAAGTGTGGAGAAAAGCTTACCACAAGTTACAAAGCAGCTTGATGCGTAAACTGTGAAGAAAACAAGAATAAAAATAGCTGCAAGTGAGCAGATAACCTTTTTATCTTCACGGAAACGGTTTGAGAAGAACTCAGGAAGAGTAATAGCATTGTTTGCTCTTATACTGTAACGTCTGAGTCTTTTTGAAACAACAAGCCAGTTAAGGTATGTACCAACTGCAAGACCTATAGCAGTCCATGCCGCATCTGCAAGGCCACACCAGTAAGCAACACCAGGAAGGCCCATAAGAAGCCAACCACTCATATCGGAAGCCTCTGCGCTCATTGCGGTTACCCAAGGACCAAGAGAACGGCCACCAAGGAAATAGTTTTCTGAGTTCTTGTTTGCACGCTTTGCAAAAACAAGACCGATAACAATAACGATTGCCATATAAATGACCATTGAAATTAATATCTGTAAAGTATCTTTAGGCATTTTTCCACCCCTAAAAAAATTATTTATGGTCTATAATAACACACATTGTATAAATATTCAATAAAAATTCAATAAAAATACAGAATCTTGAATTATGATTCTGCGTTACATTACAAATTGCCGGTTATTAGTTGCCAGATACCAGATGCTAGATACCAGATGCCAGTTGCCAGTTGCCAGATACCAGGCTTATAATGTTTGGGCTTTCGCTAAATCCCTAACTCCCCTTAAAATTCCAGAATTTGTTGAAATAACCAAAACACGGTTGCTTGTATTGTGCAAAAAAACGCTTTCCTGAAAAATTGTATAAAAGTAAGCCCTTATTTTTTATAATTACGAATATTGAATTACATTAAAAAATTTATTATTATGAAATTAAACAACAAACCGAAAGGGGTTTTTATAATGAAAATTACATTTATGGGTGCAGGCAGTACTGTTTTCGCACGAAATGTTATAGGCGACTGTATGGGCTCTGAGGTTCTCAGAGAAAGCGTTTTTGCTCTTTATGATATTGACGGTCAGCGTCTCGAGGAAAGCAGAACAATTCTTGAAGCTATGAACAAAACTATGGGTGGCTACGGCAAAATCGAGTGCTACCTTGGTGTTGAAAATCGTAAAGATGCTCTTCGTGGTGCAAACTTTGTTGTTAACGCCATTCAGGTTGGTCTTTATGACCCTTGCACTATTATAGATTTTGAAGTACCTAAAAAATACGGCCTTCGTCAGACTATTGCAGATACACTCGGCATCGGCGGTATAATGCGCGCCCTTCGTACAATTCCTGTTATGGATGACTTTGCAAAGGATATGGAAGAGGTTTGTCCTGATGCTCTTTTCCTTAACTACACTAACCCGATGGCTATGCTTTCAGGCTATATGCAAAGATACACAGGTGTAAACACAGTTGGTCTTTGCCACAGCGTGCAGAGCTGTTCAAAGGATTTACTTAATCAGGTTGGCCTGGAAGATAAGCTTGAAGGCAGAAAAGAGCTTATTGCAGGCATCAACCACATGGGTTGGCTCCTTGAAATTCAGGATAAAGACGGCAACGACCTTTACCCTGAAATCAAAAAACGTATTCAGGGTAAAATTGATGACCCTGATTTCGACAACAAGGTAAGATTTGAGTACATTAAGAATTTTGGTTATTTCTGCACAGAGTCAAGCGAACACAATGCAGAGTACAATATGTTCTACATCAAATCAAAGTATCCTGAACTTATTGAGAAATACAACATTCCTCTTGATGAATATCCACGCCGTTGCGTAAACCAGATTGCCGGTTGGAAAAAGGAATACGAGGAGCTTCTTGCAAATGGTGTTAAGGAGCATAAACGTTCAGAAGAATACGCTTCCCATATCATGGAATCTATCGTTACAAACACTCCATACAAAATTGGCGGTAACGTACTTAACACAGGTCTTATTACAAACCTTCCATCTGAAGCTTGCGTTGAGGTACCTTGCCTTGTAGACGGTAAAGGCGTTCATGGTTGCTACGTTGGTGCTCTCCCTGTTCAGTGCGCTGCTATGAATATGACAAACGTTAATGTTCAGCTTCTTACAATTGAAGCTGCAAGAACAAGAAAGCTTGAGCATATTTATCAAGCTGCTATGCTTGACCCACACACAGCAAGCGAATTAAGCATCGATGATATCAAGAGCATGGTAGATGACCTTATTGAAGCTCACGGTGATTATTTACCAAAATATCACTAATTGGTAAAATTCTATTAAAAATTAGTGTGTAAAATAAAGCCGGTGAGTAATATATTATGTACTCCCGGCTAATTTTAAAATCACACAGGAGGTTTTCTTATGAAAAAGGGACTTATCGTTATTATTGCTATTGTTGCGGTTATTGCCATTATTGGCGGAGTGTGCGTTTCAAACTACAACACTCTTGTTACTGCAAGAGAAACTGTAGATAGCGCAGAAGCAAACATTGACACATATCTTCAGCGCAGAGCAGACCTTATACCAAACATTGTGGCATCCGTTAAAAGCTTTGCAAAGCACGAAACAGATGTTTATTCAAAAA
>JAZLDN010000007.1:0-10003 GCA_045614765.1 Acutalibacteraceae bacterium
GTATTTTTTTAAGAATTTTTCAAACTTTTTTTGTTACATAGTTACAAGGGATTTTCACTAGTAAAAATCCCTTTTTATTGTAGGATTTAACAAATTTTATTTTTTATTTCAAACCTGTGAAATAATTGGGGTATTGTTCCATAACAATGGTTTTTATCATTGCAACGCACATTACGCTTTCAGGATAAGAAACACCCTCGTTTCCTGTAGCTGTACCTGTAGCAACTTTAATATTTTTATTCAAATCAATCTGATACACCTTTTCAAGAGTGTCAGGACTTTTAACATATTCCCCTCTTCTCTTGGTACCATCAAACTGAAGAACAAAGTTTGTACCTGAATCAGGCACACTGTAAATCGCAACCAGCAATTCAGAATCAACATCATATTTATTAGAAATCAATTGAATGAACTCATTCTCATAGTGGTCAGAAAGTCGGTTCTCACCATTTACAGAAAGATGCTCGTATTTTTCCAAAATCTGATTTTGAGTAGTATCTTCATTGGATGGCTTCTTACCCGAATCATTTTTTCCTTCTGAATCGGAACCTTGCTGCGCATCTGTATTACTAAAAAGGTCCTCAAGATAATTGTCGTCAGTAGTAGAAACATTATTATTTTTAGATGTCATTTCATAACGGGTTGTTTCTTTATTGTTCTTAATACTAACAACTGTTTTAAGGAGAACTGCAGTAAGAATTATGGCGAGAACAATAATCGCAATCGCAAGAATAATTATCACTGTATTTTTACCTTTTTTATTTTCTTCGTCAATTTTTAAAAAATCATTTTTTTCGTCCATTTCAGCCTCACCGGATACGTGTATACGCACATATATATAATAGGTATACGTTTTTAATAAAAATAGAAAGAAAAAGAGTGTGGATCCCCCACACTCTTTCGTGAAAACTATTGCAATAATTCACACTTTTAATAAGTGTAGTGTGCTTAAATCCTTAAGCAAGTGTCTCTGTTGTTGTTTCAACAATCTCTTCAACATTAGGAGCAAAGCCGCCAAATGCGCTAAGAATACCACCGATAAGTGGGAAGTTAGCTATAGGCTCAAGCAAACCACCAACGATATTGCCATCAGCATCAACTTCAACAAGTGATTTGATAGATGAACTGATTTCATCAATATTAAGACCGTAGTTCTTAAGAAGCTGCCAAATAGAATCTAACATTTATGTGTCCTCCTTTCCCATTTATTCATATATATAGTAACACATACTCACCAATTCTTTTTTCCAATAAAGAAAAATATGTATTTTTTTTACAATTCTTGCATATATTTTTTCCTTTTAGGAATATATTTTTTGTCATCAAGTATACAAAGAGGATTAATTTTCGCTATTTTATTTATTTCATCTTCTGTAAATGTATAAGGATAATCCTCAAACATAGAAAACATATCTGTATTTCTGATATTTATTCTGTGAGCATCAGAACCTACAAAATCAGCATAACCTGCCTCAAGCATTTTGCAAGAAATGTTCATCTCATTATCACCAAATACACCTGCAGGAGAACCTGCATTCATCTGGAAGAGCACACCCATATCAGAGAATCTGTCAAGACAACCCATATCATCAATAACGAATCCATATCTTTCAGGATGAGCAATAATAGGCACAAGACCGAATGATTGCAGATACTTACACCAGGATTTTACATCCTCTTCAGTAGTCTTGTAAAAATCGAATTCAATAAGAATGTATCTTGACTCATTTAAAGTGTATGGATTGAAATATTTAATATCAAAAATCTCGTCATCACAAAGAATTTCAAAGCCTTTTTTTATAATTAATGATGAATTCAATTCATCTAACTCTTCACAAAGATATTCTACCTTCTCATCTCTTTCATCCAAAAGATCTTCCGCCTGATCCCAATAAATAAGATGAGGTGTTACAAACAAAACAGATGTTTCGTTTTCTTCTGCACAATCGCACATATCGAGAGTCTCTCCGAAACTCTGAGAGCCATCATCCATTTTCCAAAGAGAATGAGAATGAATATCAATAAAGCCATCATTCATTTTCTTCTTTCACCTCTTCTAAGGATTGGTGGCTACGCGCACCGATTACGCCCTCATCATACATAAGCTTTACAACGATAACTGTAAGAGGCAACAGAATAATACCGAAAGCACCAAATACTCTACCACCAAGGAACATAGCCATAATTGTTACTATAGATGGAAGTCCAACCTGATTAGCCACAAGTTTTGGTTCAATAACTTGTCTTAAAACAGTTATTACACCATAGAGAATAACAAGACCGATTCCAAGACCTATATTTCCTGTAAACAAAGAATATATTGCCCAAGGAACAACAATAGTACCTGTACCCAAAACCGGAATAATATCTACAATACATACAACAAAGGAAATAATTGGAATATAAGCTCCGTCATACACACCAATAAGCTTCATAAGATTAAGACCAAGGAAAACCTCGGTGAAGGTTATAAACATAATTGTTGCATAGGCCTTAACAAGCTTACCAACACCTTTTGTTACTGTACCTTTTGCTTTAACAAGCTTTTTGCCCTTTTCTTCGGGAAGAATATCGAGAATCATATCTCTCATAAGGTCATACTCAGATGTCATAAAAACGCAGGATATGATAGTTACAACAATAGAAATAATAAATGATGGAACACCTTTAACAAAGCCCCATGCACCGCTGATTGGAGTAGAAAGCATTCCAATATCAAACTCAGCACCACCTGTAGATAAGTTATTAAAAAACTCATTTACTTTGGCGCCGACTGTAGCTCCAATGCCTTTAGGCAATGCTACAATAATACTCATAACCCAATCTTTAATAACATTGGTTATATCATCAATACTCTTAAAACGGCTAAAGAAATAGCTTGCAAAATCCTTCAGTTCATTTATTAAAGAACTCAACAGGAGAACAAGCGCTCCAATTACTGCACACACAATAAGAAGCACCATAATAGTCGAAATAAATCCATGGGCTTTGAGTTTAAACTTTTTACTTATAAATCTTACAGCAGGCTGTAAAAAAATGGATAGCGCTGCCGCAAAAACGAACGGAAAAACATAACCGAAAGCATAATTAATTATGAAATAATACAAACCTGCAATTATGCCGAAATACACAAAATTTACGATAAATGACTTTCTGTCAGCAATTGCTTTTTCCATTGTGTCTCCTCCTGAAAAATAGCTATGCCCTTATTTTAAACCATATTTTATAATATTACAATTATCTATTGTAAATTTTTAGTAAAATATTTTAATGATTTTTTCATTTTTCTCTTTATTATCCGCAAAATTTATGATAGAATGTTATGTAATACTTTACCATGGAGGTATATATATGCAAATTGCTATAATGGGCTTTGGCACCATCGGCTCAGGTGTTGCAGAGCTTCTTATGAAAAATAAAAAAAGCATTGTTGCAAAGAGCACACAGAATTCTCTTGATATTAAATACATACTTGACATCCGTGATTTCTCAGAACACGAGTTTGGTGAGTACTTCACAAAGGATTTTAACGATATTCTTAATGATGCAAATGTAGGAATCGTTGTTGAATGTATGGGTGGTACAAGCCCTGCATATGAATATGTTTCAAGTTGCCTTAAAGCAGGTAAAAGCGTTGTTTCTTCAAACAAAGAGTTAGTTGCTGCAAAAGGTTATGAACTTTTAGAGCTTGCAAAGGAAAACAATGTAAACTTCCTTTTTGAAGCAAGTGTTGGTGGCGGTATTCCAATTATCAGACCTATAAGCCAGTGTCTTGCAGCTAACGAAATTTGCGAAATTGCAGGTATCCTTAATGGTACAACAAACTTCATTCTTACTAAGATGATTGAAGAAGGTATGGCATTTGAGGATGCTCTTAAGCTGGCGCAAGATAACGGTTACGCTGAAAGAGACCCTTCCGCAGATATTTTAGGCCATGACGCTGCAAGAAAAATTTGCATACTTGCATCTCTTTGCTTCGGCAAGCATGTTTACCCTGACGTTGTTGAAACAACCGGTATTACAGAAATAACACCTGAAGATGTTGCTTATGCTAAAAACTGGGGCGGTGTTATTAAGCTTATCGGTAGAGCAATCCAGAACGATAACGGAAAGATTATTATTACTGTTGGACCTTCACTTATTCAGAATCACTGCCAGCTTGCTTCAGTTGATGACGTTTTCAATGCTATCCTTGTTCGCGGAGACGCTATTGGTGATGTTGTTTTCTATGGTAAGGGTGCAGGCAAGCTTCCAACAGCAAGTGCTGTTGTTGCAGACGTTATTGACTGCGCAAAGCACACCGCAAAAAGAAAAGCTTTCGGTTGGGGTCCTTGTGAAGAAGATTACGTTATTGCTCCAAACCTTAACAGCGGTGCACTCTATGTAAGAGCGCAGACAGATGATTACGTTGCTGCTTTCAACGCAATCAATAAAGCATTCGATGCGCCTACTATTCTTCACCGCGATGATGAACCTAAAACAGAAATTGCTTTCATTACTCCTGTTATGCGCGAAAAGGAAGCACGTGAGGTTATAGAAAAGCTTCCTGTTGATGTTAAGGCAATCCTTCGTGTTCTTGATTATTAATTACTTAACTTGAAAGGTTGGTAAGTTATGGCGTTATGCCCTAATTGCTATGCAATCCTTAATTTCTGGGATGTGAAGGCTGAGTGTCCTCACTGTGGTGTAAACATCCCCAACTACAATTGGGAAGGCAGACTAAACGAAGATGCCGCTAACGCAGAAGTTGCATGGGTGAAATTCAGAAGATTCACCGGCAATTTCAAAAGTGCACTATTCGGCAACAAATTGAGAATTATCCGTTTTATATGCACATTCCTCCCCTTAGTATCACTTGTTTTACCATTGGCAAGTTATTCCGTAACTTTACCATTTTTAAGCGGGACAGAAAGCTCTTTTACGCTTCTTGATTTTACATTAAACAAGTTTCTTTCTCTTGATTGGGGAGCATTTTTGAATCTTACAGGAGCACAAAACCTAGGTGCACCTATTCTTCTTGTTGTGCTTTCGGTTTTCCTTTTATATCTTGCAGTTGTATTTGGTGTACTTAACTTCCTTTTTATTCTTATTAAGGCACCGTCGCTGAAAGCTGGAATCAATATTGCACTTTGTATTTTATCTGACCTTTGTTTTATACTTCCAGGTGTTTTCTTTACAATTGCAACAAACGCAATAGGAAACACATCCGCAGTTGTAATAGGCGGCAATATTCAGTTTGGTTTATTTGTTGGAATATTCCTGTTCACATTAAACGTTGTTCTCAATACAATTGTTAATAAAACTTTCAAAAAGCAACGAAAAGAACAAGAAATTTAACAATATAAATTATGCTCCGTGCTCGCTATGAGCACGGAGCATTTTATTTTATCAGTTAAACTTTATTTCGCTTTCAAACTCTTTAAGACGCACATCGTACGCTTTATAGATTTCGTTTTCAAAGGCAAGAGTAGGATTTTCTACACCTAATAAAGTCATAAGATATTTTGTGAAATCAGGGTTGAGAACAAGGAAAGGACCTAAAAGATAAGTACCGAAAAGATTATTTCTTCTGATACCTTCGTTTTTACTATCCTTGCAAGAGCCATAGCCTTTTTTCACAACAATAAAGCCATCTTCAGGTTTTATATCATAGCTATGAGAAAAACGACTGATTGAGCCAACCAGCTTCATTCCATTAAACTCACCTAAAACAAGAGAATTATGGCGATCTGGAATAGTTCTTTCAGAATAAAAATCAAAAATACCTAATCCATCGATTTTCTTACCATCAGAATCTTTTATGAATTTACCCATTATTTCAAAGGTGTTGCCTGTCATAAGGAAAATAACGCCTTTGTTTATAAGTTCGTTGATTCGGTCTTCATGACCTTTAAGTCTTGAAAGTATCTTCTCCTGATTTGATTCACTACAAGAGCCAAAATACACCATATCAACATCTTCTGTTAAAAATAAAGGCATCTGGCTCACAGGAGTTTTTATAAACTCTGCGTCAGGTAAGCACATCTCGAAATAGCGCATATTAGCTTTTTCACCGAACAAACAACAAATTTCAGGATACAAAATCTCGATTTTCATTATTGTTCACCGCCTTTGCTATGTGCCTTTGTAAACACGGAGATAATTTTCTCTTCAACCTTAAGAGAATGCTCGTAGGTTGATGGGTCATGTATGAAATAAAGCTTATCAATATCCGTCTTCATAACATCGACTGCGTCAAGCTCATTTTCATGGCAAACAATTTTACTTTCGTCTATGCCTGCAATAAGGAATCTTAATTTATAGTCATAGCAGCGAGGACCTGCAATTATAAGCTGGGATATATTCGGTGTGTTGAAAAACTCAAAATCAACGTCATAAATCCAGTTAATTACTTCAGATGAATTCTGACGATCAAACCAGTCATCAATCATCATAAACACGGAGAATTCTCCGCTCTCATGGCCAACAAAATCTGCAGTACGTGAGCAAGAAACAGAGTTCTGACCCTTTGCCATTGTTCTGATGATTTCAGTGTTACCTGCTTTAAGCTCCTTGTATCGTGTTTTAGTAACACCGATATTATTCATATGAGCTTTAACTTTTTCCTTATCCGCACCGAACTCACTAAGAAGAGTAACCGCTGCCAGCTCGTTATAAATATTATAAAGAGCTTTGTTAACCATAGGATAAGTATCTTCATTATCGCCATTTTTAACAGTTATGCTCTTTTTCTCATAATCAATATTTGTAAGGCGATATTGGGCTTGCTCAGATTTAAAACCACATTTTGGGCAATACGCATTACCTATATGGTGGTAACGAAGATAATTATATTTAAGAGTTTCATCGCATACAGGACAGATAGCAAAATCGTTAATAAGATTTATGCTTTCAGTAAGGTCTGTATCCAACTTATCTATACCGAAATAAACTCTTTCATTCTTCTTTAAAAGCTGAGAGGAAAGAAGGCAATCTGCATTCAAAACAAGCTTTGTAGACTGTGGCACATATGTGTCAAGAATATTGAAAATATATTCAGGATGAGCGTTTCGGCGCATTGAATCTCTGAAAAGATTGGTACACACAAGATAATCAGGCTTGATATATGGAAGAATAAGCCTTGAAAACTTTTCATCTACCTCAAGAACGAGCGCATCGCATTTAGGTTTACCGAATATATTCACGCTGTGTGTAAGCGCAGTTGCAACACCTGTATTGATGTTTGAACCGTAACGGTTTGAAACAATATTCATACCGCACTCGCTAAGAATATCCGCCACCATATTTGTTGTAGTGGTTTTTCCGTTAGTTCCTGTAACGCACAATACGTGTGGTGATTTTTTTGTTCTTCCAAGGTAATCAGGGCACAATTTAAGAGCTATGTAACCCGGATACATTGTTGCGTTTCTGCCTAAAAGCCTGAGCAGCCTATAAACAATTTTAGCTGCCCACAAGGCAATTAAATATCTGATTTTACCCATTAATTATTCAACCTCTGATGTACAATTTGGGCAACGAGTTGCGTCAATAGCAATTTCGCTCTTACAGAAAGGACAAACCTTTGTAGTTGGAGCTTCCTCATCAGGAGCTTCTTCCTTTTTACCCATATTTCTGATTTTATTTATACCCTTAACGAGAAGGAATATAACAAATGCTGTAATAAGGAAATCAATTACAGCCTGAATAAAGAGGCCATAGTTAAGTGTAGCAGCACCAACCTCCTGAGCAGCAGCAAGAGTAGCGTACTCGTTACCGTCAAGAGCAATAAACATATCTGTAAAGGATACCTGTTTTGTAATCAATGAAATAAGTGGTGTAATAAGATTTTCAACAAGGTTTTTTACAATGTTTGAAAAAGCACCACCGATGATAACGCCGACTGCAAGGTCGATTACATTACCTTTTGCAATAAACTCTCTGAATTCGCCAAAAAACTTTTTCATAAGAACAACCCCTTATATATAAAATTTACCATAAAATTATACCATATAAATCCTTCGTTTTAAAGTCTTTTATTGTATGTTTTAAAAATTTATTGCGTAAAATTACAATATAGTGTATAATCCATGTGATAATAATTTTTACGGAGATGATTTTTGTGATTTTAGTAGCTGATATCGGCAACACAAATATCACTTTAGGTGTATATCGCGACGATAAGCCTGTTTGCATTTCGAGGCTTGCCACACAAAGGCACAGAACAAGCGAACAATATGCAATTGAATTAGATGCGATTTTCAAGTTAGAAGGTCTTGACAATAATTTTAATGGTGCTATAATCAGCTCCGTTGTACCTGAGCTTACACGCATTTTTAAAAATGCCATAGAAAAAGCAACCGGCTGCCAGGCACTCGTTGTTGCTGCAGGGCTTAAAAATGGCTTAAAAATCACTACAGATAATCCTAAAGAATTAGGTGCAGACCTTGTTGCAGGCGCCGTTGGTGCCATAAGCCAATATGAACTCCCCTGCCTGGTTATGGATTTAGGCACAGCTACAAAAATCTCTGTAATAGATGAAGGCGGTGTGTTTGCGGGCTGCACTATTGCTCCGGGTATAGGAATCTCTCTTGATGCACTTTCTCTCAGAACATCGCAGCTCCCCGCAATCGAACTTTCCGCACCGGATCACGCAATAGGAACAAACACTATCGAGTGTATCCGCTCAGGAACTGTTCTTGGCAATGCGTCTATGCTTGACGGAATGGCAACACGCCTAGAAAAAGAATTAGGAAAACCTATAAAAACAATTGTTGCAACAGGTGGCTTAGCAAAAGAAATTGTCGCTTGTTGTGAAAAAGATATTATTTATAATAAAGACCTTGTTTTGGAAGGACTTTTAACAATATACAAGAAAAACAGATAAATATTAAAACAAAAGCGTTGTACCTCTATCGAGGACAACAGCAAAGGAGTTTTACTATGAAAAAGAAAGAAAAACTTGTTCGTCTTGTAATGTGCGCCTTATTTTCGGCATTGATAGTTGTTATGACATTCACACCGTATTTAGGCTATATTTCAGTAGGTCCTATTGAAATAACCACATTGCATATCATCGCAATCTTCGGAGCTCTTGTTTTAGGTCCGAAATATGGCGCAATCGTTGGCGGTGTTTGGGGATTAACATGCATCGTAAGAGCGATTCAGATGGGTTTCGCACCATTTGCAAATCCTTTAGTATCACTTGTTCCAAGAATTCTTGTTGCAGTGGTTGCAGGACTTGTATTCATTGGGCTTTCAAAAACAAAATGTCCTAAAGCAATCTCTTTAGGCATTGCTACTTTGGCCGGCACATTAACAAACACTGTACTTGTTATAAGTGCGCTTACTTTATTCGGCGGCTTTGAATCACTTTTAGGCGCAGCCGCAGAAGCTATTGAAACAATTATTTTAACACTTATCGGAACAAACGGTTTAATTGAGCTTATAAGCGCATTAGTTGTTGTTCCATCCCTCTATTTAGCAACTGAAAAATTCTTTAAATCAAAAATCAAATAATACGAAAAAATAAATCTGTTTTTCTGATATAATAAAAATAACCTTCCGAACAATTTGTTCGGAAGGTTTAGTTTTATTCTGAAACTGTTTCTGTTGATTTAGTATTTGGTACCACTGTTGTACTTGGAATTGTAGTTGTTTCGGGATAATACTGGAACGGCTTAAAGTTAATGCACTCTAAAAGCTTCATACTATCATCAATTGATGTATCTGCTTTATTTCCTGTGTACGTAATACAGTACAAATTACCGCTATTTTTGAATGTATAAGTAATTTGTATTTCACCATCTTTTTCAACCCTCAACCTAAAAAGACCTTCAAATTCCTCGCCTAATGATGTAATATTATCCTCAAAATAACATTTGTACTCTTCCATTTTATGTGAGTTTTCGTCCAAAAACTGAGCAGTTTCGTAATTTTCTTGGTAAGTTGATGATTTAATTACATCAATCTGCATTGATTCGCCGGTTTTTGCGTTTCCAAAATAAGCAAATGTATCTGTTGGTTT
>JAZLDN010000008.1:0-2043 GCA_045614765.1 Acutalibacteraceae bacterium
AGATTCTTTTTAAATTCTTCTGGGAAAAAATCAGATAAGATGTAAGGAATACCTGTGTCTTTTTTTGCATCAACATAATAAAGTGACTCGTATTCTGCACAAAGACCTTCAATAACTCGTAAACGTTGAGTTGAGCTTTCGAGAAGCTTTTCTGTTCTTTCACGTTCCTCTAATTCTTGTTCAACGATATTATCGATACAACGGAAGGCGATAACGACGTTTACAGAATTCTCCGACTTTATAGGAATAAAGCGTATCTGCATATATTTTATCTCGTCGTTGTGACATTCTCTGTAATTTAATTCGAAAACTCTCTCTTCACCAAAAATACATTTATTCACATTTGGTATCTGGGTTTCTTCTAAAAACATCGCTCTGTCATCTTTGTGAATATGAAGTTCAGCATAATTCTTCATAAGAACATCGTAATTTGAAAGAGCCATATCACCAGTTTCAAAGGAATTAGTACCATTTTGGTCGTAATATTTAGTACATTTGAAACTACCATTTTCTTCGCAAACAAAATATATTAATTCATATTCGGCGGCAAGTGTTTCAATAACAACATTTCTGTTCTGCAATTCCTGCTGTTGCAATAATATTGCCTGCATCTGGTCAGCATCTAATTTCTGAAGCATATCAGGGCTTGCAATCTGCTGAACCATTACTGAATAGCAATCTTTAAATTCTGGAGTGGTTATATTGGTAAAGGCTGCACCATAGCGACTGAAATTAGTTGAGTTAAATAAAAGCCTGCCTTTTTCAAGACCATTAGCAATCGGACAAAAGGTGCAGGGTTCTTCTCTGTTTGCAATTGCTTTATAGCAGAGCCCACCCTCAATAAGCTGGGGGAAGAACTCTTTTAAAGTATCATTCGCATAGCGTACTTTAAAGTCGCTGCCAACGATATATAAACCATTTTCAAAATTTGTGGAAGCCATAAAAGTTCACCTTATTTTTTCGAGAATTTTTCTTCGTATGCCTTTATTGAATCCTCAATAATAGAAACGGCATCTAATACACCCTTAACCTCATCAATTGCGGTTTCCTTCTCTTCAAGTGTTTTATAAACTGAGAAGAAATGCTTCATTTCATCAAACACGTGAGGAGGTAATTGGCTTATATCTTTGTAAGTGTTATAAGTCGGGTCATTAAATGGAATAGAAATTATCTTATCGTCAGGTGCGCCATTGTCAAGCATTGAAATAACGCCTATAGGGTAACACTCAACAATAGACATCGGCTGTATTTGTTCAGAACAAAGAACAAGCACATCTAAGGGGTCGTTATCCTTTGCATACGTTCTTGGAATAAAACCGTAGTTAGCAGGGTAGTGTGTAGATGTATGGAGAACACGGTCAAGTCTTAAAAGACCTGTTTCTTTATCGAGTTCATATTTCATTTTACTGCCCTTGCTTATTTCTATAACTGCAGCATAAGATGAACGTGAGATTCTTTCAGGGTTGATATCGTGCCAGATGTTCAAAAAAATCGCCTTCTATTTTAAAATTAATTGTTTTCTTCTTCCTCTAAAGATTTCAAATATTCTTCAGGAAGATTATCGTAATACATAAACATATTCTTACCATTTTTCTTTGAGTAATAAAGTGCTTGGTCAGCTTTTTCCATTACTTCTTCATAAGTAGTGCCATCTTCAGGACATTTTGCAATACCGATACTTGCGTGGAAGTCAATGGATGCATCTTCAATTTTAATGTTTTCGTCCATTAAACTGAGGAGGTCCTGAGCACGTGTTGAAACAATATCATCATCAATAGGATGTGGTAAGAAAATTATAAATTCATCGCCGCCAAAACGACCTAAAATGTCAGTGTGACGGAAAACACGTCTGATACAGTCACCAAACTCGTGAAGAACATCATCACCAACAGCGTGACCATAAGTGTCATTAACCTTTTTAAAGTTGTCAAGGTCAACAAACATAAATACGCCTGTTCCACCTTCGTTTATATGCTTTGAAATTTCTCTGCCGACAGCAGCTTTATTGTAAAGGAGTGTGAGTGGGTCAGTATCTCTGTCGTG
>JAZLDN010000009.1:0-8806 GCA_045614765.1 Acutalibacteraceae bacterium
ATCAAGATATTTCTTTGCACCTTCAATGTCGCCATTGAGCCAGAAAAGAAGGTATGTTCTTGCAGCATCAGCAGAAGCATTACCCTGAGTAGCATGAGACCAGTCAAGAATATATGCTGTGCCATCTTCTGTGATTATAATGTTTGATGGGTTAAAGTCGCCATGGCAAACCTTGTTGTGCTTTGGCATACCTTCAAGTCTTGTATGAAGGTCATAACGTGTTGTTGCATCAAGCTCAGAAGAACTGATTTTACGGTTCATCTTATCTTTAAGCTTATTAAGGAGAGGACAAACCTTTGAATGAACATCAAGCTGAAGGTCAACAAGCATCTCGATATACTCGTCTTTCTTCTCTGCATCCTCGTCCATAAGCTGCTGAAGTGTTTTACCTTTAATGAATTCTGAAACGATAGCCCACTTACCTTCAACCATTGTTACTTCAATGATTTTAGGAATATTAAGACCTGTTTCTTCAATTCTTGCCTGATTTAATGCCTCGTTAAGTACGTCTGATTTTGAGTAATCAGTATCAAAAACCTTAACGCATTTTTCACCATCACGGTAAATAGTTTTATTATTTCTTACTGCAATAACTCTATCAAGTTTCATTGTTTTCTCTCCTTCTTATGCTTTCTTACCTTTTGTATAAGGTGTTTTAACTGCGTTCGCAGTCATACCTGTTGCAACGTCTGCTGCAGTAGGCATAGCCTTTTCTGTAAAATGCTTGCCATAGTAAGCATTGAGGTACATTTCTTTGATTTCACTCATAAGAGGATAGCGTGGGTTAGCACCTGTACACTGGTCGTCAAATGCCTGCTCAACCATTTCGTCGAGATTGTCAAGGAACGCTTTTTCATCAACGCCGTAATCCTTGATTGTGTTTTTGATACCAACTGTTGCCTTAAGGTCGTTGATTGCCTTAATAAGGTTTTCAAGTTTTTCTGAATCTGTATTACCACCGAGACCAAGGTAGTCTGCGATTTCTGCATAACGAGCAAGAGTGTGTGGGTGGTCATACTGTGAGAATGTACCCATCTTTGCAGGAGCTTCGCTTGCATTGAAACGGAGAACTTCTTCAATCATAAGTGCGTTTGCTACACCGTGAGGAAGGTGGTGGAAAGCACCAAGCTTATGAGCCATTGAGTGACAAACACCAAGGAAAGCATTTGCGAATGCCATACCTGCCATTGTTGCAGCGTTAGCCATTTTTTCTCTTGCTTCAACGTCTGTCTGACCGCTTTCATATGCACGAGGAAGATATTTGAAGATATTCTTAAGGGCCTGGAGTGCAAGACCATCTGTATAGTCTGTTGCAAGCATTGCAGCATAAGCTTCAACTGCGTGAGTTACAGCGTCGATACCTGATGCAGCTGTAAGACCCTTAGGAGCTGACATATGGAAATCAGTATCAATGATTGCCATATTAGGAAGAAGCTCGTAGTCAGCAAGAGGATACTTAACACCTGTCTGCTCGTCTGTGATAACTGCGAAAGGAGTTACCTCTGAACCTGTACCTGCAGATGTTGGAACTGCAATAAAGTATGTCTTTTCGCCCATTTTAGGGAATGTGTAAACTCTCTTACGGATATCAATGAAGCGCATTGCCATATCCATAAAGTCTGCTTCTGGATGCTCATAAAGAACCCACATAATCTTTGCAGCGTCCATTGCTGAACCGCCACCGAGAGCAATGATTGTATCTGGCTTGAATGCTGCCATCTGCTCTGCACCGCTCTTTGCATTTTTAAGAGTTGGGTCAGGCTGAACATCAAAGAATGTTGTGTGAGCAATGCCCATTTCATCGAGTTTATCTGTAATAGGCTTTGTATAGCCGTTTTCATAAAGGAAGGTATCTGTTACGATGAATGCTTTCTTAGCACCGCGAACTGTGCGAAGCTCATCAAGAGCAACCGGAAGACAACCTTTCTTGATATAAACCTTTTCAGGTGCGCGGAACCAAAGCATATTTTCCCTTCTTTCTGCAACTGTTTTGATATTTAAAAGGTGCTTAACACCAACGTTTTCGGAAACTGAGTTACCGCCCCAAGAACCGCAACCAAGAGTAAGAGATGGTGCAAGTTTGAAGTTGTAAAGGTCGCCGATACCACCGTGTGATGAAGGTGTGTTAACAAGGATACGGCAAGTTTTCATTCTTGCTGCGAACTCGTTAAGTTTTTCAGTTTCTGTTACTTCGTTAAGATATACTGAAGATGTATGGCCATAACCACCATCTGCAACAAGCTGTTCTGCTTTATCAAGAGCATCTGAGAAAGATGTTGCCTTGTACATTGCAAGAACAGGAGAAAGTTTTTCGTGAGCAAACTCTTCGCTGATATCAACGCTTTCAACTTCACCAATAAGAATTTTTGTTCCTTCAGGAACCTTTACACCTGAAAGCTCTGCAATTTTTGCAGCAGGCTGACCAACGATTTTTGCATTAAGAGCACCGTTGATGATGATTGTTTTTCTTACCTTTTCTGTTTCTGCCTCGTCAAGGAAGTAGCAACCACGGCTTGCAAACTCTGTTTTAACTGCATCGTAAATATTTTCGAGAACGATAACTGACTGCTCAGAAGCACAAATCATACCGTTATCAAATGTTTTTGAATGAATGATTGAGTTAACAGCAAGAAGAAGGTCTGCAGAATCGTCGATGATTGCAGGAGTGTTACCCGCACCAACACCGAGAGCTGGCTTACCGCTTGAGTAAGCAGCCTTAACCATACCAGGACCACCTGTTGCAAGGATGATGTCTGCTTCTTTCATTACTGTGTTTGTCATTTCAAGAGAAGGAACGTCAATCCAGTCGATAATTCCTTCTGGAGCACCTGCCTGAACTGCAGCTTCAAGAACAAGCTTTGCAGCAGCGATTGTGCAGTTTTTTGCACGTGGGTGTGGAGAGATTATAATTGCATTTCTTGTTTTAAGAGCAAGAAGACATTTGAAAATTGCAGTTGATGTAGGGTTTGTTGTTGGGATAACAGCAGCAACTACACCGATAGGCTCTGCAATTTTTTTAGTACCGAAAGCTTTATCCTCTTCAATAATACCGCAAGTCTTTGTTTCCTTGTATGCATTATAGATGTATTCTGAAGCATAGTTGTTCTTAATAACCTTATCTTCTACAATACCCATACCTGTTTCTTCAACAGCCATTTTTGCAAGAGGGATTCTTGCTTTGTTTGCAGCAGATGCAGCAGCAAGGAAGATTTTATCTACCTGCTCCTGTGTATAAGTAGCAAATTTTTTCTGTGCCTCTCTTGTGCGCTCAATAGCTTCCTGAAGCTTTTCAACGCAATCAACAATTTCGTACTTCATGTCCATTTATATCCTCCTAAAAAATATACGTAGTTTAATTTGGGCAGGACGTACCTTTCCCGTGAAGTTCGTTATTATTTTAACAACCTTTACGGTTTTATGGAATTCTTAAAACGTATAAGCAGTGTTATCAAAAATGATAATACCACAAAACAACAAAAAACCTTCTCGAACGAAATGTCGTTCAAGTCGGTTTTTTTAATACTAAATATGTTTTCTTTTTGATTCACACAGGGCAGTAATAAACTGACGATCAAGCTTTGTAAGCTTGTAGCCGTTTTTGTATATTAGCAGGTCTTTATACACCCTCTTATTTTCCTTGCACTTTTTCTGAACTAAATTGTACCGTTCAAGAAGACTTTGAGGTGCAGGCGAAACCCACATAAATGTTTCAGGATTCATTGACAGCAAATCGAACTGACTTGCTCTTTCAAAAATATAAATTCTGCGATTTATATTATCTGAAAGCTCTTCCTTAACAACTTTTGAAAGCGGCATTGAAGGAACATAAGGGTCAGCATGTGCAATTTCAATGTAATCCTTCAGATCATCAATAGAAATATTTTCTTTCTTTGCAAGCGGATTATCCGCACTCATTAAAAGAGAATATGTAAATTCGGTTACCAATTCATACTGAAAATCTTTTTCCTCAAGCATAGATTTAAAGTATCTGTCATAGTTTTCGGCATAACGGATTATACCCAACTTGTAATCATGCTCAAGCATATTGCGAATTGTTCGTTGGGAATTGGTTTCTTTATAAAAAATCTCTGCGGCATCACCTGTAAGTGATTTAGAAAATTCTGCAAAGGCTTCGGATATGTAGCAAGCGCGAGGAACAGAAATAGAGAATTCTTGTTTTTTTGCAGTACCATTTTTATAGAAATCCTCAACCTGCTCAATTTGACCGAGAATTCTTTTTGCAAAATTTATAAATTCCTCACCCTCAGGGGTAAGCTCCATACCTTTGGTGGTTCGCTCAAAAATAGATATACCAAGATCCGATTCAAGTTCTTTTATAGAACGACTTATATTTGGCGTTGCAATAAGCAATGTTTCAGATGCTTTACCTAAAGAACCAAGCCTCGCAACCTCAACGGCATATTTCATATGTAATAAATTCAAACCCCATCACCCCTTTAATATATACAATTATATCACCGTGTTTTTCAAAAATCAATAATTGTAAAAATCAAGTTTCGTATTCTTATTTATGTACGGTAAGTTTTTGATGCATAGATAATAGATTTACTGTACCTAAAAGCTCTTGATAATGCTGTTTTTATGTATACAATAAAAGAATATGACCTCATCATCAGTAAACACAAACATAATTAGGCAAAAAACATTTACTTTTTTGTGTAAAATTGTTATAATATTTAGTGGTCGCGGTTAACGCGCGTTTAGGAGGTTCACTCTATGAATTATGATGTAATTATTATTGGCGCCGGTCCTGGCGGCATTTTTGCTGCATATGAATTAATGCAGAACAAACCTGATATGAAGGTTGCTGTATTCGAAGCAGGACATGCGTTAAACAAGCGCCATTGTCCTATTGATGGCGATAAAATCAAAACTTGTATTGGTTGCAAAAGCTGTTCTATTATGAGTGGCTTTGGCGGTGCAGGTGCTTTCTCCGATGGTAAATATAATATCACCAATGACTTTGGCGGTACTTTATATGAGTATATCGGCAAAAAGCGCGCTTTGGAATTAATGCACTATATTGATGAGATTAACCTTAAATATGGTGGCGAAGGAACAAAACTTTACTCAACCGCCGGTTCTCAATTCAAGACTATATGTGTTCAGAACGATTTACATTTGTTAGATGCTTCTGTTCGTCATCTTGGTACAGACATCAACTATATCGTTCTTGAAAATCTTTATAAATATTTAGAAGACAAGGTAGACTTCTACTTTGACACTCCTGTTCAGACTATTGAAGCAAGCGATAACGGCTATGTTGTCAGCGCTAAAGATTCAATCTACAATTGCGAAAAATGTATTGTTTCTGTTGGCAGAAGCGGTAGCAAGTGGATGGAAAAAGTCTGCAAGGAGCTTGATATTCCCACTAAATCAAACCGTGTTGACATCGGTGTTCGTGTAGAATTACCGGCAAATGTTTTTGCTCACTTAACAGACGAATTATATGAAAGCAAAATTGTATATCGCACAAAGCAGTATCAGGACAAGGTTCGTACATTCTGTATGAATCCTAAGGGCGCTGTAGTAAACGAAAACACCAATGGTATTATTACAGTAAACGGTCATAGCTATGAAGACCCTGCTATGCAAACAGATAACACCAACTTTGCTCTTCTTGTTGCTAAGCATTTTACCGAGCCTTTCGAAGATTCCAATGGCTATGGTGAGTCTATTGCAAAACTTAGCAATATGCTTGGTGGTGGTGTTATTGTTCAGCGTTTTGGCGATTTGATTCGTGGACACCGCTCTACTCCAACTCGTATTGAAGAAGCTTTTATCACCCCTACCCTTCAGGCAACTCCCGGTGATTTAAGCCTTGTTCTTCCTAAGCGTATTCTTGATAGCATTATCGAAATGATTTACGCTTTGGATAAGATTGCACCTGGTACAGCAAACGACGATACATTGTTATATGGTGTTGAGGTTAAGTTCTATAATATGGAGGTTGAAGTTAACGAGAAATTGGAATCACGTTATAATGGTCTCTATATTATTGGTGACGGAAGCGGTATTACACACTCTCTTTCTCACGCATCCGCAAGCGGTGTTCATGTTGCAAGAGATATTACTAAATAAGTCTTTCCAAGTGTTTAAAATGTTTCACGCAAATTTCAAGAAACATAAAACCCTCGTTCTTGCGAACGAGGGTCTCTTTTTATTTGTAATATTCTTTTTTTCTTTCGTACATTCTATTATCAGCTGAGGTCAGGTATTCTTCTATGTGCTCTGTATTTCCTGCCCACGAAACGCCTACAGATACGCTTATACCATTCTCTGAAAATCCTCGAAGTACATTTTCTACGTGGCTATTGAATTCTGCTTCATTAAAACTTTCATCAATAACTACAAACTCGTCCCCACCTATTCGGTATGTTTTATTTGGGAAAACATCTTTTATCGTTTTTGCCGCTTCTTTAATAATGCGGTCGCCTTCAACATGGCCCTTAGTATCGTTTATCTGCTTAAGACCATTAATATCAAAATACGCTATGCCAACATTATCAAGCTTTAAGACTTTGAGTTTCTCAACATCGTGGTTAAATTTATTTCTGTTGAAAACCTCTGTAAGTGTATCTTCAAAGCTGAGTTTCTCTAACATAGCATGGCTTTCTCTGCGTTCAATACCATCCATTATAAAAAATGTAGCAGAAGAAAGTAATGAAAGGTCTTTGTAATTGACTTTTGGGTTATCAATACCAAGAAAGCCAATTATTTTTTTGTTTTTCACAAGAGGAACAGCTATAAGGCTCTCAATTTCCTGCATTTCAAGAATGCGGTATGTGTCGCTATCCTTATCAACGTCTTTATCAAGGCTTGAGATGTAAAAAGTGCCTGTTTCTTCAAACTTTTTTATCCATGTATCAATAACGTCAAGTGGCACATCCTGAAGAACATCAATTTGTGGAGTTACGCCATCCGCTGCATACTCATACGAATTAGAGGTTGTTTGTTTCTCGTAATCGAACTCAAAAAGATAAGCTCTGTCGCCATTGAAATAATCATTAAGAACTTTAAGAAGCTTGTTGATAGCCTTATTGATATTCTGCTCTTCGGCAAGAATTGTAATACAGTTAACAAGAGTATCTGATACCTGAAGTCGTTTTGCTATTGACTTCTCGCGCTTTCTTGTAGCGTTAAGGTTGAAAGCAACTACAATAATTATTGCGCTTACAATTATAACAAAAGAGAGAGTAAGAACATTTACCTCTTTTTTATTAACCTCGCCCAATTCATTAAGAGCTGTAAACTCAAAACCTACAACCGCAATTATAATGGCTATAACTGCTATACCTGATGCAATTATCACTGCATTGTTTCTAAAAAATTCAGGAAGTCGGTTTTTCTTCATGGTATCACCTCTTTTGTTAAAATTTTATCATAAATGTGGCTGTGTGTAAACATTTTTATATATAAAATATTTGATTTTTTTCAATTGAATTGATATACTTTAATAAAACATAAAATCATATCTGGAGGCAAAAATGCCCGAACTTAAAGATTATATAAAACGAATATTTGAAAGCGATATTCAAAAAGCAGTTTTCAGTAAGCCTGTTGACAAGGATAGTGAATTCAAGAAAATTACTGTCAGCAGAATGCCTAAATTTTTTCAGGTAGCAAAATTCACTGAAAAACAGGTTTTTCACGAAAATATTGATTTCAGTAATATTGCAGAGCGTTGCGTTCAACTTGCTCAAGACTGTTTTTTGCAGGTTTATGCCCGTTCAAGCAGCAAAGAATTTAATATATTAATATCTAAAAACGGAAAGGTTTCTTTCAAGGAAAAAACTATTTCATCAGAAGCTGTTGCACCTGTTGAGCACAATCGACACAAGCAATATATTATTCCCGAAGGCAAGGTTATTGAGCCACTTGTTGATATGGGTATATTCACAAAAGAAGGCAAGGTAATAAATGCTATGTATGATAAATACAAGCAGATTAACCGCCTTATTGAGCTTATAGATGATGCAATAAAGCAGAACGACTATAAGAGCCTTAATATTATAGATTTTGGTTGCGGTAAATCTTACCTTACATTTATTGTTTACTATTATCTTACAGAAATCAAGGGTATTGACGCTCATATAATCGGCTTGGATTTGAAAAAGGATGTTATTGAAAAATGCAACAAAGCATCCCAGAAATACGGCTACAAAAATCTCCGCTTTGAGTTAGGCGACATTAACGGCTACAAATGTCCTTTCGATGTAGATATGGTTATCACTCTCCACGCTTGTGATACAGCAACGGATTTTGCTCTTTACAACGCTATCCAATGGGGCGCAAAAATGATTTTTTCCGTACCCTGCTGTCAACACGAGTTAAACAAGCAAATTAAAACAGATAACCTTTCCATACTCACGCGCCATGGCATTATTCAGGAGCGCTTTTCTGCTCTGCTTACAGACTCAATTCGCGGAAATCTTCTTGAATACTGTGGATATAAAACTCAGCTTCTTGAATTCATTGATTTTGCCCACACACCTAAAAATATACTTATTCGTGCGGTGTTAAGAAATACTACTCCAAAGGCAACGAAAGAGAAAGCCTTGAATGAGGTTAACTCTGCAATCAAGGAATTTAATGTTGAGCCTACTTTGTATAAATTACTGTTAAATAAGGATTAATTTATGAAAGAAAAAACATCTTTAGTTTTTACAGGTGATATAGGCTTTGACCGATATATGTTCGGCAAATGGGATGACCCCCACTTAATTTCACCCGAAATACTCAGCTTTCTTCACTCTGCAGACCACGTTATAACAAACGTTGAAGG
>JAZLDN010000010.1:0-24522 GCA_045614765.1 Acutalibacteraceae bacterium
TGTGCCATCACCTACAATACCGCCTGCATATCCATCAACATTATACGTAGTTGCTTTAGCACTAATATTTATAGTGTTGTGGCAGTTTTCTATAGTTCCGCTAGCCTTTGCAGCAACTGAACCAACATAAAAATCATTTGAGCCGGTGTAAATGATGCTACCACCAGTTAATTTCAGATTTTTAACTGTACCAGTTACATTTGCAAACAAGCCTAAATGTACAACTGCTGTTCCGCTTGGAAGACTTGTAACAGCTATTCTCATACCGGAAATTGTATATCCATTACCGTTGAATATACCTTCAAAGGCTCCGCTACCATATACGTCACCGCTACCGATAGGATTCCAACCGTTTCCCGAGAAATCCCATGCACCGCCCTTTGCTGTTGCCTCCGAAAGGTCTATGTCATTCATAAGAATATAGTTTGCTTTCAGATCGTTTCTCACATTATAGAGGTCTTCTATTGTTTCAATTTCTTTGTAAACTACCTCTTCGGTTCCTTCTGTTCCATCTTCGGCACTGACCACAACCGAAATGCAGGACATTGAGGAGAAAACCAGTGCAATTGTTAAAATTAATGACAACATTTTTTTCATACGCTACACCTCAATAATAAAAATATGTAAGCGAAAAACACGAACACCTATCACATATTTGGTTCTCGCAATTTTTCTGTTACGACAAGACTCTTTAAACCCTTTAATTTTACCACAAATGTTAAATAAAGTCAACGACATACTCAATCAACAATCATAAAATATAAAAACAGAAACTTTCAAATGCTTTGGTATATCAGAATACGGCTACAATATTCATTAAAATATTTTATTATCATAACAGCCATTGATTGTCAGGTCGACAACCAATGGCTGTTCATATTCAAAAATTATACGCATCAAGAATTATAGCTTACTTTGTCTGATAGAAGCCTACCTTTTTCATAACCTTATCAAGTGTTCTTTGTGAAATTCTAGTTGCCATTTCGGCGCCTTTTTTCATACACTCTTCAAGGTACTTCTTATCGTTAATAAGCTCTTTATATTTTGCCTGAATTGGTGCAAGCTCTGCGCAAACTGCCTCACCTACTGCAGTTTTGAAATCACCATAGCCTTTACCTTCGAATTCCTTTTCAATCTCTTCAAATGTTTTGCCTGTGCAACAGGAGTAGATAGTCATAAGGTTATTAATACCATCTTTACCCTCTGCATAGCGCACGCAAGCCTCACTATCGGTAACTGCAGATTTAATCTTCTTCATAATCACATTTGGCTCGTCAAGCATTGAGATATATGACTTAGGATTATCATCTGATTTACTCATCTTCTTTGTTGGGTCCTGAAGAGAGGTAATCTTTGCGCCTGCTTTACCAATGAATGGATCAGGTGTTTTTAAAACATTACCATAAATCGCATTGAACCTGTCACAAATATTTCTTGCAAGCTCAAGATGCTGCTTCTGGTCTGCGCCAATTGGCACAAAGTCTGCATTATAGATAAGAATGTCTGCCGCCATAAGAACAGGATAATCGAAAAGACCAACAGAAATATTCTCGCCGAGACGCTGGCTTTTCTCCTTAAATTGAGTCATACGTGATGCTTCACCAAACTGTGTGTAGCAATTAAGAATCCAACCAAGCTGAGCGTGGGTTGGCACCTGACTCTGAACGAAGATAATATTCTTTTCAGGATCAAGACCTATTGCTAAAAGGAGAGCATATAACTCAAGTGTATTCTTTTTAAGCTGCTGAGGATTTTCGCGGAAAGTAGGCACTGTTATTGAGTGAAGGTCTGCAACGCCATAAAGACAATTGTAATCATCGCACATATTTGCCCAGTTTTTAAGCGCACCAAGGTAGTTACCAAGAGTTGGTGTACCTGTTGGCTGGATACAACTTAAAACTATTTTCTTTTTTTCTACTGTTGTGTTTTCCATATTTAAACTCCGTTATATTTATATCAGAAAAGACCTGTGATTTTGCCGTCCTCAGTAACATCAATACGCTCTGCAGCAGGGCTCTTTGGAAGACCAGGCATTGTCATAATATCACCTGTAAGGGCAACTATGAAGCCTGCACCTGCAGAAACCTTAAGATTTCTTACAGTAACCTTAAAGCCTTCAGGAGCACCAAGCTTCGTTGGGTCATCAGAGAAGCTATACTGTGTTTTTGCAACGCAAACAGGAAGATTACCGAAACCGTCATTTACAAGGGATTCTGCCTGCTTTTTGGCGTTTGCAGTAAGCTCAACACCTGTACCGCCATAAACCTTTGTTACGATAGCATTAAGCTTTTCTTCGATTGTTGTATCGTCCTCATATGAATATGTAAAGCCTGAATTATCTTCTTCTGTGCAAAGGCGTACAACCTCTTTTGCAAGCTCAACGCCACCTTTACCGCCTTCAGCCCATACATTTGAAAGAACAGTATTTACGCCCAATTCTTTACATTTTGCAATAATGAAATCAATTTCCATATCTGTATCTGTTGGGAAGCGGTTAACCGCAACAACGCAAGGAAGATTATAAACATTTTTAATATTTGAAACATGGCGAAGAAGATTTGGAATACCATTTCCGAGTGCTTCAATATTCTCCTCGCCTAATTGGTCTTTCTTAAGACCGCCATGCATTTTGAGAGCACGAACTGTAGCAACGACTACAACTGCGTTTGGCTTAATACCTGCGGCACGGCACTTAATGTCAAGGAACTTTTCTGCACCTAAGTCCGCGCCGAAGCCTGCCTCTGTGATTGCATAATCCGCTGTTTTAAGAGCCATTTTTGTAGCAAGAACAGTATTACAACCGTGAGCAATATTTGCAAAAGGACCACCATGAACGAAAGCAGGTGTACCTTCAAGTGTCTGAACAAGGTTTGGCTTAACAGCATCTACAAGAAGAGCTGTCATAGCACCCTGAGCTTTAATATCGCCGCATGTTACAGGTGCGCCATCGTAGTTATATGCAACAACGATTCTTGCAAGACGCTCTTTAAGGTCTGTAACAGATGTTGCGAGACAGAAAACAGCCATAATTTCACTTGCAACAGTAATATCGAAGCCGTCTTCACGAGGAACGCCCTGCATTCTGCCGCCTAAACCATCAACAATATTACGAAGCTGACGGTCATTCATATCAACGCAACGCTTCCATGTAATACGCTTAACATCAATACCGAGAGCGTTACCCTGCTGAATATGGTTATCAAGCATTGCAGCGAGAAGATTGTTTGCTGCACCGATAGCGTGGAAGTCGCCTGTAAAATGAAGGTTTATATCTTCCATAGGAACAACCTGAGCGTAACCGCCACCTGCTGCACCGCCTTTAACACCGAAAACAGGACCTAAAGAAGGCTCACGGAGAGCAACGCAGGTATTATAACCTAAAATATTCATACCATCTGCAAGGCCGATTGTAGTAGTTGTTTTACCCTCACCTGCAGGAGTTGGTGTAATAGCAGTAACAAGAACAAGTTTGCCGTCTTTATCCTTTGTTTTAAGGTAAGATAAATCCACCTTGGCCTTATATCTGCCGTAAGGCTCAAGGAAGTCATCCCCGATGCCTGCCTTTGCGGCAATTTCACCGATAGGCTTCATTTTACAACTCTGTGCAATTTCAATGTCGCTAAGATAAGCCATTTTCATAATCCCCTTTATTCTTCTATATTTAGTTTTTCACGGCAAAGATTTTTGAAGAACTCAAAATTCTCTTCACCGCAAACATCTATATTATTTATTAATGATGCCTGATATGTGTCAAAAAGCTTTTGCTTTGCTGACGGGCTTTTTGTCTTTTCAATTTGTTCAACTAAGCTTGTGAATGAATCATAAATAAAACCACGTATGATTTTATCCTTCCTTGCTCGTAAATCGTCAAGCTGTTCTGTTGGAGTATGACCTTCAAAGCGCCAATACGGCTCCAATTTTTGAAGCTCCTCTGTACTCGAGATTAACTCCTTCATAGATTGAAAGAACAATTGCGGATGCTTAGTTGTGTTAACGTGATGGGCAGCTGTTGAGCCGATTTTCACATTCTTTACAACGAAATTATTAATTGCCGTAACAAGCAAATCCTGAGAAAGCAGCTTTCTTGTTACCGGAATTGATGACACAATTTTTTGTATTTCAATTTTTTCATCACGCTCAAACTGACGAGGCTTATAAACATACCCCTTCTGCTCGGGCTTTTTCTTTTTAAAAAACATATTTAATGAACATCTTTAACCTTGTAACCGTAAGAATAATAACTGCTTCTCACGCCGTTTTTATATGCTCTTACAGTGTATGTATAGGTTTGCCCTTTCTTCGAAGTGGTATCATAGAAGGTTGTAGTTTTACCATTTTTAACAGTACCCACAAGCTTCCATGTTGATGTAGGCGTTTTCCTGTATACATAATAACCTTGGGCGTTAGGACTTGCGGTGTATTTTACCTGCATACCCTTATTTGTGCTTTTAACATTATTTGCCTTAGGCGTTTTAAGGAAAATTGTTCGCCTGCCGTTTGTGTTATAAGTACTCATATATTTGCCGTTAAAAGATTTAACTGTATAAATATAAGTAGTGCCACTTTGAGTATTTGTATCAAGGAAAGATAATTGATTAACACCATTTATAACAGCAATCCTGCGCCAACCTGATGAAACCGTACGCCTATACACGTAGTACCCTGTTGCACCCGCGCACTTTGACCACTTAACCTGTATACCTGAAACTCTGTTTTCAACAGTAAATTTCATCGGAGACTGCATTGCAATTACCGCTCCGCCGGGCTGAGAAGCATTACTTTGCGAATTACCTGATACTACATCAACTTTATAAAAATATTCTGTACCGTATGACAAGTTCTTGTCTACAAAAACTCTCTCGTTGCCCTTTGCAGTATAAATAAGGCTCCAACCTGATGAAGCTGTTTTTCTATACACTTTAAAGGAGTCTGCGGAGCCTGAGTATTCCCAACGCACCGCAACACCCGCCGCGATATTATACACTGCTATTCTTGGTTGAATAATGAATGTTTTTGAGATGCCACTAGCACTATATGTGCTTTCAGCGGTCGAGTTTTTAGCTGAAACTGTGTATGAATAGGTTTGGCCCGCTGAAACATCAGAATCAGTAAACTGAGTATATGAACTTGAAACAGTTGCGTATGGCTTCCACTGGGTTTCGCCATTAGCCTTGCGGTATATGCAATAATTATATGCGCCATTCACTGCCTGCCAACTAATTGTTATACCATTAGCACCTGTTGACGCAGAAAGAAGCGTTGGTTCTTTCAGGTAGTAACAAGAAAGACCCTCTTTATCGTAATAGCCATTACCTATAATACTGAATGGCTGAATTGTATATTCATTAACGTAATTCTCTATTGGATTTGTATCAATATAAGAACATTTTTCTTGTGCACTTATGGTTTTTATAACTTCCCATGTGTTGTACACGGTTTTCCTGAGAACCCTGTAAGACATTGCATCTGCAGAAGGAATCCACTCAAGGAGAATACCGCCTGACACAATTTCCGCAGTATAAAGACGGGAACAATCTGTATACACATCGCAATATGTAAGTTCATTTTCCTTTGCGTATTCTTCACCAATTGATGTAAGCATTGCATAAACAGAAAAATTATTATTTGGTGTTATAACAACAAACTGGTCTGCGGTGTAGCCTATCTGCTCAAGGTAACTTTGGCAGTTATCGGGAGTAATAACGCCATGAGATACACCGGCAGAATCAAGGAACATTTCAATCCCCTCTAAATCAAGCTGATAACCATATCCAAGAGAATACCAGCCAAGATAGGTTATAGTTGATGGCAAAGCAATCTCGGTTAAATTATCGCAAGCAAGAAAGGCGCTATCGTAAATCATCTGAAGACCGGCATCTATACTGACTTTTTCTATAGCCGAGCCTGCAAACGCCATATTTCTTATTTCAGTAACGTTTGAAGGAATAATTATCTCTCGAATCTGAGACATATAAAAAGCCTTTGGTGCAATAACGTTTACACTTGATGGTATTTTAAAATTATAATAACTATCCTCAACAAACTTTCCGGGAGCACTTACAACAAGGGTTTTCATATCCTTGGAGTAAACGTCGCCATCTAATGATTTATAATATGGGTTGTTTTCAGAAACTGTTATATTTTTTATTGGAGAATTAAAAAACATTGTTCCTGAAAGATATTCAACCTTTGATGGAATATGAAGCGACTTTATTCCTGTATAAGCAAAGGCGTTATCACCTATTCTTTCAAGACTTTCGGGAAGAGTTATGCTTGTAAGGTTTATTTCATAAGCAAATGCATTTTCCATAATGCTCTTTACGCCTTCACCGATTGTTACCTGAGTGATATAGCACTGAACCTCCTGCTGAATTTCAAACCAGGAATCATCAGTATAGTTAGGCATATAGCCATTACCGGTTATTGTAAGAGATGCAGAAGCTCTTGTTGTGTCATAAGTAAAGCTCCAACTCAATGGACCATTTGAATCATCAGAAGTATCCTGCATTGTTCCTGTTACTGTACCTCTCACACCTGTTGCAGCGCTAACACTGACAGCTGAAGAAAAGACAAAAGTTACTATTAACACAATTGTTAGTAAAATGCTTACGATTCTTTTACTCATAAAGACACCTCTAAATTACATATCCTCCGTTTACAGAAATAACCTGACCTGTTATGAAATCCGCCTTATCTGAAGCAAGGAAAGCTACTGCCTGCGCAATATCATTAACCGAGCCTATTTTATTAAGCGGTGTTTCTTCTTTTAAAACAGCCTTATCTTCTTCAGAAAATGAACTAAGCATATCTGTTTCAATAACACCGGGAGAAACCGCATTTACTGTAATACCTGAAAGCCCTTCTTCCTTTGCTAGAGCTTTTGTAAGACCTATAAGCCCTGCTTTAGCCGCGGAATAATGCACCTCGAGAGAGGCTCCCACCTCTCCCCACATAGATGCAATATTTATAATTTTACCTGATTTTTTATTAATCATAAAAGGAAGGGCACGCCTGCAGCAATTAAAAGCACCAGTAAGATTTGTACCAATCATACGTTGCCACATTTCATCGGTAATATCAGTAAAGAGCGCTTGTTGGGCTACACCTGCGTTGTTGATAAGAATATCAACCCCACCAAATATTTTTTCTATTTCCGAAAACATTTTATCAACATCAGATGAAATGGATACATCCGCTTTGAAAATCTCGACAGAAGAAAGAGCAGAAAGCTCGGATTTGAGAGACTGCGCTTTATTTTCTGATGTATTATAATTAATTGCTACATTGTAGCCGTTTTCGGCAAGCACGCGACATATAGCCGCGCCTATTCCTTTAGCACCACCGGTAACTAAAGCTGTTTTGTTATTATTCATCTGATTCGTCTGAAACTAAAACTGCATTTGGTTCAATGGCACCTACTATATCTGATGCACCATCTTCTGTTAATGTTGTTTTCTTATAGTCTGCAGGAGGAGTAAAGAGAGACATAGGCGCTATCGGAGAAACACTGTCGTAATACATAACACTATTATCCTCTGCAGTTGTCTTGATAATTGTTTTACCAATAAAGTAATCTTTATTGCCGTTGTCATATTCTACAACGTTGTATGTTATACCATCTTCGGTTTCAGTTGTTTCTGATATAACTTTTCTGTTAAAATCAAATGGGTCATCCATAAGCAATTTACCGAATTCGTCATCTTTTGCGCTCTCTTCAATCTGCGACTTTGGAATTTCAATATACATTTTATCAGGAACAGAAAGAAGATACCACATATCTCCACCGATAATAACGCCCATTGGAACATCGTTGTAAACCATAGAAACTGAAGAGTATTTGCCATTTTTAGCAATCTTATAATTCTGCGCAATGCCCTGAGAATCCACAAGACGAACATTAATCATATACTGATTTGAACGAAGAACTTCGCCATCGTCCTGAACATATGGAAGCTGTGGAGCAGGTGTGCTACCTGTATTTCCGTTAATATCAGGTGCTGAATTTTCAGGATTTGGTTTTGTTGCGTTCTGCTGATTCTGAATAGCCTGCTGAACACGGTCCTGAGATACACCTGTAGAAACACCTGACTGAGTAATAGGAGAATAGAAATTCTTTTCTTCTTCCTTATCCTGAGCAGACATTGTTACAGTTTCAGTAGAAATAACTGTACCCTCTTCATTTGTAACCTCAACTACAAGAGTAGGCTCCTCATAAGTTGTAGGAACATTGGTTGTGTTATTTTTACCATCAAGACTTACTGTTGCTTCACAACCGCAAAGAGTAATGATTGACGCAGCAAGAACAATTGCCACCATTGATACAACAAGTTTTTTCATAATTCCTCCAAGACGAAAACGAATCATTTTTCAATGATACTTTTCACCATTTTATTATAATACTTGTAATTTACTACAAAAAAATTCTACCATAAACCAACACAAAAAAGCAATAAAAACCAAAAGTTATAAAAGTTTGTTTACAAAATAGTTAAATATTATTTATTTTTTTGCGTTTATCTTCTTTAACAAGCTTACGGATATATTGAAAAGTTGCGTCTTCCCCTTCTTCCGAAAGCATAACAAGTAATGATTCAAGTAAATCTTAGGTTTCGGGATGAATAACGCGTCTGCCCTTAGCCTCCATAAAATACTCTATTGGTGATTTATCGTTGTAATTTTTACCATTGTAAATTTTGCCCGCAGCCACTCTGTCGCAAAACATTTCTGCAACGTAGCGCATAGGCATTTTCACAGGCTCAATAACCTTTGATTTAGGATTATAATCAGTCCAATACTCAAAGTGGTGCTTATTTCTTCCTTTATGGTGTATCCAAGCAAGAGAATAGCCAAATTTCGCACGCTCAGTTTCATTGGGACTATGAGTGCCCGCGTAGTATTTCATACCAGGGATAAACTCCGTAGGAGAATACTTTGATAAATCATGGCGTAGACCTTGCCAGAAAACACCCGCCTTAAAGCAATGGACTATAACAACATGGCGATGTTTTGTTATTGTTTTAAAATGCTTAATAGGATGTATCATAATTATTTAATTCTGAAAACATAAAGGTGCTCTGAATCAACATCTTCAGGAGAGCAGATATCTGCTTTGAGAGCTAATTTGCCATCGCAATCGGAAGCAATAACCTTAGCATCGCTACCGAGAAGAGTGATTTCATAGTTATCTTTATAATCTATAGCTTCAAATACTGTTTCTTTTGATGGGAATTTTTCTGTTATTGCGTAAACATAGCCATCTCTCTGAGTATAGTAAATACCATCAGGAGATTTATTGCAATAAACCTCGCTTTCGTAAATAGCCTCGCCATTAACCTCAAGCCATTTACCCATTCCTAAGAGGCGCTCTTCCATAAGCGGTGGAATTGTACCATCACCATCAGGACCAATATTAAGAAGGAAGTTACCACCCTTTGAAACAAGAGAGCAGAGAGTTTTAAGGAGCTCCTTAACAGAAAGATAGTTTTCGCAGCTCTCTTCCTTGTTTATACCAAAAGAACAACCAATACCACGGCACTCTTCAAATGGTCTGTCAAGCTCAACGTCTTCAATTCTTCTTTCAGTACCGAGATAAACGTCAATGATGCCATACTCTGTAGTAAAGTTACCGCCTTTTCTGCCACGTGTTTCTTTACCCCAACGGTCATTAGGTACGATAAAATCTTTAACAGAAGACTCATTGTAAAGCCACTGTAAAAATTCTGTTGAATGCCATACTGAGCTTTCATGCTCCCACTCACCATCTGTGAAAAGAGTGTGAGGCTGATACTTTTCAACAAGCTCTTTAAGCATTGGATGAAGGTGCTCAAGAGCATATTTTTCAGGGTCCTCAAGGTAATATGGATGCCACCACTCATAAACTGAATGATAAACACCAAACTTTACGCCTGTACCCTCCATTGCATTTTTAAGCTCCATAAGGAAATCGCGTTTTGGAGCACATTCAACTGAATTAAGACCCGGTGCATACTGTGTTTCGTAAAGGCAGTAGCCGTCATGATGCTTTGAAACGAAGTTTATGTACTTAGCGCCTGCGCGTTTGAAAAGAGTTGCCCATTTCTGAGCATCGAAACGCTCACCTGTGAACTCGTCCTTGAAATCATAATATGGTCTTGAATTATAATGCTCTTTATGATAAGCCTTATATTTCTCCTGAGCAGGAGTCTGAGGCTCCTCCATATTACAAGCGTAGCCGTACCATTCGGCGTAATCCTTAACAGGTGCATAAGCAGGGATACTATAAAGCCCCCAATGGATAAAGATACCGAACTTTGCTTTACCAAACCATTCAGGAACCTTACGGCTATTTAATGATTCCCAGTTGTTTTCAAATTTCATAATGCTACCTCTTTCTATATACCTCAACACCAAAATGAACGGTTGTTGTAAGTTCTTTTTTGTTAATTAATTTTTCCGCATCTTCTCTGCTTGTTTTGTAATAGTACGGTGTCATTCTGAAAAGATTTAGAATATCTTCTGAATCAGTAAGATTTATTTCATACTTGATTTCCTCTTCAGAAACAAGCTGGAATAACTCTTCGTTTCTTATTTCAGGTTTATTTTTATACGGCTTATCGTATAAAACACTTTTAAGCCCCCATAAATGTTCTTCAAGGGGCACCGCTTTAATAAGAAGAGCATTTTCTTTCAAAACTCTGTAAAACTCATCGTAGGCGGATGGTGCAAAAACATTCAGAACGCAATCGACACCGGAATTTTCAAAAGGAAGGTTAAAAGCACTTGCTACAGCAAACTGCCCTTCCTTCATAGATTTTGACGCATATCTGAGAGCATCCTTTGAAATGTCCACGCCATAAAAGTCTGTAGGCAAGGCTTTACATATTGCACTTGAGTAATATCCTTCGCCACAACCTACATCTATAATAACACTCTGTGCCGTTACATTGTTTTTTACTGTATCGCACAATTTATTGCTAAGATTTTCATAAAAACCTTTTTCTAAAAAATCACGACGGGAACGGACCATTAGTTTATCATCACCATGGCGCTTAGCAGAGCTTTGCTGGCTCATAAGCAAGTTTACATATCCGTCTTTAGAAATATCAAAGCTATGACCTTGAGAGCAGATAAATTGCTTTTCGGTTTTATTAAGCTTCTGCTTACAAACAGGACAAATAAATTCAGACATAACCCTTACCACGAATTAAAGGCTACCATGGGTAGCCTTATAATTTTAATCTTCAATAAGGAGCTTTTTAAGCTCACTCATAAATGTGTTGATATCCTTGAACTGACGATAAACTGACGCAAAGCGCACATATGCAACCTCATCGATATCTTTAAGTTTATCCATTACGTATTCACCGATTTTAACAGAAGTAACCTCTCTATCAAGTGAATTCTGAAGCTCTGCTTCAATTTCATCAATCGCCTTTTCAATAACATCAACTGAAACGGGACGCTTTTCGCAAGCGCGCATCATACCGTTGAAAAGCTTGTCGCGATCAAACACTTCACGTGATTTATCCTTTTTAACAACAACAATAGGCACGCTTTCAATAATCTCGTATGTAGTAAAACGCTTAGCGCAACTCATACACTCACGGCGGCGACGGATACGCTCACCCTCGTCTGTAGGACGGGAGTCTATAACCTTACTTTCTTCGAAACTGCAAAAAGGACATTTCATAATGTGCACCTCGTTTAAAAAATATATATAATTATACCAAATACAGTATGGTTATGCAATACTTTTAACAACATTTTGGGTTCAATTACCATTGATTTTCACCTGAATTTAATTTATTCTTGTTCTGGTGATTATTAAAATGAAAATATTGAAAAAAGCGTGTGAAGGCTACCGTGAATTAGGTAGCAACACACGCTTAATTGTAAGAACAACAACTATATTATTTTACACGCTTCTTTTAACTGCTATATACACTCTTACGGCAACCCATTCAAAGTTACATTACGAATTACTTTTGTTAACAGACCCGCTTATTGAATGTGCCAAAAGTGTTGGCGGAATAGGCTTTTTAGGGATAGTTATTTCGGGTATTACTGAAGGAACGAAAAAGAATTAAAGTTCTTGGAATTTAAAATCATTACCTTCAACAGTAGCAACATACGATTTTCCTGACTTAATCTCACCTGAAAGAAATTTTTCAGATAACGGGTCTTCAATAAAGGATGTTACTGCACGGCGCAAAGGCCTTGCGCCATAAACCGTATCCATACCCATTTCGGCTATTTTTTCAATTACATCATCAGAGAAGGTTAAATCAACACCTGATTTTTTGCATCTGCAAGATAAATCTGAAAGCATACGCCGTGATATTTCTTTAATATCTTCTTTTGTAAGAGCGTTAAAAACAATAAGCTCATCAACTCTGTTAATAAACTCAGGCTTAAAAAAATCCTTTACTTCGCGAAGAACAAGCTCTTTTATTTTATCATTTGATTTTGCGTTACCATTATCCTCCTGAAAGCCTATGGATTTTGCATTTTTCGAAATAAGCCGTGCACCAATATTAGAAGTCATTATGATTATGCTGTTTTTGAAATCGCATTTACGTCCTGTTGAATCTGTTAAAATGCCGTCCTCTAAAATCTGCAACAACAGATTGAATATTTCTGTATCTGCTTTTTCTATTTCATCAAAAAGCACAATTGAATATGGCTGACGTCGGATTTTTTCTGTTAACTGACCACCTTCATCATAACCAACATAACCGGGTGGCGCGCCAACAAGACGAGATACAGAATGTTTTTCTGTATATTCAGACATATCGAAACGGATTATATTCTGTTCCGAGCCGAAAACCGTTTCTGCCAAGGCTTTTGTAAGCTCTGTTTTGCCCACACCTGTAGGACCAAAAAAGATAAAGGAGCCTATGGGTCTTTTCGGATTTTTAAATGATGCCCTTCCCCTTCTTATAGCCTTTGAAACGGCACAAACCGCCTCATTTTGCCCTACTATACGACCATGTAATTGTTCTTCAAGAGAGAGAAGCTTCTGTGCCTCATCCTTAGTTATCTGAGCAACAGGGATACCGCAAAGAGAAGCAACAACACGAGCAACATCGTCTGCTGTAACTGTTTCTTTATTAATCCTGATATTATCCTGCCAATACTGTTTTTTGCTTCTTAAAACTGCTGACAATTCCTTTTCTTTATCCCTGAAATTTGCAGCAGTTTCAAAATCCTGATTTTCAATAGATGCAGTCTTTTTGCGTGCAACCTCTGATAATTTACCCTCAAGTTTTTTTATATCTTCAGGCGGCATATAACTTTTAAGGCGCACCTGAGAAGATGCTTCGTCAATCAAATCTATTGCCTTATCTGGCAGAAATTTATCTGTCATATACCTTACACTTAATGAAACAGCCGCATTTATTGCTTCATCGGATATTCCAACACCATGATGCTTTTCGTAAAGACCACGAAGGCCTTTAAGCATTTCAACTGCAGTTTTTTCATCAGGCTCATTTACGAAAACTGTCTGAAAGCGTCTGTCAAGAGCCGCATCTTTTTCAATGAATTTTCGATATTCATCAATTGTTGTAGCTCCTACAACCTGTATTTCTCCACGAGCAAGACCAGGCTTCAAAATATTTGCCGCATCAACCGCGCCTTCGGCAGAGCCTGCACCAACAATATTGTGGAGTTCATCTATAAACAGAATTATATTACCATCCGAAGACACTTCTTCGATAATATTTTTTATGCGTTCCTCAAAATCGCCTCTGTATTTTGTGCCTGCCACCATACAGGTTAAATCGACGCTGACAACCTGCTTGTTTTTAAGTATTTCGGGTGCTCTTCCGCTTGCGATTTCTAACGCAAGACCCTCTGCAATTGCTGTTTTTCCAACCCCTGACTCACCTATGAGACAAGGGTTATTTTTTGTTCTACGGCAAAGAATTTCAATAACCCTTTGAATCTCTTTATCTCTGCCGATAACAGGATCAATCTCACCCGATTCGCAAAGCATACTAAGGTTTCTACTATATTTTGCGAGTGTCGGTTTTGTTTTTGATAACTTGTTTTGCTTTTCTTCCTGCTCTTCTCTCCTTTGAGAATTATAGCCACTAAAAAATTCATATGGTTGAACACCAAGAGAAATTAAAACACGGCAACCTGCAGAATCTGTTTCGCGCACGAGAGCATTGAGAAGCTGCTCTGTACCTGCTTCTCTGTTCATTTTTTTATTATTGAGAGAAAGCGCATTTTCGATTATTTTTCTGCAACGTGGCGTAATATCATCAGGTGTTAATGACGTTGGCATACCTATTCCGACGGTTGCTTTTATTTGCTCCTCTGCTTTTTTAAAACTGATTTTTTTCACACCAAGAATGGTTGCAGAAACCATTTTAGAATCTGACAAGAGACCTAAAAGAATATGTTCACTACCAATATAGGTATGTCCCATATTTTCCGCGCTTTCCACCGCATAATTCAAGGCATTATTGGCACTTTCAGTAAAACCTGTAAACTTATACATAACTACTCCAAATCTTTTGTTATTGCTAATGTAAGCAAAGTAAAATCATCGTTTTTAGGCGGTTGAGAATTCCTTATAACCTTTGCTATATCTGTTGTAAACTCTTTAACATTTCCGCTACTGAAAACCTTAAGAGCATTTCTTAACTGCCAGAAATCCTCTTCGCGCACACCATCTGAACACATAATAATAACATCACCGACGCCTACGGTAGCTGTTCCTGAGCTTATCTCAACGCCACTTAAAATGCCCAATGGCAATGAATCAAAGCCTAAATCTGAGATTTTTCCTTTTCGTTTTACCAAAGTGTCCTGAGCGCCACATTTATAGAATTCGGCTCTGCCTGTATATGAATCAATGGCTACTAAATCAAGGGTTACGGAACACTCATCACCTGATTTTGAAATAAGCGAGGTATTAACAGTATTGATGGCAGAATTAATACCGAACCCTGCTTTTATAAGCTTTTCAAGGAGATTTGCAGCAAGACTTGAGGAAACCGCAGCCTTTGAGCCTGTGCCCATTCCGTCACAGATAATAGCATAGAAATACCCCTTTGAATCCTCAAAGGTAGTGTATGTATCTCCTGAATATTTTTCTCCGTTTGCATTAAACTGAACACATGAACTAATAACCTTATATTCAGATTTTTCTCTATAAATTGCCCTGACATAGCTTTCAAACTCTTCTATTTCAGGTTTATTGAGTGTTCTGCCTGATATTGCGGAAAATCTGTGTTTTGCGCTTTCGATAGCCTTAATATCCGCAGGCTTTCTGAAGCGCATTTCAACAACAACCTTTTCAGAGGTATCCCAGATACAACAGCTATCTATTGTCTGGATACCCATTCCTGTAGCAGCGGCTTTACAACGTGCTGCAATATCCATATCATAGCGCGCTTGCTCATCAAGTTCACCGCACAGGGATGTTAAAAGCCCGGAAACATTGATAAACTGCTCCGATGCCAGAGTTTGAATTTCTTTTATTCTTGTTTCTGTTTTTTCGTGCATTTTACATTCCGAAAAATATTTATTAAATGAACTTGCAACATTTTCAGTACGGATGCAAACTCCTGAAAAGCTCTGCGGAACATTCTTATATTCAAGATAAGCTCCTTGCTTTTTCAATTCAAGAAGTTTATTAAAGCTTTCTTCTGTATCTTTACGAATTTCTTTCCAACAATTATCATACAGTCCGCAGGAAGCGCAAACCGATGAACGCACCTTAAATGGAATGCGTTCAGTTTTTGATTTTTCTGATTTTGCAAGAACAGAATTGACGCTATCAAGAGTTTCACATATCTCTGTAGAAAACTCGGAAGCCTGTTGGAGTTTATTTATAATATTATTTTTAACTGAATCAACTATGGGCAAAGAAACTGCAGGGCTGAAGAATTCGTAAAGCTGATAGCCGAATTTCTGACTTATTATGAAGAAAGCAAGCACAGAAACTGCTGTTTCGATGACTACAGGATACACATTGCCGCTATAATTTGATATTATTCCTAATATGATGCCAGAAAGAGAAAACGCGCAAACAGAGGCAAGTCTGCCAAAAGAGGATGCTGCACCGCAAAGAAGTCCGCCCAAAGAGTAAAAAGACAAAAGGAACAAGTCATCGGTGCCAAAGCACATTGTTATACCGCAGCAAATGCCAACAACTGCACCGCCGGCTTCCCTGCCGTAGAAAGCGCAAAGAAGCACTAAAAAGGATGCAATTATATGGGCAAACGATACGTCAAACACCTGAACATATCTGAATGATAAAAGCAAAAGAGAGCCTATTATTACAATTGAAGTTATCTCCTTTGAGGTTACTGCTTTTATACCGCCACGAACAGTCAGGTAGGCTTTACTTTTAGAGAAAATATAGGCACAAGCACCGCCTACACAAGCTTCGCAGAATTTCACAAGCAAGCTAAAGGCAGTTACACCCTCAGACAAAACAACTGCAAAACCTGTAACAAATACACATACAAATGTTGTTGCCGAAGGTGTAGCTACATGGTTTTTAACAGACGGAAAGGCTTTAAGTGCGGTTATAATTACCGCTAAGGCAAGGGTTGACGATGTATAACGCAAAGCACTTACAGAGTCCAGGGAGATAAAATAACCTAAAGAGGCTCCAAGGGCAGCAGTTACTGTATATTTTCCTGAAACACAGCCTGTAAACGCCACACCGAATGGCGAAAAATTATTATTAAACCCTGACAAACTGAAAAGAACACCTAATCCGAAGCAACATATATGCCTCAGAACTGCTAAAACATTTAACCATTCAACGAACTTGTTACCTCTCTCCTTACACACTTTCACGGCTTCGTAAACACTCATATAACTTCTCCTGATTGATTTTTTATAATTTTAAACCCTCAGGAGAAAAATAAAGGTCGTATTATGGGGATAATAAAAAGAAGTATTTGTCGATAAAACGGATATAAGATAATATATGATATTTTCCTAAAGTTTTCTCATAAACAATGTTTATCTGACGTATCTTTTGCAGGATTCTCGTCTTCTCTACCCCTGAAAAATTCAAGAGGTCTTTCTGCCATATAATCAGGTGTACCCTGAGCTATTGTAGGGAAATCATTTTCTGTATTTGCGGTAGCTTGAATATTATATGTGCCGTAGGTGTTAATCATTTCCTCACAGGTTTCAGGACAAGAACGAAATGGCGTTGCAGGAATACTGATAGGAGGACTAAAATTTTCAGCTGATTTGGGACTTTCCTTAGATTTTGACATACGATTTACTTTTAAATGACTTTTATTTTCAGGCCTATTATCTGATTTATTCACAAAAAAACTTCCTTTCATGAGAATACAAAAAGTATTCCCTGAAAGGAAGAATGTATGCAAAACAAAAAGCACTGCCAAAGCAGTGCTTTTTGGCACCCCCAATAGGAATCGAACCTATAACTAACCCTTAGGAGGGGTTTATTATTATGAGCTTTATAAGTAAAAGGTTCTGCCGAAGGCAGGTTCTTATTACTTATTAGCGAATAACAAGGTTCTGACGCGTAGCGTCAGGTTCTTATATCCATTTAACAAAAAACACTTGAACATTGAGTTCAAGTGTTTTTTCTTGGCACCCCCAATAGGAATCGAACCTATAACTAACCCTTAGGAGGGGTTTATTATATCCATTTAACTATGGAGGCGTATTAACTATAAAATTTGCAATACGGGGTTTATTATTATGAGCTTTATAAGTAAAAGGTTCTGCCGAAGGCAGGTTCTTATTACTTATTTAGCGAGTAACAAGGTTCTGACACGCAGTGTCAGGTTCTTATATCCATTTAACTATGGAGGCGTATTAATTATAGAGTTTTGATACGAGGGTTATTGCTACCCAAAACCCTAAACCGAACAAAAATAATTATAGCAAAATATAAATAAAAGTCAATAAAGATTAATAAAATACGGTGATGTAAATTGATATACATCACCGTACAATTTATTTTTTCTTCTTTTTAAATATAATAAACTTACTGAAAAAATAATTGAGTATCACGACCACAATGGAAAGTAAAATTTTGATTATAAGCTGACCTGAAACCTCAAAGAACAAAATTGAGAACGAAAAGTCAGCCAATTTAAGCACGCCAACAAAGAGCAACATTCCGCCTTCTTCAAAGCCGAAGCTCAAAAGACGGGCAACAACAAACTCACTAAACTCTTTGAGTGCAACCTTTAATTCCCAGCTTTTTGAGTTAAAAACAAATATTTTATTGGTAACAAACGCTACAACCACACCTACAAACCACGCGAAAGCGTTGTTTATCATAAAATGCTCTTCACCAAATAATTTGGTAAAAATTATAAAGGTAAAAAGATTCGCAAGGGTTGTACCAACGCCACATATTGCGTAAAGTATAAATTCTTTATATTTCAGACAAATTGATTTTAATTTTTCAATCATCTTTCTTAAGGTGCTCCTTTAAGATATAAATAGGTCTGTTTTTTGACTGGATATAGATTTTCGAAATATACTCACCCAAAAGACCCAAACAGAAAAGCTGCATACCGCCAAGGAATAAAACAAGAACAACTATAGTGGCGTAACCGGGTACATCTATTCCGAAGCATAGCTTCTGAATAACTACAAAAACAAGGTAAAGCACAGAAAAAACCGAAGATGCAATCCCAACACCGGTAGCTATTTTAAGAGGGAATGTAGAGAATGAGATTATACCATCAAGAGCGTATTTAAAAAGCTTCCACACACTCCACTTTGTTTCACCGAATTCACGTTCTTTTACCTGGTATGGTATATATTTAGTATTAAAGCCTACCCAACTGAAAATACCTTTGGAAAAGCGCTGCCGCTCGCTAAGACTTATAACAGCATCCACCATATTTCTTTTCATAAGGCGGAAATCCGATGCACCATTTACAAAATCAACTTCCGCAAGTTTATTTATAATCTTATAAAATGCAGATTTTGTGCCTGACATTACCTTACTTTCTTTACGATTTTCCTGATAAGCGGCAACACAATCTATTGCTTCGTCTTCACTCATAACCTTAAGCATTTCAACAACTACATCGGGATGTTGCTGTAAATCTGCATCTATAATGCAAACAAGGTCGCCTTTTGCATTGGAAAGGCCTGCATATATTGCTGCTTCCTTACCAAAATTACGGCTGAAGGTAAGCACCTGAACGTGAGAAGAATCTTTTTCGTAAAGCTTTTTAAGATTCTCTCCTGTTTTATCTGCACTTCCATCGTTTACAAAAACAATTTCGTAATTGCTAATCAAACCGCTGAAGGTTTTATTAACTTCATCATAAAAACGCTGAACATTTTCTTCCTCGTTATAGCAAGGAACAACAAGTGAAAGCTTCATTTATACACCTTTTAAAACAATCTTTTTTGTTAGTATATCATAATCTTACCATCTTTTTCAATAATTGTTGTTAAATTATAGAAAACTATGCGGTTTTGTGATAAAATAAAGGCAAATATTTCATAAAAAGAGGTTTTATAGATGAAAAAAGACCATTCACAAAAGGCGGCAGAATTATTCTGTAGCGGAGCAAACTGCGCTCAGGCAGTATTTGTTGCATTTGCAGAAGACTGTGGTATAGACGAAAACTTGGCAATGAAGCTTTCTTCTTCATTTGGTGGCGGAATGGGCAGACTCCGTGAGGTTTGTGGTGCAGTTTCCGGTATGTTTATGGTATCTGGTATTCTTGCAGGATATACAACCGATGACCCTAAAGAGAAAAAAGACGGACATTATACCCTAATTCAACAATTAGCAGAAGAATTCAAGGCAGAACACCAAACAATAATTTGCCGCGATTTACTTGGCAATTTAGGAAACTCCACCTCCCCTATTTCAGACCCACGAACTGCTGAATACTACAAGATAAGACCTTGTGTTAAGTTTGTTATTACTGCGGCAGAAATACTTGACAGAAGATTTTTTAATAAATAAAAAGTAAAACCAATATTTAAAAGCGTCAGATTTTGATGCAGAAGGCATTTTAACGCCACGAAGGTGTATACAGATACTCCAAGTGGGCGCTAAAATGACTAAACCGACAACCCCAAAGGAGTTGTCGGTTGTTCTGCGCAAAATATGGCGCTTTTAGTTTACTTTAACTATCCAGCCGTTCTTGTCTTCCTTCTTGCCCCACTGAATACCTGTGAGTTCATCGTAAAGGAACTGAGCAACAGGGCCGATTTTTGAATCGTTAATAACGATATGCTCGTCACCATCAATATACTCGCCAACAGGAGAGATAACTGCAGCTGTACCTGTACCGAAGGATTCTGTAAGTTTACCTGCTTTATAAGCCTCTTTAACTTCGTCGATAGAAAGCTTTCTTTCTTCAACCTTGTAGCCGTTTGCCTTAAGAACTTCAATACAAGATGCTCTTGTAACACCTGGAAGGATATTACCATCTTCAAGAGTTGGTGTAATAACAACATCATCAATAACGAAGAAAACGTTCATAGCACCAACTTCATCGATGTACTTTCTCTCAACGCCATCAAGCCAAAGAACCTGAGCATAGCCCATTTTATCTGCCTTTTCCTGACCGATAAGAGAAGCAGCATAGTTACCGCCTGCTTTAGCCATACCTGTACCGCCCTTAACGCAGCGAACATATTCTCTCTCAATGAAAATCTTAACAGGGTCCATACCATTTGCATAGTATGAGCCAACAGGTGAAAGAATTATGCAGAAAATGTAGCTGTGTGAAGCGTGAACACCAAGGAAAGCATCAGTAGCAATAATGAATGGACGGATATAGAGAGATGTACCATCGTTATGAGGAACCCAATCCTTATCAACGTCAACAACAGCCTTGATAGCTTCAAGAGCTAAATCAGGGTCAATGCGAGGAACGCAAAGTCTGTCGCAAGTGTTGTTCATTCTTTCAATATTCTTCTGAGGACGGAAAAGCTGAATGTTACCGTCTGCAGTTCTATATGCCTTAAGACCTTCGAAAAGCTCCTGTGCATAGTGGAAAACCATTGATGAAGGATCAAGTGCAAGAGGACCGTAAGGAACGATTCTTCCGTCGTGCCAGCCCTGACCTTCGTCATAGTTCATAACAAACATATGGTCTGTAAAAATTTTACCGAAACCAAGCTTGCTTTCGTCTGCAGGCTTTGCTTTTGGTGCTGTTGTTTTTTCAATTTTAAAATTGTAGCTCATTGAAAATAACCTCTTTTCAATTCAATATGCAATTAATTAATAATCGTAACCAAGCTTAAGAGCTGTTTTGTTTACTTCAAGTAAATCCTGATGACGTGCAGAAACAACCTTTGAGAGAGGTGCATCAATGCCATCAAAGCCAAGCATTGGAACTTCCTTAAGAAGTTTACCGGTTATAATCATATTTGCAAGGGTGTTCATACCCTTTTCGTTTGCAATTTCAGTTGAAGGAATATAGAAAACTTCAACATCTGTACGCTCAACCTTACGTGTGATAAGAGTTGAGTCAACGAAGATTTTACCACCAGATACAACCTCATTTTCGTACTTATCAAGTGAAGGAAGGTTCATTGCAACAAGAACATCAGGTTTACCAACAATTGGAGAACCGATAGGCTCATCACTTACGATAACGCTACAGTTAGCAGTACCGCCACGCATTTCAGGGCCGTATGAAGGAAGCCATGAAACCTGTTTATTTTCAAGGAGACCCTTGTATGCAACGAATTTACCTGCAAAAAGGATACCCTGACCGCCGAAGCCAGCAAAAAGAATATTACATGCACTCATTATTTTGCCTCCTCCTCTGCGTAGATATCTTTATAAACACCAAGTGGATAGTAAGGAAGCATATTCTCCTCAAGCCACTGAAGCGCCTTAACAGGTGTCATACCCCAGTTTGTAGGACAAGTTGAAACAACTTCAACAAGAGAGAAGCCTTTGCCCTCAATCTGATTCTGGAAAGCCTTTTTAATAGCCTTCTTAGCTTTTTTTACGTTTGCAGGGTTATTAACTGCAACTCTTTCAAGGTAAGCAGCACCATCAACATTCTGAAGGAGCTCGCAAACCTTTACAGGGTAACCAACTGTTTCAACATCTCTACCGTAAGGAGAGGTCTGAGTAACCTGACCAGGAAGAGTTGTTGGAGCCATCTGGCCACCTGTCATACCATAAATAGCGTTGTTAACGAAAATAACTGTGATATTCTCACGACGTGCAGCAGCGTGAACTGTTTCTGCAGTACCGATAGCAGCAAGGTCGCCATCGCCCTGATATGTGAAAACAATGTTGTTTTCAGGGTCTGCACGTTTTACACCTGTAGCAACAGCCGGAGCTCTGCCGTGAGGTGCCTGAATAAAGTCTGTTGTGAAGTAATCGTAAGCCATAACTGAGCAACCAACAGGTGCAACACCGATTGTTCTGCCCTCAAGGCCTAACTCTTCGATAGCTTCTGCAACAAGACGATGAATAATACCATGTGTACAACCGGGGCAATAATGGAGAGGAGCATCGGTCAATACTTTTGATTTTTCAAATACAATAGCCATTATTTATCGCCTCCTTCGTTGATTTCAACAATTTTTGCAAGAACTTCTTCAGGTGAAGGAATCATACCACCTGTACGGTTGCAAAGGTAAACAGGCTTCTTGCACTCTGTTGCAAGCTTGATATCCTCAATCATCTGACCCATATTCATTTCAACTGAAAGGAATGCCTTGCATTTATCTGCAGCAGCTTTCAATACCTTCTCAGGGAATGGCCAGAGAGTAATAGGACGAATCATACCAACCTTAATACCCTTTGCTCTTGCTTCAACAATAGCATTTTTAGCTACACGAGCTGTAATACCAAATGAAACTACGCAGATTTCTGCATCGTCCATAAGATATTCTTCGTAAAGAACCTCGTTCTCTTCGATTTCTTTATATCTTGCAAAACGCTCAAAGTTTGTTTTCTCTAATTCTTCAGGTTTAAGATAGAGAGAGTTACAGATGTTATGCTTTCTCTCACACTTTGTACCTGTAAGTGCCCAAGGTTTTTCAAATGCCTTTGGAGCAGCGTCAGGAAGCTCAACAGGCTCCATCATCTGACCAAGTGTACCATCAGCAAGAATCATTGCAGGCATTCTATACTTATCAGCAAGGTCAAATGCAGTAGCAGTAAGGTCTGCCATTTCCTGAACTGATGCAGGAGCAAGAACAACCTTCTTAAAGTCACCATGGCTACCACCCTTAACTGCCTGGAAATAGACAGACTGTGAAGGCTGAATACCACCAAGACCGGGGCCACCACGCTGTACGTTAACGATAAGCGCAGGAACATCACTACCTGCTATGTATGAAATACCTTCGCTCTTAAGAGAAACTCCAGGGCTTGAAGATGATGTCATAACACGCTTACCTGTTGCAGCAACACCAAGAACCATGTTAATAGCAGCAACTTCACTTTCTGCCTGAAGGAATACACCACCTATTTTAGGCATACGCTTTGCCATATAAGCAGCAATTTCTGTCTGAGGGGTAATGGGATAACCGAAATAGTGCATACAGCCAGCTCTGATAGCAGATTCAGCAATAGCCTCGTTGCCCTTCATTAAAACTTTTTCACCCATCTTTTTCACCTTACCTTTCAACAGTTATTGCGCAGTCAGGGCACATTGTTGCGCAGAAAGCACAACCGATACACTGACTCTCATCAATGCAATGAGCAGGATGATGCCCTTTTGCATTAAGCTTTGCAGAGTCAAGCTCTACAATCTTTTTGGGACAAGCAGTTACGCATAAACCGCAACCCTTGCATACATTTTCTGCAAATGTTACTTTTGCCATTTTCCTCACCCTATACTATCTTTTTTTGTAAAGTCAGCGGAAAGAGGTTTTCGACTTTTCCGTTGAGATTATTAACTAAATCACTTCTGACCGAAGTCATTTTAACAGGTAAACCTGTTAATTCGCTAAGCTTTTCGGTTTCATTGACCGAATTTAATATGTCCTCAGCAGTTGTCATTTCCCCAAGATTGGAGTTATTGACAATTGCTGTGAATTTAACATGACAAGCATTTTCAATCTCCGCCATAATTTCTGCTGCATCCTTTGCAGTAGGAGTAAGCGGACGGTACTTATTGAAAATGAACAGCATTTCGTAATTGTTTTCTGCTTTGATAGCGTCTGCATAACGACCAAGTGCATAAGCTCCCCTGTCGTCGCCACCAATATCCATTATAGCACACTCCGTAGGATTATCAAGGATTGAATAAACATCCTGAGGAAGTGCAGGCAAATCAACGTTTGACGATGCAAACGCTGATGAGATAAGGCGAATACCTGCTTTTTCAAAGTCGTCAAGACTATCTCTTGTTCTGAAATAAGGGTTAACGATATCAAGGTCAGCAACAACTACATCTTCACCGAGAGATTTAAGATGCATTGCATAATTCACCGCAATATTGGTTTTACCACTTCCGTAATGTCCTGCAAAAAGCGTTATTCTTTTATGTTGCATCTTATCACCTCTCATTTTGTAAATTATAACTTATTCCTTTGTATCTTACCACTTGTAGTTTTTGGGAGTTCATCTCTGAA
>JAZLDN010000011.1:0-3292 GCA_045614765.1 Acutalibacteraceae bacterium
AACAGGGCAGGAGATGTACTCTTTAAGGTTGTTAAGACCGATCCCGCCTGTAGGCATAACCTTGAACATTGGGAACGGAGCGCTCATAGCCTTAATCTTTGCAAGGCCGCCTGACTGCTCTGCAGGGAAGAATTTTAAAACATCAAGACCTAGTCTGTATGCTGTGTGATAATCTGTAGGAGTAGTGCAACCTGCGTAGATTGGCACATTCTTCTCCTGACAGTATTTAACTATATATTCGTCGAGGCCTGGAGTAACAATAAACTTTGCGCCTGCTTCGATTGCTTCGTCTACCTGCTCTGTAGTAAGAACTGTACCTGCGCCAACAAGCATTTCAGGAACATTCTCACTCATAAGCTTGATAGCCTTTGCAGCACCTGCAGCGCGGAATGTAACCTCTGCAACAGGCACACCGCCCTTAACAAGAGCTTCTGCAAGAGCTACTGCATCTCTTTCAGGGTTGTTAAGCTTAATAACCGGTACAACACCGATTGACATAATTTTTTCAGAAATAGCGTTCATTGTTTTTCCTCCCTAGTTATTGAGGGCTTTTTCGCAAGCCTCAAAAAGTCCGTTGATATAGGTAGCGCCTAAGGCTCTGTCGTAAAGGCCATAGCCCGGTTTGCCTGTTTCGCCCCAAATCATTCTGCCGTGGTCAGGTCTTACGTAACCGTCAAAGCCTGTTTCCACAAGTGCTTTTGTTATTTCGTACATATCAAGGCTACCACAGCTTGAAAGGTGGCCCTGTTCTTCAAAGCTACCGTCGGGGAGAATGAGAATATTTCTCATATGCATAAATGCGATTCTGTCCATCGCACTATATTTTTTAATCATTGCAACAACATCATTTGACTTTGCGCAACCGAGAGAGCCTGTGCAAAGGCAAAGTGAGTTTGCAGGACTATCTACAATAGCGAGCATTCTGTCAAGATTTTCTTCGCATGTGATAATTCTTGGAATACCGAAAATTGAATATGGTGGATCGTCAGGGTGAATTGCCATTCTTACGCCACATTCTTCTGCAACAGGAATAACCTTTTTAAGGAATTTCTCAAGATTTACCCAAAGACCTTTTTCGCCAAGCTCACCGTATGCTGAAATAAGCTCACGCACCTCATCCTGAGAGTAGCTTGAATCCCAACCTGGAAGGTGAATGTCGTCTTTAAGAGGGTCAAGGCCTTTCATCTGTTCCCAATACATAACAAGGCTTGTAGAGCCGTCTGGAGCAACCTTGTCAAGCTGAGTACGAGTCCAGTCGAAAACAGGCATAAAGTTATAGGTTACGCACTTAACACCATATTTTGCACAACGGCGGATGTTTTCGCAATAAACCTCTAAAAGCTCATCAACATTGTTTCTGCCTAACTTAATGTCCTCGTGAACAGGGATAGACTCAACAACATCAAAAACAAGTCCGTTATCCTCGCACTGCTTTTTCATTTTTTCGATGCTTTCTTCAGGCCATACCTCGCCCGGTTTAACATCGTAAACTGCGCTTACAATACTGCGCATATTTGGAATCTGACGAATATACTGGAGAGAAATTGGGTCGGTTTCGCCGTACCAACGGAATGACATTTTCATTTGGCTTCCTCCGTTAAATTTATTTTTACATCTATATTATAGTATAACACAAAAATTTCGCAATAGAAAAATATATGTTTTTCCTCGCAAAATTTTTGTGTTATTTAAAAATTAATTATTTTATTTCTTTTTCTTTCCACCGAAGAAGCCTTTTTTCTCTTCGGGAGTTACAGCCTTGTTGCCCATAGCCTCGTTGAATTTAAGAAGGGCATCCTTCTGAGCAGATGTAAGGTTTTTTGGAACATCTACAATAATTCTTACAAGCTGATCTCCTCTGCGAGAAGAGTTTATAACAGGGATACCTCTGCCTTTGAGCTTGAAAACTGCGCCGGGCTGAGTGCCTGCAGGAAGCTCATATTCAACCTGACCATCAAGGGTAGGAACTCTGAGTGTATCGCCCAAAACTGCCTGAATGTATGAGATTTTCATATCGTACCATACATTATAGCCGTCTCTTTCAAAGAACGGATGAGGCTTAACGGAAACTCCTACTCTTAAATCGCCGGCAGGGCCACCATTTACACCGCAGTTACCTTCACCACGAACTGTAAATACCTGACCTTCGTCAATACCTGCAGGGATTGTAACATCTTTTTTATATGTTTTTCTTATTCTGCCTGCGCCCTTACAACGTGAGCAAGGGTTAGGATTAAATGTACCTTTACCACCGCAACGCTGGCAAGTTTTTGATGTACTGATTGTGCCGAAAGGAGTTCTTTGCTGAACATTTACCTGACCGCGTCCGTTACAATCGGGGCAAGTCTGAGGCTGAGTACCTTTTGCTGCACCTGAGCCACCACATTCGTCGCAATGCTCAATTTTCTGGAACTCAACTGTCTTTTTGCAGCCCTTTGCAGCTTCCTCGAAGGTGATATAAATACTTGTCTGAATATCGCTGCCTCTGCGTGGAGCGTTAGGGTTGGAACGGCCTCCACCGCCACCAAAACCGCCGAAGAAGGAGCCGAATATATCGCCTAAATCGAATTCCATTCCGTCGCCAAAGCCACCGAAACCGCCAAAGCCACCGCCTTGACCTGCACCGTAGCTTGGGTCAACGCCTGCAAAGCCGAAACGGTCATATTTTTCTTTCTTTTCAGAATCGGAAAGAATTTCGTATGCTTCGTTTGCTTCTTTAAACTTTGCTTCTGCTTCTTTATTGTCGGGGTTAAGGTCAGGATGATATTTTTTAGCAAGCTGGCGGTATGCCTTTTTTATTTCGTCAGGTGTAGCGCTTTTGGAAACGCCAAGCACCTCGTAATAATCTCTTTTATCTGCCATAAGTAAAATCCTTTTTTGCAGAGTATTTTCTGCATTGTAATACCCGTCAAAGACGGCTCTTTAAAAGAACCGTCTTTGTTGGTTAATAATTTAATTAGTCAACATCTGTGAAAGGTGCTTCTGTGTAGCCATCGCCCTGAGCGCCTGCATTTGCATCAAAGCCTGCTGCTGCATTAGGGTCAAAGCCCTGTGCTCCGCCTGCTGCCTTGTAAAGCTTTTCAGAAATCACATAGAATTTCTTCTGAAGGTCTTCCTGCTTTGCTTTGATAGCTTCAATATCTGTGCCCTTGAGAGCTTCCTTGAGAGCCTCTACCTTTGCGTTGATTTCAGTTTTGTCTGCTTCGTCGAACTTGTCGCCGTTATCAGCAAGAAGCTTTTCGCATTCAAATACCATCTGGTCTGCGCCGTTACGAAGGTCAACCTCTTCCTT
>JAZLDN010000012.1:0-9404 GCA_045614765.1 Acutalibacteraceae bacterium
AGTATATTCTCGATAAATACAAAAATCTTTACTACGACCGCGAAAACAAGTATACCGTTCCTTACACCGTTGGTATGGTAGGGCTTATTTATAACACCACCATGGTTGATGGCGAAATTGATAGCTGGAACGCGCTATGGGATGAACAGTACAAGGGCAAAATCCTTATGTTCAACAACCCTCGCGATGCATTCGGTATTGCGCAGTTCCTTTTAGGCCATAGCATAAACACTACTGATTTAAAGGAATGGGATTTAGCTATTGAAAAGCTCAAGGAGCAAAACCCTCTCGTTTCAAGCTACGTTATGGACGAGGTATTCAATAAAATGGAAAACGGTGATGCTGCTCTTGCTCCGTACTATGCAGGAGACTTCCTTACAATGTACGACGTAAACCCTGACCTTGCTTTCTGTTATCCTAAAGAAGGTGTTAACTTCTTCGTTGATGCAATGTGTGTTCCTAAAACTGCAGAAAACAAAGAAGCGGCAGAGCTTTATATCAACTTTATGTGCGAGGAAGAAATTGCAATAGCAAACGCTAACTACATTTGTTATGCTTCCCCTCACGCTCTCGTTTTAGAATCTGATGACTATGATTTAAAGGGAGACCCTATTCTTTACCCTGCAGAAGAGGATATGCCTAAAACCGAGATTTTTGAAAATCTTGATTACGAGACACAGCAATATATGGCTATGCTGTGGAATGAACTTAAAATAGAAGGCAACTCAAACCTTGACGCTTATATAGGTCTTTCAACCTCTCTTGTACTTGTGGTTATTTACCTTATATATAAGTTTGCAAAGAAGAAAAAAAGAGAGAAATATTATTAAAAAGCAAACCCGATAGGATATCCTATCGGGTTTTTCTTTACCATGTTCTCATTATTTCTGGATTTTGGAAAATTTCATCAAGTTTCTTAATGAAAGGCATAACATCGTTGAATGCGCCAATTCTGTGGTCAAACATAAGTGTTATAGGAAGAAGCTTTTTAATTCCTATATCAACTACACCCTGTTCATTCTTGAAAGCATATTCTGTATCTCTTATGCTTCCCATAGCCATTAAGAACGTCTGCGGGAAAAGAAGGGGCGTATATGTTACATTACCGTTAAGACCTTCATACAAAGGGCCCCAGTTTGTAAGGCAGACAGTACCTTCGCTAAGCTCTTCCATAAGAAGAATGGAGCCATCACGAGGATTACGATGGAAATGGTCTTTGATTTTAGCAACCTTATGCTTACCAACGTAGCCTGTAACAGTCTGCGCAATTGTAGGAACAACTGCACCGCTGAGCATAAGACCAACTGTTCTTTGAGCTATAACCTCAAACATAACCTTATCTATATCAGTCCTTTTAAGACGTTCAATAAGGTTATCTATCTGAGTGGCAAGCTCCTGAAGTGTTTTTTCTTCAGCTGCCTCTACCTTAAGTGGAAAGGTTTCGCCATTTTCAAGAACAATAGGCATTGCAACGTCGATGTGCTTTTTTAAAATAATTGTGCCGCAAGAAGATGTTGTGTTAAATTTAAGGTGAGCATTAAGCTTAGGCGCCGCTTTCAAGCCTTCCACAAGAACCCTCATCATAATTGTGTTAAAGGATATGTGGTAACCGCATTCCTTTTTAAAGTTATGGAATTCCTCCCAGAACCTTGTAAGGTCTGCTTCGTAATTATATCCGCAAGTTGGGATATTGCGCTGCGCCTTTGTAAGAATGTATCCTGAAACTCTGCCTCTTAAGCTGAAAGGCTTAACAATGTCGCCTTTTTCAGGTCTTCCCAAGGCACCATTTATAAACTTCTTGAAATCCATAATCAGTTATCCTTTTTGCTTCCGGATTTGTTGAGAATTGAAACAGAAATAATAATTATACCAATAACAATGAAAATACCAACCATACCGGCAATAGAGCAAAGAAGCGCTTCACCAATATTTTCTGTTGTGAATTCAAGTCCTATAGACTGTAAAAAGTTCATTATAAGAAGATTAAACATACATATACCTCCTATTATTTAGCAAAGAAGCTAAGAATCATACCACCAGCAATAACTGATGCAACCTGACCTGAAACGTTAACACCTGTTGCGTGCATAAGAAGGAAGTTCTGATTATCTTCCTCAAGACCCATTTTGTGAACAACACGTGATGACATTGGGAATGCAGAAATACCTGCAGCACCAATCATTGGGTTAAACTTCTTTCCTTCTGGAAGGAAAATGTTGAGGAACTTTGCAAAGAGAACGCCGCCTGCAGTATCGAACATGAAAGCAACAAGACCAAGACCAAGAATAAGAGCTGTTTCTATTGTAAGGAAATCCTTTGCATTCATATTTCTTGCAACTGTGATACCGAGGAGAATTGTAATAAGGTTAGCGAGTGTCTTCTGTGCTGTTTCTGAAAGAGAATCAAGAACAAGACATTCTCTGATAAGATTACCGAACATAAGGAAGCCGATAAGAACTGCTGACTGAGGTGAAACAACACCTGCAATGATTGAAACAACGATTGGGAAAAGAATTCTTGTTTTTCTTGATACTGCTTTACCCTCGTATTTCATACGGATTTTACGTTCTTTTTTAGTTGTAAGAAGTCTGATAATTGGTGGCTGTACCATTGGAACAAGAGCCATATAAGAGTAAGCTGCTACAATGATAGCACCGATATACTTAGAACCGAGTGTACCTGCAACGAAGATAGATGTTGGGCCGTCTGCCGCACCGATAATAGCAATAGATGCTGCTTCGTTGATTGGGAAGAAGAGTGATGCAACTGAAAGTGTAAAGAAAATACCAAACTGAGCTGCAGCACCGAAAATCATAAGCTTAGGGTTTGAAAGAACGGGACCGAAGTCAATCATAGCGCCGATACCGATAAATAACAACAGTGGGAATAATTCATTTGCAACACCGGCATTGTAAAGCACTTCAATTGCGCCGTGTTCAGAAATAACACCTTCTGTAAGAGCAAGTGGCAAGTTTACAAGGATTGTACCAAAGCCCATTGGTAAAAGGAGTGTTGGCTCCATGTCCTTAACAATAGCGCAGTAAATAAGTACGCCGCCTATTGCCCACATAATAAGCATAGGTATAATTTCACTTACGAAATCCATACCCATAATGGCTTCGAAGATACTAATTATTTTAGTACCTAACTCCATTAAAGTTTCCATAATCTTCCTTCTTTCTTTTTGATTTGACAATAATTATATGATATGTTAGTATTTTTCGGCGAGGTGATAAAAATGAGCGAAACTAAAAACAAATTAAAAAGTTACATTTTAATTGCTTTGTTTTCTGCAATTATTGCAGTTTCTGCGTTCATTACTATTCCCTCACCCGTACCCTTTACCTTGCAAGCATTAGGCGTTTTCTGCGCCCTTACTATTCTTGGCGGGAAACGAGGTTTACTCAGCATTATTCTTTACATTTTCTTAGGAATAATCGGGCTTCCCGTTTTCGCCGGCTTTTCAGGGGGCTTGGGACACCTTATGGGTGCTACGGGAGGATACATTTTAGGATTTATTTTCACAGCTTTCATTTATTGCTTTGCCACACGTTTTGGCAGCTCTTCAAAAATCAAAGCCGTTGGACTGGTTTCAGGGCTTATAGCCTGCTATGTTTTCGGAACCTTGTGGTACACAATTCTTTATCTTAAAGAATTCAGCATTCAGAGCTTTATGAGCGCTCTTCTTGTTTGCGTTGTACCTTTTATTATTCCCGATTTAATTAAAATCGCAGTTGCAATTTTAATAAGCAACAAGCTATCCGCCTTTAAAGTTTGACTTTTCTGCTTCCCCGAAGGGAAGCAGTTTTTTATTTTACAATAGCCGAAAAAAGTGAAGGAATACTGTCGTATTTCAAACTTTTTGACGAAGTTAATGCGGAAATTTGCCTTAATAAACCGTGCGGTGTTTAATTCTATTCGGCTATACCTTCAAGGAAATTGATTTCGCGAACCTTTGTGTCTCTGTCTACCCTGAAGGTTTTGATTTCGTGCTTCTTAATATCAAACCAGAAGCCGTTATCGAAAAGCTTACTCATCAGGTAGCCCTTTGAATCTTCAATGCCCTTTGTTTCGTAAAGTCTTATAATAAGGTCGCCTGAGCCATCCTCACATCTCTTTAATGCGGTAATCTGCACGTTATCAAGATTTGTGTAAAGGAAGCAATCCTTCTGTGGAAGCTCACCCTTATGATAGCTTTCAGGAACTGCAACCACATTATTGTTGAAAATGTGTGCTTCTTTCACTACGTCGCTGTTTTCAGCCTCGCCTGAGTGAAGGTAGATGCCGTATGAGAAACGGTTAAGACCCTCATCAGTAAAGTTGAAGTCTGCAGCAGGTCTGTCAGAATAGTGGTCTGCAAAGATTACATTTCTGAGAGCTGTTAATCTTAACTCTGCTCCAGGGCAATCGTAGCTGTATTTAGAATCGCTCATAACAGAGAGACCTACGCGCTTGCCGTTCTTTGTAACTGTAAGGTCTGCCCAGTTAAGCGCAGGCTCTTCTTCACCATTACAAGGTCTCTTAATAAAGCTTGCAGGGATTTCATATGTGCTTATTTCTTCGTTTCCGCCAACAGGGAAAGCAAATTTAAGCATTGTGAATTTTTCCTGCCACATAGCCTTACAATCAACGCGAAGTGTTTTCTGCTTCTTCGCAAGAATAAATTCCTGAGTAAGATATGAATCGTTGAACTTATGCTTTGTACGGATAACTGAACGTAAAGCACCGCTTTCAACACGCTCAATGCTTACAAGCTCCATAAGACCCTTTACCTTGTGGAATTTGAAAACATTGTGAGCCCATGTATCTGTAGCTTCATCATCAATAACTGTAGGGATTGCAAGGAAGTTATCGCTTGCCAAATCCTCACCTGTTGATTTATCTACAAGGCTCTTTATAAAGCCTGTTTCCTTATCAAGCTCAACAGCAATATATTCATTCTCCATAAAGAAATCCTGTTCACCGTTAAGCTCCTTTGGAGCGCTTATATCGCCATCAGGCTCGAGCCAATATGTGTTATAACCAAAGCCCTGAACCTTTGCAAGGAACAATGTATCAAGGTGGTCATCGTTTGTTCTTGATGAGCGCACATTCTGGAATGAAACGTCGTTACCTTCGCTGTCTGTAACACTCTTTGATGGGTGATACATTCTTACAGGGATTTCAATATCATATGAATGAGGGTTAAATACAACAACAGGTCTTGGGAAGCCGTTGTCTGCACCTGTGTAGTGGCGTGTTTCAAGAACAGGCTCGCTTACGCCATCAACCCATGTATCTATTTTTCTTGCAATTCTGAGAACTGCATTATTGTAAGCCTCAGATGCAATATTGAGAGCATAGCCTTCAGATTCCTTAACATCCTCATAGCTTTCCATAATTGAGCAACCGCAGAGAATATCGTGGAACTGATTGAAGCAAACCTTCTTCCAAGCATCCTTGAAGCGCTCTGTAGATGGCTTTGAGCCTGTAACAAGAGAAGCAATTGTATCCCACTTCTCTGATGCACCGAGAACATTTTCTGCCTTGCGGTTGAGAGCCTTTACAAGAGAAGTTGCACTGTAGCAGCCGCTTGCGTGGTGCTGAAGCTCGTCCTTCCATGATGGAACATCAAGGAAATCGTTATAAATATCGTCAAAATAATCATCAGGTGATGAGAACTCAAGGTCATTAAAGCCTTCTTTTTCAAGATTTGCTTTAAGATACTCAATATCACCCTTTGTTGGTCCACCGCCGTGGTTACCAACGCCGTAGAACATCATCATTCCGTGGCCTGTTTCTTCAACGCGGTTGTTGATGTCCTGAAGCTTTCTGTCTATATCCTCTTTGCCGTGAGCAGTGTAGCCTGTAGGTGTTCTGTAAGTAAGAACTCTTGAGCCATCTGCACTATCCCACCAGAAGAGGTTTTCAGGAATCTCACTGTTTTCGTGAGTACCTGGGCGCTGCATAACGTATGAATACATTCCGCCCTTTACAAGGAGCTGAGGAAGGCTTGCAGCGTGTCCGAAGGAATCTACATTATAGCCTGTTTTACAGGTTATACCGAATTTTTCGTAGTAATAAAGCTGGCTGTAAAGCGCCTGACGGGCAAAGCTTTCTGCAGATGGCATATTGCAGTCGGGCTGAACCCACCAACCATTTACAGGCACCCATCTGCCTTTTTTCACCATTGCTCTGATTTCCTCAAACATCTGAGGGTCAATCTGCTCAACCCATTCATAATAAGCAGCAGAAGAGCAAGTGAAAACAAAATCGTTATACTCGTTAAGACGGTCAAGAGCGCTTCTGAAGGTCTGGAGAACCTCTGCGCAGCCCTCCTGCCAACGCCAGAGCCATATTGGGTCAAGGTGGGCATTACCGATAAGTTTAATTGATTTTGACATTAGTTTGTGCCCTCCTCTATAAATTTAAAGTATCTGCCTAACCAATAAGCAAAAGTATATGGATAACAACCTTCCACACATAAAGCACCGCCACTGTCTTCATCCTTGAATTCAAGTGGGTTTCTGTCGTACTTTGCAATAAAGTGCTCATCGTTAGGAAGAAGGCATGAGGTTTCCTTATAGTCACCCATCAATTCCTTCTGAGGAATATCTCGGCGTGCGCTGAGAGAAACCTTAGCTGCAAGACGTGATACATTGAAACGGTAGAACCATGTTCTTATTTTTTCTGCATCAGGCTTCGCATTTTCAGGGTCACTGAGGAAATAAGGGAAATCGTAACCCGGGTTATATTCAGGTGCAAGAGAATATCTCCAGCTTCTGAAAGCATTTCTGTATTTTTCTAAAAGAATCTCGTCCTTTTCAAGTGTGCAAAGACCCCAAAGAGAAAGAACTGCAAGCATATGGTCACCATACATAATCTCAACTCTGTCTTCAACGCCACCCTGAATACTTACGTGGTGGAAGCGGTCAAAGTGCTTATATGTAAGGTCTGCATAGCCTTTTTCCACAAGCTCATCGTGAGTTTTTCTGAAAATGCCCTGCTCACCTGTAATGTGCATTGTAACATTAAGGTACATAAGCATCTGACCTGCATTAAGGCAAGCATCTGCCCAACCCATAGGGCTATTGAAATATTCAAGATTCCATTTTGCCCATGTTGTATATTCACCGCTTGCTTCGCGAAGAGCGAAGTTGTTGTTAATCATATGCATCATAGTGTTTTTTGCAGCAGTTTTGAGAAGCTCATCATACTCAGGGTCTTCAAGACCTAAAAACTCGTGAGCAACAAGAAGGTGCATATAGTGATGTGTGATTTCATCACTGCTTGTGTCACCCTTGTATGTAATATCTGTATCCTCGTTGCCCTTTTCTGCATAGTATTTACGAAGTCTCTCAGGAATAGGTGCATCTGCTTTTACTTCAAGGCCTACAATACCTCTTTCGCGTGCACCTGTTGTGTTCACACAGCTTGCAGTAGCACCATTCTTTTTATAAAAAAGACCGTCATCAGGCACTGGCTCATCCTTTGTGTGATAGCTTCTTGCAACGAAGCCGTCACCTCTGCCTGAAATGTACATAAGCAGAAGATTTGCTTCACTTGCTCTGAGAGCACTTTCTCTTGCCTTGATTGTATCTTCGTGATACTCGCCAAGCTCTCTTTTAAGAGTAGCGTAACGGAAAATTTCACCCATCGCGTGAGCTGATGAGAAGCTACCATCGTTATCACTGCTTCCGTAAGGAAGTATTGAATCAAGGTTGCCGGCTTCTGAAAGACGCTTCTGGCTGTACATGCCGTGGCGGGAAACGTATTTGTGAGATTCCTCTAAAAGCCTTTCTGCCTTTTCTTCCATAGACATAAGAACCATTGCAATATGAGTTGCGCCATTGTCTGTAAGCACCCATACGCCGCAATCGCCATCAGGAACAATAGATGAAACATTGTTATCAAGCAAATCTCTGTGAGCGCTGAAATGCATTACAACGTCTGAAAGACTTTCTGCCTTAGGATTATAGCGTGTTACGCCGCCATTTGAGCCATACCATTCTGCGCCATCTGCACTCTGGCAGAAGCATGTGTATTCCTTTTTGCGCTGAGGAAGCGGATAAGGGAAATCTGAAAGGTCAGGCTTCTGAGGCCTTGTTTCCAATAAAGCCTTAGGCACTTCAATATCGAATTTTTTAAAGTGGCTTACTACCCTTGTGAGCTGAGGGTAAAGCTTAATTGCTTCGGGCATTGTAAAACTCCTTTTTTAATAATAGTTTTTACATTACATATAAATAGTCCAATTTTTGACATATACATTCTATCAAAAACGATTGTAAAGTGCAACAGATTATTAAAAATAATAATCACCTTTTTGAAACTTTTTCCAAAAAGGTGATTACTCTCTTATTTATCCGGTTTTATTTGCTTATTTTCACTTGCTGATACACAATTCCCTCACGCTGATGGGTGTATGTAATGTGTAAAACATCACCATCTGCCACCATAGCAGGATAACTGAATTCATGGTCGCCCTCAGTAGGCTCGCACTTGAATATTTCAGTAAAGGTATCGCCACCGTCTGTTGATGCCATTAAAACAAGTGGCGCTCTGTCGCCCCAGTTTACAAATATGGGGTTCATTATAAGCACAAGTGTACCATCGTCCATTTTAACAATATCAATACCACTATTAGGATTGCCCATAGGTGTTTCGTACGCCTTGCACCATGTTTTACCGAAATCCTTACTATCGCTCCTATAGATATGACCCATATTTGTTCTTATAAGCATATGAAGACCTTTTTCGCTTTCCCACAATGTAGGCTGAATCATACCAACAGTTTTGCCATTTTTCTTGCTTCTCAAAACGAAATTTGAATGTTCAAAAGTGAGACCGTCATCCTTTGAAATATCCACAAAGCATCTCCATGATTTTTTAAGAGATTCCCTTGAAGCAGGTGCTACAACAGTACCGTCTGAAAGCCTTATAGCCTTATTTTTAACAGGACCTCTGCCACCATCATTATCACCGGGCACAAGCACCTGAGGCTTTGAAAAGCTTTTGCCTCCATCCTTTGAAATTGCGTAGTATGTAACCCACTGTGGAATAGGCTTTCCGTACTTGAAATAAAGTATAATCTCGCCGTTTTTTCTAAGGAAAAGAACAGGATTCCAGTGAGGAAGAGCTTCACCATCAACAGCAACAGCATACGGCTCTGCCCACTTACCGTTTTCGCGCACGCTCACCCATATTTTTACGTCATCGTTACCCTCTTTTGTACCACCAAACCATGCAGAAACAACTGTTCCGTCAGGGAGTGGCAAAACAGTTGAAGCGTGGCAACTGTCTGTTACGCTTTTTGGTGGGTAAATAAATTCATTAACAAGAAACTCAGCTTTCATTTTTATCATCCTCTTCATCAGTTTTTTCGTCCATATAGTCAAAGGCGTTCCATGCGCCTTCATCTTTTTTAG
>JAZLDN010000013.1:0-38853 GCA_045614765.1 Acutalibacteraceae bacterium
TCCCTATGATTTTCGTCATAGGGAGCTTCTTGTATTTATTGATTGTTAGATTTTAAGGCTCTTGATAAGTGCTTCACACTCTGCCTGGTCCATAATTCTTGGAACAGGGTAGAGTGGGTTGCCTTCCTTCAAGGCACGCTCTGCAATAAGAGGAATATCCTCATCCTTAATCTGCTCAAAGCCTGTTGGAATATTCATTTTAGCATTAAGATCACGAATTGCAGCAATAAAGCGCTTTGCCTTTTCTCTGTCGCCCTGTGCAGGACCTGAAACACCGGCTATATCTGCAAGCTCTGCAAGTCTCTTATATGCAGTCTCACCGAAGTAATCAAGAACATATGGGAGAATTACTGCATTTGCAAGGCCGTGTGGAATACCATACATACCACCAAGATTGTGAGCAATAGCGTGCACATAACCAACATAAGCTCTTGTAAACGCAAGGCCTGCGTGGAATGAACCAACAAGCATATTCTCACGTGCTTCAACATCTTTACCGTTTACATAAACCTTTTCGATGTTATCGAAAATGAGCTTTGTAGCAATTCTTGCATCCTCAAATGTCTGCTTAGTGTTGCTTCCGCCTATGTACGCCTCAACAGCATGGGTGAGAGCATCCATACCTGTTGTAGATGTAATGTGTGGTGGAAGGCCGAGAGTGAGCTCAGGGTCAAGAATAGCGTATTTTGGACGAAGATTAGGGTCGTTAATAGCATTCTTTTCGTGTGTATCAGGGTTAGAAATAACTGCAGCGATTGTTGTTTCTGAGCCTGTACCTGCAGTTGTTGGTACTGCAAAGAATGGTGGCAATTTCTTAAGGATTTTGAAAAGACCACGCATTTCAGATGGAGTCTTGTTTGGTTTTACAACTCTTGCAGCTGTTACCTTTGCACAGTCCATAGGTGAACCGCCACCGAAAGCAATAAAGCCCTGGCAATTGTTTTCTTTATAAATCTTGAGAGCATCCTCAACATTATATATAGTTGGGTTTGGCTGAACCTCATCATAAACAGAGTACTTGATACCTGCTTTTTCAAGGCCTTCAAAAAGACCATCTAAAAGGTGAAGGCTCATAAGACCTTTATCTGTAACAATAAGAACATTGTCGAGACCTTCGTTCTTAACAAGCTCAGGCAATTGCTTTACTGCGCCTGCGCCCTTGACAACCTTAGGTGGAGCCCAGTTAAGTGCACTTGAAGCAACCTTCATTACTTTCTGATACGATCTGCAATATACGTTAGTAAGTGTTCCCATAGTAAACCCTCCGCTTACTTAATAATTTTATGAAATACTTTCTTACCTTTTTTGATAATTACATAGCCTTTATCAAAATCTGCAACAGGGATAATGTGCTGTGGAGCAGTAACCTTAACATCGTCAACGCTTACGCCACCCTGTTCGATAAGGCGTCTTGCTTCGCCTCTGGAAGCGCAAAGAGAGGCTTTAATCATTGCGTCAATGATATTTATACCATCTGCAGTGAAATCTTCTGCGCCAAGCTGGGTTGAAGGCATGTTTTCTGAGTTACCTGCACCTGCGAAAACGGCTTTAGCTGCTTCTTGTGCCTTGTTTGCTTCTTCTTCGCCATGAACAAGAGCGGTAAGCTCCCAAGCAAGAATCTCTTTTGCTTTGTTAAGCTCTGCGCCTTCCCATTTATCCATTTCGTCAATCTGTTCAAGAGGAAGGAATGTAAGCATACGGATGCATTTAAGAACATCGCCATCGCCAACGTTTCTCCAATACTGATAGAAATCATATGGAGATGTTTTGTTAGCGTCAAGCCAAACAGCGTTACCTGCTGTTTTACCCATTTTCTTACCCTGAGAGTCAGTAAGAAGGGTAATAGTCATAGCGTGAGCGTCTTTACCAAGCTTTTTACGGATGAGCTCTGTACCACCAAGCATATTGCTCCACTGGTCATCGCCACCGAACTGCATATTGATTCCATATTCCTTGAAGAGATAGTAGAAGTCGTAGCTCTGCATAATCATATAGTTGAATTCAAGGAAGCTGAGACCTGTAGCCATTCTCTGCTTGTAACATTCTGCACGAAGCATATTGTTAACAGAGAAGCAAGCACCAACCTCACGGAGAAGTTCAACATAGTTAAGGTTAAGAAGCCAGTCTGCATTGTTAACCATAATTGCTTTGCCTTCGCCAAAGTCGATAAAACGCTCCATCTGTCTTTTAAAGCAGTCAGCGTTATGCTGAATATCTTCCTTTGTAAGCATTTTTCTCATATCGGTTCTACCAGATGGGTCACCAATCATAGTTGTACCGCCACCAATAAGAGCAACAGGCTTGTTGCCAGCCATCTGTAAACGCTTCATAAGAGTAAGCGCCATAAAATGACCCGCAGTAAGGCTATCTGCAGTACAGTCAAAACCAATATAGAAATTAGCTTTACCGTTGTTAATCATCTCGCGGATTTCTTCCTCGTTTGTTACCTGAGCAATAAGCCCACGAGCAACTAATTCTTCATAAATTCCCATAAAAATATCTCCTAAATTTGTAATTGATTACATACATTAATAATTATATTATAAATGGGAAAGAATGTCAATTAGCAAATAGTAGACAGCAAATAGTAAATAGCTGTTTGCTGCTAGCTATTAGCTATTGACAAATAACGCGTTTTTGCATAAAATAGAACTACGAAACTTCAGGGCGGGGTGCGAGTCCCCACCGGCAGTATAGTCTGCGAGCCTTACGGCTGATTGGGTGCAATTCCCAGACCGACGGTTATAGTCCGGATGAAAGATGTTTCATATAAAAGTGCAACCTTTTATATTAATTGCCCTGAGTCTTTTCGGGGCAATTTTTTATTTATGAGAGGTATTTTTATGAACTCAAAAAGCGAAAACGCAAAAAAGCTTCAAAGACTCACAATAGCCGCAGTTTTATCTGCTCTTTCTCTTGTGCTTATGGCAACAGTCAGGTTTCCTATTTTCCCGTCTGCGCCATTTTATGAGATGGAGTTTTCTGATGTGCCTATTCTTATATGTTCAGGTCTTTTAGGTCCTGTGTATTCAATAGTTTCTCTGTTTATTGTTTGTCTTATTCAGACTCTGTTTTTTAGTTCTTCAAGCGGTTTTATAGGATTTGTTATGCATTTTGTTTCATCAGGCCTTATGATAATTGTTGTGTACCTTGTCCGTAAAGCAATCAAAGGCTTTAATGGTGTTGTTATCTCCGATATCTGCGGTGTTATTATAATGACTCTTGTTATGATTCCTATGAATATGTGGCTTGTTTCTGAATTTATGAATATTGATGCCAAAGGTTTTATTGATGGATTTTTGTGGGTTTGCGTTGGATTTAACCTTATTAAGGCGACAACCAATGTTACAATTTATACAATTCTTACACCAAAGATACTTAAAGAAAAATTATTAAAGGTGAGTGAATAATATGAGAACTCAGACATATAATCTTACAAACAAAGATGTAACTTTAACAACCTACATCCTTGATTCATCTTTTGACCACAAGAAAGATTATAAAAGACCTGCTGTACTTGTTTTCCCCGGTGGTGGCTACGGAATGTGCTCCAACAGAGAGGCAGAGCCTATAGCAATGCATTTTCTTGCAATGGGATACAATGCGTTTATATTGAGGTATTCTCTTAACGAAAACTCGATGTTCCCTCAGCCACTTCAAGATGCAGATGAAGCAATGCAGATGATTGTTGATAAAAGTGATGAATGGCTTGTTGATGCAGAAAAAATAGCAGTCTGCGGTTTTTCTGCAGGAGGTCATCTTGCTGCTGCTCTAGGTACAATGGGTAAAATCCGTCCTGCAGCAATGATTTTAGGATACCCTTGTATAACAAAGGATATCTGTAACGACGTAGATGTTCTTAAAAACCACGAGAATGTGCCTGTATTGGATGATAAGGTTGACGGAAATACTCCGCCTGCATTTATTTTCGCTTCTTCAGACGACGGCTTGGTGCCTGTAAGAAGTTCAATAAAATTTGCAGAAGCTCTCAGTGAAAAAGGGATTCCTCATCAGTTGCACATTTTCTCTGAGGGTGGCCACGGGTTTTCGACTGCTGATTACGTAACATGCGAGGGTCGTTTTGAGTTTTCGTGCGCTCAGTGGATACCTTTATGCAGGGAATGGTTATACAATTTGTTCATTAAACCTATTGACTAAAGTTCTTAAAATTTATATAATTTAAAAGTTATAAATATTTTAATTCTTACAGGAGTTGTTTTTTATATGGTATTCGTAAAAATTAAACAGATTTTGTGTGAAGAATTTGAAGTTGAAGAAGAGTATATTGTTCCTGAAGCAAATCTTTTGCGTGATTTGACTCTTGATAGTATCGATCTCGTTGACCTTGTTATGAGCCTTGAGGATGAATTTGAAATGGAGATTTCAGACGAAGCTCTTGAAGATATTGATACAATTGGGGATTTAGTTAAATTTATAGAAGATAATAAATAAGATTTTAAATAAAGAGGAAATTAAAAATGGCAGAACAGAAAAAAATGGTTGAAGCAATCACTTCTATGGAGGTCGATTTTGCTCAATGGTACACAGACGTTGTTAAAAAGGCAGACCTTGTTGACTATTCAAGCGTTAAAGGTTGTATGATTATCCGTCCATATGGTTACGCTATATGGGAAAATATTCAGAAAATTCTTGATGGTGAATTCAAGAAAACAGGTCATGAAAACGTATATATGCCTCTTTTCATTCCTGAGAGCCTTCTCCAGAAAGAAAAGGACCACGTTGAAGGCTTCGCTCCTGAGGTTGCATGGGTTACTCATGGTGGTAGTAATCCTTTAGAAGAGCGCCTTTGCGTAAGACCAACATCTGAAACACTTTTCTGCGAGCACTATGCAAAAATTGTTCAGTCTCACAGAGATTTACCAAAGCTTTACAACCAGTGGTGCAACGTTGTTCGTTGGGAAAAGACAACTCGTCCTTTCCTTCGTACACGCGAATTCTTATGGCAGGAAGGTCATACAGTTCATGCAACTGCTGAAGAGGCTATTGAAGAAACAGAGCGTATGTTAAATATCTACGCTGATTTCTGCGAAAAATCACTTTGTATGCCTGTTATCAGAGGCGTTAAAACAGAGAGCGACAAATTTGCAGGTGCAGTTTCTACATACTGTATTGAAGCTCTTATGCACGATGGTAAGGCTCTTCAGGCTGCAACATCTCACTACTTTGGTGATGGCTTTGCTAAGGCTTTCAATATGACATACCAGGATAAAGAGAATAAGCTTCAGTATGTTCACCAGACATCATGGGGCTCAACAACACGACTTATTGGTGCTCTTATTATGTCTCACGGCGATAACAACGGTCTTGTTTTACCACCTGACATTGCACCAATTCAGGTTGTTATTATTCCGGTTGCTCAGCATAAGGAAGGCGTGCTTGATAAAGCATATGAGCTTCGCGACAGACTTTCTTCTATGTTTCGCGTAAAGGTTGACGACAGCTCTAACTCACCAGGCTGGAAGTTCTCTGAATACGAGATGAAGGGTGTTCCAGTAAGACTTGAAATTGGTCCTAAGGACATTGAAAATAACCAGTGTGTTCTCGTTCGCAGAGATAACAGAGAAAAGATTTTCGTTTCTCTTGACAACCTTGAAGAAGGCATTACAACTGCTCTTAAAGACTTTGCAGAGGCTATTTACAACAAGTCTCTTGAAAATATTAAAAACCGCACATATACATGTACATCACTTGACCAAATCGTTCCTGCTCTTGAAGAAAAGGGCGACGGCTTTGTAAAAGCAATGTGGTGCGGCGAAGAAGAGTGTGAAGACAAGGTTAAAGAGGTTACAGGCGTTGGCTCACGTTGTATCCCATTCAACCAGGAGAATATTGCAGATACATGCATATGCTGCGGTAAGCCTGCAAAGCACATGGTATATTGGGGAAAAGCATATTAATAAAAAAAGAGTGGCGTTTGCCACTCTTTTTTAGTTACCATATGTCAGAAATATGTATATAACAAACAGCAGATAGCTTTATTGCTATCTGCTGCTTGTTTTTTATTCGTTTACTAAATCACTCATATTATAAACGCCTGCGTTTTTATCCTTGAGGAAAACTGCGGCATTTACTGCGCCATTTGCGAAGATTGCTCTTGAACGGGCAGAGTGGGAGAGTGTAACAATTTCGTCAGTACCTGCGAAAATAACCTGATGCTCGCCAACAATTGTACCACCACGGATTGCGTGGATACCAATTTCGTTGGTGTGGCGTTTCTCTCTTTTAGAGTGGCGGTCATATTCAAAATATGCATCCGGCATTTCTTCTTTAATAGCATTACCAAGCATAATTGCGGTTCCGCTTGGTGCGTCAAGCTTCTGGTTGTGGTGAGCTTCAACAATTTCAACATCAAAGCCTGTTCCAAGAACCTTTGCCGCAACCTTACTTAATTCGCAAAGAAGGCTCACACCTAAAGACATATTGTAGCTGAAGAAAACAGGCACAGTTTCGCTTGTTGCTTCAACAGCTTTAATCTGCTCGTCTGAAAGGCCTGTTGTTGCAAGCACAACTGCAGTTTTTGTTCTTTCAGCGTAGCCTAAAAGGGCAGGAAGAAGAGAAATATTTGAAAAGTCTATTATAACATCTGCCTTAACATCAACTTCGTCGTAGTTTCCGAACACAGGGAAGCCTAAAGTTGAATCATCTATAATATCAATACCTGCAACAATTTCGCAATCTTTTCTGTTTTTTACAGTTTCTGCAACAAATCTTCCCATTTTTCCGCAGCAACCACTTAATAAAATTCTTGTCATTTAAAATTCCTCGTTATTTATAATTTTAAATCATATTGTGCTTCTCAAGAACTTCTCTGAGAAGTTCTTTGTTTTTTTCGTTCAATGGTGAAAGAGGCATTCTGCATCTGCCAACATCATAACCCATCATACACATAGCTTCTTTAACAGGGATAGGGTTAACATCGCAAAAAAGTGCGTTGCAAAGATCAATATACTTGAGCTGAAGTTCTGCGCTCTTTTTGAAATCACCGTCTAAACCAAACTGTGCAATATCGTGAGCGAGCTTTGGAGCAACGTTTGATAGGACAGAAATAACGCCTTTTGCACCCAACGCCATAAATGCAGTGATTTGGTCATCGTTTCCTGAGTAGAAATTAAGGTTATCACCACAAAGGGCAATACATTTTGCAAGGTGAGAAATATCACCGCTTGCTTCCTTTGCTCCGTTTATAAGAGGAAGCTTTGAAAGCTCAAGATATGTTTCAGGCTTGATTGTTACGCCTGTTCTTGATGGAACATTATAAAGGATTATAGGAGTTGAAACTCTTTCTTCAATATATGTGTATGATTCAATCAAACCATCCTGAGACGCTTTGTTGTAGTATGGCGTTACCATTAAAAGACCATCAACACCCATTTTTTCAGCATCGTTTGAAAGCTTTACTGCGTGAACAGTATCGTTAGAGCCTGTTCCTGCGATAACGGGAATTCTGCCTGCAGTGGTTTCAACTGCTATGCGGATTGCTTCCACATGTTCATCGTAAACAAGAGTTGATTTTTCACCTGTTGTTCCGCAAACAACAATTGCGTCTGTTCCGTTGTTTATCTGATTTTCGATTATTTCCTCAAAAAGAGGAAAATTGATTTTTAAGTCCTCGCCATAAAAAGGTGTAACAATGGCTACGCCTGCACCGGTAAAAATCGGCTTTTTCATAGAAAGACCTCCAGATATTTATTTAAAAAAGCGAAAACGCTTTATTTTATAAAACGGTTTCGCTTTTATGTAAATTAGTCCATATATCCTTCTGCACAAAGGAGCTCTGCGAGAAGAACTGCGCCGCCTGCAGCACCGCGAAGAGTGTTGTGCGCAAGGCAAACAAACTTATAGTCGTACTGTGTATCTTCACGAAGACGACCAATTGAAACAGCCATACCGTTTTCAAGGTTTCTGTGAAGCTTTGTCTGAGGCATATTATCCTCTTCGAAGTAGTGAAGGAACTGCTTTGGAGCTGATGGAAGCTCTAATACCTGAGCTCTGCCCTTGAAGTTCTTCCACATAACAATCATATCTTCTTTAGTTGGTTTGTTTTCAAATCTTACAAACACAGCACCCATATGACCATCTGAAACAGGGACACGGATACACTGAGCTGTAAAGTGAGGCTCTGTTGCAGAAACGATTTCGTTACCTTCAATCTTACCCCAGAGTTTAAGTGGCTCTTTTTCGCTCTTTTCTTCTTCGCCGCCGATGAATGGGATAACGTTATCTACCATTTCTGGCCATCTGTCAAATGTTTTGCCTGCGCCTGAAATAGCCTGGTATGTACAAACAACAACGTCTTTAACAGTGTATTTATCGTGAAGAGGGAAGAGAGCAGGAACATAGCTCTGAAGTGAGCAGTTAGATTTAACTGCAATAAAGCCACGCTTTGTACCTAATCTTTCGCGCTGAGCCTTGATAATTTCGATATGCTCAGGGTTAAGCTCCGGAACAACCATAGGAACATCTGCAGTCATTCTGTGAGCAGAGTTGTTAGAAACAACAGGGCATTCTGCCTTTGCGTATTTTTCTTCTAACTCTTTTGTTTCTGCTTTTGAAAGGTTAACAGCGCAGAAAACAAAATCAACTTCTGATGCGATTTTTTCAATATCTTTTTCTGCATCGTAAATAACCATATCAAGATACTTTGCAGGTGTTGGCTCTTCCATGCACCATCTGTTACCAAGAGCCTCTTTATATGTCTGACCTGCAGAACGTGATGATGCAGCAAGAACTGTAACATCAAACCAAGGGTGCTCATTAAGAAGGAGAGCAAATCTCTGACCAACCATACCTGTTGCGCCAATTAAACCAACCTTATACTTTTTCATTTGTGTACCTCCGTATAAAAAACACTTGTAATTACTGCGGAAATGAATTATAATATAAACCGCTATTTTTAACTAATAGATAATACCATATATGTATTGAATTAGTCAATCTTTTTATTGTTTATTTTACTACTAATTATATTGAAAAAAGGGCAAAATATGAATAAATCTGATTTCTTTTACCATTTACCTGAAGAGCTTATTGCTCAGCATCCTATGGAGCCACGCGATTATTCACGAATGATGGTTCTTACTAAAACTGAAGATAGCATAAATCACAAGCATTTTTACGATATTACAGAGTATTTTAATGAAGGGGATTGCCTTATTCTTAATAATACCCGTGTTCTTCCTGCCCGTATTTACGGAACAAATAAGGAAACAGGGGCAGTTGTTGAATTTCTTTTACTTAACCAGATAGAAACTGATTTATGGGAAACGCTCGCAGGTCCTGGTAAAAGGGCAAAAGAGGGTGTTGAATTCACCTTCGGTGATGGTATTTTAGAATGTGTTGTTGAACAGGTTCTAGAAAATGGCAACAGAATTGTTAGATTCTCTTACGATAAAAAAGATAATATTTTTAACATTCTTGATAAAATCGGTCAGATGCCTCTTCCTCACTATATAACTGCAGAGTTAGAGGATAAGGAGCGTTATCAGACAGTTTATTCAAAAGAGCTCGGTTCCGCTGCAGCACCAACTGCAGGTCTTCATTTTACAAATGAAATACTTGAAAAACTTCAGAATAAAGGCGTTAAAATCGGTTACGTAACTCTCCATGTTGGCCTTGGTACTTTCAGACCTGTTAAGGCAGAGAAAATCGAAGACCACCATATGCATTCGGAGCACTACCATTTACCAAAGGAAACTGCAGATTTAATTAACGAAACAAAGAAAAATGGCGGTAGAGTAATTGCGGTTGGTACAACAAGCTGTCGTACACTTGAAAGCGCAGCAACATTCTGTGGCGAAATTAGAGAAGACGACAGATTTACCGATATATTCATTTACCCTGGCTATGAATTTAAGTGTATTGACGGACTTCTTACAAACTTCCATTTGCCTGAAAGCACATTGATTATGCTTGTTTCTGCCTTTTATGGCTACGAAAAAACATTAAAAGCATACAAGGAAGCTGTAGATGATAAATACAGATTCTTTTCATTCGGAGATTGTATGCTTATATTATAATTTAAAGGATATTTTCTATGTACAAACTTATTAAAACAGAGGGAACAGCCCGTAGAGGTGAATTCCATACAGTTCACGGAACAGTTCAGACACCTGCTTTCCAAAATGTTGCAACATGTGGCGCAATCAAAGGTGGTCTTTCTGCGTATGATTTAAAGGATATTGGTTGTCAGGTGCAGCTTTGCAATACATACCATCTTCATGTTCGTCCTGGTGATAAGCTTATAAAAGAGCTTGGTGGTCTTCATAAATTTACAGGCTGGAGTGGTCCTATTCTTACAGATAGCGGTGGGTTTCAGGTGTTTTCACTTGCAAAACTTCGTAAAATCAAAGAAGAGGGCGTAACCTTCAATTCCCATGTTGACGGCAAAAAGATTTTCATGGGTCCTGAAGAGAGTATGCAGATTCAGTCAAACCTTGGCTCAACAATTGCAATGGCTTTTGACGAATGCGTTAAAAATCCTGCAGAATATAAATACGCTAAGGAATCTATTGCAAGAACAACTCGTTGGCTTATTCGTTGTAAAAATGAAATACAAAGACTTAATTCTTTACCTGATACAATAAATAAGAATCAGCTTCTTTTCGGTATAAATCAGGGCGCAACCTTTGACGATTTAAGAGTTGAGCATATGAAACAGATTGCTGAATTAGACCTTGATGGTTATGCAATTGGTGGTCTTGCAGTAGGTGAGCCGAAAGAAGATATGTATCGCATTATTTCTACGGTTGAGCCATTTATGCCTAAGGATAAAATACGCTACCTTATGGGTGTTGGTACACCAGGTAACATTATTGAAGGTGTAAGCAGAGGCGTTGATTTGTTCGATTGCGTAATGCCGTCAAGAAACGCTCGTCATGGACACTTGTTTACTTGGGATGGTATTGTTAATATGAATAACGCAAAATACGCAACCGATGATTCTCCTGTTGATTCACAGTGCAACTGCCCAACATGCAGAAACTTCAGCAGAGCGTATATACACCATCTTTTCAAAGCAAAAGAGATTCTTGCAATGCGTCTTGCAGTTATTCATAACCTTTATTTTTATAATAATCTTATGGCAAGAATCAGAGATGAGCTTGATAACGGAACATTTACCGAGTTTAAAAATAAATACGTTGATTTACTTGACACAAGAATATAAACTAAGCTATAATATGTGAGTATATTTTTTTGGAGGATTTTACTATGTTCAACTTTATTAATTTATTATTCTCAGGTGCTGGTGCAGGTACTACAGGTGCAGCAGGCGAGCAGAACCCAATTATGTCTTTTCTCCCAATCGCTCTTATGATTGGTGCTATGTATTTCTTAATGATAAGACCTCAGAAGAAGAAACAGAAAGAAGAGCAGAATATGAGAGATTCTGTTCAGATTGGTGATGAAATCACAACAACTGGTGGTATCATGGGTAGAATCGTTACTGTTAAGGATGATTCAATCGTTATCGAAACAGGCGCAGACAGAACAAAAATCAAGTTCCATAAATCTGCTATCTACACTAACGATACAGCTAACGCTCGTATGGAAGCCGAAAGAAAAGCTGCTCAGGAAGCTAAAAACGCAAAAGCTCAGAAAGATGCTATTGACGAAAAGGTAAACGGCAGAAGCAAAAAGAACAAAGCAGTCGTTAAAAACATTGCAGAAGAAGCTCCAGTAGACGAGATTCCAGCAGAAGAGAAAACAGAAGAATAATTCATATTAACAAATTACTCCGCATACCATTTACTAAAACGGTGTGCGGAGGTTTTTTATGCCTGAATCAAATAAAAAATCAAAAAAGAAACGAAAATTACGCATTAATACAAGTAATCCTGCGGTTATTTATCTATTTTCTGTCCTTAAAGGATTAGTTGTACTAATGGTTGGCTTATCTGTTGTTTCTGTTATTGTAATGAAGAGCACAGATTTTAATTTATTTACCAAATTAATAATATATGGTTTTATTTTGTTCGGTGGCTTTTTGAGCGGCTTTTTCGCAAACAGAAAGCTAAAAGGCAGGGGAATCGTAAATGGAATTTTTGCCTCGTTGATTTACGCTGTTGTATTTTTAATAATATGCGTTATTACTATGGGCTTTAATATATCGCCTGAAATATTGATTGTACTACCTGTTTCAATAGTTGGTGGTATTGTTGGCGGAATAATATCCGCAAATTCGTAAAAGGAGAAGAGTATGTTAAAAAAATCAGTTGTTATAAAAGCACCTGCATTTAAACCAAAATTCAACCTGAAAATCAACAATAAAACTCTTGTATTCTTCACTTTATTTATCTGTGGAATAATTGCCGGAGTGCATATTTCTCAAGCTGGATCTGCAGAATGGCATACATTTTTTATGTCTATAATAAATAATGTATTGTTCTCGCAGTCTGAAAGCGGTTTGTTTACTGTATTTATAAGGGTTTTTCTTCCGTTTTTTTCTATGCTTTTAATGTGTTTTATTATAGGGCTTAGCGGTATGGGAACTCCATTTATAGCTCTTGTACCTCTACTTATAGGTTGTTTTTTTGGTGTTGAAATTACGCAGTTTTATATAAATTTTGGCGTGTCTGGTATTGGCGGTTGGGCTCTTGTTTTTTTGCCCGCATATGCAACAGCAACAGCCACTTTAATTAAGTGCTGTTGCCATTGTGTTGATATTTCCGGGGAAATATTTATATTTCTTGTTACAGGAAAAGGGGAAGGCAAGCCGATATTTAAAGAATATCTTTTAAGATATGCAATATATATTGTTCCTGTTCTCCTGGGTTCATTAATAACAACTCTGTTCTACAGAATATTTGGTGATTTACTCAACTTCGTCTGATGAATCGTCATGTGATTCTATCACAATTTCAGGTCGCTTTGGTGCTTTAACTCCACTAAGAGGGTTAGCTGCAGCGGCCTTTTTTAATTGTTCGTCCATTATATGAGTGTAAATCTGAGTTGTACTCAGGCTTTCGTGGCCTAAAATCTCTTTTATTGCAAGAACATCAACATCACCGTATTGGTACATTAATGTTGCAGCAGTATGACGTAGCTTGTGGGTTGATAAATCTCTATCACCAAGACCAGCTTTTTCGAGGGTTGTTTTTACTATGTATTGAACTGTTTTAGGGCTTATTCTGCCTTTTTGGCGGCTTATAAACAGCGCATTTTTATCTTTTACACCGTCTATATGCCTGTAGGGTAAATATGCGTTTATAGCGTCTATACAGGCGTCATTCAGGTATATTGTACGCTCTTTGTTGCCTTTACCTGTAACAACAATTGTATTATTTGAGCGAATGTCTGATAAATTGAGGGAAACGAGCTCTGCAAGACGCAATCCGCAGTTAAGAAAGAGAGTAATTATACAGTAATCTCGCTCTTTGTATTTGCCTTCAACAGCATTTAAGAGAGCAAGACTTTCGTCTAATGTAAGGTATTTGGGTAATGATTTTTTTATCTTAGGTGAATCAAGCTCCTGAAGGGGATTATCGTCAATCAGTTTCTTTTGTACTGTAAGGTATTTATAAAAATTACGCAACGTAGTTGCTTTACGCGCACGTGTTTTTTCGTTATTATTTCGTACATCTTTACAATAAACAAGAAACATATACGCATCATTGAGAGAAACGTTTGCAATAACGTCAATTGATAAATCTTTAATATAGATTTCTTCAAAAGGAGTTTTTTTATCTGCAAGGCCTTTGATAACCTTCAGAAATCTGAAAAATGTTGCTAAATCGTTTGCGTACTCAATAACAGTAAGGTCTGAGCGATTTTTTATAACGCTATAGTAATTAAGAAACTCAAAAGCATATGTAGGAAATATATCTATAAATTGCTCTTTTTTCATATAATCAACCTATTTCATATATTTATTTGCAAGGGAAGAAACCCTAAAGAAATAATAACATACCTCTTAAAATAAATCAAGACTTATACAAAATAAAAGTTTTGTATAAGTCGGGGTATGAGTTTTAGGTAAAATGAGTTGATGTAGTTTTAACTACTTTGAATTTGCCGCAGAAGTGATTTAAGGCTATTCTGAGCATTCTTATCGTATTACGGCTGTATTAGACACTAATAGTATGGTTTATATAGGAATAGCGTGTTTTAGCTAAAATAATTTATAAATTACTTAATTAAAAATAATTTTATTTTTCTTTATATTTTTTCATACAAATTAAAATTGCAGTTGTTACTACAACCATTGTTACTGTGTATCCAAGCTTTGCAACAGCATTTTTTTCAGGGTTTTTCATTTTCTCTAAATCCTTTCATCCGCTCAGTTTTTTTGAAACGATACTCAGGTCATTTCAAAAATTTCTATTCGATGGAATTTTTTGAGAATCTAACAAAACATAGTAAAATTCCATCGAATCAGTTTTTTTCATTAATACATTTAGTCATTTTGAAAATTTCCATCGGATAACTATATTTTAATGAAACCGCCCAAATCACGTAATTTGCGATTTTTATTAAATATAGGCTTAATATTGTATTTATCAAGAAAAGCTGAAATTTCAACGTAATTGGGATGACTGCTTATATCCCCACTGAAATACATTTGGTTTTCTGATATCATTACGCCTGCGCCACCAATAAAGCCATAGTGCTTATCTGAAAGAGCAATATAACCCTTTTCTATTTTTAAAACATTAATTTGATAATTTTTTAACAAAGAGGAGAGTCCATCATCTTCTGTTATAACTGCTATATCATTTAAAACGCACATATTGCATTTTGTGTAGCCCTGGTTTGTGTTTATAACACCAATGCTTTTACTCTTTGCCCAGTTTTTGATTTCAGGTAAAACCGCTTTCTCATTACAGAAAAGTTTATTACCTAAAAGACAGGCATTCAGCGCTACATCCCTTGGGTAAGGTGTTTTGATATCATTACAGTAAAACGTGTTATATGAGCTTATAAATGGCTCTATCTCCCCTTTTACGTGGCAATCAAGGAATAATGTGCCATCATAAGTGTTGAATGCTAATATATCAGCGTGGCTGTTTATTTCCTCGTCAAGAAAGGGGTTCTCAGGTAAGCCTATCGGCTCAATTCCAAGCTCTCTTAACTCAGCAATTTCTTCAGTGTATTTAGCACCTATAAGGCACCTTTTTATTTTGTATGACATATTAATCAATAGCTGCCTCGAAGGCTTCTCTTATGTTTCTTACGCCTATTATTTCAATGTTTTTGAATTCACCTGCAGGGAGATTCTTTATGTTCTGCCTTGGTATAATGCAACGCTTGAAGCCAAGCCTTTCGCACTCTCGGATTCTCTGTTCGCAACTGTTAACGGTGCGTATTTCTCCTGCAAGACCGATTTCACCAAAAACGATTGTTTCGCTATTGATAACAGCATCTTTAAGGCTTGAGATAATTGCTAATGCAACCGCTAAATCGCAAGCAGGTTCGTCTGCTCTGAGACCGCCGATAATGTTGACATAGCAGTCCATATTTCCCAGGAAATAACCTGCCCTTTTCTCCAGGATAGCAATAAGCATAGCCATTCTGTTGTAATCAAAGCCTGTTGCCATTCTGCGAGGGTTACCAAACCCAGAGGTTGTTGCAAGCCCCTGAATTTCTGCAAGAATAGGTCTTGTGCCTTCTATAAGACAGGTTACGCATGTACCTGAAACATTTAATGGTCTGCCACTAATCATAGCAAGAGATGGGCTTTCTATTTCAACAAGCCCTTTATTTGTCATTTCGAAAACGCCTATCTCGTTTGTTGAGCCGAATCTGTTTTTAGCAGCTCTGAGAATTCTGTAAGCAAGATTTCTCTCGCCTTCAAAATATAAAACAGTATCAACGATATGTTCGAGCACTTTAGGACCTGCAATATTGCCATCTTTATTAACGTGGCCAACAAGAATAATTGAAACATCGTTCTGCTTTGCAGTACGCATAAAAAGGTTTGTACATTCTCTTACCTGAGTAACGCTACCTGCAGTTGAGTTAACATCGTTAATATTCATTGTCTGTACAGAGTCAACTATAACAATATCAGGCTTTTCAGTTCTTGTGTATTCGCAGATAATTTCAGCGTCTGTTTCGCACATAATGTGAAGGCTTTCGCTTGTTACACCAAGACGCTTTGCTCTCATTTTTATCTGGTAAGCAGATTCCTCGCCGGATACATAAAGGATAGAAAAACCGCGGGAAATCTTCTCGCAAATCTGTAAAAGAATAGTTGATTTACCAATACCTGGATCACCGCATAAAAGTACAAGGGAGCCTTTAACCAAGCCGCCACCAAGTACTCGATTCAGCTCTTTTATTCCTGTATCGTATCTTAACTCAATGCTTGAATCTATTTTTGCAAGTGGCAAAGCACCGCTCATACCTCTTGATATTCTGTTTTTGGCGTTTTTAGAGGATTCTGTTATAATCTGTTCTTCGTTTAAAGAATCCCACTCACCGCAACCGGGACATTTGCCGTACCATTTTGCAGATTCATATCCACATTGGTTACAGACAAAAATGGTTTTACTTTTAGCCATTTTATCAATCCTTATAATAAAAATCCTGTATACCTAAAGCAATACAGTATGCAATTTTTTTCTGATAATCAGGTGTTTTTAACAATTGCGCCTCGCTGTTGTTTGATAAAAAACCACACTCAACAAGGCAAGCTGGTCTTTTTGCGTTGTATATAAGATAAACTGATGTTCCGCATTCCTTAATTTGCCTTTCGTTATCAGGCTGAAGAAGCGAGGTTGCACTATCTTGTATACATTGAGAAAGAACGCTACTTGTTTCGGAAAAATTTCTTGAATAAAAAACCTGCATCCCTTTGTATTTTTCTACTGAATAAAAATTCTGATGGATAGAAATAAAAACTGAATTTTCAGTATCTTCCATTATCTTCATTCTGTTATGAATATCAGATTTTTTCTTCTGCCTAATTGTATTTAATCCTTGGTCTTCAAGAGATGTATCAGTATCTCTCGTAAGTATGGTATTAAATCCGAAAAGCTTTAAATATTCGTTTAGATACAGTGAAACAGCAAGGTTAATATTCTTTTCAGGGTAGCCGTCTTTTGTGGATGCGCCACCGTCAAAACCACCATGACCTGCATCAATGATTATTGTAGGAAGATTACTTTTTTCAACTGCATTAGTACCCGTGCTCTCGTATTTTATATTAAAAGAGTGGACAAATATTAAAAAGCATACAACAAGAGAAAGAAAAATACATAAAAGCTTTTTCAAGTTAATCACCTCACCTGTTAATTTTATGAAACAGGTGGGATTAATATTATCTGAATTCAGAACCGTCCTTCATAAGAAGCCTGTGGCGTGTGATTCTGTGGAGAATGTTAGCTTCTCCAATCATTTCAAAAAGCTTATTACAGAAGCTTACAGGATTAATTGTTAAATCATTACCTGCAGGAAGGTTAAAATAAAGCATAACCTTATCTTCGTGGTAAACTGCCCTGAACTCTGAAAGATGTTCGCTTACATTTATTGTTTTAAATGTTTTCTTTTTGGTTTTCTTTTCAAAGGTTATTGTTTCATTTTCAACTGTATTTTTAATCTTTTCGCAAAGCTCTTTAGGTGAACTTGCAGGAATTTCAACGCTATATTCACCTTTGAATATTTCAAGAGCTTTATTTACGGGTTCTGCAATTTCGAGAAATTCCATACCAGGAACCATAACAGAATTGAGCTGCTCTACTACCCTTTCCATTGGGTAATTATCGTCGTTAAGTCGTATATCAAGAGGTTCTCTTAACGCTTCAACGCCCAATGGTAAGGAAAGACCAAAAACAAGGTATGGATGAGGGTTAAAGCCCTCTGTATACCAAAGAGGAATATCTGTGCGCCTGAATGCTCTTGTCATACAACGAGTCATATCAAGGTGAGATATGTACTTTGCAGTATCTTTTTTATTGAACCATATTCTCACTGAGCGCATCGCATTTACCTCCGTTTAATTTATTTGAACCGCAACCGGCACACTGCTGACGGCAGTGCTTTGTTGTTTCAGCATTTTTAGCCTTTTCATTCTCTTTCATTAAGAATGATTTTGAGATACCCGAATTAATATGGTCCCAAGAAAGAATTTCTTCATAGGAACGCTCTCTACTTGTGTAGAATGATGTATCAATACCACATTTTTCAAAAGCATCGTACCAACCCTGAAGATTGATTTTATCATCCCAACTATCGAAAGTACAGCCATTGTTGTAAGCAGCTTCGATAACATCGCAAAGCTTTCTGTCGCCACGGGCAAAAACACCTTCAAGGAATGTAAGTTCTGTATCGTGGAAACGGAATGTAATCTTCTTGGTTGTGCAGCTTTCGAGAAGAAGTTGCTGTTTTCTCTTCAATTCTTCTTTTGTATCCATTGGCGCCCACTGGAATGGTGTACAAGGCTTTGGAACAAAGGAAGAAACACCTGCACTTACTGTACAACCCTTACCCTTTGGTTTATCGGGATTGTTATAGAATTCATTAACAACCTTCTGGGAAAGCTGATTGATGCCTACAACGTCGTCGTCTGTTTCTGTAGGAAGACCTATCATAAAGTAAAGCTTAACCGCAGTCCAACCACCAACAAAGGCTTTTCTGCAGGTCGACAGTATTTCTTCCTCGCTTATGTTTTTATTTATAACATCACGAAGTCTCTGTGTGCCTGCTTCTGCAGCAAAGGTAAGACCTGAACGGCGTACGAGAGCAAGTTTTTCTTTTAATTCGTCAGAGAAATTATCAATTCTTAAAGACGGAAGAGAAACGTTGATTTTATCGGGGATTGTCCAACCTAAAAGTTCTTCTAAAAGGTCAGTGATTTTAGTATAGTCGCTTGTTGAAAGTGAGCATAGAGAAAGCTCATCATAACCACTGGTACACGCAAGGCGTTTGCTTTGTTTACTGATTGTTTCAACGCATTTTTCGCGGATTGGTCTGTACCAGAATCCTGCCTGACAGAATCTGCAACCGCGAATACAACCGCGAAAAATTTCATGAACCACTCTGTCGTGAACAACCTCAACAAAAGGAACTACGAATTTATCAGGATAAAAAATGTTATCTAAGTCTGAAACGACACGTTTATTTACTCTTTGGGGTGCACCATTTGTAGCGTTTACAGATGCTATTGTACCATCTTCGTTGTACGAAACTTGGTACAATGACGGAACGTATATGCCCTCAATTTTTGCAGCTTCCTCTAAAAATTCCTGCCTTGATTTATTTTCTTTCTTTGCTTTTTCAAGAAGCTCCAAAAATTCAAGCATCATTTCCTCGCCTTCACCAATCTGGAAAGCGTCTATAAAATCTGCAAGAGGCTCAGGGTTACATACACATGGGCCACCTGCAACTATAACAGGAATATCAAGTGTATTTCCTCTGTCTTTTGAACGGAGAGGTATTTTAGCCAGATTGAGCATATTAAGAACGTTGGTATAGCTTAATTCATATTGAAGAGTAAAACCAACAACATTAAAATCCTTAAGAGCATCGCGGCTTTCGAGAGCAAAAAGAGGAATATCTTTTTCTCTCATAATTTCTTCCATATCAGTATCAGGCGCGAAAACTCTTTCACACCAATAATTATCTTTTGAATTTATAAGGCTATAAAGAATCTTCATTCCAAGATGGCTCATACCGATTTCGTATGTATCAGGAAAGCAGAATGCAAAACGAATATCAACATCCTCTTTATTCTTTACAACTGAATTTAATTCACCGCCTGTGTACCTTGCAGGCTTTTGCACAAGTGGTAAAACAGACTCAATAACGTCTTTTAACATTGTTTCAACTCCAAATTACTAAATATGATTATATTTTACAATAAATGCATTTAATAATCAAGTGAAGAGTTCACTTTTTAAAGATAAGAGCGAAAATCATATATAGGCTGAATATAATTAAAAATGTTCCTTCTTTTGAATAAATAATCACGAAAATTGAAGCTGATGTAATGACAATAGCAACGAGTATTGAGATTGCTGTTATAACTTTTTCTGTTTTGTTTTCAGTATAAAAACACAGTAAAAGTGATTTTAAAAAGCAACCGCCGTCAAAGCTATAAAATGGAAGAATATTAAAGACACCTAAAGTAAGATTTGAAACAACAAAATCACTTTCTTGTTTAGTTATAAGAAGAAAAATAGAACCAAGAAGTATATTGAAAAGTGGCGCTGAAATATATGTTATGGCGTTATGAATATTGCTTGCGTTAATATCATTCCTTTTTATTTCACCGCCAAATATAGATATTTTAAATTCCTTTATCTCCCCTTTAAAAATGATAATAAAGAATATATGAATAAGTTCGTGGAGGAAGGAATTAAAAAACGTTACAAAATACAAACTACCTTTTTCACCGATAATAAATAATAACACAAGTGCAACAAAGCTAAAGCTCAGCTTAACACTTGTGTTTTTTATTTTAAACTCCATTTATAGCCTCGTTGAGCGCAGTTTCAGGGTCATATGATACATTATTTATCCTTAATTCAAAATGCAGATGTGGGCCTGTTGATGATCCCGAAGAGCCAACGTAGGCTATAACATCACCTGCATCTACAATATCACCTTTTTTGACGATCAGCTTCTGACAATGACAATATACTGTCATTATGTCTCCTTGGTGCTTGATTTTTAAATAATAGCCGTTCCAGTTATCGTAATCAGCAACAATAACCTCACCTGAAAATGCAGAGTGGATTGGTGTACCTAAATCGGCAGCAATATCAATACCTGCGTGGAATTTTAATTCGTTGGTTATAGGATGATTTCTGACACCAAATTTTGATGTTATTTCACCTTTAACAGGTAAAAACATTCTTTGGTTAAGTACATATGAATTTACTGAAACATTTGCGGGTATTTCATCTATTGAATCAACTGAATAATCCTGATCGCCCTCACCTTTTATTTCTGCAGAAAGACTCTCTGGATCAGGTGCACTATCCGTTAAAGTATCTTCTGTATTTATTTCGGGTTCTTCAATATTTTTATCAGTTGTTGATGTGTTAACAGGGTTTGATTCTTCAGTTTTTGCATTTTCATTATCAGGAATTATTTCCTTACTGAAATCAATCAAAGTGTTTTCATTGATTTTTAAAAAAAACTCGTTGTTTATACTGTGATAAACGCCTGAATTTATTTGTTTTAAGCCGTATAGAGAACCGAATAATAAGGCGCAAATTGCGAATTGACAAATTAAAGTAAATGATAAATAATCCTTTTTCTTTTTATCCATAAAAAATCACCCACATAACAATATGTGAGTGATAAAAATAATATTACTCTGTCTGAAGAGACTCCCATTCTTCATACAGTTCTTCTAATTTGATTCTTGAATTGTTCAGTTCTTCTGTGTGTTGAAGGAGTAACTCGTAATTACCTGAAACATCAGGTGAAGAAAGAGTATTTTCAATATCGCTTATTGTACTTTCGAGAGCAGAGATTTCTTCTTCTATTTTGTTTATACGCGATTTGCGCATACGCTCCTCTCTTGCCTGTTCTTTACGAAGTTTATATTCATTAACAACAGGCGTCTTTTCCTCACTAACAGTTGCTGTAGCGTGATTTTCCTTGTATTGAAGATATGTATCATAGTTACCGTCAATAAGCACAGAACCATCATGGGTAAGATGAACGATTTTGCTTGATAATTTATTGATAAAATATCTGTCGTGAGAAACTACAAGGAGTGTTCCGTTAAAATCAAGAAGAGCGTTTTCCAATACCTCTCTTGAAATAATATCAAGGTGGTTTGTAGGCTCGTCAAGTATAAGGAAATTTGGCTTTGAGAGCATTATTTTTAAAAGTGAGAGCTTTGCTCTCTCTCCACCGCTCAGGGATGAAACCTTTTTAAATACATCTTCCCCAATAAAAAGGAACATTGCAAGTGCTGAACGTATTTCTGTCTCTGTCATAAAACGGAACATATCCCACACTTCATCAAGCACTGTTTTATCGGAATCAAGTTTATCAATATTCTGGTCAAAGTATCCTATTTTAACATTAGTTCCAAATTTAATTGTACCTGAATCCTGCAAAAGTTCTTTATTCAATATCTTTAAAAAAGTTGATTTTCCACACCCGTTAGGACCTAATAAGAAGGCTTTTTCTTCACGGAATATTGTTAAATCAAAATTCTTGAATAGTGGCTTATCAGGAAAGGCTTTCTGCAGACCTTTTACTGTTAAAACCTCATCCCCTGCTCTTAAGTCAGTTTTAAAGCTGAAGTGTACGCTTTTTAATGCTCTTTCAGGGGCAACAAGAGTTTCTTTAAGACGGTCAATCTGTTTTTGTTTACTTGCAATCGTAATGTAGTTGTGCGCCTGATTAAAGCGCTTTTGTTGCTCGATTATACCCTCAATACGCTTGATTTCAGTCATTGTTTTCTCATATTCACGCTCAATTGTAAGCTCTCTTTCGGCTTTCAATTTCTGGAAAACTGTGTAGTTTCCTGTAGTGTGAGTGAGTTTTTTATGAGATATTTCCATCATTGAGGTTGTAACCTTGTCAAGAAAATATCTGTCATGAGAAACAACAATGAAAGCCCCTTTGTATTTACCAAGGTAATCTTCAAGCCAGTTTATTGCATCAACATCAAGGTTGTTTGTAGGCTCGTCAAGAAGAAGCAGGTTAGCGTTTGAAAGAAGAAGCTTGCAAAGAGATAACTTTGAGCGTTGACCACCTGAAAGGTTACAAACTCTTTGAGTTAAATCCTCTTCTTTAAAGCCAAGACCAAGCAAAGCAGATTTCGTTTTTGCTTGATAAACAAGACCCTCTCTGCGTTCAATTTCTTCAGTAAGACGTAACTGCTTTTCAATAAGTTCAATATTACTCTCGCTCATTAAAGCGTGAGTAACTCGTTCAAGCTCAAACTCCATTTCTATAACATCGTTAAATACAGTTAAAGCCTCGCCATAAAGGGTCTGATTATCATCGCATTCAAGATACTGTTCCATATAACCAATGCGAACATCTTTACCTCGGACAATACCGCCTTCATGAGGCGCATATTGACCAGTTATAAGCCTGAATAATGAAGTTTTACCTGTTCCGTTGGCGCCAATTAATCCTATTCGGTCTGTTTCTTCCACCTTAAAAGCGGCGCCTTTAAATAAGACGCCGTCAAGGAAACCAAATGTTAAGTTTTGAGCTGTCAATAAAGACATTTAACTCACCAACTTGAATTATAATGTGCTGATTAAAACTTTAATGTTGCCGTTGATTTCAACCTTACCTGAGTTTGCTTCAATAAAGAAGCTATCGCCTGCTACAGCTTTTTCGCCATTGATTGTAGCATTACCCTCAAGCACAAGGATAGATACAAATGATTCCTCGTTTACATCAAAGGAATAGTTACCCTCTACTGCAATTGTATCCATTTTAAAGAATTCGCACTGGCAAAGAGCCTGTTCTGTTGCATCACCAGTAACTACAGGAGCTGAATCAGGGTCTCCATTTCTTGTTGGTGGAACAGTATCTGTAACATCTATCGCCTTTTCAACGTGAAGCTCACGAGGCTTGCCGTTAACCATACGATTATAGTCGTAAACTCTGTATGTTGTGTTGCAGTTCTGCTGAACCTCAGCAAGAAGAATACCGCTACCAATTGCATGAAGTGTTCCTGCATTAATGAAGAATACATCACCTTTTTTTACTTTAACTTTATTTACATAGTTGAGGAATGTGTTATCTTCAATTGATTTTCTGAATTCATCGCTTGAAAGCTCTTTGTTAAAGCCGTAAATAAGCTCTGCGCCCTCATCGCAATCAAGAATATACCAGGCCTCTGTTTTGCCGTAGCTGTTTTCGTGAACGCGTGCATATTCATCATCAGGATGAACCTGAACAGATAAATCTGCCTTAGCATCTATAAATTTAATAAGAAGCGGAAATTCTTCGTACTTTTCGCCCTTTGTACCGAGAACTGCCTTGTTTTCTTTTACATATTCAGTAAAGCTTTTACCTGCAAACTCACCATTTGCAATAATATTATCTCCATCTTCTCTCGCACAGAGCATCCACGCCTCCGCAATATTGTTAAGGTCAGATTGGAAGCCATAATCTGTTTTTAAGCGGTTACCGCCCCAGACAATTTCTTTAAAAACAGGTGTTAATTTAATTGGTGTTTTCATTCTTTTTCCTCCGTTTTCTGAGCGGCTTTATCTGCGCTACTCTCTTTTGCAACAACGCTGATTTCTTTCTTTTCAATAAATGGTACAGAAGATGATTTTATATCAACTCTGTCGTAATACTCTTTAAAGCGGATTGTGAATCTGATTTTTCTCTTGCATTTTTTGCATTGGAAAACTGCTCTAAAGGCCTGATTCATAACGCGCCATTCGCTAATTCTATCACATTGACCACCACAAACATCGCATAAACAACGCATTTTTGATTTATCAATAAGCGGGCTATTAATGTCTGTAATAACCTTTGGCTTGAATGTTATTTTTGAATAAAATGAAGTATCACAAACAAGAGTATATGACTGAAGCATATGCTCATTATATATTTTTCTGAATAAATCTGCTGTTAAAAGGCTATCATCAAGAGCTCTGTGGAGTGAGTAGCTCTCAACGTCAATTCCAAGCTTTTCTGCAGCAGCAGAAAGACCAATCTGGTCAGCTTTCGAGATATTCATAAATGCCTGAGCATATTTCTGCAGATTAACATAGTTATTTAAAAACGGAATAAATGATATGCCGTTAAAATACCTGAAATTTTCAATAAGAACTCTGATATCAGTATCGCCCCAGGTAAGAATAACATTATCGTTACCTGCAGACCATTTGCGGAACAGCGCCATAGTCTGCGAAAATGGTGTACCGCTACTGATATCATCGTTTGTAATATTAGTTAATTCCTTAACTCTGGAATGAAGCTTTTTGCCTAACTGCGCCTTAATAAACATTGAAAAAGTATCAACAACACGAAGATTACTATCTAACTTGACTGCGCCAATTTCAATAATCTCGTTCATAAAGCCCTTTTTCTTTTTACAATAGGCGTTATTCCACTCCAGGTCCATTATAATATAGTTCATTTTGTACTCCAACTTAACATAACTTATGACCGAAGCATATATAAGCTACGGTCATAAAAATAATTATTCTAAGCCTTCAGCGTCGTAAAGGCAAACAGTTTCAAGAAGAATTTCTGCACCTACCTGCAATGCATCAGGACAAAGCATTTCAGGTGTATCAAGTCTTGTGTGGTAATATCTTGGTGGAGTTGGGTCCATAGCAGCAAAGCCTGTTGCTTTAATACCTGCCTGAGTAAATGCGGCGGCATCGCAAGCGCCAAGATAAATTGAAGCAAATGGAAGGTCATGACCGCAGTTAAGACCAGCCTTTTTTACAAGAGCCTTAACCTGAGCGTCATGCTTTAATGTGCCGCTTAAGTCTCTGTCGTAAACAGCCATATCTTTAAGGTCGCGGAGAGTGTCACAAGCAACAACTACAGTTTCAATTTCTTTAAGTTCATCCTTGTGAGCCTTTGCGTATGCTTTAGCGCCACGAAGACCAGCTTCTTCAGAGCCTGAAAGAATTACTCTTACTTCTGTGTTTTCAAAACGAACGCCTGCTTCTTCAAGATGCTTTAAAACAGACATACAACCAAGGCAGCCTGAAAGGTTATCGTTAGCACCTGGTACGCTCTTAGTAAAGCTCTGAAGGAAAAGGAAACCGATATATGGAACAATGAATAAGCAAAGAATGATACCAACAACAAGGAAGAAAGTGTTTGATGCAGGAGTATCAACACCCTTGAAATCAACAACAATTGCTTTAATAAGGCTTGCAATGCTACAAACTATTAAGCCAACAACACCTGGAATAAGGAAGCATTTCATCCCTACGCCGCCTAATTTGTAGTTGAGAATCCACTCATACTGTGAGTCAGCATGAGCAACGAGAATAATTCTCTTTTTAACTTCACTTTTAGGACTTCTTGTTGCAATAATGTTATGTGATTTATGACCGATAAACAATGGGTCAATAAACTGCTTATACATTAAAAACTCAAGTACAAGTGGAATAAATCCTAAAACTGTTAAAATAAAACCAACAAGTGGATAATTTGTAAAATAAACAATTGTTGCAATAATAGCCATAGCAACAGTAAATGGAATAAAGCCCATAAATGCCTGACGATGAACAATAAAATCTTCAAACTCAATTTTATCTGCCCATTTTTTCATATCCTCGCCCATATACTGCTGAGCTTTATACTCTTCTTCGCTACCTGGTGCACGAGGTCCAATTTTTTCACAAATATGAGTGATAGAATCTACCATATAATCAACAGATGCTTTCATATTGATTTTGGAAGCATCGAATTTTTCAGAAAAAGTTTTCAATACATATCATTCCCTTCCCAATTTCTAAATAAATATAACACATAATTTATAAATTTACAACAGTAAAATATATTGATTTTGTTTATAATTATTGATTTTATTTATTATTTAAGTTAATATATATGCATCACATTTCGCAGGCGGTGTAAATATGTTAAACGATTCAAAAAATTTGTTTTACAAAACCGGAGCTAAAAACTGGCTTGAAGCATTACCTCTTGGTAACGGTTCAGTTGGTGCAATGGTTTACGGCAAAACAACAAACGAAATTATTTCAATGAACTCAGACACTCTCTGGACAGGCTTCCCAAGAGAAACTGCTATTAAAGATGGTGCTCACGAAGCTTTTTTAGAAGCAAGAGACCTTACAATGAATGGCGAATATTACAAAGCAAAGCGTCTTCTTGAAGATAAAGTTCTTTCAAACTGCTCTCAGGCATTTATGCCTCTTTGCGATATTCGTATTTCTTACGTAAAACCAGGTTTCCAAAAGAATTATTCACGTGTTTTAAACCTTGAAACAGGTGTTAATACAGTTGAATATACTCGTGGTGAATATAATTTTAAAAGAGAAAGCTTTGTTGCTTTCAATGATAACGCTTATATTGACCACATTTCTTGCCTTAACGGTCAGAAAGTTAGTTTTACAGTGTTTATGAACACAAAGCTTAAAGGTAATTCATACACAGAAAACGGAGTGCTTATTCTTGATGGTATTGCGCCATCTGATTCTCCTGCAAACCAGGAAACATATGCTGCTATGGAAGGCTCTCTTTATCCTGATGACAAGCGCCTTCAGGGAACATCCTTCAGATGCGCAATAAAAGTGCTTTCCGATGGTGAGGTTACTGTTAACGGCGACAGCATTTCAGTAAATAACGCAAACGAAGCAACAATTATTTTCTGTACAGAAAACTCATTTAATGGCTTTGATAAGCACCCTGCCCTTGAAGGCAAGGAATATAAAAATGCTTGCCTTTCACATCTTGAGTCTGTTTGCACAAAGTCATATAACGAAATTAAAAATAACCATGTTGAAACATTCTCAGGCTATTTTAACAGAGTTTCTCTTGATTTGGGTACAGATGATAAGGGCAATATTCCAACCCACAAGCGTCTTATCAACCACAAAAACGGCAAACAAGATTTAGGTCTTTACACACTTATATTCAACTTCGGCAGATACCTTATTATAAGTGGTTCGCGCGAAGGCACTCAGCCAACTACACTTCAGGGTATATGGAATGATAAGGTAGCACCGCCATGGAGTTCAAACTATACTGTAAATATCAATACAGAAATGAACTACTGGCCTGTTTTGATGTGTAACCTTACAGAGTTCAACCTTCCTCTTATTCAATTCGTTAAAGAGCTTTCTGTACGCGGTGAGGTTCCTGCTCAGAAGATTTTTGGCGCACGTGGATTCTGTTGTTGCCACAACGTTGATATATGGCGCTTCTGCGACCCTGCTTCAGGCGATACACAGTGGGGCTTCTGGCAGATGGCAGGCGGTTGGTTCTGCCAGCATGTATATAACCACTACCTTTACACAATGGATGAAAAGTATCTTGAAGAAACAGCTTATCCATTAATGAAAAAAGCAACAGAATTTATGCTTGATTTACTTATTGAGGATAAAGACGGCTACTTGATTCTTGCTCCTTCAACATCTCCTGAAAACGAATTCCTTATTGATGGCGTTGCAGCTTCTGTAAGCGAAACAACTACAATGACAATGAGCATTGTAAAAGAGCTTTTTGGTAATATGATAGAAGTACTTGAACACCTTGGTAAAGACAAAGAATTAAAAGAAGAGCTTCAGGAAAAAATGACAAAGCTTCTTCCTTTCAAGGTTGGTTCACGCGGTGAATTGCTTGAATGGTATAAAGAGCTTAAAGAGCATGAGCCAGATCACAGACACAAATCTCACCTTTATGGTCTCCACCCTGGTCAGCTCATTACACCTGATGAAACACCTGATTTAGCACAGGCTTGCATCCGTTCACTTGAACTCAGAGGAGATAACGGCACAGGCTGGAGCCTTGGCTGGAAAATTAATATGTGGGCACGCCTTTGGGATGGCGACCACGCACTGAAGCTCCTTGATATGCAGCTCTCTCCTGTTCCTTCAAAGGCAGTAAGATACCGCGGTGGCGGAACATATCCTAACCTTTTCGACGCTCACCCACCATTCCAGATCGATGGTAACTATGGTTGCGCAAGTGGTATTGCAGAAATGCTCCTTCAGTCAAGAAAAGGTAAAATATTCCTTCTCCCTGCCCTTCCTTCTCTCTGGAAAAACGGTAAGGTTACAGGCCTTAAAGCAATGGGCAACATTACTGTTGATATTGAATGGGAAAACGGCGAAATAAAATCCTACAACCTTGACGGAAATACCGATGGTATTGAAATCTATTGTAAGGGTAAGAAAATTTAAAATATTTACTACATTACGAAACCCGACTGCATTGTTGCACAAGGACGCAATCAGGGGACGGTTCTATGATTGACTCGTAACCTTTTGAAAATCAAGGCATTTAGCCGTTTTAAAACTTAAAATCAGGGGTGGTTTTCGTTGGAATAGCACCCAATCACAGAACCGTCCCCTGATTTTATTTCATAGAAAAAGGGATAACAATATGGATAAGTATAAATTAGACCAAGATTATACTAAATTTCTTATAAGATGCATTATTTGTTTCAGTTTATTACTTGTTAGTTGGTTTTTGTATGTTTTGTGGCTTCCATTTTGCGATATAGAAGTTATAAAAAACTATATTATGGAATTGTTAGGTCGTTTTTTAGGCTTTGCGATTATTGTCACTATTACCTTTTTTTCTTTTTGTACAGTTATTCACATAATATTGTATGTAATCAAAACTATTTTGCAAGTAAAAAGAGAAGATTTTAGGAAATTACTTAATTCACCAGTGTTTGTTTTGGTGAGTGTATTAGTTCCGATTGCTATATTCTTTTCTGTTTATTTCTTTTTAAATATCGCGAAAATTTGGGATTATATTTTTTATTATCTTATTTAGCACAGTATAAGACAGGGGACGGCAGAGAAAAGTAATAAGTAAGAGTGAATAGTTAAAAAGTTTCTCAAAGGGCGATTTGCTCGCATCTCGACCTTTTGGGTAACCCAATGTCATATTTAGGTGCAGACCTTGTTTGGCAAGGCAGAGAGCTTACCTCATATTCAAATGATAATTTCTCTAACTTTAAACAAGAAAAGACTACAAGCCTACCCTTCTTGGTAAGTTTGTAGTCTTTTTTATGATTATATTACAGTATGATGTTTATTATAAATCAAACTTCTTCTCTAACTCTTTTGTTAAAGCGTACATCTGGTCTATTTCAAGCTTTCTTGCAGGAGTAAGCTCAGCTGCAGAGCGTGTGCGAGAATTATATGTAATATCAATACCATCAAGGCTGATGTAGTATTTTGCGTTTACAGGGTAGCATTGGCACTCTGCAACAGAGAAGAAGCCAACAATATTCTGAAGAAGCTGTGCTTTTTCCTCATTACCCTCTTCGTTTGCTTTAATAAGCTTTGAATATAAATCGGGGTGGAAGTTTGCCATTACGCCTGAAAAACCATGGCAACCTAATTTAAGGCTTTCAAGAAGAGTTGCGGAGTTAGCGTTATAAAGCTTAATTGAACTACCTTCTATAGCTTCAAGCTTTGCTTTTATTTTATCAAGACTACAGCAAGTATCTTTTATAAATGTATATTTACCACTTTCAGCCATTTTCTTTAAAATATATGGATTAAGCTCACGTTTATATGGGTATGGGCATTCATACACGCCGAATGCAACATCCGGTAATGAATTTGCAACATATTCCATTCTTTCAAACAAAACGTCGTCGCTTTCCTCTGCAGTAGCAAAGCGGTTTGAAATGAAAACATAAGCATCAATACCTGTTTCAATAAAAGCTCTTGCCTCTTTAATCTGAACCTCAAGGTCATCTGATGTGTGGCCGGAAGCAACAATAGACATACCTTCAGGCTTATTTGCCATAATAAACTTTAAAAGTTCAAGACGCTCCTCAAACGAAAGGAAGAATATCTCGCTACTCTGGCAAATAGCGAAAATGCCGTCTACACCTTTTTCGGTATACCAATCAATAAGTGCTTTAACACCTGGATAATCAATTTTGTTATCAGCAGTAAACGGAGTTACCATTGTTGGATATACACCATTATTAATATTTTTCATAATAAACACCTCTTTTGTGTATTTTACCACAGTTAAAATTAAAAATAAATAGACTTTTAGCGAAATAACGGCTATAATTGAAAAAAATAGTTATTTTCCTCGGAGGTTTTAAATGGATATCATTTCTGCTTTCGTTTTATTGTTATTAGCAACTATCGCTGTTTCATATGGTTGGGGTATGCGCGGTACAACAATTGGCGGTGAAAAAGGCGCTATGCTCCCCGGCGCTTTGCTTGGAGCTTTACTTGCTCAGTTTAGCGGTATACTTATTGTTCAGGAGCATTTTTATATTTTTTCCGCTTTAGGTGCAGTTGGTATGTATTTTGGCGGTTGTATGACTTATGGGGAAACCCTTTCTTTATCTATGAGCGCAAGGCCTGCCACTCAACTAAAAAAAGGTCTTACTGCTCTATTCCTTAAAGGCTTTTTATGGTTTGCTGTTTTCGGCAGTATTTTCTCAACGGGAGTTAATGCGATCTGCGGAAAATACGATGTTATAGACCTTGTGTTGATTCTTGTTCTTACCCCTACCCTAGCTCTTATTGGTTTAAAGGTATTTAACAGACCTCTTGACACCAAAAATGTTATATACCCTAAAATTTACTTTTCTAAAACCCGTAAAGAATATTGGGGCGCAATGGCAGGAATGGTTATTGCTTTTTTAATAGTTAATATAATTAACCTTAACGCTTACTCGGTTATATTCGCTTTAATATGTGGTTTATTCGGCGGTTTAGGTTGGGTTATTGCTCAGTTGATTCAGATTTATTTAAAGCATTACACAAAAGATTCAAAGATCGATTTTATACGCAAGCTAAACACAAACGCTTCCTTTGATACATGGAAGGCTATGGAATGCACCTTAGGTGCTATAGGTGGCACAGGTTGTGTTATTGCTTTCATCTGTACATACGATTTATTTAAGTCAACAGTATTTGTGCTTGAGCTTCAGGGCGGATTAAAGCCGCTTAACGAAAGCTTAGCCTCTATTTTCGTTATTTTCTGGTTTGTTTTGCTTTTACTTGATATGCTTCACTATTTTGTAAAAATGCCATTAACTATAGCTGAACTAAAAAAGCTACATTCAAGCGGTAAAATATCTGATAAAAAGTTCAGGAAAAAAATCGAAAAAGCAAAGCCTGAAACAGGTGAATTTAAAAAGAAATTCAACAACGTATGCGAAGCTTATGAATTTATTGTTTATGCCGCATTCCCCTTTATTCTTGTGGCTTTAGGTAGTTCTTTAGCATCGAAAACACTAACTGTATTTATTCTTTTCTGGGTATTGGCTCAGGAAATCGGATATGAAAAAAAGAAATTCAGAATCCCTCTTACAATTTTAGGTGTATTATTACTTGCAGTTCAACTGATTTTCAAAAACTTTGTCAACTTTAATATTGTAATGATTATATATACTGTTGTTTATGAACTGCTTACTTTATGCTGGTTGATACCTGAAATTTTAAGTTGCACCAAAGACAGCGATTTAAGTCTTACCAAAAAGCAAAAGCTTGTTTCTTCTGTTAAAAATCTTTTCAGAAACAGAGGTTTTGTTATAACCCACAGTTATTTCATAATTTGCATTATTCTTGTTTTAGTTAATATATAAAAAATAAAACTGTTACGGATTTAGTTTTCCGTAACAGTTTTTTCTTTTCTTTAACTAACTTAAGCGTTGAGCCATTCCTCTGCTTTAGCGGCAGACATTCTCTTGATGTTTTCTTCAGGATAAATGGACTCTGCACCACCATTTACATAAAGGAAGAATTTACCGTCTTCTGTTTTGTAAAGGCTTTCTTCGTAACCTGCAGGATCGCCGAATTCGCCTGAAGTGTTCTTCTTAATAAGCTCTGCGCAAGCAGTGTCGTAAGTAACTTTGCAAATAACCTTTTTCATAATATAACCTCTTTCATAATAAATACGTTTCATAGTCAAAATGCATAAGTATTATATTATAGGTTTGGTTAAATTGCAATACTAATGAGTAAGTTTAACAAAATATTAATTTATTTGTCTTTTTCTTCCATAACACTGATATATGCAGGGCGAATTATTTTATCTGCACCGATAAGTTCTTCTAACCTATGAGCGCTCCAACCAACAATGCGTGCTATTGCAAACATTGCAGTGTAAAGCTCTTTAGGAATACCAAGCATATCGTAAACAAAACCGCTATAGAAATCGACGTTAGGGCTTACGCCTTTATAAATTCTGCGCTTCTGTGCAATAAGCTTTGGTGCTAATTCTTCAATGTTTTCGTAAAGCTGAAGGTCAGTTTCTCTTCCCTTTTCCTTTGCGAGGTCTTCTACAAAGCTACGGAAAACTCTTTCGCGAGGATCAGAAAGTGAATAAACAGCATGACCCATACCATAAACAAGGCCTTTTTTGTCAAACACTTCTTTATCAATGATTCTTGCAAGATATTTTTCAAGCTGAAGTTTATCTGTGTAATCTCCTACGTTGGCTTTAATATCATCAATCATTTCCATAACCTTAAAGTTTGCACCGCCGTGCTTAGGACCTTTAAGAGAAGACATTGCTGCAGCAATAGTTGAATAAGTATCTGAGCCTGATGATGTTACAACGCGTGTTGTGAAGGTTGAGTTATTACCACCGCCATGCTCCATATGAAGAATAAGAGCAGTATCAAGCACCTTCGCCTCGGTTTTGCTGTACTTTTTATCAGGTCTCAACATCATGAGTATATTTTCAGCAGTTGAAAGCTTAGGATCAGGACGGTGAATTATCATACTTTCCCCTTTTTCAGAGTAATTGTATGCGTGGTAGCCATATATAGCAAGAAGCGGAAATTCACCAATAAGCTGAACAGACTGCCTCAACACATTTGCAACAGTAGTATCAAGAGCTTTTTTATCGTATGATGAAAGCGTAAGTATGCTTCGTGTCATAGAATTCATAATATCCTGAGTAGGTGCTTTCATAATAACGTCTCTTGTAAAGTTTGAGGGAAGCTGACGGCATTCACCAACATATTTAGTGAATTTTTTGAGTTCATCTGCATCAGGCATATCACCAAGCAAAAGAAGATACGCTATTTTTTCAAATCCAAATTCATCTTCGCCAAGGGAATTAATTAAATCTTCAACCTTATAGCCTCTATACCATAACTGGCCATCACAAGGCTCTTTAACTCCATCAACAATTTTATTTGAAACTATTTTAGAAACGTTTGTAAGGCCTGTAACAACGCCATTACCATTTATATCGCGCAAACCTTTGTTAACAGCATGCTCCTTGAATAACTCAGGATTAATACTATCATTAGTTCTGCACATCTCTTCTTTGTTTTCAATGTATTCTTTAAATTTTATAAAGCTCATTGGTTCACCTCTTTTAACTTGTTTTTTCTATATTTGAATTATACTTGATTAAATCAAGTATCGTCAATATTTTTAGCTTAACTGTAAGAAAATGTTAATAATCTATTAAAATATCAAAGAATTTCTTTATTTATTAATTCAGTTATGCCTTCAGTTATATCATCTGCAATATCTTTTATGTACTGCACACCATTTGCCATAGCATATGACCTGAATTCACGTATCATAGCTTCATCATTAATATTATCGCCTACTGTAATAACATCGTCGTATGAGCCACCTAATACATCAAGGAGAGCGTAAATTCCTGAGGATTTATCCACACCTGCAGGAGTTATATCAATACATTGGCCGTTTTGCAGTGGATTTAAAAATTTAGAATATTTTTCTTTGATTTTAAGAACTATTTTATGGGCTTCTTCGTCGTTTTCTAACATTGTATTTATCTGATTGAAATAGTCAATATGAGGGATTTTATCGATGGTGATTTCATTTTCTTCGCAATCTTCAATATTTGCCTTAATCATTATTGAAACATCTTTATCAATATTAGCAAACGGACAATTCCATTTAAACAAATCTTCAATTAATGGTTTGGCAATATCCCCTTTGCATTTAAAATCTTTAACAATTTTTAAATCAGAATCACAAATAACAGCACCGTTATTAGCAACAAGGAAATCATATTCGAATCCTTTATCCTTGATAACATCAAGAAGAGACATTATTCCCCTACCACTTACAACACCAAAACGGTTACCTGCTTTGCGCCATCTTGAAATTGCCTCTTTTTTTACTGAATCAATACCTTTATGGTTAAGGGTGCCGTCATAGTCTGTTGCAATTATTTTCATAAAATCTACCTTTGCATATTGATATATAAATTATAGTACATTTTTCTTTAAAAGCAATAGTGTTATTGCCTTTTATCAATTTAATCGTTATAATATATTCATCAGATACAAAAGCAAAAAGGTAGATTGTATGAACGAGATTTGTGAAATTTTCAAAAATGCAGAAAGCAACAAAGTAATCATATTGGAAAAAAATAAGGTTTACGATATTTTTCAGGATAATTGCTTTGAATTAAAGGGATATTACTGCTCTAATACAGCAAGACACAACGAAAACCCATCAGGACTTCGTAGAACAGCACTTTACCTTAAAGATAAGAAAGATATCGAAATAGACGGAAACGGCGCTACAATCCTCGTTCACGGCAAAATGACGCCATTTTTATTTGATAACTGCGAAAACATCACACTAAAAAACCTTACTGTGGATTACGCCTGCCCTACTATGACAGAATTTACTGTTTTATCTAACAACAATGGTGTATGCGAAATAAAAATCAACCACGATTGTTTATATAAAGTAAAAAATAAAGATTTGATTTTCCATGGTGAAACAGGTGCTGACGGCAAACCCTACTGGAGGGATAGTTATAATGGTAAAAAGCGCCATATTAAAATTCTTCTTCCCGAAACTAAGCTTTTTGCTGATTTCAGTCGTTTTGATATAGAGTTTAGTTCAATTGAGGATATTGGTAACAATATTCTTCGGGTAGAATTAAAGAACAAAAACGTCCATTTCCCTGCAGGTAGTGTTATTCAGTCAAGGAATATTATACGCGACCATACAGGTAGCCTTTTTCAGCGTTGTAAAAACCTGTATTTTGAAAATCTACGGATTAAATTTATGCATGGTTTAGGTATGGTTTCTCAGTTTTGCGAAAATGTTACCTTTAAAAACTGTGATTTTACTCCAGCTGATGGCAGAACCGCTGCTTCAACTGCCGATTTCTTTCAATTTTCAGGATGTAAAGGTCAGATTACTATAGATGGCATTAAAGCTGGTGGTGCACACGATGATTTTGTTAATGTGCACGGCACACACTTGCAGATTATAAGAAGAAATAAACGCAAAAACACTATAACAGTACGTTTTAAACACCATGAGAGTTGGGGCTTTCAGGCTTTTGAAAAGGGTGATAGCATTGAATTCATTAAGTGGGATACCCTTATACCCTACGCAAACGCTACTGTTTTAAATTACAAGCGTCTTAATGATACTGATATAAGACTTTACCTGGATAGAATTCCGCCTGACAATATTGTAATGGGTAAAGATGTTGTAGAAAACGCTACATGGACACCTGATTTACATGTTAAAAACTGCGATTTTGGTCTTAGCTGTGGTAGAGGTATACTTTGCACAACACGAGGCAAAGTGGTTATTGAAAATAATAGCTTCAAAAATGTGTGGGGTCCCGCCCTTCTTCTTGAGGATGATTGCAATTTCTGGTTTGAATCAGGCTATACAACGGAAGTTATTTTTAGAAACAACCTTCTTGAGCGCTGTAACTACAGAAAAATGTATGAAAATGCACCTGTTATATTGTACTCACCTAAAGTTATGGATGAAAAATCAACTGAATTTGTTCATGGCAAATTAGTTGTAGAAGGAAACACCTTCAAACATCCAATTGAAGATAAGCATCGGATAATACTTTCATATCTTGGTGAAGCCCAAATAAAAAACAACACCTTCCATGAACCTTATGAAATAAACACAAAGGTTGTAGGAGATGTTGTTGATGAAAATAATATTATTTTAAATAATCCTTAAGCCACAGAAAATGTGAAGGTCTGTGAAACTTTGGTTTCATAGTAGGATTCAATGCCATTAAATGTTTATCCATTTCTCCACCGTCAGTCTCTAATCTATATGCGTTAAAATAGATTTCACCATCGCCGGATAAAATTTTCTCTTTTGGAAAGCTTACTGTTGCTTCATAAGAATTTTCTGTGCGGATAACATTACTTTCCACAAAAGGTGTGTCTATGAAATTAATTTCCAACAGCGGAACACCGTTTTCATCATCGCCTTTATTCTCCATAAGGGCGCACATCAGTTTATTTTCAGGACTGATTTCTATTTCGTAATAGAATCTTCTTTCAGGGTCAGAACCTATTAATACTTCGCATGCATCGCCTTCAGAATGAATATCGTTATAATTATGATGTGGGCAGTAAAATTCAGTATGTTCTGCCAAAAACTTAAAGGTAAGAATATCGTCTTTTTCGCTGATTTCAACAGTTGTTTTATAAGGCGCAGCTAAACCATCTCTGCAATTTTTTAATTCATATATCATATCATTAAACCTGACTTTCTAAAATTCCGATACACTCTCTGCCTAAAAGGTTATTTGAAACGTTACGGGCATTGAAATACAGACGGAGTTTATTATCATATTTAGTAAGGCAACAAGCGTATACATATTGAGCCATCCAGTTGCTTTCGCCACAGATCTGTGGTAAGAGAAAAGGCTTTATAAACTCAAAGTTTACGCCATCTTCGGATTTTAAAAGCATTATTGCAGAATGACTTTTGCCACTTTTTTTAAATATTCCGTTTTGTAATCCTATGTAACAATCCTTTAATTTATATACCTTTAAACAACCTGAGCAAAGATTCAGATACTCTGTATCTTTGTCAGGTTTTATTATTGGCTCATTTCTTGAAACATAGCCTGAGGAAATGTTATCACTTTCTGCGAAGGATATATATGTTGGCTCGCCAAATCCACAATCCTCAATAAAAGTCTGTCCACAGGAATAATATAAACGATTCTTACCATTTATATTAATTAAAAACGGATTAGAAATTGCGTACCCCTTTTTATATTCTTCGTACTCGCGAGTTTTCTTAATAACAGGATACGGCTTTGTCCATTTTATTAAATCAACAGATTCTGTGCAGTAAATTTCTGATTTCCACTTAACACCAATCATCGATAATGCGTTTAAAACAACAGGTCTTGTACGCTCATAAAATAAATAATACTTTCCATCAATATAGTTAATATCAGGTCGCATTGCACGGTTTACAACCTTACCCTGTTTTATGAAATCAACACCATCATTGCTTATGTAGTGATGCACACCGAAAAAAGTGTGGCAGAACAAATGAAATTTTTTGTCATGAGAAACATCTGGTGTAATAACGCTTGGGTCTGCTATAACAAAGCTGTTCCAAGGGTTTTTGATTATTGGGTTAGCGTTAAATAATTTGAAATCTAAATTTAAAAATTCGTTAAAAGTTAAATTGTTCATATATAATTAAATCCTTTTTATATATAACAAAAGTTCCCTGTAACCAATAGTTACGAGGAACTTAAATTATTTTATTCCCACTCTATCACTGTTACTTGTTACACGGTGGTTTTGAGTGCTTTTGGTCTCTGTTTTACATAGTTTTAGCCTATTTTAGTACTGATTATCAGATTTTTCTTGCCAAAATCTTTCCACAAAATACACTCTCAGAATACCTTTGCCATAACCTTGGCAAAAATTTTACAGAGATTTTCTGTGGATTGAATATAGCATAATTTGACTCAAAAGTCAAATATTGATATGAGAACAGTAACACAACAAATTGCAATTTATCTCTTGGTTAGTTTTTTGCACCAAGTCCATTTTCCACATTTAGTACACTTCAACAATCTTCTGGTTGGCGTTTGCATAAATAAGGCAATCTCTTTATAGTTAGGAACGAACATATGTTGACAGTTTTTACATTCATAATACCCTGTCTCAACCTTAAATTTAAGAGCAATAATGCAAGGAATTATAAATAATATAACAGACACTATTATTAAAAAGTCTTGAAATCCGCATTCAGGGATAAGCAATGATATTAAGGTTATCAGACAAATAAGTGCTATCAGGCTGGTTGCGACAATCACAAAAGCAGAATGTAGCAGTCGTTTATGATATCTTTCCTCATTTTTTGTCATCTGAAAAATCAGTTCATTTAATTGTTCATCCTTTTGCTCCACATCAATTATCTCCCCACATAATAATTCGTTTACATTTATTTCAAGAATATCACAAAGTTCGAGCATAATATTGGAATCGGGCATTGCTTTACCTGT
>JAZLDN010000014.1:0-1900 GCA_045614765.1 Acutalibacteraceae bacterium
TCACCGGGCACAGCAAAAACATCCTTACCTTGCTCAAGAGCAAAATTAGCAGTTATAAGGGAACCGCTTTTAACACCTGCCTCAACAACCACAACACCTAAGGAAACACCTGAAATAAGACGATTTCTTGTAGGGAATGTAGTCCTGCTTGCAGTAGTGAATGGTGAATATTCTGACACAACTGCGCCATATCTTGTTATGGCTCTTCTTAAAGCTGCATTTTCCATAAGATAATTAACCGAAAGACCGCAACCTAAAAAGGCAAGAGTTCTTCCTTTAGCAAGCATTGCACCTGCATGGGCTTCGCTATCAACACCTAAAGCTCCGCCACTTACAATTGTTGCACCCGAAAGAGCTAACAAGAAAGAAAGCTTCTGAGCAGTTTCAATGCCGTAATTACTTGCTTTTCTTGTACCCACCATGCCGATGCTAACAACATCGTTCATAACCGAACAATCACCCATTCCGTAAAGCACAAGGGGCATATCGGGTAAATTCTTTAATCTGTCAGGGAAAAGGTTATCGTCAGGGGTTATTATTTTATACCCCTTTTGACGACATTCATTTATTATCTCGGTAGTTTTTTCAACAGTAGAGTTTTTCAACGACTCTATCTTTTTCTGAGTTAAAAGTCCTGATAAACGCCATTCATACTCCCCTGCATTATACATTTCTTCAGGGTTTTTGAAATATGCAAGAAGCTCATCGGTACGCGCACCCGCGCCCAATGCATTCTGAAGCCATATCCAATATTCAACAGGACAATTACTCATCTCATCATTTCCCAGATAATAATTGAAGCGGCAGCGGCAGCATTAAGGGATTCCGCTCTGCCCTTCATAGGTATTGTAACAAGCTTTGTTGCAACGGCGCAGGTTTCCTCGGTAATACCGTTACCCTCGTTACCGATTACCGCAACAACACCGCCACTCATATCAACCTCAGTTAATTTTTCCGCATTGGAGTCGGGAACACCTGCAAGTACAGCCATTCCGTTTTCGGAAAGGTTTTTTAAGGCTTTCGGTAAATCCTCTACCTCAACAACATTAAGTCTGAAAAGAGAACCCATAGCGGCTCTTTGGGATTTAGGGTTGTAAATATCACAACCACCGCTTACGATAACGCCATCAAGTCCCACCGCTTCGGCAGTCCTTACAACTGCGCCGAAATTGGCAGGATTTGAAACACCTTCTAAGGCAATATATTTCCCATTGTATTTTATTTTACCTATATTTATATTTTTGTCAAGCGTTTTGCACAAGCAGAAAACACCCTGATTATTCTTTGTATCAGAGAGCTTTTCAGCCACATCTTCAGACACAAGGAAACTGCGCTCGGCTTTTTCTTCCACCAAACGCACATAGTCTGCATATTTATTCAAGGCTTTCTCTGTAACATACATTTCAGCTATTCCGACACCGCTTGAAGCCGCATCAAAACAAAGCCTTGCACCCTCAGCAAAAAACAGATTTTCCTGCCTTCTGAGAGAGCTGCTTTCACGAATTTTAACCGCGAATTTCACGCGATCATTTGCTTTACTTGTAATTTTTTCCATACTTAAAAAAACATCTTACGCCCGACCAAATTTTTGGTCGGGCGCAATAATTAATTATTAAAGAGCTGCTTTTGCTTTTTCTACGAGTGCTGCAAAACCTTCGGGGTCTGCAATAGCAATCTCAGAAAGCATTTTTCTGTTAAGTTCGATACCTGCTTTTTTGAGGCCGTTGATGAATGTTGAGTAGTTGATACCATTCATTTTGCAAGCAGCAGAGATTCTTGTAATCCAAAGACGACGGAAATCTCTCTTTTTCTGTTTACGACCGATGTAAGCATAGTTACCGCTTTTCATAACAGCCTGTTTAGCTGTTTTGAAGAGCTTGCTCTTTGAGCCATAATAACC
>JAZLDN010000015.1:0-37266 GCA_045614765.1 Acutalibacteraceae bacterium
GCGTGGCCTGGGGTGTCAAGGAAGGTTATATCCTGACCGTTAAGGTTAACTCTGTAAGCACCAAGGTGCTGAGTAATACCGCCTGCCTCTGTTTCTGTAACAGAAGTGTTCTTAATAGCGTCAAGAAGAGATGTTTTACCATGGTCAACGTGACCCATAACGCAAACAACAGGGCTTCTTGGAAGAAGGTCTGTTTCATCGTCTTCGTGGTCGTCAATAATTCTGTCTTCAATTGTGATAACAACTTCTTTTTTAACCTTTGCGCCAAGCTCTGTTGCTACGATTTCTGCAGTATCAAAATCGATAACCTGGTTAACTGTTGCCATCATACCGAGAGAGAAGAGCTTTTTAATAACTTCAGCAGCTGTTCTCTTAAGCATTGCAGCAAGGTCGCCAACTGTGATTTCTTCAGGAACAGTAATCACAAGTGTTTTCTTTGCGCGCTCTGCTTCAATTCTCTTTAAGCGCTCTGCTTCGCTTTCCTTACGCTTTGAGCGCATACCCTGCTGTTTTCTATACTGCTGGCTCTTCTGTTTTAATTTCTGCTTGGTCTGTACATTATCATTGATTGAATGAACAGGAGCAATATTTTCATACTTCTCGTTGTACTTTTCAAGCTGAACGTTATCTGCTCTTGTGTCGATGGTACGTTTTTCGCCCTTTGTTCTTGACTGCATAGGACCATCGTTTTTCTTTTCGTGCTTCTTGAAAGGATTAAGACTGCTTTCGCCGTGCTTTTTCTCTGCAGGAGCTTCCTTTTTAGGCTCAGGCTTCTTCTCAGCCTTTTTCTCTGCCTTTGGAGCTTCCTTCTTTGGCTCAGGCTTCTTTTCTGCCTTTGGAGCTTCTTTCTTTGGCTCAGGCTTTTTCTCTGCCTTAGGAGCCTGCTTCTTTGGCTCAGGCTTCTTTTCTTCCTTCTTCTGCATAGCAAAGTATGCATCGAAGCTATCTACTGAATTTTCCTGTGTGAGCACATCGAAAAGCACATCAAGCTCTTTTGTATCAAGAGCTGTTGATGACTTTTTAGGCTCTTCAAAATGATTTGCAAGTATATCTGAAATCTGTTTACTCTGTAAACCTAAGTCTTTAGCAACTTCGCTGACTTTATATTTAGTTATCATGTAATTCCTCCCCGAATTTTTGAAGTATTTTAGTAGCAAATCCGGTATCCAACACGGAAAAAACTGCTGATTTTTTCCCTATACCTGCGGCAAAATCTTCCATTGTGCAGGATGTTCGTATAACCGGAATATTTTTTCCGTTATAGGTGCAGGCATGCCTGATTTCTCGCTCCAACCTTTCGGAAGCATCAGCGGAAAGCATAACAAGCTCTGCTTTTGATTTAACAATGGATTCTTTAACAACATCATGACCACAGAGAAGCTTGTTTGCCTTTCTGCAAATCCCTAAAAATCCCATTGCATCCTTAATATTCAATTCTGCCACAGTCCTTTCGAAATATTTGTCTTATTTAAGTTCACTTGCCATTGCTTCGTAAACCTCTTCCGGTATGCTTGTTTCTAAAGCTCTTTCAAGGCGTTTGCCTTTGCGTGCTTTATCAAAGCATTTCTTATCTGGGCAAATATATGCGCCTCTGCCCGATTTTTTGCCGGTTAAATCAAGACTGATTTCGCCTTCCGGACTCTTGACTGCGCGAATAAGCTCTTTTTTAGGCTTCATTTCGCCACAACCAAGACATTTTCTCATTGGTATTTTCTTTTCTGCCATTTTATTTAACCTCACGAATTCTGAGGAATATAGAAACCGCTTTCAGGCTTGATATCAATCTTCCAACCTGTAAGTCTTGCAGCAAGGCGAGCATTCTGACCCTTGTTACCGATTGCAAGTGAAAGCTGAGTATCAGGAACTGTTACGTGGCAAGCATTTTCGTTTTCTTCGTCGATTTCAACTTCAAGAACATCTGCAGGAGCAAGAGCAGCTGCGATAAACTTCTTTGGATCTTCATCGTAAACAACGATATCAATCTTTTCGCCGCCGAGAGCCTCAACGATTGTACCAACGCGAGTACCCTTAGGACCGATGCATGCGCCAATTGGATCAACATTTTCGTCCTTTGAGAGAACTGCAAGCTTTGTTCTTGAGCCTGCCTCACGAGCAACTGATTTGATTTCAACGATACCGTCGTAAATTTCAGGAACCTCTGTTTCGAAAAGTCTCTTAACAAGACCTGAATGTGTTCTTGAAATCATAGCCTTAGGACCCTTTGGTGTATCCTTAACGCCTTCAATATAAACCTTAACAAGCTGTCCTTCTGTAAGAACCTCGTCAGGAATCTGTCTGCCCTTTGGAAGAACAACAACAGCCTTACCGATTTCAAGAGTTGCGTTACCTGACTGAGGGTCAATGCTCTGAACCTTACCTGTAACAAGCTCTTTCTGCTTTGACTCAAACTCCTTGAGCATAAGGCCTCTTTCTGCATCGTGGATATCGCCACGGATAACGTTCTTTGCAGTTGTTGCTGCAATTCTGCCGAACTGCTTTGTTTCAAGAGGAATTTCAACATAATCGCCTACAAGAACATTTTTCTTGTATTTTTCTGCTTCCTCAGGAAGAATTTCGGTGAATTCATTTTCAATTGATTCAACAACCATTTTTCTGAGATATACTCTGAGCTCCTGCTTTTCGGTATTGCAATCAACGAAAACAACATCTTCTCCGCCATATTCTTTTCTTACTGATGTGATAATTGCCGCACAAACTTTTTCAAGAAGGTAATCTGCAGGAATACCTCTCTCCTGTTCAAGCAATGCTATTGCTTCAAAAAACTCCTTATTTTTGCTTGTTGGCTTTGTTGATTTACGTGCCATTTTTTCTTACCAATCCTTTCGATGTAAAATATATATGAAAAATTTTTTAAACTAATTTAGCTACTAGCTACCAGCTGCCAGCTGCCAGTGGCTTCGCGACAGCTTATATTTACGTCGCAGACCCGACATTCTGCACCTTGCGCTTTGCACTTTGCGCTTTGCATTTTGCACTTAACAAGTTATTCGCCAAAGATTTTAAATTTCAAAGTCGTCTAATTTTATCCAGGCTATTTCTTTTTTCTCCGCAGTCATTGTAGTTTCATCGGGGAACTCAATTGTTACTGCACCTGTTTCGCTATAGTCAATAAGCACGCCTTTGAATTCACGCTTGTTTTCAAAAGGTCTTATAAGACGGAGAATAATCTTCTCATCCATAGCGTAGTCAAAATGAAAATCTCTTGTAAGCTTTCTTTCAATACCTGGTGAAGAAACCTGAAGATTATACTGACGGTCTACAGGGTCTGCCTCATCAAGTGGTTTGTCAAGAGCGTGGCTCATATTAACGCAATCTTCAATACCTACGCCGCCCTCTTTATCAATAAAAATTCTGAGATAGTAGTTTGCGCCTTCTTTTTCAAAAACAACGTCCCACAAAACGAGACCTAATTCTTCAGCAATAGGCTCTGCAATATCCCATACGAGAGAAACTGTGTTCTTTGCCAAATCAGCACCTCTTTTTCAAGTAATAAATATGAGAGCAGGTTGCCCTGCTCTCACTCGTTTCAATATTCGTACAATGGGAATATACCATATAAATATAAATTTTGCAACACTTTTTTCTTATTTTTTCATACTATATAATAGCAAAATCTGGTTATTATGGTGTTTTTATTATCAAAAAAGAAAAATGTATGGCTTTTCAACATATTTTATTTGTAAAGGCACGCAATTCGTGGTATAATTATTTTAATAAATCTTCGTTTCTAAAAAGGGGGCTCGTTATGTCAAAAATAATCGTTGCAGGCGGTGGCCACGGCGGTATTGTTGCGGCTATAAAATTAGCTGAAAAAGGCTATGATGTTTCTCTTTTTGAAAAAAACGAAAAAGGTGCTTCAGGCCTTCAGCAAACAGATGCCCTTGATATGAGCGCTTTGGAATTTGCAGAAATTCCTGTTGCGGATTATTTCAGACGCGGCAGAAACGAGATAACCTTTGTCCCCTCCGATTCCGCTTCAGGAAGCCTTACCTTGCCACAGCAGGATGAAATTTCTTTGCTTGTTGACAGAATTGAGTTAGTAGAATATCTTTTCAAGTTGGCGGAGGAAGCAGGTGTTCAGGTGCACTATGGCGAAAGTGTCCTCGAACCTATGCTTTTGGGAAACAGAGTGTGTGGTATAAAAACCGACAAGGGCGAATATTATGCAGACCTTGTTATAGACGCATGCGGTGTAAATTCACCTGTAAGATGCAATTTGCCCCAGTATTTAGGCGTAGACCGACCTATTGAAAAATACGATGTTATTTATTCATACAGAGGGTATTTTAACAGGGTGCCTGACGCAAAAGAGCCGAAAACCGACTACAATATTTATTTTAAAGACGATGGTAACGTAGGATTTAGTTGGCTTATTACAGAATTCGACAGAGTAGATGCTCTCGTTTGCAGGTTTACAAAGCCTGAAGAAAGCGAAATTCTTCAAGCGCTTAACACCTTGCACAGCGAAAATGAGCATATGGGCTTAGACCTTGTTTATGGTGGTAGCCATGGTGTAATTCCCGTTTGCCAGCCTCTTGCGGTTTTAGTTGCAGATGGCTATGCCGCAGTTGGCGACAGCGCGTTTATGACTGTCGCTCTCAAGGGTTCAGGCCTTGCGTACAGTATAAAAGCAGGTAAGATTCTTGCTGATGCAGTAGCCAGCGATATAAACGGTTGCTATAACCAGGAAACGCTTTGGGAGTACCAGAAGAATTTCTTTAAAGAAATAGGCTTTGGAGCGTGTACTTTCGCAATTTTAAAGAATATGCTGCCATTTATGACAGCAGAGGATGTTAACAAGCTTTTCAAAATGAAGCTCGTTACAACAGAAGAGCTTTCTGCCCTTTGGGGAATAAAAACAGACCTTGTTTTGAATGCAAAAAGCTTGCCGTCAGTAAAAGAAAAAATACGCCTTGTGCGTGATGAGCCAATGCTTAAGGAGCTTTTTGCTTCCCTTGCAGTATGGCTTACAAAATACGCAGTTTTGCAAACCTCTTTCCCAACAAAATACGATAAAAAAGATGTTCTTGATTGGGCAGAAAAATACAATAAATTCTTTGATAATATTAAGAAAAAAGACTGATTAACAATCAGCAGTCAGCAAATAGCTGTCTGCTATTTGCTATTAGCTATATATAACAAACAATCAGAAAGGATGTATAGATTTATGAAAGTTGCAATTTTAGGTGCAGGTGGCATAAGCGGTTGCCACGTGCCAGGTTGGAAGAGAATTCCTGAGGCTGAAATTGTTGCAATATGCGACGTTATGCCTGACAGACTTGAAAAATACAAGGATGTAGGCGCAAGACTTTACGAAAGCTGCGACGAAATGCTTGCAAACGAGGAAATTGATATTGTTGACATTTGTCTTCCAACATTTTTGCATGCAGAATATGCAATTAAGATTATGGAAAAAGGCATTAACGTTATCTGCGAAAAGCCTATTTCTCTTAACAAAGAAGATGTTGAGAAGGTATACGCAACTGCAGAAAAAAATAATGTTGCATTTATGATTGCTCATGTGCTTCGTTTCTGGCCTGAATTCAATTTCTTAAGAGACGCTATAAAGAACGAAACTTATGGTAAATTCCTTTCCGGTCATATGTACCGCCTTGGTTGCACACCAAAGTGGAGCTGGGAAAACTGGATGAAGCGAGAAGAATGCAGCGGTCTTGTTCCTTTCGATTTACATATCCATGACCTTGACTTTATTATTTATGCATTAGGCGCGCCTGTAAATACCATTACTCACCGCACACAGCATAATGATACAGATATAATAAATGCTACATATGAATTCGCAGACGGCACATTTATCACCTGTGATTCTCATTGGGTAACAAGCGATTACCCATTTAATTTCGGCTACCGCTTCTGCTTTGAAAACGGTGTAATTGAGTTAACAGGCGGAAAGCTTATGGTTTACCCTCTCGGTGCCGAATCCTTTGAGGTTAAGGAAGAAACAGAAAGCGACGATGCCGCTATTAACCTTCCTGCAACAGATGCATATTATGAAGAAATTCGCTATTTTGCAGACTGTGTTCTTCAGAAAAAGAAAGCAGATATTATTAAGCCTGAAGAGCTTAAAGCCGCTCTTGAGCTTATAGAAAGCTTCAAGAAATAATTTCAAACAACAAAAAGTGCTTACCTCGAAAATGAGGTAAGCACTTTTTTATGAATTCATAAATCAGAATGCAATTTTTTCTTCGATGTACTTTTCAAGGTCTGCAATTGGAAGACGAACCTGCTCCATTGTGTCTCTGTCGCGGACTGTTACGCAACCATCTTCAACACTTTCGAAGTCGTATGTGATGCAGAATGGTGTACCGATTTCGTCCTGACGGCGATATCTTTTACCGATTGAGCCTGCATCATCGTAGTCAACATTGAATTTCTTTGAAAGGCTTGTGAAAATCTCTGTTGCCTGCTCGTTTAGCTTCTTTGAAAGAGGAAGAATAGCACATTTGAATGGTGCAAGAGTTGGGTGGAAGCGAAGAACAACACGTGTATCGTTCTTTTCTGCATCAACAACTTCCTCATCGTATGCTTCTGTAAGGATTGTAAGGAAGAGTCTTTCAACACCGAGAGATGGTTCAACAACATATGGAATATATCTCTCGTTTGTTTCAGGGTCAAAGTAGGCAAGGCTCTTGCCTGATGTATTTATATGCTGAGTAAGGTCGTAGTCTGTTCTGTCAGCAACGCCCCAAAGCTCGCCCCAACCGAATGGGAAGAGATATTCAAAGTCTGTAGTAGCCTTTGAATAGAAGCAAAGCTCCTCAGGGTCATGGTCGCGAAGGCGAAGGTTTTCTTCCTTGATACCGAGAGAGTAGAGCCAATCACGGCAGAAGCCTCTCCAGTATTCAAACCATTCAAGGTCTGTGCCAGGCTTGCAGAAGAATTCAAGCTCCATCTGCTCAAACTCACGAACACGGAAAATAAAGTTACCTGGAGTGATTTCGTTACGGAATGATTTACCAATCTGAGCAACACCGAAAGGAATTTTCTTTCTTGATGTACGCTGAATATTTGCAAAGTTTACGAAAATACCCTGTGCAGTTTCAGGACGGAGGTAAAGCTCGTTTTTGCTATCCTCTGTAACACCCTGGAAGGTTTTGAACATAAGGTTGAACTGACGGATATCTGTAAAGTTCTGCTTACCGCAGTTAGGGCAAGCGATACCTTTTTCTGTGATGTAGTTCATCATCTGCTCATTTGACCAGCCTGCAACATTTGTGCCGTCAAAATCTTCAATAAGGTTATCTGCTCTGTGGCGTGTTTTACACTCGCGGCAGTCCATAAGAGGGTCTGAGAAACCGCCAAGGTGGCCTGAAGCAACCCAAGTCTGAGGGTTCATAAGAATAGCGCTGTCAAGACCAACGTTATATGGGTTTTCCTGAATAAATTTCTTTCTCCATGCATTTTTGATGTTTGTTTTAAGCTCTACGCCTAATGGGCCGTAGTCCCATGTATTAGCAAGACCGCCGTAGATTTCGCTACCTGCGTAAACAAAGCCTCTGCCCTTGCAAAGAGCAACAAGCTTTTCCATAGATTTTTCTGTATTTTTCATTCATACCATCCTTTCAGATGTTTATTATCATATCAAGTGTTAATTATATCACAATAAAAATCAATAATCAACCGCGGATATTTGACTTCATTTTAGAAAATTTATTATAAAATTATTGTTAATTTGTTTCATTTATATAGAGATTCACGTTTCCCTTGACATAAATCGCTCTTTATTGTAAAATGATAAACTGTTAAATTATGTATTTATTAAATCAATTTTTGAAACGAGTGTGATTTTATGCATTGGTCAGAAATGATCGCAGATAAGATTATCCGACGCAATCCTGATAAGGAAGAGTATGTTTGCGCTGCAGGTATCAGCCCTTCAGGCTCTATCCATATCGGTAACTTCCGCGATATTGCAACAAGCTACTTTGTTGTTCGCGCACTTCGCAAGAAAGGCAAAAAAGCAAAGCTCCTTTTCTCATGGGACGAGTTCGACCGTATGAGAAAGGTTCCTGTTAACGTTGCAGCTATTGACGATGATATGGAAAAATACATCGGTTGCCCATACGTTGACGTTAAAAACCCATTTGACACAGAAGAAAAAACATATGCTGAATATTTTGAGCATGAGTTTGAGCGTTCAATTGTTAAATTCGGTATTGATATGGACTACCGCCATCAGGCAGAAATGTACAGAAGCGGTAAGTACACAAAATATATTCTTGAAGCTCTCGAAAAGCGTGGCGAGATTTTTGATATTCTCGCTTCTCACCGCACACAGCCTGTTCAGGAGGGCGAAAGAGAAAACTACTATCCTGTAAGCATCTACTGCTCAGAGTGTGGCAAGGACACAACAAAAATCGTGTCTCTTTCTGACGACTGCACAAAGGCAGAGTACACCTGCGCTTGCGGTCATAAGGGTAGCTTTGATTTCACAACTGATTTCAACTGCAAGCTGGCATGGAAAATTGACTGGCCAATGCGTTGGATGTATGAAGGCGTTGACTTTGAACCAGGCGGAAAAGACCACGCTTCTCCTCACGGCAGCTATGATACAAGTAAGGACATTGCAAAGAAGATTTACGGCTACGAGCCACCTCTCTTCCAGGGCTATGAGTTTATCGGTATCAAGGGTACAACAGGTAAGATGTCAGGTTCATCAGGTCTTAACCTTACACCTGAAACTCTTCTTAAAATCTATGAGCCTGAAGTAATTCTCTGGCTTTACTCAAAAACAGAGCCTCTTAAGGCATTTGATTTCTGCTTCGATGATGGTATTCTTCGTCAGTACTTTGAGTTTGACAAGATGTACAATGCTATTAAGGACGGCACAGCAAACGATGCTCAGAAGGATATTATGTACAACACCACAGTTGGCGACAGAGAGCTTGACACAGTTCCTATGAGCCTTCTTGTTCAGCTTGGTAGCGTTGTTGACTTTAATATTCCTATGCTTGAAACTGTTTTCGAGAAAATCGGCACACCATATAAAGAGGCTGAATTTGCAGAGCGTCTTGACAGAGCTAAATATTGGCTTGAAAACTGTGCTCCTGACCAGGTTAACCGCCTCAGAGAGTATCGTAACTGGGAAATTTACAGCACTCTTTCTGATACAGAAAAAGAAGAGGTTAAATTACTCTTCAACTATATCAAAGAGGGTGGCTATAGCCTTGATGACCTTAATAAGAAGCTTTACGCTATTCCTAAGGAAATCCATGGCGAGGATATGGACGAAAAAGCTCTTAAGGCTTTACAGGGCACATTCTTCAAGAACATCTATAAGCTCCTTATAGATAAAGAAAAGGGCCCACGTCTTTACCTTTTCCTCTATGCTATTGACCCACAGAAATATGTTGGTCTTCTTGATTTCTCATATGAGAAAACTGAAGAAGAAGCAAAGGCTGAGGAAGCTGCAAAGGCAGAAATTGTAGAAGAGAATGAAGACAAGCACGTTTATGGCGAAGCAGACGCTTTCGTTCCATTCAAGGAAGAGCTTGTTTCTATTGATTACTTTGAAAAGCTTGACCTTCGTGTTTGTGAAATCGTTAAGGCTCAGGAAATCAGAAAATCTCACAGCTGCTTAAAGCTTACTCTTAACGACGGTAGCGATAAGCCAAGAACAATCGTTTCTTCAATCAAGAGTGAGTACACCTGCGAACAGCTTGTTGGCAAAAAGATTATTGTTATTGCTAACCTTGAGCCTGCAAGACTTACAGGTGTTGAAAGCCAGGGTATGCTCCTTGCAGCAACAAACGGTGCTTGCGGATGCCAGGTAGTATTCCTTCCCGACTGCGTTCCAGCAGGTACACAAATTAAATAATTATGATTAGCTTTGAGAATGTAACACAAAAAACATTCCCAACCGTCTATGAAAAAATGTCAGCGGCGTTCCCATATGAGGAGCGCCGTGATTACATAGACCAGCAGGAATGTATGAACGATGAAAGATTCAAGTTTCTTGAAATTTTCGATGATGCACAGGCGGTAGGCTTTACTGCTTTATGGGATTTAGACGGCTTCTTGTTTATTGAGCACATAGCAATAGACCAAGATAAACGCTCAGGCGGATATGGTTCAAAAACAATTGATCTTATAAAAAGCACATTCAATAAGCCTGTTATCCTTGAAGCAGAAGCACCCCAAACAGAGCAACAGATAAAAAGAATCAGATTTTATGACCGCCTTGGTTTTAAAATCAATGATTTCCCATATGAGCAGCCATCATACCATGGTGGCGAAGGCGTACCGTTGAAGATACTCAGTTATCCCGAATTACTGTCGGATGCGGAATTCGAGAATTTTATTAAAGAAACAAGAAGGAGTGCATATACGCTATGAAAACAAGAGCACAGAAAATTGCGGTTGCAGCTATGTTTGCCGCTTTGGCTTGTGTTGCAACAATGATAATAAAAATACCAACACCGCTTAAGGGCTACGTAAACTTAGGCGACTGCGTTGTTTTGCTTTGTGGTAGCATCCTCTCCCCTGCTTACGCCTTTTTAGCAGCAGGCATCGGCTCAGGTCTTGCAGATGTTCTGTCAGGATACCTTGTTTACGCTCCCGCTACCTTTGCAATCAAGGGCGGTATGGCGCTGATAATAGTTGCATTATTCAGGTACTTTGATAAAAAAGGCTGTAAACCGGCACTTAAAATATTACCTTGCATTATTGCAGAAATAGTTATGGTGCTCGGGTATTTCATATTTGAAGGCTTCTTATATGGATTCGGACCATCTCTTGCCAATATCCCAGCAAACGCAATACAAGGCGTAGCAGGAATAGTATTCGGCTTCACATTGATTAAAGCGTTTGAGAAAATTAAGTTATTCTAAAACCACCTAAAAACCCACCTTTGCAGGTGGGTTTTCTACTTATCTTTTAGTTTTGATTGTTATTTGCTGACATTTACTTTTTAGTGAAGTTTTTGCTTGCGCAAAAGTGAAGTTGTGATAAATCACAGTGAAGTTTTGTTCCGAGGAACAAAGTGAAGTTGTAACAAGTTACAGTGAAGCTAAGTTTGCCACTGCACCGAAAGGTGCAACTTCACTACGCAGTAACTTCACTCACTTTAGTGAACTTCACTTGCCGTCAGGCAAACTTAGTTTCAATAAATCATATCCGCTGTAGTCCAGTTTTTGAGAACTTCCTTCTGGTCTGCGGCTTCTTTTTTTGCGCCCTCTAAGTCGTGGTCGCGGTAGTTTCCGCACTCAACTGCGCTTACACCAGGAACATCGCCTTCAAAAGCTTCTATAAATGCGAGAGCTTCCTGAGTAAGCTTCAGAGCTTCGCCGTGAGTCATTCCTGTTGTAAGGAAATAGAAGCCTGTACGGCAACCCATTGGTCCGAAATAAATTATATTATCCTTAAACTCACTGTTTCTAACAAATGTTGCGAAAAGGTGTTCAAGAGTGTGGATTGCGCCATTCTCCATAACCTCTTCCACATTTGGACGGCGTGTTCTTATATCGTATGTTACAACATCGCCATCTATTCTTGAAATATACATACCTCTCATAAGCTTTGTATGGTCAACTGTAAAGCTTGCAATTTTTTCCATTTCAGTTTTCTCCTTTTTCATTTCCTTCTGTGCTCTTTTCTCTCGCAGACCTTCAAAAAAATCTGAAAGAGGTCTGGCGCACTCTTCTTCCATAAATCCGCCTGTATACTTTGGTGTGTAGCTGAAGTTACTCTCAAATAAATTTGTTACAGACCCACAAGCACCATTTTTTATATCAAATGCACCGAAATAAACATTACGGAGTCTGGCGTTTATAATCGCACCTGCGCACATAGGACATGGCTCAAGGGTAACATACATATCACATTCCCATAGCCGCCATCCGCCAAGGCGTTTACAGGCTTCGTTAATTGCTTCAATTTCCGCGTGGCAAAGAGCGTTGCGCTCTTTTTCTCTACGGTTTCTGCCTCTGCCTACTATCTTTCCGCCTATAGTAACTACTGCGCCAACAGGCACCTCGCCATTTTCGGCAGCCTCCTTTGCAAGGCGCAGAGCTTCGTACATAAATTCTTTATTCATAACTTATTTTGCAGGTATAAGAGTTGTAAGAGCCTGAAGCAAATACACAACAATTGCAACAATCATAATTGGGCTTGTAAAGAATTTAGCAAGCTTCTGCTGCAATGTAATCTGATTTGCATCTCCCTTGTAATTAAGCACACCATCATCCATATAAACAGGATTTGTCATAACTCCAGAGAATTTCTGTGTTGCTCCTGCATATGGATCAACAGGCTGTGTAAGAATATTTTTCTTATAAACTGCAACGTAAATAAACAGGCAAATAAACGCAGCAATAATACCGCCTATAGAAACTACATAGAAGAACATATTGGCAGTTTCCTCGTCTGCTACCTGCATAAGCACCGAGGATATACAGGAAAGAGAGTTGTTCATAGCGTGGATAATTACACCTGTCCAGAGGCTATCGGTAGCAATAACTGCATACGCAAAGAAAAGTCCGCAGATGAATGCAAACGGTATCTGAGCCGCATCACCATGGAAAATACCAAACATAAATGCAGATGTTATAATTGCAAAGCCGTTACCATAACGCCTGAGAGCTGATAAAAGAACTCCGCGCAAAGCAAATTCCTCTATGAGCGCAGGCATAATTGCAGTTGCAATACACATCAGAATAAGGTCTGTTGTTGATTTTGGGTCTTCAATAGAAGAATATGTAGACTGAAAACCAAAGCCCTCAATGAAAGTAAGTATAATTGAAGAAATAAAGTTTGCAAGCATACATCCGCCAAAGCTTATCATTATAAGCAAAAATGCTTTTAATGGGGATTTTGGAGCAGAAAGCTTTGTTTTGAACTCGTATACATCAACTCCGCCATTTTCGAGAGCCTGAGTTTTACCGTGTTGCTTAAAGAATTTTCCAAAAAGTGAGAAAGTTCCGCCCACAACTACGAGAGTGTATATCATATTTATGAAAGAACTGCCGGTAATGCTTGATTCATAAAAATCATATACAGACGGAATATACAAAACTACAGAGAACAAGAGGGCAACCATAAAGCAGCCAATAAGTGTGGCGCCTGAAAGATTACCTATATCGCGGATTTTTTTCTCTGCCTTTTTTCTTATAATATTCTTTTCAAGCTGCTCCTGATAATATGCCTGATTAAAACCGGGATTGTTCATAGGCGCGCCATAATGGTACTGAGGCGCAGAGCCCTGCTGAGTATTATTATATATTTCTGCAGGAGATTGAGCATTCTGAGGTTGTCTGGGCACATACCCTTGATTATATGGTGCACTGGGCGCAGTATAATGAGGCGCTGTGTGCACATATGGGGAGTATTGAGGCGGATATTGATTTGAATAAACAGGTGGCACCGGTGTTGGCTGAAAGCCTTGCTGATTTGCAGGCTCAACGGGTGCATTCCCCTGTCCGCCGTTAAAGTTATTGAAGCTGTTGTTTATATTATCCATAACTTTTCCTTTCAGTTAGTACTGCACTATTTCATAGTGATTATATCAATTATTATAATAAATAGCAACAGATAAATTGTGTCTGTACTATTAATTTTTACAATATGTAGTGTTGTAAAAAAAGCAAAAACAATGTATAATTTTCGTATATGATTTCTATAAGAATAATAAAGGATGGTCTTTATGGAAAAGAAGGTTCACAAGCTTAATATAGCCGGTGAAGAATATAGAATTATTTCAGATGAGTCTGCGGAATATATGCAAACTCTTGCTCACGAGCTTGATTTAAAGATGAGCGCTATAATAAAAGGCTCACGTATTTCTACAACTCAGGCAGCAGTTCTTGTTGCTCTTCAGTATGCAGACGATGCAGCTAAAAACAGCGGTAGCGCAGATACTCTCAGGTCTCAGCTCAAGGAATATCTTGAGGATGCAGCTCAGGCAAAGAGCGAGCGCGATTTCTACAAGCGCGAGCTTGAAAGAGTTAAGGCTGTAAGTCAGGCAGAAGAAAAAAATACAACAGGCAGACTTTGGTAAGACTATGGAAATTTTAAAGATTAAAAAAATAAAAGAAAACGCAAAGGTGCCTTCAAGAGGTACTCAGGGAAGCGCAGGGCTTGACCTTTGCGCTTGCATTGACGAAGCAATTACCTTAAATTGTGGCGATACCGCCCTTATTCCAACAGGCATTGCTATTGCTCTCCCCTCTGCAGATTACGGCGCTTTTGTTTTCCCAAGAAGCGGTATTGCTGTAAAGCACGGCATAGGTCTTCTTAATTCCGTTGGCGTTATTGATAGCGACTACCGCGGTGAAATTATGGTAGGCGTTATTAACCAGAAAAGAGAAGCCTACACTATTGAGCCGGGTGAAAGAATTGCCCAGATGGTTATTATGCCTGTTTCTATGATGCCGGTAGAAGAGGTTGAGGAATTAGACGAAACAGACCGTGGCGCAGGTGGCTTCGGTTCTACAGGAAAGAAATAATATGTCAACAATTGCAGCAATTGCTACCGCGCAGGCGGCAGCAGGTTTAGGAACAGTAAGAATATCAGGTGAAAATGCGCTGACCATCGGGGACAGCGTTTTTTCTGCTTTGTCAGGAAAGAAGCTTTCTGACATCCCGGGTTACTCCGCCCTTTACGGCAAGGTTTACGATGGAGAAACACCTATTGACGACGCAGTTGCTCTAGTTTTCAGGGCGCCCAAAAGCTATACAGGCGAAGATGTTGTTGAGTTTTCCTGCCATGGCGGTCTTTATATTATGCAAAAGGTGCTCCGCGCTGTTTTTGAAGCAGGTGCAGTACCTGCAGAAGCAGGTGAATTTACAAAAAGAGCCTTCCTTAACGGTAAAATGGATTTGAACGAAGCGGAAGCGGTAATGTCCCTTATATCTGCATCAGGTGAAGAAGCGCGCGCGGCTACACTTAATGCTCTTGATGGTGCATTAAGCAGAGAAATTCTCTCTTGCCGCGAAAAGCTTGCCCGTACTGCCGCATTTATGGCGGCTTGGGTAGATTACCCTGACGACGAAATTGAAGAGCTCTCCGACGAGCAAATGACCGAAACTCTTTCCGATGTAAAAGCTTCTCTTGAAAAACTCCTTTCGGGCTTTGATGCAGGTAAAGCAATACTTGATGGCGTTGATACTGCTATTGTAGGCAGACCAAATGTTGGTAAGTCTACTCTTCTTAACGCGCTTTCAGGAAGCGAAAGAGCAATTGTAACATCCGTTGCAGGTACTACAAGAGATGTACTTGAAGAAACTGTAAGAGTAGGTAATATTTCTCTTCGCCTTGCAGACACTGCAGGAATCAGAGCCGATACCGATGATGAAATTGAAAAAATCGGTGTATCAAGGGCTAAAGAAAGATTTGACAGAGCAAGCCTTGTTTTAATGGTTCTTGACGGACAGAACGAATTATCAGAAGATGATAAAGAGCTTCTTAGTATGTGCCAGAAGAAAAACTGTGTTGTTATTGTAAACAAAACCGACACAGCAAAAAAACTTGATATAAATGATTTGAAAGGCTATACAAGCAAGGATATTGTTGAAATCTCCGCTAAAGAAAACACGGGAATGGAGCTTCTTACAAAAACAATTGAAAAGGTTGTTGGCACCGCAGGCTTTGACCCTTCCGCTCCCCTTATTACAACAGAGCGTCAGCGTGTTTGCGTAAAAAGAGCGGTGGACAGTATAGCTGAAGCCCTTGATGGAATCCTGATGGGTATAACTGCGGACGCAGTAAACGTATGCATAGATTGCGCGGTAGAAAACCTCTCTGTTCTTACAGGCGAAAAGGCAACAGAAACAATTGTTAACGAGGTTTTCAAAAACTTCTGCGTAGGAAAATAAAATTTCGAACAAAACTTAAGGCGTCCTCTTTTGAGGACGCCTTTGTTGTTTTAAAATTATTTATTTTCTTCCTGAGCTTTTTTCTTTTCAGCCTTTTTCTTTCTTGCCTTGTAGGAATTAAGCTCCTGAACACATTCATCAGGTAAATCGCAATCGCCTACTGAAAGAACATGCTTGTTATAAAGACCTTTAAAGTTTGAACCGCCTGTTGTAAGAATCTTATTCTTCTTTGCGTATTTTGCTAAAGCTGCTTTATCTTCCTCGCTCATTTCAGGTGTATAAATTTCAATACCATCAAGACCTGCTTTTACAAGCTCATCGAGAAGATTTTCATTTTTGCATTTCTGAGGATTTGCAAGAACTGCAATACCACCTGCATCGTGAATAGCCTCAAGAATAGAGAAAATATCTTCATAATCAGGAATATGGTTAATGCTACCCTCTTTGTCCTTTGAGAAAAGCTCATTGTAAAGGTCGCCATATATTCTGTCTGCAAAGCCGTTTTCAATAAGAGCCTGCATAATATGCACCTTGAAAATATTGGTTGAACCTGATGCGCACTTGGCAACAAACTCAGGAGTTATAGGAAATTTCTGCGCTGTTTTAAGCACCATAAGGTGAGAGGATTTTTTTCTGATAAGTGAGCTGCGACGGCAAAGACCCTCAAGCCTGTCCGGAAAATCAGGCTTATAGCAAAGCATATGTATTTCCTGTCCGTTAGTTTTGTCTGTACCTGAAAGCTCAACGCCCGGAATAACAGTTACGCCGTGTCTTTCACCTATAACCTTGCCTCTTACAGTGCCTGCAAGGCAGTCGTGATCTGTAATGGCAATAGTTGTAACGCCACGCTTCTTGGCAAGCAAAATTAAATCTTCAATACCGAGAGAGCCGTTTGATAACCTGGTATGGCAATGTAAATCCGCTGACAAAAAAATCCTTCCTTCCATATCTCATTTAAAAGAGTTTTCCATATCTGTAAAATCGTTGATATATAAGGGAATCAGCCCCATCTGACTGTGCGCATATCCATATAATTTATTTCCTATCTAAAAAATAGCACACAAACCCCGAATATATTGTTATATCAATATATTACTACTTTTACCAAAAAAAAGCAAGATTATTTTTGTATTTAAAGACGAATTTTGACGAATATTTTTGTTGTATATTAACATTATATATGTTTGATTTTTTGCGTTTTGTGTGGTATCATTTTAATATGAGTAATTTTGTTTATGTAGCATTAAGTGGCGGTGTTGATTCTGCCGCTGCAGCAATAATTTTAAAAGAGCGCGGGTACGATGTCCGCGGCGTTATTTTGCGCCTGAAACCGGATAACCTTGCAGATGATGATATACGCGACGCTCAGGCTGTAGCAGACGCTCTCGGTATTCCTCTTGATATTCTTGACGAAAGAGAGAGCTTTAAATCAATTACTGATTATTTTTGCAAAGCCTATATGCAAGGTCTTACTCCTAACCCTTGCGTGGTTTGTAACCCTACAATAAAATTCGGTAAACTGGTTGAGTATGCTATAAGCAATGGCGCCCAGTTTCTTGCAACCGGTCATTACTCGGATATAATAAACGAAGATGGCGTTTACTATATTAAGCGCAACCCTTCTTCTAAAGACCAGAGCTATTTCCTTTGCGGGCTCAATCAACATATTCTTTCACACGTTAAATTTCCTTTAAGCACTTATTCTAAAGACGAAATACGCGCTCTTGTGGAGAAATATAATATCCCTGTAGCTCATAAAAAAGACAGTCAGGAAGTTTGCTTTATTCCTGATAACGACTACATTTCATTTATTGAAAAAGAATTTAATCCTGATGCTATTCCCGGTGATTTCTTATCAACAAACGGAGAAAAGCTAGGAACACATTCAGGATTATATAAATACACCATAGGTCAGAGAAAGGGCTTGGGCGCTTTCGGTAAGCCTATGTATGTTATCTCCATAAACCCTGAAAGTAATTCAGTTACAATCGGAGATAATGAAGAGTTGTTCAAAACAACAATCCATATTAAAGATATTAATTTCATTGCAGGCAAGGCCCCATCAGAAGCTTTTCCTTGTCAGGTAAAAATCAGATGCGCGGCGCGCCCTGCAGATGCCATATTAACGCTGACTGAAAATGGCGCTCAGATTACATTTACTCAACCGCAAAGAGCGGCAGCACCAGGTCAGACAGCAGCAATTTACAAAGACGATATTTTACTGGGAGGAGGCACAATATGCAATCCTTAAAAAAGCTTTATAAAATCGGCATTGGTCCCTCAAGCTCACACACAATGGGTCCTCAATATGCCGCAGAATATGTTAATGAAAAATACCCTGATGCAGATTTTGTGAAGGTAATCCTTTACGGCTCACTTGCTTTAACGGGAGAAGGCCACGGCACTCACACCGCCCTTTCTTCAACATTAAAAGCAAGAAATGAAATTGTTTTCAACACAGAGCTTCAGGAATTACCCCACCCTAACACTCTTGATTTTGTTATTTATGATAAAGACGGCAACGAAATCGACAAGGTTCGTGCTATGAGTATAGGTGGCGGTGAAATCCGTATAGAAGGTCAGCCTTCTGTTACTGCTCCCGAGGTTTATCCTCAGAAGAATTTTGAGGAAATAAAAGACTACTGCTTAATGAATCACTTAAAGTTAAGCGATTATGTTGCAAAATACGAGGGCGAAGAAATTTTCCCATTCCTTAAAACAATATGGGAAAGAATGAAGCTTACAGTCCGCGAGGGTCTCGCTCAGGAGGGCACTCTCCCAGGTGGCTTAGAGGTTGAAAGAAAAGCAAAATATCTTTATGCTCAGCGCCATATGGACGAAACTCCTGAAACACGCGAAAATCGACTTGTTTGCGCCTATGCTTTCGCAGCAAGTGAGCAGAATGCAGGCGGCGGAATGATAACAACTGCTCCAACCTGCGGAGCTTCAGGTGTTCTCCCTGCTGTTCTTTACTACATGCAGGAGAAAAAAGGCTTTACTGATTTTGAAATCTGCAAAGCTCTTGCGGCAGCAGGCGTTATAGGTAACGTTGTTAAGCAAAACGCTTCCATAAGCGGTGCAGAAGCAGGCTGTCAGGCAGAAATCGGTACTGCTTGCTGTATGGCAGCGGCAGCTCTTGCAGAGCTTCACTTTATGGATTTAGACCAGATAGAGTACGCTGCAGAAAATGCTATGGAGCATTATTTAGGTCTTACCTGCGACCCTGTTTGCGGTCTTGTTCAGATTCCTTGCATTGAAAGAAATGCAGTTGCAGCAATGCGCGCAATAAATGCTCTTTCTCTTGCAAACTTCTTAACATCTACACGTAAAGTTAAATTTGATACTGTTGTTAACACAATGTACCAGACAGGTAAAGATTTAATGCACAAATACAGAGAAACAAGCGAGGGCGGTCTTGCCCTTCACTATGAAGCATAAGGAGATGATTCTGTGGCTAAAGAAAAAATAAAAAAAGAAAAAGAAGTTAACGATCATCCTAACAAAATAGGTTTTAAAGATATTGCAGGTTATACAATTGCCGAATCAGGTAACATGTTTAACCTTACCTACATAACAAGCTACCTTAAGGTTTTTATGACCGACGTTTTGAAGATTGCTCCAAGACTTGTTGGTTATATGTTTATTATCACTCGTCTCTGGGACGTAATCAACGACCCGCTGTGGGGCGCTGTTGTTTCAAAGAGAAGGCCTGGTAAAGACGGTAAATACCGCCAGTATCTCCGCCTTGTTGCAGTGCCTTTAGGAATTTCAACCGTTATCTGCTTTATTCCTTTTGGCGACCCTAACTCAATTTTTTATAACCCTACATTAGCAGGGAAGCCTATGCTTCTTTTCGGCCTTTCCATTGTGTTGTATCTTATTTACTGCACAATGTATACAGCTATGAACATTCCTTTCGGCTCTCTTGCTTCTGTTATTACTGATGACCCTAAGGGCAGAACACTCCTTTCAACTGCTCGTTCAGTTGGCTCAGGCGTTGGTGGTGCTGTTGTTCTTCTTATTGCTCCAATGATTATTTTCGTTGGCACAGGCAAGTTTGACGAGCAGACAGGTAAGGAAATCGAAATTGCAGACGGTAACAGAATGTTTATATACGCTCTTATTATGGGCGCTTTATCTATTGCAACTTACCTTATCGGCCACAGAATGGTTAAAGAGCGTGTTCCTTCTTTTGAAGAAAAGGAATCGAACCTTAAATCTGTTTATAAAGGTCTCTTCAAGTCAAGACCATTCGTTATGCTCACCCTTTCAGGTGTTCTTATCAGCGGTCAGTTACAATTCGGTTCATTTAACTCATATCTTTACAAAAACTACTTCACAAATACAGGTCTTAGCATAGTAGGTACAATCTGTACTTATCTTCCTATGGCGGTACTCATTTTGTTCACCCCGAAGCTTGCGGCAAGATTTGGTAAAAAAGAGCTTTGCGGACGAATGTCAATTATTTCTGCAATAACATCTATATTCCTTTTCGTAACTGCAAACAGCGAAAGCTTTATTCAGTGGATTAACCCAAGTCAGGGAATTTACCCTGCATGGCTTTATATGACCTGCCTTCTCCTTATCGGCTTTGGCTACACCTTCGTAAGCCTTACATGCTGGGCAGTTGTTATGGACGTTATTGACTATCAGGAGCATATTACAGGCGTAAGAAACGAAAGCGCTGTTTATTCTGCATACACCTTCGGCAGACAGTTTGGTCAGGCAATTGCAGACGCAGGCGGACTTTTCCTTCTTGAATGGGCAAAATACGATAGCCTTACTGCAGGCAATGGCTTTATTGCTGAAAACGATACAAGTAAGAAGATTATGTTTATCTGCACTGTAATCCCTGCTATTGTTTACACAAGCGTATGGCTTATTTTCAGATTCGGTTACCCTCTTACTAAAGAAAAAATGGAACCAATTTACGCAGACCTTCGCACAAAACACGAAACAGAAGCACAGACAGCTTCAAACTGAAATTCAGACAAATAAAAATGAGGAACCTTCAACGAAGGTTCCTCTTATTTTTATACTGTTCCTTTTTCAACTCGTTCAATAAAGTCTGAGCAAGCAGGCACAACAAAGTTTATTCCTTTTTCTACGATTTCAAAAGTAACCTCTTTACCAAACCTTACCTCACCATCTATATTAACAGCAGAGTCTTTCTTTGCTCGTATGGTTATTTTCTTACCGCGTTTATATATAGTTCTGTCCCAGCTCAAATGCTGACCTTTTTTATATTTATCTATTAATGGAAGAAGTGCTAAACGAAGTACATCTTTTTTAACTATAACGAAATCCAACTCGCCATCATATGTGAGTGCCTTTGGTGCAGCAAAATATCCGCCACCATACCATCGTGAATTTGCCGCAAGGCAGAAGAGCACATCTGCAGTAAATTCTTCATCATCGTCAATTTTAATTTCGAATGTTTTCTTCATTTCTCCAAAGAACTGCAAAAGCACACCTAATGTATATGCGGCCTCACCTTTAATGAAAGGAAGCTTTTTAAGACTCACCTGACGAGCGCAAACCTCAGCATCAAGACCCATTGAACACTGGTTTATTGCATATTCATCACCACATTTTATAAGGTCAAACTGCATCACAGTACCATTGATGTGGTCTTTTACGTTTCTTAAATGCTTTTTATCGCCAAAAATTCGGATAAAGTCATTGCCGCTACCTAAAGGGAATGCGGCTACCTGAGCGTTGGGCTTGCAAGCGCAGGCATTTACAATCTCCCACAATGTGCCGTCTCCGCCACATGCATACACGCGGATAGGCTCACCTTTGTCAACCTGAGATTTTGCGTAATTATAGCCATCGTTTGCGCCTTTTGTTACATATATTTCGTAATCCTCAATGTTAAGCTCTTTTACAGCTTCTTTAATTCCGTCTGAACAACGTTCAAAAGAAATTCCTTTACCACAGTTTGGGTTAATTACAAATAAATGCTTCATTTATCTTACCTCATTTAAAGAACATATAATAACGACATTTAATCATACCATTGTAGAGCTTTCTGCTCTTATCTGCCTTTCTACCAAAGCAGTTTTCAAACTCTTCGTCAGGAGTTATTACATAGTAGCTCCAGCCGTGTTGCTGAGTAAACACTTTACCCATCTGCTTGTAGATTTCCTCTGCTTCCTGTAAATCGAGAAGTCTTTCACCATATGGTGGGTTGCAGATAACTGTACCGCGTTCGCTGTAGCGCTTAAAATCCTTAATATCACGCTTCTCAAAATGAAGCTTCTTCCCTATAGGAAGTCTTGATGCGTTTTCAGTTGCAATTTTTATTGCTAATGGGTCAATATCTGAACCAAAGCCCTGAAAATCCGTATCAACCTTTTCAAGGCTTCTTGCCCTTTCCTTTTCTTCTGCCCATATGTTTTTAGGGAGCACCTCAAAGCGCTCTGCGGCAAAATGTCTGTTAAGACCTGGAGCTATATTATGTGCATAAAGCGCCCCCTCTAAAAGAAGGGTACCACTACCGCACATTGGGTCGTAAAGGGTGTGGTAATGCCTTACCTTTGCAAGAGCGCAAAGAGCAGCGGCAAGAGTTTCCTTCATTGGCGCACCATTCTGAGAAAGGCGGTAGCCTCTTTTATGAAGACCTGCACCTGTTGTATCTATAAGAAGAGTTGCCTTATCGTTCATAATAGAAAACTGAATCTGATGCACAGGACCTGTTTCAGTAAACCATGAAATACCATATTTTGATTTCAGCCTTTCAACAACCGCCTTTTTAATAATTGCCTGACAGTCGCTCACACTGAAAAGCTGAGATTTCAATGAATAACCTTTAACAGGGAAAGCATCTTCCTTCCCAATCCATTGTTCCCATGGTAAATCCTTAACGCCCTGAAAAAGCTCCTCAAAGGTTTTTGCCTCAAAGCTACCCATAAGAATCTGCACTCTTTCTGCAAAGTGGGAGCAGATATTAACACGGGCGAGAATATTCTCATCGCCTGAGAACAAAACTCTTCCGTTTTCTGCCGCAACATTTTCTGCCCCTAAGAAACGGAGCTCGTCGGCAATAAGTCCTTCAACGCCTAAAAGGCTTGGTATACAAAAATCAATTTTCATACTGTTTACTCTTTTCCACAGTGTACCAGAAGGTTACACCATTTTCTTCATTTTTAAAGCCACAATCACAGCCGTGGTTAGTTATTATGGATTTTACTATTGAAAGCCCCAAGCCAAAACGGCCTTCCTTACGGGAATGGGCTTTATCTGCTCTGTAAAAAGATGCGAAGATACTGTCTTTATCCTTATCGTCAATCCGGCTACCTGTATTAAAAACATTAACCTTGATTTTGTCATCACTTTCTTCAATTGAAATTTTAATAAGCTTCTCGCCTGAAGCGTGGCTACAGGCATTAAGAACAATATTTGAAAGCACCGTAGTAAGCTGTTTTTTATCTCCAAACACTTCTATGTTTTCTGTTTCGGTTTGTATTGTTATGCCCTTTTCTTTGAAAATCGGAGTAGCAGATTTCAAAAACTCATCAATATATTCTTTAATATCAAAGCTATCCTTTTCAGGCAGCTTTGCACCTGTTGAATAGAGCGACTGCTCAAGCATATTAATAACAAGGTCGTTCATCTTGTCTGCTTCTCGCATTATAATATCGCAATACTCTGCAGAATTTTCATCGCTTTCGTCTATATTCATTTTCAGGCCTTCTGCGTATCCTCGCACAATTGCAATAGGCGTTTTAAGCTCGTGAGAAGCAGATGACACAAAATCCTGCCTCATTCTTTCAAGCTGACGTTCTTTTTCAATATCCGCCTCAAGCTGAGCATTCTTTTCCCGAAGCTCGGAAAGGGCTTTATCAAGAGAATCGGAAACAGTGTTAATATTATTAGCAAGCGTTCCTATTTCATCTTTTCTGTCAATATCTGTTTTCGTAGAGAAATCAAGATTAGCAATCTTTCCCATAACCTCGTTCATCTGAATAAGAGGTTTAGTGAAACGCCTTGAATAGTCGTAAATAAATATAAGAGCAAAACCCAGCGCCAAAACAGTAATAACTGTTGTAACGTTAGTGGCAAGGGATGCATTTTCCTGAATCGGGTTAATTTCCGTCGAAATTTCTATATGGTAATTATTCTTGAAGCTCTTACCATAAAGAATATATTGGGTAGTACTGCCTTCCGCACACACAACATTGAAATAACTACCATCGTCATTTGTTTTTCGGCTTATAACGTTGATTTTACTACCTGAAAGATATGCGCTTTTTCCTTCATACAAATAATTATCGGTCGCATCATATAAATCTATACTTACATTCTGCGTAGCTTCAACCTCAGATAAATAAGTAAAATAATCCTCGCCCGCACGCTCTGTTCTGTTTGCAATATCTGCAAAGGTGCGTTCCATATTCCAGACGTAAACGTTTTCAAGAAGCTGGGAGTTAACAAAAGCAATACCTATAAGACAGGCTGCAATAATGGCACCAACCTCAAGGAAGAACCTTGCTCTGATACCAATTTTTCTTTTTTTCAAGCACCCAACTCCTTTCTTAATTTATCACTCTGCAGAACTTATTTATCGTCTAATTTATAGCCAGCACCATAAACTGTAACAAGGTGCTTGGCACCCCAATCCCCAAGCTTTGTACGGATTCTCGCAATATGTGAATCCACTGTTCGTGCCATTCCATCAAAATCCTCATCCCAGATAAGCTTTACTATGTTTTCTCTGGAATAAACTCTGCCCGGATTTTTAATAAAAATTTTAATTATTTCAAATTCTTTTGCGGTAAAATCAATCTGTTTACCATTACACCTAACCTCATAAGAGCCTTCATCCAAGGTAAGGCCGTCAATAACAATTTTTTTTGTTGGTTCAGGGTTTGTGGGACTTTGCATCGCACCGCGCTGAAGAAGAGTTTTTACTCTTTTACTAAGTATCGCAAGAGAAAACGGCTTTGTTACGTAATCATCCGCACCGCTCTCAAAGCCCATTATCTGGTCAAAATCCTGACTTCTTGCGGAAACAAGCATTATGGGAACACCGCTTGTTTCTCTGATTTTACGGCAAAGCTCCCAACCATCTATTTCAGGCATCATAATATCAAGTATGCAAAGGTTGATATCTTTATTATTTCTGAAGATAGACAAGCCTTCCAAGCCGTCTTCCGCTTCTAAAACCTGATGACCTTCTTTAGTAAGACAATCTGATATTAACTTTCTTATAAGCTGTTCATCATCTGCCACAAGAATCTTTGCCACAAAATCACCTCGTTTCGTTTTATTTGCTGTATGGGCAAACCTTCATACATATACCGCAGACTACACCTCTGCCAATATGGTGGAACTGTTTTTTCATATAATCGCTGCATAGCTGTGGATTAAAAATATCTTCTCTTTCCACGCCTACACTGAATTCTTTTCCGCTTATAGCACCCGACGGACAAGCCTTTACACACTTATCACAACCAAGGCACAGATTTTCTTTCAGTTCACCCTCGCCCTTTAATTCACAATCGGTAAAAAGTGTACCTAAACGCACTCTTGTGCCATATTTTTTATGAATAAAAAGTGAGTTTTTTCCTATTCCCCCAAGACCTGCAAGGCGTGCCGTCTTTTTATGGCTGTAGCGCCCGTTATAATGTGTACCTGGCATGCTCTGGGAAGCGGCAACTGTAATATACTTATAGCCTCTTTCCTGAAGAAAAAGACCTGCTTCAAGAAGGCAACGGTCAATAAAAGCATTGACGCTTCTGTAATGGTTAAAATATGTTGCAGTTGGCTCATCTGTAATTTCGTCAATAATAGCATCTGAAAGACGCACAACAAGGCTGACTGCGTATTTTAAATCGCCTGTATTGCTATCCTCAACATAAGAATAGCCAACATCACTTACACCTTTTGAGAGAAGGAACTCTCTAAGCTCTTTTTCAAGCATTTTCTACCCTCATTTTTTCCATAGCCCTGAGAACCTTTAAGTTCATTTCCTGACATTCTTTTAAAAGCTCACTCTTGGGATTTTTTATGAATTGGACGGCATTTTTCGCCTCGTTACCCATATGATATTTTTTATCAATATCAGGAACAAGCTCTGTTTTTTCACCGCTATTGTTATATAAATATATGTTATCGGTTTGAGAAATACTGCCTATTGTAATAGTACCCAAATCACCAAAAACCTGAGATACGCCTCTGCTCTGACCGATTTTTGAATATGTTATTGTAACAAGCTTATCGCAATATTTAAAAACTGCGGAGCCACAACCATCTGCACCTGTTGAAAGAAAATGCTGAACAGGAATAATACTCTCCGGCTCACCAAACAAATCAATTGCAGGATACACGCAATAAATACCTAAATCGTTAAGAGCGCCTGTTTTCATTTCAGGATTAAAGATATTTGGCAGCTCACCATTTACAAGAGCCTTGTATTTTGAAGAAAGCTGAGAAAAATCAAAGCTTGCGCTTCTTATGTTACCTATGCTTTCAACTGCATCCTTTAAAATCCTTCTTGCAGGTGAATGCATATACATAATAGCCTCAAAATACACAAGGTTTTTCTCCCTTGCTATTGACACAAGCTCAGAAAACTCTTCCGCTGTAATTGTTATAGGCTTTTCGCATATTATGTGCTTTCCGCTTTCTAAAAGAGCCTTGCACTGACTGTAATGGCACACATTTGGTGATGCTACATACACAAGGTCTGTATCACTGGAAAGCAATTCTTCGAAAGAGCCGAAAACTCTTTTTGCACCTGTTTCCTCTGCAAAAGCCCTACCCTTTTGGGCAGAACGGGAATAAACTCCGTCTAAAACTAATTCGTCGCAAAGGCTTGCTCCCTCAATAAAGGAATTTGTTATCCAGGAAGTACCGATAACAGAATATTTTATCATTTGTTGTTACCTCTGAAAAAATCTATAATCGTTTTCTTTGATATGTTTTTGACTGCAAAGTTCAATGTCTGCTCAAGCCTTGTATGAGGAAGAATATTCCAGTCCTCTTCGGGAGCAGGAGTTATACCATTTTCTTTAAGAACATCGCAGAAAAACTCCACCGTTTTAAGGAATTGTGGGAAATCCTTTTTCTCGTAGCTGTTCCAAGCATTTTCTGCAACTGCAAGCCAACGAGGGAAGCACATTTTCTGCATTTTATCAATATCCTTAACAAATTCAGTCCAAATAGGGCTTTCTATTCCCACAATGGAATTTTTGCCAAGCTCTGTTAATCCTTTTATTTTCTTAGGATTATACATATAAATATCTCTTAACGAGTGCATACCATGAGGGTAATCAACATAATATGGCGCAAAGCTTTCAATTATTGTTGGCGCGCCGCTGTTTACCCATTTAAGAGATGCGTCTGTTTTATCCATCCACCAGGCAACTGTAATATTGTCGTTTTCAACATTTCCGCCACGGACCGCTTCATTCCAGCAAATAGCCTTTTTGCCTTTTTTCTTAAGATAAGAAGCAATTTCCTGTGAAAACGCGCCCTGAAGCTCTTCCATTGTTTTAAGTCCGAGAGCTTCTCTCTTCGCCTGACATTTTGGGCATTCATTCCAATGGGCTTTCGGCACTTCATCTCCGCCGATATGAAAATACTTGCAAGGGAAGATTTCGCACAATTCATCAAGAACTGCATAAATCATTTTATATGTTTCTTCATTACCTACGCACAAAACATCGGGGAAAATGCCTGATGTTGTCTGTGGCTTGATTTCTTCACCTGTGCAGGAAAGCTCAGGCATTGCAGAAACCACTGCACTTGTATGTCCCGGAACATCAAATTCAGGTATAACCTCAATATGACGCTCTGCGCAGAATTCAACAATTTCGCGAAGCTCTGCTTTAGTATAAAAGCCCCCATAAACCTCTTCGTCGTTATGGGTTTTACCAAAATGAGAGCCGTAACGCACAGAGCCTACAGCTGTAAGCTGAGGATAAGAGTCTATCTGAACTCTGAAGCCCTGGTCATCTGTTAAATGGAAATGGAATTTATTGAATTTGAAAAGAGCTGCACCCTCTACCATCTTTTTAATTTCTTCTACAGTAAAGAAATGACGGCAGGAATCTATCATAAAGCCGCGATAGCTGTAATCAGGCTCATCGTAAATATATAAGAAAGGAAGACATCCTCTGTAGTTTTTCATAAGCTGAGAAAGTGTTACGTGGGCATAATATTCCCCTGCAGAGTCAGCCGCTTCAATATGTACACCTTTTTCGTTTATTTCAATTCGGTAGCTTTCTTTCTGGGCAAGTAATGGAGTTATTTCAGAAGTAATTTCTGGCATTTCACCTGCGTCGAATCGGTAAAAGCCCTTGTAAAGCTCCATTTTTTTAGGTTGCGGACATAAAAACATAACACTACACCACCTTACTATAGTTATACATTGTAATTATACTATATATACGTATTCAATTGCAAGAAAAATATATTATTTGAAACCTTACAAAAAATATGTTATATTTAGAGTGGCGGTGAGTTTATGAAAAAACATATATTAAAATTAGTTGTTCTCGGAGCTTTAATTTTTGCTTTTGCAGGATGTGGTATACAAGGCAATTCCGACGATAACACCAACCCTTCTTCAACAGATAATGCTCAGTATTCCGAAGAAAGTGAAAACACTCTTTTAACGCAAATGCAGTCGGTTACTTCTTCTGAGCAACCGCAGGAAAGCGAAATCACATTTACTGAAGCTGTATCAGATTCTATAGAGCTTACTCCACCTGCTACAGTGCCTACTCCAAGCTTTGAACCCGAAGAAGAAAACACCACGCTCCCACAAACCACAAAAACATATGAAAAAACAGGAGAAATGGCTTTTTCTGATGACAAAAGCAACCGCTATATTGATGCCGTTTCTCAAAAATATGGCGTAAATTCAGAAAACCTTGTTGCCCTTTATACTGTACCTGAAAACGACAGCAACCTTGTGCTTGAATTCGACGGCTCCAAAAATGCAGACGGCACACCTATAAGAAACAAAGATACTTTAATTGCAATTTACTCAATAGATAAAGCTCTCAATTCAAAAAGAGCAAGCGAAGACAAAAAATTAAATGAATACTCTTACGGGGAAATGAAGGTTATGTTTTTCTCAACAACCACCTACATTATGCCTGAATTTGAAGAACTGAAATAATTCAACTTTTGTTGACAATATAAAACATATTTTGTAGAATAAAATCATAAACTATCTAGAGTGGGTAAAGCGTATCCGAACCAGCCTTAAATGACGGTGTTTCGGTACTTTTGCCCGATTTGCCTTTGAAAGGCGATAGCCTGTCTGCAGTCAAATACGACCAAAATCTCTCGAAACCTCGTTTATTTAAGGTCGAAGAATTTTGTGATTAAGTATTTTTCGCTCAGACGAGGCAAAAACGCAGTAAATCCTGACGGATTTACGAGTATTTTAACGAAATATGAGTGGAAAATACTATCCCAAAATCTGATTCGGATACGCTTTACCCACTCTAAGGAGGTTTTTTTATGGAAATTATTTTAATCGTTGTTGGTCTTTTGTTGGCTTTAGTGGTTGCAAACGTTCGTATTGTGCCACAGGCTCATGAGTACGTAATTGAATTTTTAGGCAAATACAAAAAGACTTGGGGCGCTGGTCTTCACGTAAAAATCCCTCTTCTTGAGAGAATTGCTAAGAAAATCACTCTTAAAGAGCAGGTTATTGACTCACCACCACAACCTGTTATTACAAAAGATAACGTTACAATGCAGATTGATACCGTTGTTTTCTTCAAGATTTTTGATGCTAACCTTTACACCTACGGTGTAGTTAATCCAATAAATGCGCTTGAAAATTTAACTGCAACTACTCTTCGTAATATTGTTGGTGAGCTGGAGCTGGACAGCACTCTTACATCAAGAGATACAATCAACAGCAATATGACTGCTATACTTGACGACGCCACAGATCAGTGGGGTATGAAGGTTACAAGAGTTGAGCTTAAAAATATTATTCCACCTCAGGAAATTCAGCAGGCAATGGAAAAGCAGATGAAAGCAGAACGCGACCGCCGTGAAACCCTTCTTCAGGCAGAAGGCCACAAGGCCGCTGCTATTACTCGAGCAGAAGGCGATAAGCAGGCTATGATTCTTGCTGCAGAAGGCGAAAGAGATGCTCAGATTGCCCGCGCAGAAGGTGAAGCAAAAGCCCTTCTTCTTGCTAAAGAAGCTGAAGCTGATGGTATCCGCGCAATTGTTGAGGCTAACCCTACAGCCGCTGTTATTGAGCTTAAAAGATACGAGGCTCTCGTTAATATGTCTAATGGTCAGGCTGCAAAAATTATTATTCCTACAGATGCAGTTGAGGTTGTTAAAAAAGACGTTCTTTTCAGCGAAACAACAGGTCTTGGCGACGCAACAGAGCAAGCAAAGCAAGCTCCAAAAAAGAAAAAAGCAGACCCTTGCTGTGATTGATAAAGCTAATAAAAAGGGCGCTATCCTGAAATCAGGATAGCGCTTTATTTTTTATATCATATCTGTTGAAGAAAAACCCTTTAACGGGAAAGTAACCTTCTCACCTGTTTTCTGACTTTTATAAATCGAAAGCACTAATTCAACTGCACGCTTACCTGCGTACAAATCAACGTATGGAGCTCTCTTTTCAAGAATCGCATTTTTGAAATCAAGGTAAAGGCTTGTGTGTCCGTTGCCGTACACATTCGGCGCTTTTTCTTCAATGAATCTGCGGTCCTCGTCTGCCGCCTCTTCATCCTTGAACTGCCAAAGGTCAATTGTTGAAGCGCTCATACCGCCAAGGCGCACCATTCCGTTTTCACCGAAAACGCAAAGTGTTTCTTCAAGGTTATCAAGCATATTTACAGTGCCCTCGATTGTGGCAACTGCGCCATTTTTGAAGTTGACCACTGCAACGCCAATATCCTCGGCTTCAATATATGGGTGGAAATGGTTTCTTGCAGAGCCGTAAACAGACTCAATTTCATCCCCAAACATCCAACGCAGAAGGTCAATTCCGTGAATGCACTGATTCATAAGCGCACCGCCGTCAAGCGCCCATTTACCGCGCCAATCGTCTTGCTTATAGTAGCTCTCGTCTCTGAACCAACGTATATGTATGCTACCGTGGGAAAGCTTACCGAAGCGGTCTCTTTCAAGAGCTGTTCTCAGCTCCTGAACTGCAACATTAAAACGATTCTGATGGCAAACGCCTGCTATAACACCGCTTTTTTCTGCAGCAGCAATAACTGCATCAGCCTCATCAATACTCATTGCCATAGGCTTTTCTACAAGGAAATTTACGCCCTGCTCAGCACAGTATAGAGCAATTTCACCATGAACACCACTGACAGTTGCAATGCTTACAAAGTCAAGCTCTTCATTCTGGAGCATTTCCTTGTAGTCAGCGTATATTCTTGCGTTTTCAACCTTGTTTTCTTTAGAAAAAGCAACCGCCTTTTCGTAATCTATATCGCAAAGGGCAACAATTTCAATATTATTAAGGTTAGCGGCTTTAACATGGCTTGGAGCCACTCTGCCGCAACCTATTATTGCGCATTTCATTTAATCACATCCGCAAAATCAAGATAAAATCTCAGAATTTTCTCCACACCATTTTATCAACAACACCTATAATCATAAGGGTTTCCTGAAAATGATGACATAACTATATCTCCTATAGTTATATGCCGTTCTTATACTTTTGCTTCCTCGAGCTTTTCTTTTTTGTCTCTATAGTTATCGTTATTAGGATAGAAGGTAGGAACAAGCTCTTTTATAATATCAACTATTTCCACTGGGCTTGCATCTTCTATAATTTCTTTTGTGTAGTTTATTTTCTCAAACAGATACTCGGAATCAAATTCCATTGGTCTTGCAATATAAATAAGGTCGTTTTCTGTTTTCTGAATACCCTCTTCACTTATAAGAAGCTCCTCATACAGCTTCTCGCCTTCGCGAAGACCTGTGTATTTAATTTCCATATCCACACCAGGAGTATAGCCTGCAAGGCGGATAAGGTTTTCTGCAAGCTCACTTATTTTGACTGGTGAGCCCATATCAAGAATAAATATCTCGCCGCCATTAGCGTATGCACCCGCCTGAAGAACAAGAGAAACTGCCTCAGGAATAAGCATAAAGTAACGGATAATTTCAGGGTGAGTTACAGTTACAGGACCGCCGTTTTCAATCTGCTCTTTGAAAAGAGGAATAACGCTTCCGTTCGAGCCAAGAACATTACCAAAACGTACTGCTACGAAATCTGTTTTTGACTTCTTGTTGAATGACTGAACAACCATTTCACAAATACGCTTTGTTGCACCCATAACGTTTGTTGGGTTAACAGCCTTGTCTGTTGAAATCATAACAAAACGCTCAACACCATAAGCATCCGCCATACTTGCAAGATTATATGTTCCGAAAACATTGTTTTTGACTGCTTCCTTAGGACTGTCTTCCATAAGTGGCACATGCTTGTGAGCTGCTGCATGATAAACTATTTCAGGCTTATATTCGTTAAAAATTTCAGCTATTCTCTTTGAATCTCTTACAGAGCCAATAAGCACCTTCAAATCAACATCAGGATGTTTTCTTTTTATCTCCTGCTGAATATCGTAAGCGCCATTTTCTGCAATATCAAAAATTATAATTCTTTTTGCAACGCCGCTATTTGCTATCTGGCGCACAAGCTCGCTACCTATTGAGCCGCCACCACCTGAAACAAATACTGTTTTACCCTTAAGAAGCTCAAAAACCTTTGTAAGGTCAGGCTTTATCTGCTCTCTGCCGAGAAGGTCAGTATAATCAACCTTACGAAGAGCAGCGCTGATATCCTCTCCCTTATTCATACTTGTGATTCCGGGAAGAGTTTTTAAAACGCAACCGGTTTCACTACATATTTTAAGAATCTCTTTTTTTGTTGACTCATTTGCAGATGGAACAGCAAAAAAGATTTCGTCAACATCCATAGCCTTGGTTGTTTCTATAATCTTATCTCTTCCGCCTACAATGCTTATACCGCCAAGATACTCGCCATGCTTTCTCTTGCTATCGTCTATAAGAGCAACAATATTATACTTGGCTGCAAATTTTGGTCTGCTAAGCTCGGAAATAAGTCTGAACGCTGCATTACCTGCACCAATTATCATAACGTTGATACGTTTCACTTCACCATCGTTATTTTTCAACGCAAGAGCTTTTCTCCATTCTCTATATACGCCAAAAACCAAAAGCCTGGAAAATATAATAAAGCCTAAGCTTATGAATGAGTACATAAACATCCAGGTAAAGAAAGAGCGTGTGTATTTTTCCACAAGAGAATAGCCTGTCCATATATAAAAGAAGCATCCACATGTTATGAGTTTTGCAATAAAAAATGCTTTTATAAGCTTTATATAGTCAGATACAACAACATATTGCCACATAATTCTGTACGTCTTGAAAAGCAACAACAGAAGGAATGTAACCAATACATCAACAATAATGATGTATAACAAGTTGTCAGCAAACCACACATCAAACATTGTAGGGCCGTCAAATTTAAGATAACTAGCTGCAATAAAAGCAACAAGAAGACTTACAATATCACTGAAAAAAAGAATTAATTTTATGTTCTTTTTCGAAAACATAATGAGTTTTTCTACCATTTTTATACCTCTTCACTTTCCCCGGATTTTCTATTTATAGTTAAAGTAATTCACAATTATACATACTAATACTATCATATATGAAAATAAAAAGCAAGGTTTAAGTATCCGTATTATTGCGTTGGTATATTTTTGCACAATTTAACGCTTTTTGTTTTTTCAACATTTCCCAACGCCATAATAAATGGCTTTTTGTTGACAAAGAATGAAAACTGTATTAGAATTAATACAACAATATTCAGAGGTGTTTTTTGTGGTAACAGCAACCAACGAAAATTGCATAACAGAAACAGAGAATTCTCAGGTTATTGTCCCTTTTGAGATGGACAAGGAGTATTTTATTGACCCTCCTGCCAGAATAAAGGGTAACCTCTTTTATAAAATTGTAAAAAGAATTTTTGATATTGTTGTTTCTTTTGGCGCACTGATTGTTCTCGCTATTCCTATGGTGGTTATTGCCATAGCGGTAAAAGCTTCGTCAGAAGGCCCTGCTATATATAAACAAGAACGATTAGGTAAAAACGGCAAAGCCTTCCAGATTCTTAAATTCAGAACAATGATTAAAGAGTCCGAGGTTGACGGAGCCCAGTGGAGCACAGGCGATGATGACCCAAGAATCACGCCTGTTGGCAGAATTTTAAGAAAATTCCGCTTAGACGAGCTTCCACAATTCTGGAACATTCTTAACGGCAGTATGAGCTTTGTTGGTCCTCGTCCTGAAAGAGAATGCTTTTACGAAGAATTTGAAAAATATATTCACGGCTTCAAACACAGGTTATGCGTAACCCCTGGCCTTACAGGTCTTGCTCAGGTTAATGGTGGGTACGACTTAAAGCCGGAAGAAAAAATTGTTTATGATATGGAGTATATAAACAACCGCTCCATAATAAACGATGTAAAAATTATGTTTAAAACTGTTGCTGTTATTTTTACTCACGACGGCGCAAAATAAAAACACAGCACCTTCTTCGGAAGGTGCTTTTTAAAAATGAGGCGAGTGTATGAACGATTGGATGAAAAATATTCCGGATGAAACCTTTTTATCCGAAATAAATATACCCGGCACTCACGACAGTGCAACTCGCTTTTGTCAATATTCTTATTTTTCAAGATGCCAGGAATTGAGCATATTTGAACAGCTCAATATCGGTGTTCGTTTTCTTGACTTAAGAGTTGAGAAAAATGGTGATAAATTGCAGCTTGTTCACGCCGCCGCAAAATGCTTCAAAACCGCATCACATCAAGGTTTGTTGCTGCTTGAGGATGTGCTTTCTGACTGCCGCACATTCCTTAAAGCAAACCCCTCTGAAACCCTTATAATCAGCATAAAATGCGACCATGGCGATACCTCAGAAAACACCTTTGATACGTTTTTTGATCACTACCTGAATGAAGATTTCTGGTACAAAGAAAACCGCATCCCTCAGCTTTTTGAGGTAAGAGGAAAAGCAGTTTTCTTCAATAGATTTTCTATTGATACAAGTAACGAAAAATATAACGATTATAATATGGGCCTCAATTTTTCGGGATGGCCTGACCAAGGGAAATATATAGGTAAAACCCACCTTGTTTCGGTTATGCTCCGCCGCGATGGAAAAGAAAGCGAGCCTGTTTTTATTCAGGATTGGTATAAGCTTTCACCTAAAGAGAAATGGCAAAAGGCAATTCTGCCTACACTTATAAACATTCCGTGCAATTACGGTGTTTTTATAAGCTTTTTTTCTTGTGGGAATATTTTGCACAATCCCAAAAGCTGTGCAAAATATATTAACAAACGCCTTTTAAAAACAGATCTTGCACCATCAAAAAAATACGGTTGGCTCTTATTTGATTTTATAACAGAAAAAAACTGCAGAAAAATCGTTATTACAAACTTCTGAAATGAGGTTATTTCACAATGAAAAAATTTGAATGGAAAACATTATTCAAAATTGGCATTTCAGTTTTGATTGTATATCTTTGCATACACTATTGGGGAAAAATCGCAGGATTTACAGGCTTGATTTTTTCCTCAGCCTCACCAATATTTCTTGGGTTGATTATGGCATATGCCATTAATATTCTTATGTCGTTTTATGAAAGACATTATTTCCCCAAATCTACAAAAAAAGCCGTTCTGAAATCCCGCCGACCCATATGCCTTACAGGTGCGGTAATTACCCTTGCAGGAATTGTTACCCTTGTGGTTTGCCTTGTTGCTCCTCAGCTTGCGGAATGTATAAAAATGGTAATAGACAGTATTCCTTCTGCAACAGATATGCTGGTCAAAAAGCTTGAGACCTTTGATATTGTTCCGGATGATATCATAAACGCTCTATCTTCAATTGATTGGAAGTCTAAAATAGGAGAATTCACAGAAACAATAACCTCAGGTGTGGGCAATGTAATAGGTGTGGCCTTTGCCGCAGTTTCATCCGTATTCTCTATTGCTTCCACTGCTATTATTGGCTTCATTTTCGCTTTATATCTGCTTCTCGACAAAGACCGCCTTACTTCTCAGGCAAATCGCGTCATCACCAGATATATTCCTGAAAATATTGTAAAAAAAGGAAGTCATATTTTAACCATTGCCAACGACTGCTTCCACAAATTTATTGTTGGTCAATGCACAGAAGCTATTATTTTAGGCACACTGTGTATGATTGGTATGCTTATTCTAAAATTACCATATGCGCCAATGATTGGTGCACTTGTTGCGTTTACTGCGCTTATCCCTATTGTGGGTGCTTTTATCGGAGCAGGTGTAGGTGCCTTTCTGATCTTAATGGTTTCACCAAGCAAAGCGCTGATTTTCCTTATCTTTATCATTGTGCTTCAGCAGATTGAAGGCAATCTTATTTATCCCCGCGTTGTAGGCTCTTCATTGGGACTGCCGGGTATATGGGTTCTGGCAGCAGTTACCGTCGGTGGCGGTGTGCTTGGTATTCCCGGAATGATGATAGGTGTACCCCTTGTTGCAGTAGTTTATAGATTGGTAAAGGAAAACATTAACGAAAAGCTCCGCCATGATGCAGAAAAATTATCTGACACAAGTACAGGAAGCAATTAATTGCGTAAAATTAATATGCTCTCGAATTCATAAGAATTCGAGAGCACTTTTTTGTTTTCTAGATATTATTCGTCATCATCACTGAACTTAGCATCAGCAATAACTTTTTCTGCAACATGTGCAGGTGCATCCTCATAACGAGCAAATTCAAGAGTAAAGTTTCCTCTACCTGCTGTTACGGAACGAAGAGCAATTGCAAAGTCGCTCATTTCTGCCATAGGCACTTCTGCAACAAGCTCCTGAGTCATTGTTTCCTCTGCAGGACCCATGCCAAGAACTCTACCGCGACGTTTGTTAACATCACTGATAATATCACCAAGGTTATCATCCGGAACATATGCTTTAAGAGTTCCTACAGGCTCAAGAATTGTTGGAGCTGGCTCTGGAACAGCTGCCTTGAAAGCAATACGAGCTGCCATCTTGAATGCCATTTCAGAAGAGTCAACAGGATGGTATGAACCATCGTGGAGACAAGCCTTGATACCTACCATTGGATAGCCTGCAATAAGACCGCCTGCGATACAATCGAGAAGACCTTTTTCAACTGCAGGGAAGAAGTTCTTTGGAACTGCGCCACCAACAACTTCGTCTGTTGTAAACACGAAATCTTCGTCACCCATATATGGCTCGAAACGAATCCAAACATCACCAAACTGGCCATGGCCACCTGACTGCTTCTTATGGCGTCCCTGTTTATCAACAGTTTTGCGGATAGTTTCTCTGTATGCAACGCGAGGAGCTGTTAATTCAACCTCA
>JAZLDN010000016.1:0-1505 GCA_045614765.1 Acutalibacteraceae bacterium
AGCAAAAAATTGTGATTAAATGGCGGGGTAAAGAATTGCTAGAAAAATGGGCGAGGTAATTATACCTCGCCCTCTTGTTTTTTCTCATCCAATACTGCATACCAATCATGCTGTGCTCGATAGGCTTCTGCAAAAAACAGAACGGCCAACAGAATAATAACTGCAATTATCTTATTTTCCATTGTGCCCCCCGTTTCCATAATTTCTCTTATCATAACACTATCTCTTGCTTTTTTCTATATTTGATGCCCTTATTTCGATAATCGTAATAATTTCTTAACAATTGACAGTTTCATTTTAGATAGAAAAATAGCACCAATCTATTCTGATTGATGCCGTTGTGCTGTAGATTTTTTGAGAAAAGAAAAAGACCTAATCGCTTAGGTCTTTGTGGTGGCGGCACAGGGATTTGAACCCCGGACACTACGGGTATGAACCGTATGCTCTAGCCAACTGAGCTATGCCGCCATATATGGTATTCGTGTACCTCATCGGAACGAATAGTAGTATATCACAATTCAATCGTTTAAGCAACAGGAAATATTGAATTTCTCTCAGAAATCATAACAAACATTTTATGCTTCGTTCCGTTCATGGCTGTACAAGGAAAAGAAAAAGACCTAATTGCTTAGGTCTTTGTGGTGGCGGCACAGGGACTTGAACCCCGGACACTACGGGTATGAACCGTATGCTCTAGCCAGCTGAGCTATGCCGCCATATATAAACTTTTTTAAAAAAGCTTGTAACCAGAATCGAACTGGTGACCTTTACCTTACCAAGGTAACGCTCTACCGACTGAGCTATACAAGCACAATGGTTGCGGGAGAAGGACTCGAACCTCCGGCCTTCGGGTTATGAGCCCGACGAGCTACCAACTGCTCCATCCCGCGACAGTAAAAGTGGAGGGAGAAGGATTCGAACCTTCGAAGGCAGAGCCAACGGATTTACAGTCCGTCCCCTTTGGCCGCTCGGGAACCCCTCCAAACTTGTCACCAACAAAAATTATTATACTCAAAAGCGTTGCGCTTGTCAACAACTTTTTTCTTATTTTTTAATAATTTTTTCAACTTATCATTCTACTGCTATCAGTTTATTTTACATGCAAACTGCGGCTTTCTAAATACTGTTCCAGTTTGCGTTTGACACGCTGCAATGCATTGTCTACCGATTTAACGTGACGATCCAACTGCTGGGCAATCTCTACATAAGACTTGCCTTCCAGATATAAATTTACTACATCCTGCTCTAATGGACTCAAAATACGCTGCATAGTGCTTTCAATATCCAGAAAATCTTCCTGGTCGATAAACAAATCCTCCGGATTCCCTGCTTTGCCTTGGGTAATCACATCAGATAGTGTACGTTCCGATTCTTCTTCATATACAGGCTTATTCAGTGATACGTAAGAATTCAGCGGCATATGCTTCTGTCTGGTTGCTGTTTTGATAGCAGTGATAATCTGCCGTGTAACACAAATTTCTGCAAAGGAATGAAACGAGGTCTGT
>JAZLDN010000017.1:0-53866 GCA_045614765.1 Acutalibacteraceae bacterium
TGTGGGAATTTTCCACCCATTGCTTTTACAAGCTCTTCCCTTGTTACACTGGGATAGTTTTTGACTGTAATATGGTCATTTCCGGCATGTCGATATTTCCACCAATGTTTGTACTCAGAGCCCATATCATAGGTGTAATAAATATATCCATTGTGTGTTATAAAAATCAAATTCTCTTGAACAAATTTTACTGCTTCAAAGCCATCAAATAATTTCATAAACAATCACCTTTTGTATCATTTTCCTTTGGATTACTCACATTATAACATATGCTTTAGACCATTAATGGGACTTTACAAAGCAAAAATGACCTACAGAGAAAATTTTTCTCTGTAGGTCGAATAAACTTATCTTTGTATATAGCGTTTCAAATTTTAGAATATTATTTTCACATCTTCTATTTCTGCTAAGATAAATGAAGATGCTTGACAATGATTTCTTCTTGCGTAATCTATAATTTTTTTCCACTTATAAGGAATTATGTTTAATTTTACAATCTTGCTCTTATCTTTATGAATAATCATCTCTTCTAAAATCTCCCTTATATACTCTTCTGTAAGAGTTGCTCCATCAATCATTTTGTCAATAAAACCCTGTGTTTCTAATATCAATTCATCTAAATCAACATCCACCGCACTAATCTTCTCTAATTCTAACAACTCTTCTTTTATTTCCTTAAGTTGATCCATTATTTCGTTGTTATGAATTTCAAATTCATGTCTTGTTATGTTTGAACTCATATACAGCTCTAATAGTTTTTCTTTCTTGGATAATATTTCTTCATATTGCTTTTGTTTATCTTCATATATATTAGCAGGACCAATCACTAATATATCTCTAAGTCTGCTTTCCACAATACTTTTTACACACTCTTTATTATCTGTAACAGTCTCTATAATCACATACATGAGCTCTTGCAAATCTTCATCTCTTATTGTCTTTGTTTGGCAACCAATTTGCTCCCCTGTCTGTTCATCATATCTAACAGTAATTCCATACTTTTTCTTATTGTAGCATTCCCATATTTTTCGTTTTTTTCCGTTTGGTGTCAACTTATCATGGAATACATAACTTTTACCACACTCACCACACACTATTTTGCTAGAAAAACAGCGTTTCCTACCTATACGAGCATTTTTGTTTTTTTTAACTGATCTAAAATGCAGTTCTTCTTGAGCTCTTTCAAACAATTCTCTGGAGATAATGGGTTCATGATGATCTTTTATCACGATGAATTCCTCTTCGCCCTTATTTCGTTTGGCTTCATGCGTCAAGTAATTAGGTGTTATAGTCTTTTTTTGTACCAAGTCACCACAGTATTTTTCATTATGAAGTATTCTAATTATTGTTTCTACACTCCATTTAGAACTCGTGCGACTAGGCACCCTCTCACGCTCTAGTTCTCGAGCTATCGTACTAGTTCCTTTATGCTCATCAACGTACATGTGAAAAATCCTTCTAACAACTTCTGCACCCTCTTCATTAACATACATTTTACCACCATGCACATCGTAACCTATCATACTACAGCCAAATACAACACCTGCTTCCATTTGTCGCTTTTGACCCCATTTAACTCTTTCAGAAGTTTTTCGACTTTCTTCTTGAGCGATTGAGGCCATAATCACTAACCGTAGTTCACCATCTGATTCAAATGTATTTATACCATCATTCAAAAAAACCACACCTACACCAAACTCTTTTAGTTTTCTTGTGTAAATTAGTGTGTCTAAAGTATTTCTCGCAAATCGACTTACTTCCTTGGTTATAATCACATCAAAACAACCACATTCAGCATCTTTCATCATATCATTAAACGCTTGTCTATTTTTTGTATTTGTTCCAGATAGACCTTCATCCACATAAAGTTTATAAAGTTCCAACATTGGAGCTTCATCTATAAACTCTTGAAAAAATCTTTGTTGACTTTCCAAGGAATTTATCTGGTCTATTTTATCTGTTGAAACACGACAATAAACAGCAACGTTTAATATTTTATCAGTTCTAATTTGCATTTTTTAAATCCTTTCTAATATTTTTACAACCTAAACAATACTATAAAACGATTTTAATATCTATCACCATAACCACCAATTAAAATCACATAAAACATATCAATTTTTATATCATCGCCAGCCAAACTCTAATTGCAAAATGATAAGCGGAGTAGATAACCACTCCGCTCACTGATCTTATATGTATTTCACTATTATCTTTGTAAACTTACTGTCTACAAATTGTTCCGGTTCTACTTTGTCATATATGAAAGTTCTATTTGCGCCACGATTCAAGAATTTCCATTTCAGCGTTAAAAGGTCCCCCTGCGTAACTGATGTAGGTACAGAAGAACTGGGACACCTTGAAATGATAGGTGCAATTGTTTACCAATTAACGAGAAATCTTTCCCTTGAAGAGATCAAAAAAAGTGGCTTTGACACTTATTTCGTTGACCACACAACAGGCGTATATCCTACAGCTGCAAGCGGTTTTCCATGGACTGCCGCAAGTATGCAGTCTAAAGGCGATGTTATAACTGATCTTCATGAGAATCTTGCTGCCGAGCAGAAGGCTCGTACAACTTACGACAACATTCTTCGCCTTGTAGACGATCCTGATGTACGCGAGCCTATAAAATTCCTCAGGGCAAGAGAAATCGTACACTATCAGCGTTTCGGTGAAGGACTTCGTCTTGCAACGGATAGATTAAACGAAAAGAACTTCTATGCATTCAACCCAAGCTTTGACGGCAAGAATTTTAAACCGAGGATAAAGTGATAAAGGGTACGATTGATTAAATAGTGTTAGTGCAGGATTACACCTTATGGTGTACTGCCCTGCTCTGTTTGTATAGAAAAAGGAGTTGACAGAAGTCAACTCCTTTTAGTTTAATTTTCAAAAATAGTTTTATCTAAAATATCTTTATATCTCCCCAGATTATTTCACCTGTAACAGACGTATTGGATTTAATTGTTACATTTGATTTTTCTTCAGGTGAGTTTCTTTTTTCGCAGATATAGGTTAAACCTTTCATTATAGGGTATTACCTTGATTACTTATTCCCTTTAATAAACGCTTTATTCTTTTCATGTATACCCGATTCATCGGTAATAAAACGCTCTACCATCATCGTAAGCTTGTACTTTTCGCGTAAAGCAATGATTTTCCGCATTATTGATGAGGCGTGGTCATTATCAAGTGCCGCCTGATTTTCCCAACTATCGATTAATAGTATCGTTTCAGAATCTTCCATCGAAATAAAATATTCATATTTAAGGTTACCCTTTTCTGCGCGTATTTCACTGACAACGCCGCTTGAAATCATTTCCTAAGCAAATCTTACGGCATTGTCCTTTTCCCCGAGTAATAAATATTTATCGTAATCGCCATAATGAATTAATTTATCCTTACAACAAGATCACTTTCAGGATAACAGCAGCAAGGGTGTATGAAATTGAACTGCATATCTGCTATACGACGCTTATCTTCACCTTCAGGTATATAAACCTTACCACTCACAAGCTTACTTCTGCAGAAGCCACACTCACCTGTATGGCATCTTGCAGGAACAAAAATACCTGCTCTTTCGAATGCACAAAGAACTGTTTCATTACTGTTTGCTTTGATAACTGATTCATTGCCGCGATTAATAACTGTGATATTATACTCCTTTGGTTCCTCTTCTGCTTTTTTTCCGGAAGAAAACACTTCAAAACGAATATATTTTCTTTCTTTTTTTAGTTTAGGAAGTTCGGTTTCAAGGAATTTATATAAACCACCGGGACCACAAACAAAAATACTGTAATCCTCACCGGGTGCATATTTTTTTATAATATCTGCACCAACAAAACCCTTTTCATAACCGTCCTCATCGCTGTGGCTTAAAACATAAACCACATTGATTTTATCGTTTTTCTCTGAAAGCTGGTCAAGCTCTGCTTTAAAAAGAATTTCATCTGATGTTCTGCATCCATAGAGTAAGGTAAGGGTGCAATCCTCATCACCCTGATCAATTGCTCTTGCAACTGAAAGGAACGGAGTAATACCGCTACCGCCTGCAATACCTACAATGTTTTTAGCATCTCTCAACGGGTTATATATGAGATTCCCTTCAGGTGCGTAAGCAGTAACCTTATCGCCTACACCCCAGTTATCAAGAATATAATCGGAAACAAAGCCATCATTAATGCGCTTAACTGTTATCTGATATTCACCTTTTAATGCACTTGCAGGTGATGATGCTATTGAATATGAACGAGTAACTACAGAACTGCCTATTTCAAGCTTGAAGGTAAGATATTGGCCTGCTTTAAAATATGCAAGAGGTGCTGCTTCGCTTTTAAAATAATAGCTCTTAGCAATATTTGAGTGCTCCTCAATTTTACTTATAACAAGGCTTTGCTCCTTTGGGTGAAGGCTTTTAGAAACCTTGTTCACACCAAAATCATCTGTATTTGTTGGTAAAGCTGCCGGAGCACTGTTAATAAACTGATATCTTTCTGTTAAAAACTTTACTGTATTAACGCTGTCTTTAAAGGTACCGTTTACAGAAAACTTTTTCTTACTCATTTACTTTGCCTCCTTATCCATTGCGAGTACCGCAGCCTTTGCGGACATATCACCTGTTGTGTAGCTCGGTGAATATCCCATATGCCTTGTGGTGTAACCACCGGCAAAGTAAAGTCCTTGTATACCTTTATCTATCATATCAAAAACAATTCTCTTAACTATGCCATCCTCCTTGGTTGCCTCGTATCCATAAATTGTACCGGCAGGAGCGTCTGTATAGCGAGCATAGGTCATAGGTGTTGCAATCTCAATTTCTTCAATATAATCTCTGATTTTAACACCTGTTGCCTTTTCAAAATTATCAATCATTTTTTCTGCAAAGAAAATCTTTGTTTTATGGTAATCCTCAACAGAAATCTTGCTCCATTCATCACCTGCAAAAATGGATGTCATATATAGAATACTTGTGCCCTCAGGTGAACAATCATCAAAAGCTTTATTAAGGCAAACAGTTGCCTGAACATCATTGGTTTCAATGCTTTTACTTAATTCATAGCATTTTCTGTTATCGTTAGTGGGATAAATGAAATAGGTGTGGTTATTAAGACCTATTTCATCTGCAGAACGGTTAAGACCTAAAAATACTGCAAAGCCTTTTGCACCCAAGGTTTTTGCATTAACCTCTTTCTTAAGCTTTTCAGGAATTTCCTTTTCATCTATAAGCTTTGTGAAAGCGTTATATGGCGAAGCATTGCAAATAACTGCTTTGGCATTTATCTGTGTGCCATCATCAAGTTCAACACCTGTTGCCACGCCATTTTTAACAATTATTTTCTTAACACTTGTATTAAACCAAGCCTCGCCACCATTTTCGGTAAAGGCTTCAAGCAACGCTGTGCTTATCTGATGACTTCTACCTTTAGGTATAACCGCACCATCAATAATATATGAATGGAGCATCGTAAAATAGTGAATAACATTAAGTTCATCTGTAGGCTGACCAAGGTAACACCAATAGCCGTTAAGTATATCTCTTGTTTTCTGACTTGCGCCCATTGATTTGAGCACCTCATCAACAGAATAATTGGCAACCTTAAGGAAATCTGTGTGCTCAGAGAAAATTTCTTTTATCATAGATGGCTTGAAATCTTCAATATTACTTACGAAATCCAAGGTTTTTTCAATACTCTCAATAAGATCAAAAACCTTTGTAACAACAGCTGATGAGCCAGGGTCATATTCCTCAAGCCTTGATATGAATGCTTCTTTGCCTAACGGCATTAAGTAGTCGCACTTTTCATTTTCATCTATGGTAATTAACCTATATGCTTCATCAAGTGAAACCCACTCTATTTTATCTGCTGCGCCAACCTCCTGAAAGATTTTCAAAAGTGGTGATTTCCCCGTGATAGAACCGATACCGCAAAGCTCGTGAAGAGAGGCTTCAAATTCGAACCTACCTCTTACAAAGCTTGTTGCAAAACCACCAGGAAGGTTATGACGCTCAATAAGTAATGTTTTTTTCCCTTCCTTGGCAAGACGTGCAGATGCCACAAGGCCACCGTTACCAGCACCTATAACAACTGCGTCATAGTTTTTTACCATATTATTCACTTCTTTCATGATGATAAGTATTATACAAAGTAAATTTTACCACACTCCGTGTAATCTTACAAGAGAATGTTAAATTTCTTTTGATTAGGTTTTATTGACGAGTGAAAAAATATCGTTCTCAAAGTTGGTAAAACAGATAGAGGCAAAAAACTTAATCATTACAATAATCATAAAGAACAAAAAAACGAGGGCAAAAAGTTGAAATTAAAAACATATCTCTCTGTAAGCTACTGCCCCGGATTGGCGGACGGCACAATTTTTGTTGTTTTTCATTCTTGTTGGTGATATAATCTTTTAAGGAAGTTGGTGAGCATATGGAAACAGGAATTGTATTTAATATACAGAAATTTTGCATACATGATGGTGATGGAATTCGTACCTGTGTGTTTCTGAAGGGTTGTCCTCTCAGGTGTATATGGTGCCATAATCCTGAAAGCCTTAACAGAGAGCCCATGCTTTCATTTAACCAACAAAAATGCTCATCATGTGGCAGATGTGTTGCGTCATGTTCCGCACGAACAATTGAAAATGACACTTTAAAAATTGATAGGGAAAAGTGCATTAGGTGCGGCAAGTGTTCGGAAAGCTGCCTTAACGATGCAAATGAAATAATCGGTAAAAAAATGACAGTTCAAGCGGTTCTTGACGAAGTCTTGAAAGACAAGATGTTCTATGATACATCAGGTGGCGGTCTTACCATTTCAGGTGGTGAGCCATCATATCAGCCCGATTTCACTTTAGAACTTCTCACGCTTGCAAAAGAAAACAGAATTTCTCTTGCTATAGAAACCTGCGGTATCGGTTCCCGTGATTTCTATGAAAAGGCAGCAGACCTCGGCACAACTTTTCTATTCGATATAAAATGCCTTGACTCTGTTCGCCACAAAGAGCTTACGGGTGCAGAAAATACACATATACTTTCAAATCTTCGATATCTTATGAACAGAAGTGCTGACATTATTGTCAGACTGCCCCTTATCCCCGATTGTAATGATAGCAATGAGGATATTGCAAAGCTTTCCGAATTTCTTAATCAAAACAAAGGACGATACAGATACGCAGAGATTATGCCTTATCATACTCTTGGCATTGGCAAAGTCGAAAAGCTGGGTACAATTCCAACATACATCCACGATAGTGCAACGGATAAAGAAATATCCCGTTGGACTTCACTTTTCAATTCTCACGGAATAGATGTGAGAGTATCGAAATAACACCCACACATAAAAGAGGTTTACATATGACAAATTTAGCTAAAATCGACCCTTTCCTTTATGGATATTTTTTAAATGAGACCCTTGAACACGGTGAACGAGTAGGTCTAGCCCTACTCCATGCCGCAAAGAATCTTGAAATTAAATTTTCACGTCAGTTGCTTCCTGATACTGCATTTATAACAGAAAGTGGCAGTTCAGGTTACTCACCTTCTGACGGACTTTGGTTTTCTGATGAAAACATCCTGAAACTTGCAGAAGATTATCCCGAACATAAACAAACCCTCCTCAGATATATTCAGGAAATAAACATTTTCAGAAACAAATCGCAGATGCTCAATTGCGAAACCACCGATAAACTTAACAATTCAGGTGCTGAATGGGGCGGTGGTTGGGGCGGACACTCCAATCCCGATTACGGAAGAATAATTAACTATGGTACTGACCATATCCGTTTAATCATTTTAGAAAATTGTAATAAGCACCCTGATGAGGCTTGGTTTTATCGTTCATGCTCTTATACTCTTGATGCTATTGATATTTTCGGTGAAAGATATCGTAAATGTGCTTTACAAAACGCCGAAAAATGCGAGAATGAGGATGATAAAGAATTCTATCTTCGCATGGCAAAATCATTTGAAACAGTACCGAAGAAACCTGCATACGATTTTATGTCAGCTATGTGCTCATTTATGCTCGTTTATGCCCTTGATGGTAGCGATTCACCCGGACGCTTCGACCAGTATATGTATCCTGGATACGAGAAAACTGAGAACAAGGAAGAGGTTATCGACCTTCTTGACAGACTTTGGGAATATTTCAAAGACCATCGTTCATGGAATCTCTGTATTTCAGGTAGTGATGAAAACTGGAATGATGAGAGCAACGAGCTTACATACGAAATTCTCAGAATGGTGAGAAAGAAAGGTTACAATACCCCTAACCTCACCTGTCGAGTTCACAGAAACACACCCGATAAATTATGGAATGATATTGCAGATACGCTTTCGGTTGGTACAGGTCTTCCTGCCCTTTACAATGATGATGTAGTTTGTGTTGCTCTTGAAAAGATTGGTATTCCACCCGAAGACAGCCACGATTATTGTATGAACGGCTGTAATCAGATTGATATTCTTGGTAAAAGCCACATGGGTCTTGAAGATGGCGAGGTTATTTTTACTAAGTGCCTTGAGTTTGCTCTCCATAACGGCGTGGATGCAATGAGTGGTGAGAAGATTTCTGTTGAAACGGGCGACCCGAGAACCTTTGATACTTATGAGAGATTTGAACGTGCTTTTATGGACCAGCTTGAGTTCGTAACATATAATTCTTGCGGTAGTGCAAATAGATGGCAACATATGCGAGGTGTGTTTCAGCCCCATCCCCTTCGCTCTTGTCTTATAGAGGGTTGTCTTGAAAAAGGTCGGGATTATAGAAGTGGCGGTCCTCTTTACAATCACGGACAGATTTTAGCCGAAGGTATCGCAGACACAGGCGACAGTCTTTATGCAGTCAAAAAGCTTGTTTTTGACGAAAAAAAATACACAATGACTGAGCTCATTGATGCTCTTAACGCAAACTTTGAGGGTTACGAGCAACTTCACCACGATTTTAAAAATTGCGAAAAATTCGGCAATGATATTGAAGATGTTGACAAAATAACCGCAAGGGCTCTCAACCGCTTCTTTACAGTCCTTAAGCGCAACAGAACATACAGAGGTGGCGTATTCACAGGCGGATGCAGTACATTCAACCGAGCAGCCAACTACGGACGACAGACCGCAGCACTTCCTAACGGAAAACTAAAGGGCGAACCACTCCTTGCAGACAGTATCGCCGCTACTCCAGGTAGAGACACAAACGGACCAACTGCGCAAATCAAATCTGTTCTTAAATACAATCACACAGATGCTTGTAGCGGATTTGTGTTTCAAAACAAGTTTGAAAAGAAGATGTTCAATAGCGAAAAAGGTAAGGCATCATTCATTGCCCTTGCAAAAGCATTTTTTGCAGGTGGCGGTCAACAATACACAGTAACAGTTGTTTCTCCCGAAGACCTAATTGATGCAAAAGAACATCCTGAAAATCACAGAAATCTCATTGTTCGCGTCGGTGGTTACAGCGACTATTTCACAAACCTCACCGAAGAACTCCAAAACAATGTTATTGAAAGAACATTTATGGATGTATAATTTCTACCATACATAGCAACACCCACTTGTCTGAAACAAGTGGGTGAATTTTTATAGTTATTTACGTTTATCTTACTACCGAAGAATGGCTATATATATAGAATTCTTCCTGACTGGGCATCCATTTTTTATCCTTTTCAGGGAATGTTGCATCAAAGGCTTCTACTGCAGCAGTATCCTCGCAACAGTCGGCTGCAGTGCTTGGGATATACATCCACTTTTTGCCGTCAAGAGTATTTGGTACAAGCTCGCAAACAAGAAGAGCTGTAGGAAAGTTACCGTCTACTACAAAGCTGACATTTTTCTTTTTACAGCTGACAAAGCCACGGCTCACATAATTACCGGGATTTCCGAAATTAATATTTACATCATAACCCATTTCGCGAGCTACATCAAAGGAATGCTCTATAAGTATCTTGCCTAATTTCTGTCTTTGATATTCAGGCGCAACACAAAGAGGTCCGAAGGAAAGAATCTCTTTTCTCTCCCCATTTTCATCCTCAAGCCAGGCTTTAGTATACATAATATTGCCGATAATCTTGCCATCTTTTTCAAGAACAAATGCAAGTTCAGGAAGAAAATCGGGATGATTACGCATTTCATGAACAAAATAATGCTCATCTGCACCAGGTTTATAAACATTCCAGAACGCTTCACGTGTTAATTCTTCAACCGCTCTGTAATCTTTTTCATTTTCCAAACGTATCGTAATATTATCCGTTTTTAAAACCCCCTTCATTATTGTTTTTCAAAGTTACAAAATATCGGTACATCATCACAAGACCTGCACTGAGTAAAGTGCCACCTACAATATCCGTAAGCCAATGCACACCGGAAACAAGTCGTCCAACTACCATAAAGATAATAAACGCTGTAATTAAGAATGATACACATTTTTTTATGGTTTTATTTTTTATTCGGCTATTAAACTGCATTATTGAAGTTGGCATAACACACATCACCAGTAAAGTTGTTGACGATGGATAAGATGTTTCCAAAAATCCATTAATAAGCACAGGGCGGTAATTTATTGTAACCATTTCAAATAATACATACATCGCCATTACAGCAATGTAAAATCCGCCGAGAACAAAAATGCTGTAGTCAACCTTGCTTAACTTCTTTCTCTTAATCCATTGTATAAGTCCAAGTAAACCAAATCCCGTTGCAACGAAAATCGGCACAAGGCCAAGCCAATCGGTGATGTTGTAAAGCCACATATGCACACTCGTAAAATTGTGGAAAAAGCTATTAATTGTTGCAAAGCCTACGCTTGAATTATTAGGTCCGATTTCTCTGACATCAAGAAAGCAAATGGCTATTGTCCACAGAACGAATGCCATGAGCATAGATACCGAAACATACAAACTTTTGCTATTGTTCTTTTTCATTTTTTCAACCTACCTTTTTTCTGTTTGACCAGATTTTATGATAAGCTGAAAAAGCATACAAGAAACAATGCGTCACAAGCACGACACATTTCGTATCATTACCATTTTATAAGCATTAACGCCTTTATTATAAGGAAAATTATCAAGAAAGTTGCCGCATAGGGCTGCTGACTTATAACAAACAAAAAAACACCCACAATATTAAAAAATACAGACATTTTACTTTTATTACGCAACCAAAAAACTTTTTGACAATTCTGCAAAGCAAGAGTTAATACTCCCACAATGACTATTGCGCTCACAACAAGATAATAACCTATCTGAAGATACGGTGCGATATCTGTCAACGATAAAAGAGGAACGCCATGAATTATAGCGTCTTCTTCTTGACCGAAAAAAGGCAGAAAAACAAGCATTGAAACACCAATATCAAAAAGACCAAACACAAGGTCATGAAAACGTTTTTCTTTTTGTTTAGCATCCTCTTCGGATATGGTAAGCAGTTCTTCACCTGACAAAAGTTCGTCCACTGTTACTCCGAAAAATTTTGAAATAGCTTTCAATGATTCTATATTAGGATAGCCTCTCCCCGATTCCCATTTAGAAACAGCCGTACGAGAAACAAAAAGCACCTCAGCCAATTCTTCCTGAGTAAGACCTTTTTGTTTTCTCAATTCTTGTAGTTTTTTATTAAATTCCATAGCAAACACACTTTTATAAATTCCTGTTTATCCAACATCTCAACATCAGATGTTTTTACATTCATTAAATTTTATTACATATTAAATTTCGTGACGTTACGGTTTACTTTTCCGCTATCTCCACATTTCTATTTTCTCCGTTTACAAACTCGCCGTTTTGATAATAAAGCTCCGAATTAATTTTTACAACCGCGTTATTCGGAACATACAAAACAGCCTTCATATCTTGCGGGAGAGCAAGGTTGATAGTATAGACTCCATCAGTCTTTTCATAAATGAGAGTAATTAAACCTTTTACACTCGGAACAGTACAATTCACGCTGTCAGATAGATTATATTGAGGGTTAATTTCAACCTTTTCATAGCCTGCTTCAAGTGGTCTGATACCCGCAAAATGCTTACTCATTATAACAAGAGGTCCGCCACTCCATGCGTGGTTCTTAGTGCCACGCCAGGAGTCCCAGAATTCCCAGAGAGTTGAATAATCCTCGCACACCATATCATTATATCTATCCTTGATTCTGTCCTTTGCAGTTTCATATTCGCCCATTTTGCAAAGAGCTTCAAGAACATAGTATTCCATATATGGACTTGAATTTTTAGTATTTGTCAGCACATTTTTTATAGTTGAATACTGCTCTTTTTCTGCAAGACCTGCTAAAACTGCTAAGGCGTTTGCTCTGTCATCAGGCTTTTTCGCATCATCACTTTTGAAGCCATCTTCCGTCCAGAGAGCTTTATAACCCTCTGCAATAGCAGCTTTTCTTTCGGTAATAAATGATATGTCCTCATCTTTTCCTAATAGCTCCGCCATTTCTTCTACTGTTGAAAGAGCATAGTAAAACCAGGCATTTTCAATAGCTGTCATATCTGCCTTGCTACCCCAATCAGGCCAATCCCATGAGCCCTCGCGATGAACTACAAGGTTATTTTCGCCCATTTCCCAAAGTTCAAGGTAGTCAAGAGACGTACCATAAACCTTTTCAATAAAAGCCTTGTCGCCTGTGTATTTATAGTAAGTACCAAATCCTACAATACCTGCCAACTGCTGAACAGGAAGCTCAAAATAGTCTCCGCTTATAGGTACAACAGTCTGAAGCACTTTTGAGTCGTCAACGTGAGAAAGCATTGCTTCTACGCCCTTCTGATACAGCAGATAGGAGTTACTGTCCATGGAGTACATAGTCATAACCATTTCACTTGTAACGTCGCCCCACCATTGTGCCCTTTCTCTGTCAGGGCAATCCATAAAATTATCACGCATTGTAACATAAAGAGTACGAAGAGATTTCTGCCACAGAGAATTCAGAAATTCGTCATCGCACTTAAAATCACCGCAGAATGAGCTGTTATATCCCGTTTCACGGTACATCAAAGAAACAACTGTAACGCCTTTCGGTATTTTGTAAGTGATATGCTCTCCGTTAAACCAGCCTAAAGCCTCAAACTCCTGTTCTCCCTCTTTAGTTATATAGGTGGTTGAAACTGCGCCGATCAAAGTGTTTTCCGTTGTTATGCGAATTTTTTTACCTGCAGGTGCTATGACTTTAAGGTATGGAGTAACCTGTGCGTTATATGGAATATCTACGGTAATTTTTTCTCCTAAATTCTTGGTTACGGTATAATTTTCATAATCAGCTGAATTCTCATATGCCTTAAGACCGTAATCCTTCAAAAAAGGTATTCCTCTCAGATAAAGCTTGCCGTAAGTACCCTCGCCACCCACATCATATTCGGTTGCATTTTCCCATGCAGAAACATCATAACCTTCATTTATCCAATCGCCCATATCTTCCCTTGCATCGAAATAAATACTGTATTCAGGAAGTCTATAATTAGGCGGATAAAGAGAACTGTCAACGTAAGCGCTGTTTCTTTTTACCTTCCAGCTTTTGTCGGAAAGTATGGAGATGTCCGAATTTATGGCTTCAAAAAGGAAACCTCCCTGACCACTGCCGTTGTAGGAATAGCTTGTTTCACTATCCCAAAACCACACTAAAGCACAAATTGAGTTTTCACCCTCTTTGAGGAAAGGAGCAATATCTATACTGTCATAATAGCCACTGTTTTCATCGGGGCCTCGTTTTACGCTTCCCTCAAAAACAACGGTTTCTCCGTTTATGTAAAGCCAATATTTCGAGTCGGCAGAGATATGAGCAATAAGTTCTTCAGGCTTTTTTGCAAGACTTACCTTTTTATTAAAGCACATCCACACATTTTCTTCGGTAAGATTTTCCTTATCCCAAATCCATTTGGCACTCCAATCGGTTTTCTCCACCGTAGAAATCACACTGTATTCAGGAATACTATCAGGAATCTTATAATCATTTGTATACGGTATCATTGTAGAATCACCTGATGGAAAAAGTGAAGTGATAAAACCCGCCGCTATTACAAGATAAGAAACAATTGTCTGTAAAATTTGCATAGGAACCTCCCAATTGTTATCCCAGGGTATTATTTTATATGTTCAATACCTCTTTGTTGTCACCCCAGGCGCTTTCAACAGTACTTTTATTGCTGCATTTTCAGCGGAATCCAGACCAACATATCGGTCTCACCTCTGTTTTCCATGCCGTAATAAGGGATGAATTTTATTTTTCTTGCCGTATATTTAACCGAGTCTATATCGGAATAAAGTTTTCCGTTATCAACTAATGCACAGCCGTCAACAGTAATAGTGGGCAAGCCGAAATATGTATCCTGTTTCACGTCAAAAGATGTATTTTTATTAACCGAAAGCCCGAAAATATCGCCTTCATTATCTACACCTTCAATACAATAAACAACGGGTCCAAGCATAATAGCCGTTTTTCCAGCGTTTTCGTGAACACCGGGTGCAGAAACAACAAATCGAGGAGAGATGTTAAAATCAAGGTTGATAACCTCTGTCATATCGAAATATGCATATCCGTCTTTAATAATGTAAGGAGCAGATGCATTAAAATTTTTACACCATGAAGGAACACGAACCGCAATTTTCTGGTAACTGCCTTTTACTGTAAGCTTAACCTTACCACAAGATGGATAAAGTGTGTCCTGACAGATTTTTTTATCCTCAAACTCAGTTGAGCTATTCATATAGTGATGAACATAAAGGGTCTCATCATCTTCAGTATAAAGGAAATCACCAATAGAGTTAATATAACGAAGAATATTCGGAGGACAACAAGAACAATCAAACACCTTAACTCTTTGTGTAATAGGATAACGCTCTTTGTTCTGAGTTGCGTGGTTTTTATCATGGTCAGCAAGGTCAATAGTTAATGGATTTTCGTAAAAAAATTCATCGCCTTTTATAGAAACGCCCGAAATACTGCCGTTATACATTGCAATTTCCGCAACATCTCCATAAAATCCAAGTGGTTTGATTTTAGACATCCTTTGGCAGAAAAGTGAAAGAGCAAGAGTAGCGCAGGTTTCTGTATATGCTTCTTCATTTTTCAGGTCATAGTCCACAGTAAACGCCTCACCGATATGAGTGGAACCGATACCACCAGTAATATACATGCGTTTTTCAGCAACATTATGAAGAATTGTATTACAAGCCTTAAAAAGCTCTTCATCTTTACATTCAAGCGCAAGGTCTGCCATTGCCATGTATAAGTACATTGCACGAACTGAATGACCTTCAGCTGTTGCTTGTTCACGGACAGGAAGATGGTCCTGAGGGTAACGAGCTGTCATCCAATCACGAAGACCGGCGTAATCAAGCTCATTATTCCCTCGGTTATTAACAAAGAACTTTGAAAGCTCAAGATATTTTTCTTTACCTGTTAAACGATAAAGCTTAACTAAAGCAAGTTCAATTTCTTCATGACCAGGGGTAACAAATTTTGCACTTTTTTCCAGGACAAAGGTTTTTATAACAAAATCCACATATCTTTCAACAAGACCGAGAAGCTTGTCTTTTCTTGTTACATGGTAGTAGGCAATAGCCGCTTCAATAAGATGACCAAGGCAGTAAAGCTCGTGATTATCTCTTATGGTAAAACGTTGATCTGTTTCATACACATTATAATAAGCGTTGTAATAACCATCTTCTCGCTGACTGTTACACATCATATCAACAAGTCTGTCAATTTTTTCCTCAAGCTGCTCATTTTTTTCGTATTCAAGAGTATATGCCGCACCCTCTATCCATTTAGCCACATCAGAGTCCCAGAAAATGTGAGGCTTCCAGCCTTCTATGACCTGTTGCTCACGGTCGCACTTCAGGGCTTCAAAGCGATGTGTTTCCTGAAATCTGTCATAAACAGCATCAACGGTAACATTTCTTGAGGTTTTCTGTCTATCTCCCCAAAAACCGCCCTTAATTCTTGTGTTGTAAAAAGGTATCTGTTTCATGATTGTCCCCAATCCTCTGTTCAATTAGTTTATTTTTTGCAATAAATTTCTATTGCTTTACAGATAAACTCAGCCGTACCATCAGCGTTTTTATCAATGTTATTTCTGAAGCGTTCATCTGCAACATACATTTGCCCGAGACCTGCTAAAATCTCGTTTGTACAAAGATAATAGTTTTCGGTGATATGGTTCTGAAGTGCTTTCACAAGCTCTTGTGCTTCGAACGATTCAGGCTCTGCACCATTTTTCATACATACCGAAAACTCTGACATGATAAGCTCCATTCCCTCGGCAAGGTCATTCCACTTATCTTTCGAATAATCCTTTGTTTTTTCTGCATGTTCCTTGTATGCCTGGGTTTTGCCCCATTTATCTTGAGCCTCAACCTTATATTTTTCAAATTCGCTATTATCAAATGCTCTCATAACATTTTCTCCTTTTATTGCATCGTCAATAGAGGAAATCAATCGCTCTAACCTCTCTTTTTTGAGTGTAAGCAGTTTCTTTTGTTCCTCAAGTGATTTCCTTGTATCGTAATTGGGTGATAATAAAATCTCACAAATGCTTTTCAAAGAAAAATCAAGTTCACGGTAAAAGAGAATCTCTTGCATGCGAAGAAGAGAATTTTCATCGTAATAACGGTAGCCTGTTGACCTATCAACGAAGGCAGGCTTCAACAACCCTATTTCATCATAATAATGCAGGGTGCGCACACTTACGCCCGTAAATTCGGCAAATCCCTTAATGAGCATTTTCAATTTTATCACCTCACAAAACGGAGTATACACTATAACGGAGCGTGAGAGTCAATAGTTTTTTAAAAAATATTGGTTAGTTTACTTTTAAAAATTCTTATTTAAAAGCAAAAATACGTTTATTGTATTTTTTTATTGCGTAAAACGACAAACCAAGTCCGGCAATCAAACCTACAATCACAAGTCCTTTTCCGATTGTTTCAAAGATTGGATTTCTGACGTAAAGAGCTATTGCAGAAAGTCCGCTATTCACCATAAGTGAGCCACCGCAGATTATTATGCCAAGACCAACCTTTTTGCCGAATATGAGTTTATCTTCTTCCGAAATATTTCTTGTGTGATATGCGTGTAAAGAAGAAATATTACCTTTCATATTTAAAATGCCAGTCAAAACACATACGATACCAACAATCAAAATCCCAATATTTTCTTTCATACACTCATACCCTTTTACAAATTCGCGTTTATTATATCAATTATACCAAGCAAATAAAGCCCATAAGCAACCCGCCTACAAATCCTGAAATGTGTTCGAATGCGGTGGCTTTGCCCATAAACATTCCACCGATTGTATAGATTGCTAAAACTATCAATGCTATTGCAGGAACTGGTGAAAAGAAAACTGTTCCGTTTTCCGCTGCAAGCATAACAAATACTGCTATGAGACCGTAGATTCCAGGTGATGCACCTTCACCTTCATGGAGCTTATAAACAAAAGACATATATAACCCCGAAATAAAAGTTGCTCCGATATAGCAGATTGCTGTTTTTGCCGTACCAAGCTGTGACTCAACCGCCCAGCCTACAATAAGAGTTGCGGTTATATTTGAAACAATATGCCATGTTCCAACATGTAACAAAGCAGAAGAAACAAGGCGCCACACCTGACCGCCTTTGATTTTCTTTTCTGAAAGATGCAAAGCGTGGTTTATTTTGCCTTTATTGTGCCCTGACCATAGTTTTTCTTTAAGTGATACTGTTTCTGTTTTGGGAATAATTATAAAATTATCAAGTATGTAAATGATTAAAATAATCGCACAAAAAGATATTGTAAAAATCGGGATATCAAATTTATTCAAATAATCAAAAATCATAAAACCTCAACCTCGGTATCATAATACTGCTCTTGGAAATGGATTGCAGTTTCAATTTCTTCTCTACTAAATCTCATGCCAACTGGTGCACCAACAAGCTTATCTTCAACATCGTTATGTCGGTGAGCGATTGCGATAATCTCGCATTTATATTCTGAAACAGGCTCATTCACACCTAAAAGATAAACATCAAGTTCCTCGCCATCACCACCAAGGACACCGGGAATATAGCCATAGTTAATCGGATATGTAAGTGAATAGTTTTTCTTTTGATGAACATAGCCGATAGGTCGGTCAATGCCTATAACCACCCTCTTGCCAAGGTAAGATTCTACTTGTGCTTTTCGTTCTTCAAATGTCATTTTTCATTCCCACATTCATATCCTAAAATCGCTATTTTTATCTTAAATCTCATTATATCAACTCAAACAAAGCCGTATCATGCTTATTCATACAAAGTGAAACAACATCAGTTTCCTGCTCCTCAAGCTTTGCACCGAGAAGAGACCTTACCTTATATTTTTCAGGTAATCTGATTTCAATCTCACCCTCATGAGCTGTATGAATGCCGATATATCCGCCACCGCAATAAACCACATTATTATCATCATTATAGCAATGAACACCATTTGAAACAAGGAATTCACGCAACTCCGGTGTAGAAATAAAGATTTTTTCATCTTCGGGAAAAAGATACGGTATATTATAGTTTTCACAAAGTGACATTGCTTCTTTTCCGCTATCCGAAGGTAAAGGTGTGGTAAAAATTGCGACCTTGTATTTATCAATAACCTTCTGTGCATCCTCTGTCATACACAAATCAAAAGGAATACCCGTATTGCCCATTGCAACTCTGATATTGTTAACACTACAAGCGACGTCGGTACAGCGTGGGTTGTTATAGTATGCCTTTTCATCTATGAAAACTACTGTTTCAGCAGAGGGATATGACCGGGTTTTATCTTTTGAGTTTTCGGCAATATCTCTCATCTTACCCATGTCAAGCATAATTTCTTCATCGTGGTACCAACCGCCCCACATATCAAACCACCATATACCTGAGAACCTTGTAAGCTGATGGGCAAATGCTTTTCTCACAGCAGCCAAAGAAAGAGCGAGAGTGTCAGGACCACTCCACACAGTTTTATTGCCCTTATGGTCTTTAAGAGCAAAATATTTGCCCGAAAAGGTTCCTGGACGGGATTCCTGCATTTGTCTTGTAAGATAGGTTCTTATATCACACTCAACAAAATACAACTTGTTATGAAGTTTAAGAGAGCTTTCTGCTATCATATCGCCCCAATCAACACCAAGTTCTCTTGTGCAATCATAGCAACAAGGCGAAGAGAAAAAGTCGATATATGGTGAATCAATAATATGCCTCAATCCCGCAAGACCGAGAAGAGGGTCATTCACGAAAGCGTTATAGCCGTAAAAAGCACCTACAACTTGTTCTTGGTTTATAAGAGTTTTCATTGTCTTGCAGAAATACTCAACAGCATGGGCTGCAGTTTCGCAACAAAACTCACCATAACGGCTTACAGTTTCATTATAGCCCGGCTTAAATAAATCTTCTTTTGTGATTTCAGGAACTAAATCCACATTATATTTCTTTTTCATCCAAAAATGGAATCTTTCAATACCCTTTTCGGAAAAAGAGCCTGCCATATCGTGATGCATCCACTCCTGAGTTGTTCCGCCACAAATCTGATATCCTGCAATTCTGTTACTATAATCTGCAGAACGAATATGTGAAACGAGAATAGCAAGAAGTTCTGCACCATCCTGGTGATATTTTTCGGACCAAAGCGCTTCTCTCATGCCTGATGGTGTAGAAACGCAATCAGTAAGATTTTCTTCAATCCATTTTTCAGGCATTGCAACATTTACTCGAGGGAAAATAAGAGCATCGGGACAGCGGGCTAAAATCTCACCTACAACACCATCAAACTCTCTGTAATCAGGCTCACCCCTTTCAAAAACGCCTGTTCTGAAAGGTGAAAATCCACTGACATTATTTATAGGAAGATTGGTAAATGAAACATTGATGAAAAACATTTTATAGCCGGCTTTTATAAAATCCGAAAACTCTCCGCACTCTTCAAAATAAGTGGTATATGCAAGAGGACAATGCAAAACTCCGTCTATAGATATATACGGTTTCCCGTTTTTAAATTCAATTGTAGAGTTCAAATTATCGCCTCCTGTTATTTTTACTACCACAATTTTACCATTGATATATAAGAAATGCAACACGAGAATAGATGGTTTACATCTAAATTATTATACAGCTCCAACCGCTTCTATCACACGTTTTATACTAATATAAAATTTATACAAATTCCGATTAAGTATATTAAAAAGGCAAAACATCTTTCATAAAACTCAATTACAATCCCCCATACATTACAACTCTTGACAGACGAAAAACCATATTATAGAATGGAATTATTAAGGTTTGGAGGAAAAGGTATGGACAGACACGACCCTAATCAATGGACAAAAGAATTTGTTGTTGGTAATAAAGATTTTTGCATAAGAATAATCAAAGACACCAACAATCAGGTAATTGATTATATAAAGCAAGGAGAACATAAAGCAGCCATTGCAGGGCTTGACAGGATTTTGAATGGCTTGGTGACAATGATAAATGCAGGATACGATTATCGTTCACATGTTTGTTTTTTCTCCTGGATTGAAGCAAATATTATGTTGTTCGGCAATTTACCGGATGCTCCTGAACAAAACAGAATAAATACTGCCAAAGCTACCTTACTTGACGCGAAAGATTTTGCAAAGGGTGAAACAGCTAAAAACACCATCAATGAAATTATTAATGATATAAATAAGGGTTATGAGCTTTCTGCTCTTACAAGTAAATATGCAGGTGATTTCCCGAACTTTGAAACAGAAACTCTTGCTGACCTTAATAATAAATTAGACAATTGTTCTGTAACTTTACCCTCTGTAAGTGTTACAAGCAGAAAGAAAAAACCGTGGTGGTTAATTATTATAATAATTATACTTGCATTGGTTGCGGTAGCTCGTTTATTAACGCAAGAAACAAAAGTAAAATCACCAGCCCTTGCAGACCCTATTCAAATAACTGAATCAACCACACCAAGCACTACTGAAACAACTACCGAAACTACTACTGAGATTACTACTGAAATCCCTACCGAAACTACTACTGATGCAAATGAGCTAATATTAAGGAATTTAGTAGGAAATTGGGTATATACGGAAATTAAAGAAGGAAGCCTGAACCCTGACGGTGAGAAGCTTCCCGCATTTCGTAATGAAGTGTATTATTCCTTTTATGATAATGGAAGATACAGTGTTGGTGACGCCAGCTATGAAGAAGTAATTGGAGACAATCAAGCTAACGCAGAGAACATAGATGGTCGTTATTGGATTTGCATTGGCGGTGGTGGTCAGGAAGGAAGCTACACCATAAACGGAAACCAAATAACTTTCGTTACCGATGACAATGTTCAGTATGGACCTTCAACAACCTCATCTATAACCTTTACGCTTAATGGAGAGACTCTTATTTTAGACCATAACTATGGTTCAACAGTATATAAACGCCCCAATTAAATTTACGGGAATTTTTAGGACAGAACAGGAGTTCTGTCCTTTTTCAACTTCACTCTTCATAGATGGTATGTAATCTGAGAATTTTGAATTTGCAACAAACAGACTGAACGAAAAGAAAGCTTATGCATTTAACACCGGCTTTGATGGAAGGAATTATAAATTCAAGACGGAATAACTATAACAACAAAAAGATAGTTGCGTATATTTACACAACCATCTTTTTCTACTTTTATATCAAAACATATTCTGCATCCGCTTGAGTTTCAAAGGATATTGCATCCCCTACTCTGTTAAAAGGAATTTCGCTATTATCTGCTTTATTTATTACAGATTTAATATTCGAACACTCAACAGTACAAGCTCTGCCTTTAAGACTCTTTATTTCAAGGGATGTTATATTTTTATTTTTTAGTTCTGCAGAAACGAGAAATGCACCATCTGCACGAAGATTCTGGAAAGAAGCGTCAGATTTTTTGTTCCAGCAAGGGAAGAGTCTTATTATACCTTCGTAACTTTGCATAAGCATTTCATTGACTGTAGCAGGAACCATTGTAAGGTGCTCTATACCTCCGCCATGATGACGGAACAGCTTGTTTGGAAGAGCAAATTCCTTAATATTCTGATGTATACCATCAATGAGAAAATCAGGATCGACACCAATTCTTGCACCTGCAGGAAGATAGGAGTTGGAACCATTATCATCAAGTCTTCTATCATTCATGAAATATGAATTCTTAGCAATTTTAAGGAGCTTTTCACCTGAATTGAAGCCTATCTGCGAAGCGGGATAAATATGCTGAAGACCAACAGTGTTGTCATCTCTCCAACGAATACCGAACTTAGAATATCTGAAGCACTTTTTGCCTTTCTTTATAAAGGTTGGGAAATCGCTTAAATTCTCAATAATATCTTCCCACAAAGCGTATTTTTCAGGATTAAGACCCAACTCTTTTGCCATATCATAAACACCATCAAACAACAGCTTTACAAGACCTAGAGAGTTTATGGCATTTATAGTGTTAACCTGCCCGAAATGAGTGATATATCTGAATTTTTCACCACGATAGTATGGAATCTCGTGAGCGGCATCGCCTTTGATTACATATCTGCCTTTTTCTTTAACCAGGTAATCTTCCCAGAATGCTGCTGTATTCAAAACGAAATCGTAGTAATTTTCAACAGCATACTCTTTATCATAGGTTGAAAACCAATGCATTATAGGGATTACACAAGCATATGCAGCATGACTCTTCTGACCCAAGAAAAGAATGCCGTGCTCCTTGCACTCTGGCATTGAATACACATCAAGGGCCTTAGGACCAAAGCTTACAGGGAAAGCGTAGCCTTTACAACCGAACATTTTTGCAAATCTCTTTGCTTCATCCTTCATATCATTAACCGGTGCCATATATCCGTCAAAAAGTTCGGGATGGTTAGCAGAGAAAATACAATAATAAGGGGCCTCGTAGTTATAATTCATATGGTAATCCCCTGCCCAAGGGAAAAAGTCATCAGTTATAAAATTACCGAATAACCCTGGTGGAAATTCTCTGTTCCCCATACATCCTGCAAGGTAGTAAAGGCTAGAATTATAGAACTTTTCTATTTCCTTATCTTCAAGCGTTACCTTGGATGCGGAGAAGAAATTTTCCCATTTCTCCTGAGTTTTAGCTTTATCTGCATCATAATCACAATTAGAAACCATTTCGATGGCTTTGGTTTTATAATCTTCCGCATCGAAATTTGTAACAACAGATACGCAATACCGGATAATTTTAAAACCATCTGATACGTCAGAACAAATCTCTTTTAAGCATACTGCAACAGCAGACTCTCTATCCACATTTTCACCACAGAATTTACGGGAGTGATACTTTATCCCGTTTTCTTCTGATTGAACATTAACTGAATTGCATGTATCAGGAAGTTCAACATTAACCTTTTGAAAATACTCTGATTCAGGCACTTTAATCTCAAAATAGATAAGATTTTCAGGAGCAACAAAAAATTCCATTTCTACGTTGCCGAATTTGCATTGAAGAAGACCTTTGCGGAAATATTGCTTAATATTGTAGTCTTCGAGATTGATGTCAGAAATTTTCAAATCACCAACAGTCTTTATACCGCCCCCACCGTGAGCACCGCTGGAAAATTTCCAGAAATCGCATTTTGAAATATGTATAATAAGATCTTTTTCGTCGTTATCAAAAACAACGCCCAAATCACCATTTGCACACATTGCACCTGCAGGAATTTTATAAAGAGTATCTGTATCACTTCTATTGACAGGCTTTGATGTTATCTCGTTAAAATATGTATTCATTTATATCACCATTTTTAATTATAAGTTTTTTCATGTGTTAAATCAATATAGTTTTGAGAAACTCATCAGCTTCCTGCCGTGATTTGAAGATTACAATGTGTTTATCTGCCCTATATTTCTCAATTAAGTCATATATCATCGGCAGAGTGGTTTTAGGAAAATCTCTTATGAAACCTTCGAATTCCGGATCTAATTCTGTTTCCAACCAAGGTAAATCGTAACGACCTTTACCGATTCTATCTGTTACACCTTGTATACAGACCTCTGTTGGTAAATCAAAGAGAAAAACTGTATCGCATTCCTTAAGACGCATCTCAATTGTTCTGCCATAGTTTCCGTCAATTATCCATTGGTCTGTATTAAATATCTCCCTGATTCTGTTGTCAAACTCTTCTCGCGGAATATGAGTTTTATCAGGCTTATGCCATATAGCATCAAGGTAATAAAGAGGAAGATTTGTACATTTATGCAGTTTCTCCGCAAAGGTTGTTTTACCGCTACCGGGGCAACCTATAACAATTACTTTTTTCATATTTTTTATTCCATATTTTTGTAAATCAACCTTATAATTTACGACCTTTATACCTTCTGATTCTAGCTTTTCTTTTTGTTTTTCAATTCCACCAAACGCAAAGTTAAAAGACAACTGACCTTTGCTGTTTACAACTTTATAACAAGGATATTTCTCCTCAGAAGGATTATTGTGAAGTATGTTGCCAACTGCTCTTGCTAATTTGGGATTTCCCAAATATTCTGCTATTTGCTTATAAGTAACAACCTTACCTTTTGGGATTGTAAGTAAATATGAATAAACTTTATCCTTCATTTATGGCACCATCATTTGAAATATATGTTCTATAATACATCAATGATATTAGCATTGATATTAAAGAAAATCAACAAAAAAACAACTTCTTCAATTGCAATTATTTTAATAAACCTTTTAATACAAGAAAATAAATTTGACAAGAAATTTTCTGAGTGCTAAAATTATCCTGGGTGATTTAAATGAAACAACTTGTTTTGACATTAGCATTAATTTTTTCACTTACCTTTCTTTTTGGTTGTGCTGGTAGCAAAAACGAAGAAATTACAACTACCACTGCTCCCTCAACTGAAAAGGTTACCGGAAAATATGAGAACAGCAAATTCCTTGGTAATTGGTACAACACCTATTCAACAAACGATGTTGCGGATTTCCAACTTAATGCAGATGGTACTGCTCTATACAAGGGCGAAGCAAGAGGTACATGGGAAGAGTCAAACGAAGAGATTCTTGTAAAAATTACAATTGATGGCGAAGCACGGGAAATAAAAGGTTATTTTGTTATCTCAGGCGATGGTTTTGTTGCAAGAGCAACGCCTGAAAACCAACACTACCTTGACGAGAACAAGGGTCAGCTTCAACTTGAATTTATGCTTACAGAAAACACTTGCATTGATTGTATAAAAAAATAAAAATTTTTGACCGACAGAACGGACTATAATCGTTCTATCGGTCACTTTTTATTTCACTTAAATTTTTATTTATCTTGTGTTAGTAATTTAATACCCTTTTCCAAAGAATCGTAGTCAAGCATACCATTAGCGTAGGTTACGAGATTCCCGTATTCATCTATAAAAAATGTTGATGGGAAGCTATTTACATAATAAGCATTTACTGCCTCACCTTTGGTATCAAAGAAAACATCGAACTCATATTTTTCTTCTTCGATATATTTTTTAGCAACATCAATTGTTTCTCTGTAGCCATCTGTTGCGTTCACCATGAGGAATTGAACATCAGGATATTTTTTGCTTGCTTCGTTGAAATCAGGCATTTCTTCCATACAGTAATAGCACCATGTTGCCCAAAAATTCAGAACAACGGGTTTTCCCTCGTAATCTGAAAGTTTGACTTCGTTACCATTATAATCAAGAACTGTAAAATCAGGAGCAGAAAAATCATTTTGCGAAGTTTCGCTATTACTATCACTTTTATTTGTGGTGGTAATAGCCTCGTTTTTATATTGCTCACTGAATTTATTATATAACACAGATGCCCCGCCTATTAAAGACACAAGAAGCACTGCAATTATTATCCATTTTACTGAATTTTTCATATATTACCCTCTATGAAAATATTGATAAAAATTTACCGAAAAGACCTGTAGCCATAAGCACACCAACAACTACAAGCAATATTCCGCTTATGGTGTTTATGCCTTTATAGTGTTTTTTTATAAACGTGAATGCACTTTTTAATTTATCTATAAGAATAGCACTTAAAAAGAAAGGTACTCCAAGACCTGCAGAATAACTAAGAAGCATTAAAACGCCTTCAGCAACACTACCTCTGTTAGCTGCAAGCATTAAAGCGGAGCCTAAAAACGCACCCACACAAGGTGTCCAACCGATAGAAAAAACTATACCAAACAGAACTGACGAAAAAAAACCTAAATTTTCTGTTTTCGTGTTTTTGGCGCCTTTGAATATACTGAGCTTGAAAACGCCAAGGAAATTAAGACCAAAGAACACAACAATAAGACCTGTAACTATATTTACAATTACTCTGTACTCATTAAGAAGTCTTCCGAATGTGCCTGCAAGGGCACCCATAAGAATAAAAACAACTGTGAAACCCAATATAAAACCAAGAGTGTTTTTTACTGTTTTAGCTGTGTTTCTTTCTCTTCCGCCTGCAAAATATGATACATACACCGGTAACATAGGTAAAAGGCATGGAGAAACAAAGGTTATAATTCCTTCAAGAAAAGAAATGAAGTATTGCATAATATTTTTCGCTTTCGTTAAATTTTTGTAAGATATTCTTCTGCATAATGTACAGCAACAGCACCATCAGCTACTGCAGTAACAACCTGACGAAGAGCTTTTGTACGTACATCACCTACTGCATATACACCCTGTACATCAGTTTTTGTTGATTCATCGGCTATTATATAGCCGTTATTATCTAATGCAACTGCATTACACAAAAAATCTGTTGCAGGTTTTCTGCCTATGCTTACAAAAACACCATCGCAAGATATATGTCTTAATTCTTCTGTTTTCAAGTTTTTTATTTTGATACCAGTCAATCTGCCGTCTGATAAAAACTCTTCCACAACACTGTTCCACACAAGCTCAACGTTTTCTGATTTTAAAAGTTGGTCATAATAAAGCTTTGTTGCTCTTAATTCGTCTCTACGGTGAACTAAATAAACCTTCTGAGTAAGTCTCGAAAGATAAATGGCATCCTGGGCAGCCGAGTTTCCGCCACCAACAACTACAACTGTTTTATTTTTATAAAATCTGCCATCGCAATGAGCGCAATAATGGACACCTTTGCTAACAAGCTCCTCTTCACCTTTCACACCAAGTTCCCGAGGATTTGCACCGCTCGAAACCACAACCGTTTTAGCATAATAGGTGCCATAGTCTGTATTTACCTCTTTTATTTCTTTTGAAAAGTCAACAGATGTTACCTCGGCATATTCTGTTTTAGCGCCAAAGCGCTCTGCACCCTGTTGCATTTTTATTCCTAACGTCAATCCGTCTATTCCCTCATCAAAACCGGGGTAGTTTTCAATATCACCGGTTAATGCCATCTGTCCGCCTGCTGATAATCTTTCAACCAAAAGAGTAGAAAGACCTGCACGAGAAGCATAAAGAGCAGCTGTATAGCCTGCAGGACCACCACCGATAACAATCATATCATAGATATTTCCCATATGAATACCCCTTCCTTTAATGTTATTTTATACTGTTAATTGATTTTATTCTGTGATTTTATCACATTCGTAATATTATCATATCATTGACTTTAATTTGTATCAATAGTAAAATATTCGGTGTGGGGGCGATTATTATGTTTGAAAAAACTTTCGCAAAAAACTTTCCTTTCTGGAACAATATCAGCAAAGAAGATAAAGATTATATCATAGATAATTCTCATGCTATAACGTATCCAAAAGGCACAACTATTCATGATAGCACAGAGTGTTCAGGTGTTTTTCTTGTTCGCTCCGGATGTCTTCGCGTTTACATAATGTCCGAAGAAGGAAAAGACATTACCCTCTACCGCTTACACGATGGTGAAATGTGTATGCTTTCTGCCTCTTGTGTGCTTCAGACAATATCATTTGATGTTTTTGTTGACGCTGAAGAGGACAGCGAATGTATAGTTATAAGTGGCCCCGCTTTCGCTCATATTGCCGACAAAAACCCTGAAATTAAGATATTCTCCTTGGAAACAGCTGTAAGCCGTTTTTCCGATGTAATGTGGGTTATGCAACAAGTACTTTTTATGAGTGTTGATAAGCGCCTGGCTATATTCTTGCTTGATGAAAGCAACCGAACAAATTCCGATACAATAACAATGACCCACGAACAGATAGCCAAATATATGGGTTCTGCCCGCGAGGTCGTTTCAAGAATGTTAAAATATTTTGCCAACGAGGAAATTGTTGAGGTTTCGCGAAAAGGCGTTAAGATTATTGATAAAAATCGTCTTCGCCAATTAACCCTCTAACATTGAGAGAATCTGTGGCTTTGGTCTTGCACCACTAACCTGATTTACAACCTTGCCGTTTTTGAGAACTACAAGAGTTGGTATACTTACTACGCTAAACTGAAGAGCAAGATCTTCCTCTACATCCACATCAATTTTACCAACGATATACTGTGGATTCTCATTTGCGATTTCTTCAACTATAGGTGAAACCATACGGCACGGACCACACCATTCTGCATAGAAATCAAGAAGTACAGGTTTATCACTATTTATTATTTCGTTAAAGTTATTTTTATTTACACTTAATACTGACATAAGTTAAACATCCTTTCTTTTATTTGTGTCTTTATTATAACCCCATTATACCACTTTTTCTGTGATGTAATCACAAAACAATTATTATTTTTAAATCCTTGTATTTATAATAAAACAAAGTTATAATATTCAGTAAGAAAACAACTCATTTCCGGAGGTTTACATATGGCAAACCCAAAAATAAGATTCGGTATTGTTGGTACCGGTACAATTGCACACAGATTTGCGAATGCGATTAAAAACGTTGAAAACGCAGAGCTTGTTGCAGTAGCATCACGAACTAAAGAGAATGCAGAAAAATTCGGTGATGAATTCAACATACCAAACAGATTTGACAGCTATGAAAAAATGGCTCTCTCCGATGTTATAGATGCAGCATATATAGCTGTGCCACATTCAGGTCATATCACCTGTTCTTGCCTTATGATGAACAACGGCAAGCATGTGCTTTGCGAAAAACCTATGGCTGTAAACACCCGTGAAGCAGAAGAAATGTTTGACTGTGCAAAGAAAAACAATGTTCTTCTTATGGAAGCAATGTGGGCAAGGCTTGTTCCTGGCACACTTAAAATGTTGGAAATAGTTGAAAGCGGTGTTCTTGGTGATATACTTGGTGTAGAAGGCAAGTTCTGCTACACTATGGATGAAGACGAAATGGACCACCATGTTTTTAAATCAGAAAATGGCGGCGGCTCTTTACTTGATGTTGGCGTTTATGGTCTGAACTTTGCAAGCTGGTATCTTGGTAAAGATGTTGAAGAAATAAAGGCTCAGTCATCACTATACAACGGCGTCGACAGCCATACCTGCGCTTTACTTAAATATAAGAGCGGTGCTATAGCTGATATTTCAAGTGCTATTCTTTTAAGAAAGCCTAATGAGGGCTATGTTTACGGCACAAAGGGATACGCTCACCTTTGCAGATTTTACGCACCACAGGAAATCGAACTTCACCTCAACGATGGAGAAGATCAAACAATACCTACGCCATATGCAGGTAACGGCTTTGAAGAGCAGATTACACATTTCAGCGAATGTGTGTTAAACGGCTTAAAAGAAAGCCCTGTTGTTACTCCTGAGCAGACACTTTACATTACAAAACAGATGGATAAAATAAGAGAAATGACGGGTGTTATTTACCCACAAGATTAAAGAGGAGTTAAATATAATGGCTAAAATGACCTCAGCATCACTTATGTGTGCAGATTTATTGAATCTTGAAGACGGAATCAAAAAGCTTGAAGAAGCAGGAATTGACTACCTTCATATTGATATTATGGATGGCTCTTTTGTTCCAAATATCACTCTTGGATTCGACCTTATTAACAGTATTAAGAAAACCACAAAAATCCCTTTGGATATTCATATGATGGTTGATGAACCTGCAAGATTTATTGAAAGAATAAATGTTGATGAAGATGATATTATCTGCGTTCATTATGAATCAGAAAAGCATATCCACAGAACACTTGAAGCTATCAAAAACAAAGGCTGCAAGGCTGGCCTTGCACTTAATCCGCAAACACCTGTTGAAAACGCAGAGCCTTTATCAGAATATATTGATATGCTTCTTGTTATGACCGTTTCTCCTGGCTTTGCAGGACAGAAAATGTTTGCAGGAGCAGAGCGAAAGGTAGAAAAAGCTCGCAGACTTTTAAATGAATGGGGCCTTCAGGATGTGCCTATAGAGGTTGATGGCAACATAAGCCTTGAGAATGGCAGAAAGTTAAGCCTTAAAGGCGCAGATATATTTGTATTGGGAACAAGCGCTCTGTTTTTAAAAGATAAATCTCTTTCACAAGCATCAGATGATTTCAAGGCGGTTTTATAATGTACAGTAATTTTAACTGCGCCGTAATGGGCAGTATAAATATGGATTTTATATTAAAAATGAATCGTGTACCTCAGGTTCATGAAAATGTTTTAGGCACAGATTACGGCTATGCTTTTGGTGGCAAGGGCGCTAATCAGGCAACTGCTCTCAGAAGGCTCGGAGCTAACGTTAAAATGATTGGCAAGGTTGCAGACGACGATAACGGACATAAATTAGTTGAAAATCTCAACAATATTGGCATAGACACATCGGGAATACTTAAAAACGGCTCGCAAACAGGCCTTGCAGCCATTTTAATTGATTCCGAAGGAAGAAACCGCATTGTTGTGTACGAGGGCGCAAATAGCGAAATAGAGCCTGAAGAATCTATTTCTAATATATCCCCTGAAACTGACCTTTTACTTGTTCAGTTTGAAACAAATGAGGATGCAGTTGTTAAAACTGTAAATTATGCCGTTAAGAACAACATTACAACTGTTGTTGACTGCGGTCCTGCAAAAAACTTCAGTTTAGAAAAAATGCAAGGAATAACAATCCTCTCACCTAATGAAAACGAAACAGAAGCGCTTACAGGCATTTTTCCAAATGATGAAGAAGCTGTTTTGAAAGCATCCAAGATTCTTTACGAAAGAAGCAAGGCAAAATATATTGTACTTAAATTAGGTGAAAGAGGTTGCTCCATTTGGAATAACGAAACATTGAAATTCATGCCTGCGTACAAAAGCAACGTTGTAGACACTACTGCTGCAGGCGATTGCTTCACTGCCGCAATGGCTCTCCACTATATGAAAACAGAAAACATATATGAGGCTTGCGATATTGGTAATAAAGCAGGCTCAATTGCAGTAAGCCGTATGGGTGCGGCAGATTCAATGCCAACATTTAAGGAACTTGAAAACTTTTAATAAACAGGTGATTTTATGTATAACAACAATTCTCTGGACACAGTTTGTGCTTCCCTTTGCCATGCTTTAGGCATATCTGCCCCTGACACTGCAGCAAAGGATAATCCTGAAATGAATAGCTTTATTGATTCTGCGCTAAAATGGAAAAAAGCAGACAGAATGTTTATATACAACCCCGATGCAGTAGCAATGTGGATTGCCGATAAATACCCCGACTACATCAAAGAAGTTGTTGAATTAACTCAGGTGCAAATACCATTGAAAAGTGTTATGCCCTCTGTTACACCAGTTTGCTTCGGCACATTTTACACAGGAGTTCAACCTGAAATCCACGGCATAAGAAAATATGAAAAACCTGTTATCAAAACAGAATCATTTTTCGATGCATTGATTTCCCAAGGCAAAAGCGTTGCAATTGTTGCTGAAACAAAATCAAGTATGGCTATGATTTTCCTTGATCGTGAAATGGACTACTACATACTTGATACAATTGCAGAGGTCAATGCAAAAGCACTCCAGCTCATTGCAGAAGATAAATATGACGTAATTTGCGTTTATAACGGAAACTACGATTCCCTTATGCACAAATTCGGTCCTGAAGGACCAAGAGCATTAGCGGAGCTCAGGTGCAACACTGAAGCGTTTGCCACATTTGTGCACGCAATAAAGCATTACTGGAAAAGCCACGATACTTTCTACGGCTACGCTATGGACCACGGATGCCACGAAATTGACGGCGAGTGCGGTTCCCACGGGCTTGATATGGAAGAGGATTTGAATATTCGTCATTATTATGGAGTTAATTTAAGCTCAGAATGATAAAAAATGCACACTCATTTTAGAGTGTGCATTTTTATTTATATAACTTTTTCAATTTGAACCTTTAATTCATCTACTCCGTTGCCTTTTTCCGAAGAGAATGGAATAATTACAAGTTCTTCACCGAACTCTTTTAACTCTTCTCTCAATCCGTTCACACGGTCGTTATACTGAGTTTTATTAAGCTTATCGCACTTTGTAGCGGCAACGATAAACGGAAGACCTGCATCCTGAAGATAACGCATCATAATATAATCATCCTCAGATGGCTTATGGCGCATATCAACAAGCTGAACAACAAGCTTTATGTTGCGCGGAGATTGGAAATAACCTTCCATCATTTCTGCCCAACGGCGCTTCTCCCCTTTTGCAACCTTTGCATATCCATATCCGGGAAGGTCAACAATGCGGACATCTTCAACCTTAAAAAAATTAATTGTAATTGTTTTACCTGGCATTGAAGATACTCTGGCAAGATTCTTTCTGTTAAAAAGCTTATTAAGCATTGAAGATTTGCCAACATTACTTCTGCCTGCAAAAACTATTTCAGGTAAATCTGATTGTGGAATCTGTTTGAGTGTGCCGAAAGCGGCCTCAAACTCCACCTTGTTATAATTCATATTATACCTCACGGCAATAAACACCGCTTTGTTTTTCAACGTCGGCTTTGTTTATTGCTTTTCTTTTATTTGAGCTTGTTTTTGTGCTGTCATTTGCCTTAAAATCGCCTAAAGCAACGCACAAAACCTCATCAAGACTTGAAACAGGAATAAACTCGATTGAATTTTTTACTGTATCATTGATTTTATCAAGGTCTGCTTTATTTTCTTCAGGAATAAGTACTGTTTTCATACCATTCTTGAATGCAGCGGTTGATTTCTCGCGAAGTCCGCCTATAGCAAGCACACGACCTCTGAGGGTAATTTCACCTGTCATTGCAACAGTTTTATTAACAGGTCTGCCTGTTAATGCTGAAACAAGAGCAGTTGTAATTGTTACACCAGCAGATGGACCATCCTTAGGCACTGCGCCTTCAGGAACATGAATGTGAATGTCCTTGGTTTTATAGAAATCGCCATCAATATTCAATTCCCCTGCTTTGCTTCTGATATATGAAACTGCGGCTTTTGCAGATTCCTTCATAACATCGCCAAGAGAGCCTGTAAGCTCAAGCTTACCTGTACCTTCGAGAACTGCGACCTCAATCTGCATCATTTCACCGCCAACAGCAGTCCAAGCAAGGCCATTTGCAGCACCTATCATATCATCAAGATGAAGCTTTGAATTCTTATACTTTGGTGTACCAAGAAGCTCATTTAATGCAGCAATATCTACAGTAAATTTACCTTCAAAGCCATCGGCAAACTTAACAGCCACTTTACGTATAACCTTTGTAATTGTTCTATCAAGGGTACGCACGCCGGCTTCTTTAGTGTAGCTTGCAATAAGCTCGCGTATTGCGGCATCAGTAAAACGAATCATTTTACCATTCATACCGAAATTCTTAACCTGCTTGGGAATAAGATGCTTTTTAGCAATAAGGAATTTATCCTCTGCAGTATAGCTATAAAGCTCAATAACTTCCATACGGTCAAATAAAGGACCCGGAATCTGAGAAGCATCGTTTGCGGTTGTAATAAAAAGAGCTTTACTCAAATCAAATGGCACATCTACATAATGGTCAGTAAATGTATTATTCTGTTCACCATCAAGAACCTCAAGAAGAGCAGAAGATGGATCACCTTTGTAATCACTGCCTAACTTATCTATCTCATCAAGTAAAATTAAAGGATTTGCGGTCTCTGCCTGTTCAATGGCAGTAATAATTCTACCTGGCATTGAGCCGATATATGTTTTTCTATGTCCTCTGATTTCTGCTTCATCATGGACACCACCAAGGGAAATGCGCACATATTTTCTGCCAAGCGCTTTTGCAAGGGATTTTGCAATAGATGTTTTACCTACACCCGGTGGGCCAACAAGGCAAAGAATCTGAGCATTAGCGTCAGGGGCCAGCTTTTTGACTGCAATAAGCTCTAAAATACGCTCTTTCACCTCTTGAAGACCATAATGGTCTGCATCAAGAATTTTGCGAGCCTTAGCAATATCAAGAGAGTCCTCTGTTAAAACGCCCCAAGGAAGATTTGTTACTCTTTCAAGATATGTTCTTGCAACATTTGCCTCAGGAGAGCCCTGACTTGTTTTTATAAGCCTTTCGCACTCTTCGAAAAGCTTTTTCTTTGACTTTTCATCTATGGGAAGAGCGGATATTTTATCTTTATACTTCTGCGCCTCAGCGACGGGAGAATCATCCTCACCAAGTTCTACAGAAGCCGCCTTTATCTGCTCACGAAGGTAATATTCGCGCTGATTTTTATCCATTCTTTCCTGAACTTTATCCTGAATATGAAGTTCAAGGGCTAAAATTTCTGTCTCGCGTGAAAGCAGAGAACAAAGCATTTCTGCACGCTTGAGAACATCTAATTCATCAAGAAGCGCCTGCTTATCTTTAACAGGAAAATGGAAATGACCTGCAATATCGTCTGTAGCAACGGCAATCTCCTCTTCTTCAAGAATAGAGAGGAAAATTTCAGGTGCAATACGAGGACTAACAGAAAGAAATTTATCAAAATTATTTTTTAAAGTTCTTAAAGTTGCTATAGTTGTAAAATCTTTATTATTAGGATGAATTTCAGGCACACGCTGAACATACGCCTTAAGAGAAATTTTTTCTCTGATAGATTCAGAAACAACCGCTCTGTAAAGACCCTCAACAACAATTTCAAAGCTATTGGATTCTGTAGAACCACTTACCTGCTGAACTCTTGCAACAACACCAACCTTACTTAAATCGTTAAAAGAAGGGTCTTCTATTAATGCGTCCTGCTGAGAAACAAGGAATATTTTTCTTTCCTCTGTATCAAGAGCAGATTTTATTGCTCTAATTGATTTTAATCTGCCAACCTCAAAGCTTATAGTCTGTTCAGGAAAAATCACAAGATTTCTCAAAGCTAAAACAGGCAAAGCCTCAGGTTGATAAATTTTATCTTGCATATATGTACTCCGTAATTATATGGGGAGCCCAAGGACTCCCCATATAATTTTTTAAACTGCTTTATTTTCTTTAGGTTTTTTAATATATGTTGGTTCGGACTTGCCGTCTACAACATCTGCAGTAACCTTAACTGCTTCAACATTTGATTCTGATGGAACCTTATACATAATAGGAATAAGCACACTTTCCATAATAGAACGAAGGCCTCGTGCGCCTGTTTCACGCTCTATGGTAAGCTCTGCTACCCTTTTTATTGCCTCTTCAGTAAAATCAAGCTCTACCTTGTCCATTTTAAGAAGGCTCTTATACTGTTTTAAAAGGGCATTTTTAGGTTCTGTGATAATATTCACAAGACCATCAACATCTAAATTCTCAAGGCTTGTTATAACAGGGATTCTACCTACAAGTTCAGGAATAAGACCGAATTTCACCAAATCCTGAGGAATAACATGGGCGTACATATCCATATTCTTAAGCTCTGTTTTTGAGTGAAGCTCACCACCGAAGCCGAGAACTGACTTACCCATTCTGTCTTCAACAAGCTTTTCGATACCAGCAAAAGCACCGCCGCATATAAAGAGAATTTTTGAAGTATCTATCTGAATAAATTCCTGTTGAGGATGCTTTCTGCCACCCTGAGGAGGAACATTAGCAACTGTACCCTCAATAATTTTAAGAAGAGCCTGCTGAACACCTTCGCCGCTAACATCGCGAGTAATTGAGGTGTTTTCAGATTTTCTGCCTATTTTATCTATTTCATCAATATAGATAATACCGCGCTCTGCTCTTTCAATATCAAAATCTGCAGCCTGAATAAGACGAAGAAGGATGTTTTCAACGTCTTCACCAACATAGCCTGCTACAGTTAAAGTAGTAGCATCTGCAATAGCAAATGGCACCTCTAAAATCTTCGCAAGAGTTGATGCGAGAAGAGTTTTACCAACACCAGTTGGGCCTAACATAAGAACGTTACTCTTGTTTATCTCAACATCGTCAGGAGATTTTAAATATATTCTTTTATAGTGGTTGTAAACTGCTACGCTAAGAACTTCCTTAGCTCGCTCCTGACCGATAACATATTCGTCAAGCTGAGCTTTTATTTCCTTAGGCTTAGGAAGCTTCTTTGCAGGCTTTGGCTTTATTGCATTCTGCTGAGTAGGAATACCCTCAACAATATCCATGCAAAGCTCTACGCAACTGTCGCAAATAAACACACCTGGTCCTGAAATCATTTTCTGAACCTGGTCTTGTGGCTTGCCACAGAAGGAACAACGCACCTTTTTTTCGTTATCTTCTCGTGCCAAAAAAAGCACCTCCGAATGTAAATGGTTTTAGTTGATTATCTTTTTTCGATAATTTTATCTGCAAGGCCGTATGCCACTGCTTCTTCAGCTGTAAGCCAATTATCGCGCTCTGTATCAACATAGATTTCTTCAATTGTCTTGCCTGTATTTTCAGCAAGAATTTTATTAAGACGCTCTTTGGTACGCTTAATATGGTCTGCAGCAATAAGAATTTCTGTTGCCTGACCCTTTGCACCGCCAAGAGGCTGGTGAATCATAACCTCAGCGTTAGGAAGAATATATCTCTTACCCTTTGTACCTGCAGAGAAAAGGAAAGCGCCCATAGATGCTGCCATACCCATACAGATAGTTGAAACATCACACTTGATATACTGCATTGTATCGTAAATAGCCATACCTGCTGTAACGCTTCCGCCAGGGCTGTTGATATAAAAGCTGATATCCTTTTCAGGGTCCTGACCCTCAAGATAGAGAAGCTGAGCAACAACAAGGCTTGCGGTTGCATCGTTTACTTCATCAGAAAGAACAATAATTCTGTCATTAAGAAGTCTTGAAAAAATATCGTACTGACGCTCACCGCGGTTGGTTTGCTCAATAACATAAGGTACAAGTGCCATAATATGACCTCCTGAAATAATGATTTTATAAGATTATTGGTTGTTTTTCAGATTTTAAACAATCCTCTTAAAGACACTTATACCGCCTCAGGATAAACTGCGGCGGCATATAAGTAGTTTAATTATTCAGCATCTGCTGCTTTCTTTGCAGTTGATTTTTTAGCTGTTGGCTTCTTTGCTGGCTTTTCTTCTGCATCAGCCTTCTTCGCTGCAGTCTTCTTAGCTGCTGGCTTCTTTGCTGGCTTTTCTTCAGCTTCAGCCTCTGCCTTAGGAGCAGCCTTCTTCTTTGCGCCTGCAACAGCTGTATCTTTTACGATATCCATAGCTTTTCTGCAAGCAAGGTCTGCCTTAACATCTTCTGCAGAAACAAGAGTCTTAATTTTTGCAAGAGGCATATTGTATGCATCTGCATATGTCTTAAGCTCTGTCTCGATATCTTCTTCAGAGATTTCAATCTTCTCAAGCTCTGTAATCTTTTCAAGAGCAAGACGAAGCTTAACCTGCTTCTCTGCGCCTTCTTTGTAGCTGTCGCGAAGAGCAGCAACATCCATACCGAGATACTGAAGATACATTTCCATTGACATACCCTGTGAACGAAGTCTGTATTCAAACTCGTTAATCTGGTTGTCGATTTCTTTTTCAATCATAACTGCAGGAATTTCTGCCTTAACGTTATCAACAAGAGTATCCATAACCTTGTTTTCAAACTCACGGTCAGCAGCTGCTTCCTTGCGAGCCTTGATTTCTTCTTCAAGGTGTTTTTCATAATCTGCAACTGTATCGAAAACAGAAACGTCCTTAACGAACTCGTCGTCGTACTTAGGAAGCTCTTTCTTCATAATCTTGTGAAGCTTGATTTTGAAAACTACTGCCTTACCTGCAAGGTCTTCTGCACCGTAATCTTCTGGGAAAGTAACATCGATATCGAACTCTTCCTCTGCCTTGTGGCCGATAACCTGCTCTTCAAAGCCTGGGATAAAGTTACCTGAACCGAGTTCAAGGTCGTAATTTTCGCCCTTACCGCCTTCAAAAGCAACACCATCAAGGAAACCTTCGAAGTCGATTGTAGCAATGTCGCCCTTCTTAGCAGCTTTGCCTTCAACAGCAACAAGCTTTGAGTCTCTTTCAAGAGCTCTTTCAACTTCTTCTTTAACCTCAGACTTCTTAACAGAAACTTTTTCTTTTTCTGCCTTGATGCCCTTATATGCTTTGAGCTCAACCTCAGGCTTAACAACAACTTTGAATTTAATTGTGAAGCCGTTTTCGCTCATATCTGCGATTTCGTCGTCATATGGAGCAGCAACAGGTGTGATACCTGCTTCCTTAACTGCTTCTTCGAAAAGAGCTGGATATTCAGCATCAATTGCATCATACCAGAAAGCTTCTTTGCCATAGTATGTTTCAATAATGTGCTTAGGAGCTTTGCCCTTACGGAAACCAGGAACGTTGTATTTACCCCTTGTTTTTGTGTATGCTTTTGTAACAGCCGCTTTAAAAGCATCGCCCTCAAGAGCTACTTCAAGAGCATATACGTTTGTTTCAAATTTTTCGCAAGACTTTAACATCGTTATAACATCCTTTCATTTTGCGAACATATATTAACTGTTGGATTATATCACAATAATCCTTGAATTTCCACTATTTTTTAAATAATTTTTCTAATATATGGTAAATTTATCAATTATTTATGTTTTTTTCAGTTTTGATCCTGTGTTTTTGTGATAAGTCGCGGTGTAAAGCGAAGAAAATCGGCAGAAACAAGATTAAATTTAATGCCGTTATCCTCGATTTTTGAGCAACCTGGAGCTACAAAACCATGGAGATGACCGAAAAAACATTGCTTAACAGGAAAAGCAGATAAAACATCAAGAATTTCATCACATCGCTGATTTTCATTTAACGGCGGATAATGGAGAAACGCTATTATCTCTCCGGTAAGCTTTTGTGCTTCAGTAAGGGATGTTTTAAGTCTGCCTGCTTCACGAAGGATAACCTTATGAACATCTCCTGCAGAATCGTCATAAAACCAACCGCGTGTACCTGCTATAACAAAATCTTCAACCTGATAAGCGTTATTATGGACAATTTTGATTTTGTCAAAGCCATTCTCACAAAGAAACTTATTCATTTTGTTCATGGTATTCCACCAATAATCGTGGTTACCCTTGAGAATATACTTTGTGCCATTAAGCTCATCATTAAGAAAACGGAAATCTTTTTCGGCTTCGCTGAAGTTCATTGCCCAGGATATATCTCCCGGAATAACAACGCTATCCTCGTCGCCTACAATAGCATTCCAGTTATCTTTCAGACGGTCAACATAATCTACCCACCCTTTGAAAACATCCATTGGTTTGTCAACAGATAAAGACAAGTGAGGGTCGCCTATTACAAAAAGAGACATTTTTAAATCCCCAACATATCAAAAACGACCTGAGCCATATCGTCTTTAGAAGTTACCTTTGTAAAACGTACTTCTTTGCCCTTAAGAGCAGAAAGCTGAGCTGGAGCAGTAAGACCCGAAATATCTTCAAGAGCCTTAACTGTACTGAATTCGTCATCGTAAACCTTTGGCTCACTTTCTACTGCAGAAAGAACTGCCTTTGAGAATTTGAATGGTGAAGCAGTTGAAGCAACTACAACAGGAGTTTTATCGCCTGTTGCCTCAATATATGCGTTACATACATTAATACCAACAGATGTATGTGTATCTGCAAGATAATCGTATGCCTTATATGTTTCACCGATTGTTGCTTTTGTTGCACCATCATCGCAACAGCCTGCTGCAAAGAGAGACTGAATCTGTGATTTAACATCATCAGAAATTGTATATTTACCATTTTCCTTGAGAGCTGAGAACCACTCATTTATTGTTGCATCATCTCTGCCGCAAAGGATATAGAGAAGTCTTTCAAGATTTGATGAAATGAGAATATCCATTGAAGGAGATGTTGTTGCAAAGAAGCTACGATTTCTGTCATACACACCAGTGTTAATGAAATCTGTAAGAACATTATTGGCATTTGATGCGCAGATAAGCTTATTAATCGGAATACCCATTTCCTTTGCAAAGTATGCAGCAAGAATATTGCCGAAGTTACCTGTAGGAACAACTACATTTATTGGGTCACCAAACTTAACATCGCCACTGTTTACCATATCGCAATATGCAGAAACATAGTAAACAATCTGAGGAGCAAGTCTACCCCAGTTAATTGAGTTTGCTGAAGAGAAAACAAGATTATTTTCTTCAAATCTCTTAAGAATTTCCTGATTAGTAAAGATAGATTTAACACCAGTCTGAGCGTCGTCAAAGTTACCCTCAATAGCACAAACGCCAACGTTTGCACCTTCCTGAGTTGTCATCTGAAGCTTCTGCATCGGGCTTACGCCATCTACAGGATAGAAAACAAGAATCTTTGTACCTGCAACATCCTTAAAGCCTTCAAGCGCAGCTTTACCTGTATCACCTGAGGTTGCAACAAGAATTACAATTTCTTTATCCTTAAGATTCTTTTTAGCGGAAACTGTAAGAAGATAAGGAAGAATCTGCAAAGCCATATCCTTAAAAGCACATGTAGGACCCTGGAAAAGCTCGAGGATACTTACATTATCGTGAAGCTTTACAACTGGCGCAACTGCTGCTGAAGCAAACTTACCATCTGCATATGCACCATCCACACAATAATCAAGCTCTTCCTTTGAAAAGTCAGTAAGATAAAGTCCAAGAACCTTTTTAGCTCTTTCTTTATAATCTGCACTGCAAAGAGCCTTGATATCTTCTGCAGAAAGCACTGGAATGCTTTCTGGAATGTAAAGACCGCCTTCCTTTGAAATGCCGTCTGCAATAGCCTTTGAAGCAGATACCTTTACTGAATTATCTCTTGTTGAAGTATAAAACATTTAAACACATCCTTAAAGGGAATAACCCTATTACTCCATTTTCGGTTTATTTTAACAAAGTAAAGGAGAAAAGTCAAGGCATTTCAAGGGTTTATAAGGTTTTTCAGGCTCTGAGAGAAAAAGAATCTTCTCCATTGGAAATATAGTTAAAAATCTTCATTAAAGCGTGGAAGAAATTGATTTTTTCAACCTCTTGTAAAGCAGTTAATTTATACTCGCCTACCTTTTCATCACCTACAAAAACAGTAGCGCTTCCTAAGGTCTGCCCCTTTAGAACAGGAGCTTCCACATCTTCACAAAGTTTTACATCTACCCTCACCTTTTCGTTATCGCCCTTTTTTATTAAAACGGTTTTCAAAGAAGGTATATTTACATCTACAGCAGTTAATAGTCCGTTAATTACAGGTATGGGCTTTATGGTAGTTTTATCTATCTGTGGTGAAAATATTGTATAATTTGAAAAGCCCCAATTAAGCATTTTTTTAGCAGTTTCAAATCTATCGTTACTGTTAGCGCTACCCATTACAACAGCTACAAGATGCAAATCATCTCGTTTCGCACTTGCACTTACGCAACAGCCGGCCTTTGCGGTTGTACCCGTTTTAAGGCCTGTGGTGCCATTATAAAATCTTACTAATTTATTGGTGTTCACAAGTTCTGTTTCCCCTGAGCGAAGAGAATCCATCCACACAGTTGTATAATCAAGAATAAACTCATATTTTAAAAGTTCTCTTGACATAATTGCTATATCCCTGGACGTTGTAAGATGCGCTTCTGTTGTATCATCAAGACCTGTAGCATTAACAAAATTTGTATTTTCCATTTTCAATTCTTTTGCTCTTTGATTCATTAAATCAATAAATGCTTCTTCACTACCCGAAACATATTCACCAAGAAGAGTTGCCGCATCGTTTGCACTACCGATAACAGTTGCGCGTAATAGTTCATCAACAGTCATCTGCTCACCCGGTTCAAGCCAGATTTGAGAACCGCCTTTCGATGCGGCGTTTTCCGAACAGGCAACTTTATCTGTAAGGGATATTTTTTTACTGTTAATAGCCTCTGCTACAAGAAGAATAGTCATAATTTTTGTTACAGATGCAGGGTAAAGCTTTAAATCTGCATTATATTCCATCAACACTTCACCAGTAGCCACATCCATAAGCACCGCAGATTTTGCCTTAATTTCAACAGGAAGCTTAGAAAGAGCTTCCTTATTTTCAACGGAAGCGGTAAAGGAAGCAGGAAGAGTTATTTCTTCCTCACCTTTAACAACATTTCCACCTACGGCAGACACGCACAATAAATTGACTATCAAAATTAAACTAAGAGTAAAAATAAAAACCTTTCTCATATAATTCACCTCGTGAAACTATATGAGAAAGGTTAATGATTTTATTCACAAACAAGGCATACCCAGCCATTATCTTCTATACGTTCTTTCAAAATAAGACCCGCATTCTGAAGAGCAAGGCAAACCTCGTCTGCTCTTGTGTCTATAATACCTGATGCAATAAACTTTGCACCCGGTTTCATAAACGCACGCACCTGAGTGCTGAAAAGAATAATAATATCTGCCACAATATTGGCAACAACAACATCGTATTGCTTTGTAACCTTATCTGCAAGGTCGCCGCAAACAAATGAAAGCTCAGGCTCTTTAAGGTTATTCATTAAGCCGTTTTCTTTTGCAGTTTTAACTGCTAACGGGTCAATATCAACGCCGAAGCCCTCTTTTGCACCTAAAAGCATTGAAGCAATTGCAAGAATACCGCTACCGCAACCAATATCAAGAACGGTATCGCCCTCTTTAATGATTTTATCAAGGGTTTCAAGACAAAGGCGCGTTGTTTCGTGTGTTCCTGTACCGAAAGCAGCACCCGGTTCAATATTAAGAACGGCTCTGTTACCACTATCGTAGTCATCTATCCAGACAGGTCTTACAAATAGTCTTTCACCAATTGTCTGAGGCTTGAAAAATGCTTTCCACTTATCTTGCCAGTCATCTGAATTAACACCATCTGTTTCTATGCGGTGAGAAATACTTTCTGCATTAAGTCTCTCCGAAATAAACGAAACAGCTTCCGCAGGATTATTGCCCTCTTCAATAAAAACATGGATTATAGATTCTTCCCTGTTTTTCTTCAACAAATCCTCATCTATAAGGTCGATATGGGCAATTTCCCACGCACCCTGCTCCAAATCGCTGTAGTCCTCGATATATATACCATAAGGCACAGTCATAATCGCAACAGAAGACGCTCTTTCGGTATCCTCTGTTTTAACAAATATTTTTACTTCTGTATATTCCATTTAGCACCTCAATACTTATTGTGAACATCTTCTGCAAAGCAAAGACAATCTTTTATTTCAAGCACTGTACCATCATCAAGAACTGCTTTACCGCTTAATCTGCCAAACACCTGATGCTGGTCTGTAATTATAAATTTAACATCAATCTTTGCAGCTCTGTCAAGAATTGGTACAAAGTTCATTTCAAATCTGCCGTCGCTTGAGGTAAATGTCCAAGGGTCAGTATAGCTTGATGCAGGAATGTTGAATGTAACATCATCAAGCTTATGGCATTTACCATCGTAGAAAAGCATATTTTCACTTGCAGCTGTGGTATCACCGAAGCCGTAGCCAATATTGAAACCAAATGGCTTTCCGTTAACTGTTGCATTACCCGAGCCCCAATACCAAGTATTGTCGTAAGTCCACACGCCACGACCCCAGTCAAGAGTACCATAGTCAATTTCAGGATTCAATTCGTATGTAACACCATCATATTCAATTGTACCGCTTGCGCGCATACAGTTAATTTTCTGATTGTAATAGAAAGCTGTTTTCTTCTCTTTCCAAGGAGTTGCAATAACCATTGTATCCATGGTCGGTTGAGCGAGAGTAATGTTGCATTTAAGAGTTTTTCCTTCGTGGAAATTCTTATAATCGCAGAAAATCACACGCTTATCTTTCCCTGCATCAAAATGCATATCAAGGCGTTTGTCCTTATACTTTGTTACGCCCGAAACGCTTGATGTAGGAAGCTTTAATTTACCCATTGGGAAAGCGTTGAGAATTGTTTCTGTATGCTCCCATGGATTATCGCCTAAATCAAGGAATGATGCTGATTGAAGACCTATATATCCGTCATCAGAAATTGTAAATGCAACTGCAATATCGTGCTCCTCAGAAACTACAAGATAATAATCCCATTCTTTGATTCTGAATTTTGGAGCTTTAATATCTGCACGGCTATATTCCTGAACAAGCTGTTTTGACCAACCCGGTTCTCTCAAGGAGCCGTCTTCGTTTAAAAGCTTCTGCACCTTTGTTACTTCATGATTTCTCATTCTGCACCCTCCCGAAATTAATTTTCGTTATCAATAATGTTGGCTGATGGCTCAACGTTAAGCCTGCCATGATTATAAAAGCGCCTGTTATCAAGCATCCACAAACGATTTGTAAACTCGCCTTTTCCTACATCTTTTACTGCATCTGCCATCTCATATACATTTGCATCAAAAAGGTCAAGCTGACTAAGAACCTCTGCTTCAATAAAGCTTGGTCTTACTGCTGCACCAAATTCCAGCTTGCCGTGGTGAGAAATAAGCATATGCTGAAGAAGATATTTCTTTTCGGTATCTACACCTAATTCATCACATTTTCTGCCTACATCCTCTGCGCCCATAACAAGGTGGCCAAGAAGCATACCCTCAACAGTATGGCCATCTACCATACCTGTTGAGCCTACGCTATATTCACGAAGCTTTGCAATATCGTGAAGAATTGCACCTGAAAGAAGAAGCTCTCTGTCTATACAAGGATAGATTGCACAAACACTTTCTGCAAGGCGCACAATTGAAAGAGTATGGTAAAGAAGACCGCCGCGCATTGCGTGGTGAAGCTTTTCTGCTGCAGGGAAAGTAAGAAGCTCGTCTTTATTGTCTGCAAGCATGGAAAGCACAACATTTTTCAGTTCTTCGTCCTGAAAATTTGCTATCAGGCGTACAATCGCATCAAGCATTATTTCCCCATCGCAATCTGCAGATTTTATAAAGTCTGAAATATTAACATTATCGTTCATATTTGTTTCGCGGATGCGCTGAATTATGAACTGGTCATTGCCGTTATACTGCTGAAGTATACCACGCACTTTAACTATGGTATTTACTGCAGGAAGAGGCGTTACATCTTCTCTGTAGTCCCACATTTTTGCAAACGTTTCACCATTTTTATCTGCAAGAACAATATCAAGATAAAATGTACCGTTTTTGGCACTTTTTTTATCACAAGATTTAACTAAACCAAAGCCTTCAACAACGCCAGGCTTTTCACACTGTGTAAAATTCATAGCACACCTCTGACTAATTTATTCCTAATATATTTCTTATTACATATGAGCATAAAAGATAACCTGCAACAGGCGGAGTAAAGGACATTGATCCGGGAACCGAAAGCTCTGTTTTAACAGGCTCCTCCTTTGAATAAACAACAGGAAGATGAGTAATTCCTCTTTTCTTTAATTCCCTGCGCATTACCCTAGCTAAAGGACAAACGCTTGTTTTAGATATATCTGCAATTTCAAGCATTTCAGGGTGGAGCTTGTTGCCTGTACCCATTGAGGATATAAGAGGAACACCCGCCTGCTCACACCTTACCGCAAGCTCAAGCTTTGCTGTAACATTATCAATACAATCAACTGCAAAATCATATTTTGAAAGGTCTATTTCATCTGCAGTTTCGGGAAGATAAAACAAATCATACTTTACAACCTTCAAATCAGGATTGATTGACAGAAGTCGTTTTTCAGCTGCATCTGTTTTTCGCATACCGACAGTCTGGGTTGTAGCAATAAGCTGGCGGTTGATATTTGTTATATCAACTGTATCTTTATCAACAAGAGCAATTGTTCCTATACCCGACCTTACAAGGGCTTCGCACACCGCTCCACCTACTCCACCAAGGCCGAAAACAATAACAGAAGAATTATTAAGTTTTTTGAAATTATCCTCACCGATTACACCTATTGTGCGTGAAAATCTTTCGTCCATTTTCCACCTACTAAATCTTACTTACATTTTAATTATAATATTATACAGACGAATGTCAAATAATAAATGAGTAAATTTGGCAGAAAAGTTGGTTTTTTATGAAAAAAAGAGTTTTATGCTTTGGGCTTACCATAAATATATTGTTCCTCTGTTTATGTGGCAGATTATTTTCCTTATCTGTTTTGACCAAAGAAGCATCCTTACAACAAGGAACAAGGGTTAAAGAAATCGCTACCAGAAGAGGCTATATTTATGACAGAAATCTTGTTCCGATATCTACAAGCACACAAACACACATGGTATGTATCAAACCAACAACACTTGCTTTAAAGTACCTGAGCAACAACAAAGAAGAAAAGAAAACACTTGAGCAACTCACAAAAGGACAGCTTGTAATCAAGAAAACAGATAATCCCGCTAACTACGAGAATTGCGAAGATATTAAAACTCTTCCTTTGATCGATAATCGTTCAAGTCCCCTTCTTACTCATATTATCGGCTACACAGATACAAGCGGTAACGGTGTTTGCGGAATTGAAAAGTATTATAATGATTTCTTGAAAAAATCAGGTGGTAATCTCGAGATTGCGTACTCTGCAGATGCAAACGGCAGAATGCTTACAAACGAAACTGCTGAAGTGCGTGATAACAATTACTACAGCAAAGGTGGAGTTGTTTTAACAATTGATATAAAACTTCAGGAGATTTTAGAAAACGCCTTAATAAACAGTAACATTCAAAAAGGTGCCGGCGTCATTTTAGACACTAAAACAAACGAAATTCTTGCCTGCGCTTCAATGCCCGATTACGATATAAATAATATTAGCTCGGATTTAAATAATGAAGATTTGCCATTTATCAATAGAGCTTTTTCCGCCTTTCCTGTTGGCTCTGTCTTCAAGGTGGTTACTGCAGCAGCATCCCTGGAAAACAATATTTATCCTACAGAATATGAATGCAATGGTGAAATTACTTTCAGTGGAAACACTTTTCATTGCAGTAAAACAGATGGTCATGGGAAAATCAATTTCAACTTAGCGTTAGCAAAATCCTGTAACCCGTATTTTATTGAACTGGGAGTTAAAGCAGGAGCAGAGAAAATCATTAAAACATCAAAAGATTTTCGTTTAGGTGAAAGTATTGATTTCGGAAATTTTTATATGACGGACGCAGGCGTTTTACCATCTGTTGATGAATTTAAAAGCAAGGCAGACACAGGCAATTTCGCTTTCGGTCAAGGTCGTTTTACCGCAACACCCATTCAGATTGCAGCAATATTTTCCTGTATAGGTAATGGCGGTTATTATATTAAACCTACCCTCATAAAAGGAACTGCAGATAAGAAGGGCACCCTTGAGGAAAACAAGAGTGCCGAAAGAGAAAAAATATTAAAAGATTCAACCTGCAACACAATAAAAAATGCATTAGAGCTTACTGTAACTGATGGAACAGGCAGTATGGCAAAAAGCGATTTTTACACTTGTTGCAGTAAAACTGCAACTGCCCAAAGCGGTCAATATGATAAAAATGGAAACGAAATTAAATTTTGTTGGTTTGCAGGATTTTTCCCAAAAGAAAATCCGCAATACACTATCTGCATACTGAAGGAGCAAGGCTCCTCAGGTGGTAGTGATTGCGGACCTGTTTTTAAGGAAATTGCTGAAAATATTTTATTTGATTTCTAAGACTCTCTGAGCGCCAAGCATTACGCCGATTTTGCCACTATGGAAGTTAAGTCCACCCTGAAGCCATACAGCATAAGGCTCTCTGAGAGGTGCATCTGCAGAAAGTTCTATTGATGAGCCGTTTGTAAATGCACCTGCTGCCATAATAACATCGCTGTCATAACCCGGCATTGCCCAAGGCTCAGGTACTACAAAGCTATCTATAACAGAGCCACTCTGAAGACCCTGACAGAAAGCAACAAGTCTTTCAGGTGTAATAAGCTTTATGCTCTGTATAATATCAGCTCTGTCTTCATCAGAACGAGGAGAAACCTCATAGCCCATTTCTTCAAAAAGAGCGGCAGTAAAAATTGCAACCTTGAGAGCTTCACCCGTAACATGAGGAGCGTGGAAAAGACCCATAAATATATCTCTTGAGTTACCAAGAGTTGCACCAACCTCACGGCCTACACCAGGAGTTGTCATTCTATAGGTACAAAGCTCAACAAGGTCTTTTCTACCTGCTATATAGCCACCACACTTTGCAATTCCGCCACCAGGATTTTTAATAAGTGAACCTGCAAAAAGGTCTACACCTGCATCTGAAGGTGTATTATATTCAGTAAACTCACCATAGCAGTTATCCATCATTACAAAAGCGTTACTGTTGCTCTTAACTGTCTTTACAAGCTTTTCAATATCGCTATGTAAAAGAGATGGTCTGAGACTATAACCTCTTGAACGCTGAATATATGCGGCTTTATATGATTTTTCTTTTATCGCTTTTTCAATACCCTCATAATCAGGTGTGCCGTCAGGAAGAAGTTCCACAATATCAAATGTTACACCAAAATCCTTAAGCGAGCCCATGCCCTCGCCTGTTATACCAATAACAGAATGAATTGTATCGTATGGTGTACCTGTAACGCAAAGAACATTATCACCGGGACGAAGAACACCAAAAAGCATTACTGCAAGAGTATGAGTACCGCTTGCAAAGCTATGGCGGATTATAGCATCCTCCGCACCAAAAATTTCGGCGGTAAGCTCATCTAAAACCTCTCTGCCTCTATCTCCATAGCCATAGCCTGTAGAGGCTACAAAATGGCTTTCACAAACGCCATTATTTATAAAGGCTTTAAGCACTCTTTGTTGATTAAATTCTGTTAATTTATCAATCTCTTCAAACCTTTCTTTACACTTTAAAAGTGCTTTTTCTGAAAGATTTTTAATTTCTTCACCAAACTCAAAAAAAGACATTTTACTCTTCCCTTTTCACATAAATTTCTCCGCACACAGAAAAACCTATGTTCTCATATAATTTTATATTTTTATCTTCACACCAAAGGTATGCAATGTTAACATTTTCCTTTTTTAGTTCCCTCAATAGAGCTTTAACGCATTTAGTTGCATAGCCTTTATTTCTATAGCTTTCGTCTGTGAAAACCCCTGCAACAACACCTGTTTCCCCGTACACAAATGGTGCAACCGCACAACTGACAGGAATGGATTTTTCTTCTAAATACACACCACATGCACAAGAATTATTAATTTTTCTTGAAATAACAGGATACCACACATCAAAAGAACCGTTTTTTGAAAGGAGTTTAAAAACATTTTCATAATCCGCTAACCTTGAAGCAAAGCTAAGAACAATTGCTTTTTCGGTAACCTCTGTATAGGGTTTGACTTTTAAAACCGCGCGTTTTTCAAGGTTGAATCCTTCAAAAAAGAAATCGGATAAAACGTTTTCAATCCCATTGAAATTCAAAAAGAAAGATAACTCTTCAACATCTACATTTTCGCTTAATCTGCAAATGGTTGCGGTTACTCCACGAATAGAAAGCAAAAGCGTTTTTTCGCTTTCTATTTCCTGATAATAAGCGCCGTCGGAATTGTTGGAAGCGAACTTAAAATCTGTTTGAATTACAGACATAAACGGCGGAAACCCGCCGTTTATGTCTGTAAATTCAGTTATCTTTTTAATCATATTTCGCAGCCGCCGTGGCTTCTTACTTTAAGTATGTAGCAAGACTTTTCACCAAGAATTTTACTCATTGCAGAAACGAAATTTTCTGTTTCACTAACAGGAACAAAAGCCTGGATTGTACCTGCGAAGCCACCGCCATGAACACGGTAGGCTCCCTTACCCTTAAGAAGCTCCTCTGCAACGCAAAGAGCGAGAGCAACAGGCTGTTCTGCAGGGTTTGTAAGAGTAAAGCAGTTCTGGTTATACATATATGATGATTTACCGCTTTCAATAATCGTTGCTTTGAAAGCCTCGAAATCACCGTTTGAAAGAGCATCAGAAAGGCGTTCAACACGCTTATTCTCATTATAGAAATGAATAGCTCTTTCTATAGCTCTATCCCCTGTTTTCTTACGGATATCGCCAATATTTGCCATAACATCTGCTTCAGGAACCTGACGGAGAACAGGCTTACCGAAATATTCTGCAACACTGTTCATTTCAAGTCTGATTGCCGCATAATCGTCTGTTAAGTCTGCATGGTTTCCGCCTGTATCTACAATGCAAAGATTATAGCCGTGCTTTGCAATATCAAAATCAACCTTATCAATTACAGGTTTCTTTGTATCCTCAAAATCAATTTTTACAAAGCCGCCAACTGAGCAAGCAGTCTGATCCATAAGTCCGCAAGGCTTGTCAAAATAAACGTTCTCTGCGTACTGAGAAATCTGAGCGATTTCAACAGCACTGATTTTTCCGTCGTTGTATATGTAGTTGAGAATTGTACCAATAAGAACTTCGTAGGCAGCAGATGATGAAAGCCCTGAGCCTGAAAGAACATCTGATGTTACGCAAGCGTTAAAGCCGCCATATTTATAGCCAAGCTCATTGAAACGAGCGCATACACCTCTGATAAGCGCAAGAGATGTGCCCTTTTCACTATCGATAACAGAAAGGTCTGCCGTATCTACAGTGAGTGGTGCATAGCCCTGAGAATTAACGCAGATAATACCATCATCACGTGCTTCAACTGCAGCTACAGCATCAAGATTAACTGCAGCAGCAAGAACTTTACCATTGTTATGGTCTGTATGGTTACCGCCTACCTCTGTTCTACCTGGAGCAGAGAAGAAACGGATATTTTCGATTGCATTGAATTCGTTTTCAAAACGCTCTGCCAGAGCAGAATATCTTTCCTGCTGAGCAGCTGCATCGTCGCCGTAAACTACAGAAAGACGATTTAAAAACTCATTTGTTTTAATTTCACACTTTTTCATTTTCTACATCCTTTCGTTCCAACAAAAGATTTAAAAGCAGTAGTGAAATACCGCTGATTATTAACAAAATAATTATTGGCGCCATAAATTGCACTGTAAACGGATCAAAAATATTGAAACTGATTACACTCCACAATACAAGCCTTGGAAGGAATCCAAGCATTGAATAAACCAGGTATGGTTCAATTTTCATTTCTGTTCCGCCATAGGCACGACTGACTGTGTTGGTAGGAAAAAACGGCACAAAGCGCATAAGCGCCAACATCCATTTATTACCTTTGCCACCAAAATCCATGAATTTATAAACTGTTTTTGAGCGGTTTGCGAGCTTGTGGGCACCACCGCCACCTTTCTTTTTACCCCAAAGGAATTTTGAAGTAAAAAGGACTATAACACCTGTTACATTTATTACGAAAGCCGTAAACTCACTGAACACCATACCGCTTGCAATAAATAAAACTGAAAACGGAATTATAGGCACAAAGCTTTTGAATAAAAACAGAAATATCAACAAAAAGAAAGCTGCAAAGCTTTCGTATTGTGCTATAAAATTCTCAAGGCTTATAAACCATGAATCTATATGCGCCAGGCTCTTTTGCACCTGTGGTATCATAAGACCATAAGTAATGATACCGAGGGCTAAAGCCACTCCAAAGCAAGCATACGCCCCCCACCGCATGGCACGACGATGCTTTTGTTCCTTGGTTAACTTGACGGACTTCAAATCCTCACTCCGTTTCACATAATTAGATATATTTTATACTATTATCAACATAAGGTCAAGTATAAAGATTGGTTGAAAGTTTCTTTTACATAGTGTATAATAACAAATGGTGATTTTATGACAGAAAAATTAAAAGCCGTAATTCTTGACGGCCACACAGAAAATCCAGGTGATTTATCCTGGGAATGTATCGAAAACCTTGTAGATTTAACAGTTTATCCACGCACTGAGCCGCAGGATGTTCTCCAAAGAGCTAAGGATGCTGATATTCTTATTATCAACAAGGTACAGCTTACAAGAGAATTAATTGAGCAATTACCAAAATTAAAGTTTGTTTCTACTCTTGCTACAGGCTTTAACCAGATTGACGGCGTTGCATTGAGAGAAAGAGGTATTTCACTTTCAAATATACCTGCATACTCCACAAATGCTGTAGCGCAGATGGTTTTTGCTTTTATATTAGAATTGACAAACCAGACTGCCGCATACACAGCGGATGTAAAAAAAGGTAACTGGTCAAAATGCGAGGATTTCTGCTACTGGAACAAGCCTCTTTATGAGCTTGACGGCAAGGTTCTTGGTATTATCGGATTCGGTAAAATCGGCTCAAGAGTTGCAGAGATAGGCAAAGCCTTTGGTATGAAAGCAATCGCTTACACACCATCAGGCAAAAAAGAGGGATACCCTGATATTGAATTTACAGATTTAGATACTGTACTTAACAAAGCTGATTACATTTCAGTACACTGCCCTCTTACAGATAAAACTGCAGGTCTTATAAATAAAGATTTTATAGGCAAAATGAAGAAGAGCGCTTATATAATCAACACATCAAGAGGTCCTGTTGCCAATGAGCAGGACGTTAAGGATGCCCTGGTTAACGGTGACATTGCAGGCTACGGTACAGATGTTTTATCTACAGAGCCACCTGCAAACGACAACCCTCTTCTTACTGCTCCTAACTGCCTTATTACTCCTCACGTTGCATGGGCAGCTTATGAAACAAGGCTCAGACTTATGGGTATTTTAGAAGAAAACATTAAAGGCTACCTTTCAGGTAATCCTGTAAACGTTGTTAATCCTTAAAATTTTATCAAATATACAGAAAAAGGCACATTTTTAGACCTACAATACTTTGATTTTTTTTGCATTATGACAAAAGTTTGAAATCCAAGTTAAAATTATGTCAAAGTTGTTGCATTTATTCTGTTTTATGGTAAAATGTTAGAGGTTAAAAAACTAAACAATAAATATTTGGAGGTAATTCAAATGTCAGTTAAAGTTGCAATTAACGGTTTCGGTCGTATCGGCCGTCTCGCATTCCGTCAGATGTTCGGCGCTGAAGGTTACGATGTAGTAGCTATCAACGACCTTACAAAGCCATCAATGCTTGCTAATCTTCTTAAGTATGATACAGCACAGGGCGGCTACTGCGGTAGAATCGGCGAAGGTCTCCACACTGTAGAGGCTGACGACGAAGCAGGTACAATCACAGTTGACGGCAAAACTCTTAAAATCTATGCTATGGCAAACGCTGCAGAGCTTCCTTGGGGCGAAATCGGTGTTGACGTAGTTCTTGAGTGCACAGGCTTCTACTGCTCAAAAGAAAAGAGCATGGCTCACATCAATGCAGGTGCAAAGAAGGTTGTTATCTCAGCTCCAGCAGACAAAGAAACAAAGACAATCGTTTTCTCAGTTAACGAAGATACTCTTACAGCTGATGACCAGATCATCTCTGCTGCATCTTGCACAACAAACTGCCTTGCTCCTATGGCAAAGGCTCTTAACGATTATGCTCCTATCCAGAGCGGTATCATGAGCACAATCCACGCTTACACAGGCGACCAGATGATTCTCGACGGTCCTCACAGAAAGGGCGACATGAGAAGAGCTCGCGCAGGCGCTGCTAACATCGTTCCTAACTCAACAGGTGCTGCAAAGGCTATCGGCCTTGTTATCCCAGAGCTTAACGGTAAGCTTATCGGTTCTGCACAGAGAGTTCCTGTTGCTACAGGTTCTACAACAATCCTTACAGCAGTTGTTAAGGGCGACGACGTAACAGTTGACGGTATCAACGCTGCTATGAAGGCTGCTGCTTCTGAGAGCTTCGGCTACAACGTAGACCCAATCGTTTCTTCAGACGTTATCGGTATGAAGTACGGCTCACTCTTTGATGCTACACAGACAATGGTATCAA
>JAZLDN010000018.1:0-15015 GCA_045614765.1 Acutalibacteraceae bacterium
CACTTGCTACAGGCAGTATTTATGACGGTTGGTATTAAGGAGAACAAAAATGGATATAAACAATGTTGTTGAAGTTTCAACAATTGATGAAGTTGTTGAATCTGCAGAAGTAAAGCCTGAAGAAGCAAAAGTAAATGAAAAAGGCGGAGAGTTTAAATTCTTCAAAAATTGTTCCGCATCTTTGAAAAGATTTTCAATCGTAATGTTTGTTATAAATCTTTTTCTCGCTGTAGCAATAACTGCAGTTGCAGTTGTGCTTCTTGCAGTATATGTCGGTGCAGGAATGCTTGCTCTTCTTGCTCTTCCTTTGATTACTTTATTTGTAATTCTCGTTGTTATTGCCAGATTTGTTTCTGCTCTTATTTACGGCTTCGCGGAAATCGTTGAGAAAAACGAAACAAAATAACAAATAATTCTACAATGCCCTTGACAAAGGAAAATTACGGGAGTAAAATAGCAAATATCAATTTTTAGAAAGGTGATACAGATGATCAGAAAGTTTTTTAATCGATTTTATTACTATAGTTGTATGGATTGTCTGTGTGCCTTACGTTCTTGCAAGTGATTGCAAAATGTAGTATATAGTCAGTCCGCATTCTGCTATGCTTTTAAAAGTATACGGTGTGCGGGCTTTTTATTTAAATGAATTAAAGTTTAAGGAGTTAATTATGATTTCACCAAAAATGCTTGAACTTGGCAAAAAAAGTTCTGTTATTCGCGAGATTTTCGAGTATGGCCTTAAAAGGAAGGCAGAAATCGGAGCAGAAAATGTTTTTGATTTCAGTTTGGGTAATCCAAGCGTGCCTGCGCCTGCAAAGGTTACTGAAATTATGAAAAAGCTTATTGACGAAACTCCTGCCGAGGTGCTTCATGGCTATACATCTGGCCCTGGCGATATGAAAGTTCGTACAAAGATTGCAGAATATATAAAATCAAAATATAACGTTGATGCAACTGCAGGTCTTGTTTATATGACTTGCGGTGCTGCAGCATCCCTTACCATTACTCTCAACGCTATTGTTGAGGATGGTGATGAGGTTATTGCTTTTGCACCATTTTTCCCTGAATACAGAGTTTTTGTTGAGCAAACAGGTGCAAAGCTTGTTACAGTAAGTTGCAAAAAAGAAGATTTGCAAATTGACTTCGATGCTCTTGAAAAAGCAATTACACCAAACACTAAAGCAGTTATTATTAATTCACCTAATAACCCATCCGGTGTTATTGTTCCTGAAAAGGATATTGTGAAATTAACTGAGGTTCTTAATAAAAAGCAGGAAGAGTATGGTAAGGTTATATTCCTTGTTTCTGATGAACCATACAGAGAGCTTGTTTTCACAGGTGAAAAGGTTGCTTATATACCCAACTATTACAACAATAGCGTTGTTTGCTATTCCTATAGTAAAGCGCTTTCTCTTCCAGGTGAAAGAATAGGCTATATATTCGTTTCTCCTTCAATGAAGGACGCAGGGGATGTTTTTGCTGCTATTTGCGGTGCCGGCAGAGCCTTAGGTTATGTATGTGCACCAAGTCTTATGCAGTATGTAATTTCACAATGCCTTGATGACACTGCAGATGTTTCAATCTATGAGAAAAACAGAAACATTCTTTACAATGGTCTTACAGATATAGGCTATACAGTTATAAAGCCTGACGGCGCCTTTTATATGTTTGTAAAGTCCCTTGAAGAAGATGCAAACGCATTCTATGAAAGAGCAAAGAAATTTGACCTCCTCATAGTTCCAAGCGATAGCTTTGGCGTTGAAGGCTTTGTAAGAATTTCTTATTGTGTTGATACTGATTTGATTGAACGCTCATTGCCTGCGTTCAAAGCACTTTACGAGGATTATAAAAATGAATGAACACCATATGAAATTTCAAAAAGCACGAAAGACTATAGCAGATATCGATAAAGAAATTGCAGTGCTTTTTGAAAAAAGAATGAGAGCTTCCGAGGATGTTGCTGAATATAAGAAGCTTAATGGACTTCCTATTGAAGATTTAGTTCGTGAGGCTCAGCTTATAGAAGCCAACAGTCAGCTTGTTTCTGATGACGAAATACGTTCATATTATATAAATTTCCAAAAAAACATTATGAAGCTTTCTAAGGATTATCAGCGAAAGCTGAATGACGGAATGCGCGTTGCGTTTTCCGGCGTTAAGGGTGCTTTTGCGGAGCTTGCAGTTAAGCGTGTTTTTCCCGATGCTGCACCTGTTGCCTATAGTGATTTTAAAGCTGCATATAAGGCGGTTGAGAAAGGCGAATGCGAAATTGCTGTGCTTCCTATAGAGAACAGCTACGAGGGTGATGTAGCCAGAGTTATGGATTTAACCTATTTTGGATCTCTTTTCATCAACGGCATTTACGATATGGCAATTGAGCAAAATCTTTTTGGTACACAGAACTCAGATGCCAAAACTATTAAGAAGGTTATAAGTCATCCTCAGGCATTAGGCCAATGTGCTGACTTTATAGAGCATAAGGGATATGAAACAGAGGAAGCTGTAAATACAGCAGTTGCCGCCCAGCTTGTAGCGGAGAAAAACGATAGCTCACTAGGAGTCATATGTAGTATTGAATCAGGTAATGGATATGGTCTTAAACTTATAGACCGAAAAATTAATAAAGACAGTCAGAATACAACACGTTTTGCAGTTTTCTCAAGAGTACCGCGTGATAACTCTGCTGACCAAAATAATTTTATTGTGCTTTTTACAGTTCGTGATGAGGCAGGCTCTCTTGGTAAAGCGATTTCTGTATTTGGTGAATGTGGATATAACCTTAAAGCGCTTAAAAGCAGACCTTCAAAGGATGTTATATGGAATTATTATTTCTTCCTTGAAGGTGAAGGGAACTTAACTGATGAAAGTGAAAAAATAATGCTTGAAAAGCTTTCTGCGGTTTGTACTAATGTGCGTTTGATTGGTAAATACTCAAAAGAACAACATATCTGAAGGGGATAGTAAAATGATTCTTCCCGTAAATACAAGTATGGGTCAGTATAATATTGTTTTAGAGCGTGGCTCTATAAATGATATTGGCTCACATTACGATATAAATAAAAGAGCATTGATTGTAACCGATAGCGGTGTGCCGTCAGTATATGCAGAAAATGTAGCCTCGCAGTTCAAAACCGCTGTTTTAAAGGTTGTTCCGCAAGGAGAGAAAAGCAAATCCTTTGATATGTATAAGGAGTTATTGGAATGTCTCAATGAAAGTGCTTTTTCTCGTTACGATTGTATCGTAGCCGTTGGTGGCGGTGTAGTAGGAGACCTTGCGGGATTTACAGCTTCCACATATATGCGTGGAATTGATTTTGTTAACATTCCAACAACACTTTTAGCTCAGGTTGATTCATCGATTGGCGGTAAAACCGCAATTGACTTTGGTGGGTATAAAAACACAGTTGGTGCATTTTATCAGCCAAAGGTTGTTATAATAGACCCCGATGTGCTGAAAACTCTCGATAGCAGACAGTTCAATAACGGTCTTGCAGAGAGCATAAAAATGGCAGCAACATCAGATGCGAAGCTTTTCTCTATTCTCGAAAATGAAAACGCTTATGACTGCATTGATACAGTTATTGACCGCTCTCTCAAAATAAAACGGTCAGTTGTAGAAGAAGATGAAAAGGAAACAGGGCTCAGAAGAGTGCTGAATTTCGGCCACACAGCCGCTCACGCTATTGAAACGGCAACAGGCCTTGGTGATTTTCTTCACGGCGAATGTGTAGCTTTAGGTATGCTTGCGTTTAGCTCGCCATCGGTTTCAAAAAGAATAAAAAATGTTTTGCAGAAATACAGTCTTCCTACAGAAATTGTGTTTTCATCGGATGATTTGCTTTCGGCTCTTCGCCATGATAAAAAGGCGAATGCCAAAGGTGTAAATGCGGTGGTGGTAAATGAAATAGGAAGTTTTGAATTTAAGTTTGTGGATTTTGCTGAGTTAGATGAAATCATAAAGGAGGCTTATATAAAATGAAAAATACATTTGGAAACAATATAAGTGTAACTCTTTTTGGTGAAAGCCATGGTGAAGCAATCGGTGCTGTTATAGATGGTCTTCCTGCAGGTATAGATGTAGATGAAAGCTTTATTTCTCATCAGCTTGATTTGAGAAGACCTGTTGGCAAAATTTCTACACCACGCAGTGAAGCAGACAAATTTAAAATCCTTAGCGGTGTATTCAACGGTAAAACCACGGGTACTGCAATGTGTATTACAATCCCCAACGAGAATACTCAATCCACGGATTATAGCAAGTCTTATGGTAAAGCAAGACCGGGACATGCTGATTTCACAGCATATTCCAAATATAATGGTTGCGAGGACTATCGCGGTGGCGGTCATTTCAGTGGTAGAGTAACTGCCGGTATTGTTGCCGTAGGCGCAGTTTGTATAGATGCATTGAAGAAGAAAAATATCCTCATAGGCACACACATTAAAAAGTGCGCAGGTGTAGAAGATGCAGTTTTTAATAATATTGAAGAGAATATAATGAATCTTTCCCATAAATCTTTTGCAGTTATTGACGATGTAAAAGGTGAGGAAATGATTAAGAATATAGAAAAAGCCAAAGCGGAAGGTGATAGCGTAGGCGGTGTGCTTGAAACAGCAGTTGTAGGTTTACCTGTTGGCATAGGTGAGCCTTGGTTTGATTCTGTTGAAAGTATGCTTTCTCACGCACTTTTCTCAATTCCCGCAGTTAAAGGTGTAGAGTTCGGTGCAGGCTTCTCTTGTGCAGATATGCTTGGTAGCGAAATGAACGACGCTTTCGCATATGAAAACGGCAGTATTACAACAAAAACAAATAATAATGGCGGAATAAACGGCGGAATTACAAATGGTATGCCTGTTGTTTTCTCTTGTGCCATAAAGCCAACTCCTTCAATTTCAAAGGAGCAGGAAACAATAGATTTTATAAACAAAGAAAACATCGTTGTTTCCACAACAGGTAGGCATGACCCATGTATTGTCCACAGGGCAAGAGTTGTGGTTGATAGCGTAACAGCCATTGTGCTTTGCGATTTGCTTTCCCAAAAATTCGGCACAGATTGGTTAGGTGCTTGAAATGGAATATGGTTGCATAGGTGAGCATTTAGGTCATAGTTTTTCAAAAGAAATACACAATGCCCTTGCAGATTATGATTATCAGCTCAAAGAGCTTACTCCAGAAGAGCTGAAGGTCTTTATGACCGAAAAAAACTTCAGAGCAATAAATGTTACAATCCCTTATAAAAAGGCTGTTATACCATATCTTGCTTGGATTTCTGATGAAGCGAAGGCAATAGGTGCCGTTAATACAATTGTTAATAAAAATGGCAAGCTTTACGGCTATAATACAGATTTTCACGGTCTTAAAGCTCTTATTGAAAGGCAAAATGTTTCCCTCAAAGATAAAACTGTTGCTGTTTTAGGCTCAGGCGGAACATCTAATACTGCATTTGCTGTAGCAAACAATATGGGCGCCGCAGAGATTTTGCGTGTATCCCGAGAGAGTAAGGAAGGTTATATTACATACAACGAGCTTTACCACAATCACAGCGATATTGATGTTCTTATAAACACCACGCCTTGCGGAATGTTTCCTAATGTTTATAAGTCTGCGGTGGATATAAAGAACTTTCCAAATTTGTCAGCAGTGTTTGATGCAGTTTATAATCCGCTTTTATCAAAACTTGTTGTTGATGCCAATGAACGTGGTATTACCGCTGTTGGCGGACTTTATATGCTTGTTTCTCAGGCAGCTTACGCGGTTGAAAAGTTTATTGATGCTCCCATAAATAATAGTAGAGTAGAGGAAGTTTTCAAAAAACTTTATAAAGATAAAATGAATATTGTACTTATAGGTATGCCATCAAGCGGAAAAACATCTATAGGTGAAATTCTTTCTCGAAATCTTTCAAAAGATTTTGTGGATACCGATAATATGATTGTTGAATCTGTTGGCATGTCTATATCACATATTTTCTCAGAAAAAGGTGAATCCTTCTTCAGAGAAAAAGAAAATGAAATAATTTTTGAGGCTTCAAAAGAAAATAGAAAGGTTATCGCTACAGGCGGTGGCGCAGTGCTTAATAAGAATAATGTTGACGTGCTGAAAGAAAATGGTAGAGTCTATTTTATTAACAGACCTTTGGATATGCTTGTTACTACTGATGACAGACCACTTTCAAGTAACCGCGCAGACCTTGAAAAAAGATATAATGAACGCTATTCACTTTACACAGAGTATGCGGATGTGATTATTGACGGCGCAGGTACTGTTGAAGAGGTAGCAAAAAGAATCGAGGCGGATTTTTATGGATATACTTGTGATTAATGGACCTAATATCAATATGCTTGGTATAAGGGAGCCTGATATTTACGGAAACGAAACCTACAAATCTCTTGTTGAAAAAATAGAGAATTATGCAAAAGAAAAAAGTGTATATGTACGTTGTTTTCAGTCTAATCATGAAGGCGATATTGTAGATATTATTCAGTTTGCATATGGGATTTATGATGGTATCGTTATAAATCCGGGTGCATATACCCATACAAGTATCGCTATTTTAGATGCCCTTAAAGCTGTGTCAATTCCTGCAGTTGAGGTACATATTTCAGATGTTTCTGCTCGTGAAAATTTCAGGCAGATAAGCTATGTGAGAGAGGCATGCTTCAAAACAATTTGCGGTAAGGGTACAGATGGGTATCTTGAAGCAATAGATTGTCTGATAGAAGGTAAATAATATGAAAGCAATCTTTAAAGCGTGTAAGCTTGAGGGGCGTGTAGGTGCGCCGCCATCAAAGAGCTTAGCACACAGATATCTTATAGGTGCAGCACTATCAAAAGAAAAAAGCACGATATCAGGTGTTGATTATAGTGAAGATATTCTGGCAACAATTGATTGTCTTAAAGCCTTGGGTGCCGAAATACATATTGATGGTGATACTGTTACTGTAAATCCCCAGGGCTTTATGAAAACAACAGAGCGTGTGCTTGATTGCAGAGAAAGTGGCAGTACTTTAAGGTTTTTTATTCCAATTGCTTTGTGCCTTGGTAAAGAAATCACTTTTAAAGGTAGCCACAGGCTTTTTCAAAGACCACTTGATGTTTATGAGGATTTGTGCCGTAATCATGGCTTTAAATTTGAAAAGAAGGACTGTTCATTAACAGTTTGTGGCGAGTTGAAAAGAGGGCAATACGAAGTCAGAGGCGACATAAGTAGTCAGTTTATTACAGGGCTTATTTTTTCTCTTGTGTATCTTAATGAGGATTCATCTATTCGTGTTATTCCACCTTTTGAGAGCAGGTCGTATATAAATCTTACAATTACCGCTTTAAAAGCGTTCGGTGTGAATATTGCTTTTGAAGATGAATTCAATATAGTTATAAAAAAGTCGTGCTTCCAATCATTTTCTGGCAGGGTAGAGGGCGATTATTCAAACGCAGCCTTTCTCGATGCATTTAATTATATAGGTTCAACTATTGTAATAGAAAATCTTAACGAAGACAGTGTCCAGGGTGATAAAGTATATAAAAAGTATTTTGAAGAAATATCAAAAGGCGTGCCTGTTCTGGATATTTCTGATTGTCCCGACCTTGGTCCTGTGCTGATTGCCCTTGCGTCGATTAAAAATGGTGCAACACTTGTTGGTACAGAGCGTCTAAGCCTTAAGGAGAGCGATAGAGGGCAAGCTATGCACGAGGAGCTTTGTAAACTTTCGGGGGGGCTAATTTTTGGTGATAATACAATAATAGTTCCAAAGCAGAATTTACAAAAAAGCACAGCCTCTCTTAACGGGCACAACGACCATCGCATTGTTATGGCGTTATCTCTTATACTTTCATTGTATGGTGGAGAAATTGATGGTGTAGAGGCTGTTAAAAAGAGCTATCCGGGATTTTTTGCGGATATAAAAAATCTTGGAGCCGAGGTGGAAATAGAGTGATAGTAAATATAAATAAAAAAATATTAATAGTTGGTCTTGGTCTTTTGGGCGGTAGCTATGCCAGGATTTTAAAGAGATTCGGGTTTCATATAAGCGCTATAACAAAGGAGCAAAGCTCTATAGATTATGCGTTGAAAGAGGGATTGATTGACGAAGGCTCAATTCAACTTGATGAAAGATTAATCGGTGAAGCAGATATAGTGATATTCGCATTATATCCTCACATCTTTGTTGAGTGGATTGAGGAAAATCAGGGTCTTTTGAAAAGCGGAGCACTTATCACAGACGTAACAGGTGTTAAGTGTAGTATAGTGTATAAGGTACAAGAAATGCTTCGCCCCGATGTGGAGTTTATAGCAGCTCATCCAATGGCGGGTCGTGAGGTTTCGGGCGTAGAAAACAGTACAGATAATTTGTTTACAGGAGCAAATTATATCGTTACACCTACAGCTAAAAACACACCTGAAGCAATTAACACTTGTATGGAGTTAGGCAGATTACTTGGTTTTTCAAATGTTACAACTCTTTCACCTGAAGAGCACGATGAAATGATAGGATTCCTTTCTCAGCTTACCCATTGCATCGCTATAACTCTTATGACATGTAATGATAAAGAGAATCTTGAAAAGTTTACGGGAGATTCCTTCAGAGACCTTACTCGCATAGCTCGTATTAATGATTTAATGTGGAGCGAGCTATTTGTAGAAAATAAAACGGCTCTTCTTGATCAGATGAATAAATTTATAGATAGCTTTATTGAGTTTAAAGCCATGCTTGAAAATGAAGATGTTGAATCAATGAGAAAAGTGATGCGCCTTTCAACTGAGCGCAGAGCATTGTTTGATAAAAGGTAGTTTAGAGGTAATAAAAATGAGTATGAATTTTAAAAGAAAGCTTCCAATTCCCATGGATATTAAGGAGCAGTTTCCTTTAACCATGGCAATGGCGGAGCAGAAAGCGAAAAATGATGCAGAAATAAAAAAGGTTTTCACAGGTGAATCAGATAAGATTATACTTGTTATCGGTCCTTGTTCAGCAGATTCAAAGGAGCCTGTACTTGATTATATTTCACGCCTTGCAGAACTTAGAGAAAAGGTTAAGGACAGAATTGTCATTATTCCGAGAATTTATACAGGTAAGCCTCGCACCACAGGTGCCGGTTACAAGGGTATGCTTCACCAGCCTGACCCGAACGAAAAGCCTGATATGCTTCACGGAATTATCGCAATAAGAGATTTGCATATGTGTGCTTTAAGTGAATACGGCTTCTCTTGTGCTGATGAGATGCTTTACCCTGCAAATTTCAGATATCTTTCAGATATACTTTCATATGTTGCGGTTGGTGCGCGTTCTGTAGAAAATCAGGAGCATAGACTTACCTCGAGTGGTTTTGATATTCCTGTTGGTATGAAAAACCCTACAGGTGGCGATCTTTCTATTATGATGAATGCAATCACAGCAGCGCAGAGCAGTCATACATTTATTTATCGTGGTTGGGAGGTCGAGAGCGAGGGCAATCCACTCGCACACGCTATTATGCGTGGTCTTGTTGATAGAGATGGCCACAATATCTCAAACTATCACTATGAAGACCTTGCAAATTTAAGTGATGAATATGCCAAGGCTGGTCTCAAAAATCCTGCCTGTATTGTAGATACAAACCATGCAAACTCAGGCAAAAAGTACCTTGAGCAAATTCGTATTGCCAAGGATGTTATGTACAGCCGTGCGCATAATAACGATATCAAAAAACTTGTTAAAGGCTTTATGATTGAAAGCTACATTGAAGATGGTGCCCAAAAAATAGGCGACGGCGTTTATGGTAAATCAATAACCGACCCATGTCTCGGTTGGGAAAAAACAGAACGCCTTGTTCTTGATATAGCAGAACAGGTTTGATTGTATAAATATCAAAAAAAGACAAAAAGAAATCCCCGTAACACATTGTTACGGGGGTTTTTCTTCATCTCAAAAAGTTAAATTAGTTTGACTTGTTGAGCTTATTTACGAGCTGTGACTTCTTGTGAGCTGCGTTGTTCTTGTGAAGAAGACCTTTAGCAGCTGCCTGGTCAAGCTTCTTAACAGCAACCTTAACAGCTTCTGCCTTGTTAGCATCGCCTGATTCGATAGCTGCATTTGCTTTCTTAATAGCAGTCTTGAGAGCTGAGTTTGTAGCCTTGTTTCTTGCAGCCTTTGTTGCGTTAACAAGAACTCTCTTCTTTGCAGATTTAATGTTTGCCATTCCCTGAGCACCTCCTTTTTTCATTCATACATTCACATATAGTATCATAAACATACTGTAATTGCAAGTGATTTTTAAAGAAAAATAGAGAAATTTATCTTATTTTTCAAATTTTTCCTTGTATGCTTCAATAGCGTCTTCAATAATAGCAACTGCGTCTAAAACACCCTTAACCTCGTCAATAGCAGTTTCCTTGCTTTCAAGTGTTTTGTATACAGAGAAAAAGTGCTTCATTTCGTCAAAAACATGGGGTGGAAGCTGGCTGATATCCTTGTATGTATTGTATGTTGGGTCGTTAAAAGGAATAGAAATAATCTTGTCGTCAGCGGCGCCGTTGTCAAGCATTGTGATAACGCCAATAGGGTAACACTCTACAATTGCCATAGGCTCAATCTGCTCAGAGCAAAGAACAAGCACATCAAGCGGGTCGTTATCCTTAGCGTATGTTCTTGGAATAAAACCGTAGTTTGCAGGGTAGTGGGTTGATGTGTAAAGCACACGGTCAAGTCTTAAAAGACCTGTTTCCTTATCAAGCTCATATTTCATCTTACTGCCTTTGCTGATTTCAATAACAGCATCATAAGCTGAACGGGAAATTCTATCGGGGTTTATATCGTGCCAGATATTCATATATTTCGCCTCAAATTCTTATAATCTTAGTAATCATTCAATTTTTATCTGTTATATTATAAAACGATTTTTCGTAAAAATCAACATATTTCATATAAAATTATTGTTGAATATTACTTGTTTGCGCTAGGGTGTATTAGCAGATATTTATTATTGATATAAGTTATTGATTATGATATAATTCGTAGGGTTAATCCTTATTCCATAAAAGGCGGTAAAAACATGAAACTTTCAAATATAGAGCCAAAACGCGTTTTTTATTATTTTGAAAAAATATGTTCTATCCCTCATGGCTCAGGGGATATGAAAAAAATAGCCGATTTCTGCGAGAGCTTTGCCAACGACCATTCTTTCAGATGTGTCCGCGATAACTCAGATAATGTGGTGATTTTTAAACCTGCATCACAGGGTTATGAAAATGCAGAACCTGTAATTCTTCAGGGTCATCTTGATATGGTGTGCCAGAAATCAGAAAATACAGAAATTGATTTTTCTGCTGAAGGTATAAGGCCATATGTCGATGGCGATTTTGTAAAAGCAGAGGGAACAACTCTTGGTGCAGATAACGGTATTGCAGTTGCAATAATTCTTGCAATTCTTGAAAGCGATAGCTATAAGCATCCGCCTATTGAAGCGGTGTTTACTGTTGATGAGGAAATAGGTCTTTTAGGTGCAGGGAGCCTTGATTGCTCTTGCCTGAAGGGTAAAAAGATGATAAATATCGACTCCGAAGAGGATGATTGTGTAACAGTTTCTTGTGCAGGCGGTAGAGATTTCTGTGTTACGGTACCTGTGAAAAGAGTGGATAAAGCAGGCTGTAAAGTAACTGTTACTCTTAAAGGTCTTCAGGGTGGTCATTCAGGCGTTGAAATCCACAAGGGGAGAGTTAACGCCAATATTCTTGCAGGTAGATTCTTAAATCGTTTCAGAGAAGATAACGGCGTTCACCTTGTATCAATAAATGGTGGAGATAAATCAAATGCAATTACCAATCTTTGCAGAATAGAGCTTCTTGTTGAAAATGATGGTTTGTTTGTCGCAGAAGCAAAAGCGTACCTTGAAATAATAAAAAACGAGATATCTTCAAGAGAAAACAGTTTCTGCTATGATATTGATGTTTCTCATACAGGGACTGCCCTCGTTTTATCCGATGAAGCAAAAAAACAAATTTCTTTTGCCCTTATATCATCTCCTCAGGGCGTTATGGATATGAGTGCGGAAATAGAAGGCCTTGTGGAAACCTCTATGAATCTTGGTGTACTCAGAACAAATGCAGAAAGTGTGTATTTCCACTATTCCTTCAGAAGTAATAAAAAGACTGCTATTGATTTTCTTCAGGACAAAATGACAGCTATCTTTAGTATCATTCCTTGTGAAATCGAAGTTTCAGGCGGTTATCCATCCTGGGAATACAAGGCTGATTCAACTCTTCGTGAGCTTTATTGTCAATGTTACCGTGAGCACTATGGCAAAGCACCTAAAATTGAGGCAATTCACGCTGGTCTTGAGTGCGGTGTTTTTGATTCAAAAATAGAAAACCTTGATTGTATATCGGTTGGTCCAAATATGTTTGATGTGCATACCTTCAATGAACGCTTGAGTATATCTTCTACAGAAAATTTGTTTAAGGTTTTACTTAATGTTTTGGAAAAATGTATATAATATAATTACTTGACTATATTTTACATTTTATGATATAATCGACAGGCTTGTGCAAAAAATGAAAATATCTGCAGGTTACTGCAGACGGATTGGAGAATTTATGGATAAGAAAAATGATTTTAAGCCATACATTCCTGCAAGTAAAATCACTCCTGAATTAACTGTTGCTTCAGTTATAATGGGTGTACTTCTTGCGGTTGTGTTTGGTGCAGCGAATGCTTACCTTGGCCTTCGCGTTGGTATGACTGTTTCTGCATCTATTCCTGCAGCAGTTATTGCAATGGGCGTTTTTCGCATAATTTTGCGTAGAAGCTCAGTGCTTGAAAGCAATATTGTTCAAACAACAGGTTCTGCCGGTGAGTCTCTTGCAGCAGGTGCAATTTTTACTCTTCCTGCACTTTTCCTTTGGGCAGCAGAAGGTAAAATGGACAAGCCTGATATATTTGAACTTACAAGTATTGCTATGGTTGGCGGTCTTTTAGGCGTATTCTTTATGATTCCTTTAAGAAATGCTCTTATTGTTAAAGAGCATGGTGTGCTTCCTTACCCTGAAGGAACAGCTTGCGCAGAGGTGCTTCTTGCAGGCGAAAAGGGTGGCGCAAACGCATCAAAAGTTTTCGCAGGTATGGGCTTTGCTGCACTTTTCAAATTCATTATTGATGGTTTGAAGCTTGTTGCGGGTGAAATCTCTTTAAGGTTCAAAGGCTTCTCAGGTGAAATCGGAACTCAGATTTACCCTGCAGTTATGAGTGTTGGCTTTATTTGTGGTCCTCGTATTGCGTCATATATGTTTGCAGGCGGTGTGCTTAGTTGGATGGTTATCATCCCTCTTATTGCTCTTTTTGGTGCAAACATAACTCTTTACCCTGGTACAGTTCCTGTAAGTGAGCTTTTTGCATCAGGTGGTGCAAGTGCTATCTGGAGCACATATATCCGTTATATCGGTGCGGGTGCTCTTGCAGCAGGCGGTATCATAAGCCTTGTTAAATCTCTTCCTCTTATTATTAAAACCTTTGGTGGAGCAATGAAAGGCCTTAAAGGTAGTGCTGCTACTTCAACAGAAAGAACAGCTCAGGATATTAATATGAAGATTGTAGTTATTGCAATCATTGTTCTTACTCTTGTGGTTTGGCTCCTTCCTGCAATTCCTGTTTCACTTCTTGGTGCTGCAATTATTGTTATATTTGGTTTCTTCTTTGCAACTGTTTCTTCAAGAATGGTTGGCCTTGTAGGTAGCAGTAACAACCCTGTTTCAGGTATGGCAATTGCAACCCTTCTTATTGCAACACTTATCCTTAAGATTACAGGTGCAGAGGGTATTGAGGGTATGACAAGTGCTATTGCTATAGGCTCAATTATATGTATTGTTGCTGCAATAGCCGGTGATTCATCGCAAGACCTTAAAACAGGTTATATTTTAGGTGCAACGCCAAAGAAACAGCAGTATGGCGAAATTATAGGTGTTGTAGCATCTGCTCTTGCTATTGGTGGTACACTTTACCTTCTTGATAGTGCGTGGGGCTTTGGTTCAGACGAACTTGGTGCTCCTCAGGCAACTCTTATGAAGCTTATTATCGAAGGCGTAATGGGTGGCAACCTTCCTTGGAACCTTGTTCTTGTTGGTGTATGCATTGCAGTTGTTGTAGAGCTTATAGGTATACCTGTTCTTCCTTTCGCAATTGGTATTTATCTCCCTGTTCAGCTTAACGCTTGCGTTATGATTGGTGGCGTTCTTCGTCTTGTATTTGAAAAAATGAAGGCTTCACAGGAGAAAAAGGACGAAGCAGTAAACAATGGTATTCTTTTCTGCTCAGGTATGATAGCAGGTGAGGGTATTGTTGGTATCGTACTTGCTCTTCTTGCAATCTTCGGCGTTGATAAGATGATTGACCTTTCTGCAAAATTAGGTCTTTCTTCAGGCTTTATGAATGTAGGTGGAATTGTTCTTCTTGCAGTAATCATTCTTACATTCCTTAAATTCACTCTTTTTTCAAAGAAAAAGACATCAGGTAAATAAAGAATGAAAAAAACAAAAGAAGAAAACTATCTTGATAAAAAACCTGTAAGAGCAGCTATTGAGTATCACACCGATGAAAACGGTAACATTACCTTACACGTTGAAAACAAAGGTGTTATGAATAAAATTGCTCAGGTGCTTTTTAAAAAGCCAAAAGTTAGTTATATTCACCTGGATGAAATGGGCAATTTCATATGGCCTCTTTTGGACGGGGAAAAGGATATAACCGAAATCGGCAAAGCAGTAAAGGAACATTTCGGTGAAAAGGCTGAGCCTCTTTACGAAAGGCTTGCAAAATATATACAGACTCTTGAGGGTTATGGATTTGTAGAGTTTAAGTAATAATAAAACAGCACTTGTCTCGTATTGAGATAAGTGCTGTTTTTGTCATGAACCCGTCGGTCAGGGATGAAATCTTTCTGAAACGAAAAAATACAGGATACCAAAAGGTATCCTGTATTTATTGGTTGCGGAGAGGGGATTTGATGGGCTCTGCCCATCATTCGCTACGCGAACACCCGATTATGTTCGC
>JAZLDN010000019.1:0-7038 GCA_045614765.1 Acutalibacteraceae bacterium
AAATGAGTTATCCGAACATGCCTAAAAGCTAATCTTTTTAAGTCTTTTCGGCGTTTCGGTCTTGAAAGGCGCCAGCCTATCTTCGCCCTCAACACCAAAAATCCAATAAAAATCTTTCGCTTTTAGGTCGAAGATTTTATACAGTGCGGATTTTTGGTCAGCCAAGGCAAAAACACAGCTAATCCTTTCGGATTGGCGAGTATTTTAACGCAGGATGAGCGGAAATCCGTCTGTATAAAACACGGTTCGGATAATTCCTTTCACCCTATATGGAATCGTAGGAGGATTTTTATGAAATATATTCTCGATAAGGTAAACCACTGCAATTTTAAAGCCTATGAATGTGGCAGAATGGCGCCTCGCGCTTATTGTGTTCCTCACACAAAATTAAAGGCGGCAAAGGCAGCAGATTATAAAACCGAGCGCTATAACAGCGATATGGTTACAATTCTTTCAGGCGAGTGGGAGTTTAAATATTACAAGAAAAAATCAAAGCTCCCTGCAACTATTGATACATCAAAACTTAAATTCGATAAAGTTAATGTTCCGTCTACATGGCAGAGAACAGGCTATGAAATTCCCGAGTATATTAACACACCTTACGGCTTCGATAACCGCAAGTTCGGCGGTGAATGGGGTAAGGGCGTAAGACCACCACAGCTCCCTGACGATTTTTCATGCGGTATATATCGTAAATTTATAAATATTGAAGATAAAACCAAGAACTATGTGCTTACATTCCTTGGCATAACTCCTTGTGTTGATTTATATATTAACGGTGTGTTTGTTGGTTTCGGTGAAGGTGCTCATAACTCTTATGAGTTTGACATTACTGAATATCTTAAAGAGGGCGAAAATGAAATTATTGCAGTTGTGTTCAAGTGGAGCATAGGCTCATATCTTGAAGCTCAGGATATGTTCAGAGAAAACGGAATTTTCCGCGATGTTCTTCTTTACACCTACGAAAAATCATACATAAACGATTTTCAGGCAATTGCTGAGAAAAAAGGAAAAAAATACAACCTTAACATTAAAGCAGAGGTTAAGGGCGCAGTAAAGAACGCTACTGTTAAGGCATCTCTTTACGACGGTAAAAATCTTCTTGCTGAAGGTGAGGCAGAAGGTAATAAAAATACTTCCATCTCATTCAAGAAGCTTGATGTTGAAGAATGGAGTGCAGAAATTCCACGCCTTTACGAGCTTTACATAACTCTTTATAACGGTAAAAAAGAGGTTATGTCAATCCGCCAGTACGTTGGCTTCAAGGATATAAAAATTGAAGGCACAACATTCTATTTCAACGGCAAAAAAATCAAGCTTAAAGGTGTTAACCACCACGATACCCACGAAACAAAGGGTTATTGCGAAGACTTCAAGGATTTGGAATTAGATGTTCAGTTAATGAAGGAATTCAACGTTAACTGCGTTCGTACATCTCACTATCCACCTGACCCATTCTTCCTTGAACTTTGCGACCATTATGGTCTTTATGTTGTAGACGAAGCAGATATTGAAACACATGGCCTCTGGAACCTTGATTGCCCTGAGGATATGATAAGCCACGACTTAAAGTGGGCGCCACGCTATATGGACAGAGTGCGCCGTATGTACTTCCGCGACAGAACTCATCCAAGCATTATTATGTGGAGCCTTGGTAACGAATCAAAGGGCTACAAGTGCCACGATAAGTGCTACAAAATGCTTAAGGATTTAGGAACAGAGATTCCTGTACACTATGAAGGTGTTACTCATACAAAGCGTCAGCATTATGATGTGTACTCACAGATGTATACACATCAGAATGATATGAAAAAAATACAGAGAAGAACAATGGGCAAATCCTTCAACGAGGTGCCATTCTTCCTTTGCGAATATTGCCATGCAATGGGTGTTGGCCCAGGCGCTATGGAAGAGTATATGCAGCTCTTCTATTCCGATGATATTTTCCTTGGTGGATGTATCTGGGAATGGGCAGACCACACGGTAAGGCATATAAACGACGGCTTCCCTTGGGAGTACACATATGGCGGAGACCATGGCGAGCCTCTTCACGATGGTTGCTTCTGTGTAGACGGTCTTTTCTACCCTGACCGCACACCTCACACAGGCGCATACAATATGAAAAATGTTTACAGACCTTTGAGAGCTACACGCCTTGCAGGTAATAAGCTTTCAATTCTCAATACAAATCGCTTCCTTTCATCTGAGGGTATTGAGGTTTATTGGGAATATCAGGTAAATGGTCAGGTTGAAAACTGTGGTTCTTTCGCTACAAATATTGCTCCTGAAAAGGAAGTAACCTACAAGCTTGATTTACCAAAGGTTGATTACGATAAAAACACATATCTCAATTTAACATACCTTAAAGGTGATTTTGAGGTTGCTTTAGAGCAGTTAACACTTTCTGAAGCTCAGTTCCCTCAGCCTGTTCTTGAAGCAGGTAAGGTTTCAATGAGCTCCGATGGTGAAGTTATAGGCGTTAAATTCCCTAACGGCTCAATTGATTTCTCTGAGGAAACAGGTGAGGTGCTTTCATACAAGGCAAATGGCGTTTCTGTTATGAATAATGCGCCTGTATCACACAAGGGCTTCCTTCTTAACTTTGTAAGAGCGTATATTGATAACGACCGCCAGGACGAAGCAAAGTGGGATGAGCATAACCTGAGAAATCCAAAAATTGTGCTTGAAGATTTAAGCGCAGAGGTGAAATCAGGCGTAGCTTCTGTCAGCGAATATTTCACAATTTACGGCAAAGAGGATGTTCTCTTCAATGCAAATGTACTTTATATCATTGGCGCAAATGGCGTACTTGATATTGAGGTTTGCGTTGCTCCTGTTAAAGAGAGCACCGAGCAGATTTACAATATTCCAAGAGTAGGTCTTACCTTTGAGGCAGACAAGCGCTTTACAAATATTGAATATTTTGGCAGAGGCGAAAAAGAGAATTTCTGCGACTTCAACGCTCACGCTCCTATAGGTCTTTATAAATCGACTGTTGCAGAGCAGTATGAGCCATACATCAGACCACAGGATAATATGAACCACTCTGATGTTTCATACCTTAAGCTTTCAAGCGATAAGGGCGAGGAAATTTATATTTCTTCCGATAAGCGCTTCAACTTCAACGTTCATAACTTTACTCAGGAAACTCTCTTTAATGCAAACCATAGAGAAGATATTGTTGACGAAAAGACAACCTTTGTTACTCTCGACGGCTTTACAAGAGGTACAGGTACAGGCTCCTGCGGTCCTCGCACTCTTCCTGAATATTGTATTGATGCTTCAAAGGAGCTTACCTTTAACTTTGTAATTGCTCCTAAAAAGGTGGATTAATCATGGCAAGAATTGCATTTCCAGGCAGTAAAAAAGTAGATTTTACTGATAAAGAATTTAAAAAGATAAACGCCCTTCGTCGCGAGGTTTTTTGCGACGAATTGGGCGAAAAGCCTGCTTTCATAAAAAATGCAAGGGATGAGCAGGGTATACACATTGCATATTATTTAGGTGCAGATGTTGTTGCTTGCGGTAGTGCATACGATAATGGCGACGGCATATTTGAAATTGCGCTTATCTGCGTTAAGGATGGCTACCGTCGTTTTAAAGTTGGCAGCACAATAATTGAAGATTTAAAAGCAGAGGCAAAAAAGCTTGGTGCAAAGCAGCTCGTTTGCGAAGGCTATGCAGAAAAAATTGATTTCTTCAAAGCCAACGGAATTCCTTACGAAAATATATCTTATATCAAAGATGGCAAGCGCCGTATAATGTTCCGCGAGAACATGGTGTTTGACGGTGCAGATTGGCTTTCCTTCCATGGTGAAAATCAGGCTGTTATTGCGAAAAAGGATTTTTACCTTGAGAAGAAAGAGAAGACAGAGCTATATGTAAGCGGTCTCGGTTTTTGCTATATCTACATTAACGGCAAATGCATCAGCGACAGAGTTCTTGCGCCTGCGTGGACAAACTACAAGGACCACGACACCGCCTCAATGAATTATCCTATTTTTGATAAAATGACCTGTAGAATCCTCTATGAGAAAATAGATGTTACAAAATTTTTGAAAAAAGGCAAGAACACTATTGTTTTCCATATCGGTGGTGGTTGGTATTGCCAGAATGAGTGCCCTAACGAGGGTGTAAAGCCATACGACACACTTAAGCTTTGCTACAAGCTTACTCAGGGCGATAACATTGTTTCAAAAAGTGATAGGGATGTAAAATACAGAAAATCATTTGTTCAGAAAACTAATATTTACTATGGCGAAACCCACGATGCTCGCCTTGGCGGATATGATTTTTCAGATTATCAGGCTGATACAAGCGATTGGGCTGGTGCAGAGGTTGTACAAAAGCCTGTTTCTGTTTTTGATGAACAGGATTTCACACCTGATAAAATTATAAGAAAATTAAAGCCTAAGTGCATCTTCCGTATGGGCGACTACAAGATTTATGATATTGGTGAAAATATTTCAGGCTATCCTGTTATAAAATTCCGTGACAGAGCTCAACCTAACGAAATGTGCACACTTCGTTTTGCGGAAATTCTTAAAGAGGATGGCGGTCTTGAATTCAGCTCTGCCGGTTGGGAGCACAGAATTCAGGGAGATACCTTCTTCCATGACGGCAAGAAAACAGAGTATCATCCGCTCTTTACTTGGCACGCTTGCAGATACATTGAGCTTCGCGGTACTGCAGAGGTTACAGAGTACAGAGTTTGCCACACAGATATAAAGCCAATTGTTAAATTCAAATCCTCTGAGCCTACAATTCAGTGGATATTTGATGCATTCATAAGAACTCAGCAGTCCAATACCCATGGCTGTGTGCCTTCAGACTGCCCTCACAGAGAGCGCCTTGGTTACACAGGTGATGGTCAGCTTACAGCAGATACAGTTATGCTTTGCTTTGATGCAGAAAAAATGTATCGTAAGTGGATAAGAGATATTGCAGACTGTCAGGATATTTATAACGGACACGTTCAGCATACCGCGCCATTCTATGGCGGTGGCGGCGGACCAGGTGGCTGGGGCGGCGCTATGGTATTTGTACCATACAGCTTCTATAAGGCATATGGCGATACCGCACTTGTTGAAAAGTATTATGTGAATATGCTCGCTTACCTTGATTATATGGATGCTCACAGTGAAAATGGCATAGTTGTATGTGAAGAGCGTCTTGGATGGTGCCTTGGAGACTGGTGCTCACCCGGTAACAAAAACCTTATTCCTGAGCCTTTTGTAAACACATATTTCTATATAAGAGCTATCAAGAATGTTATTGAGCTTTCAAAGGTAATCGGTAAACCCACAAAGGACCTTGAAGCAAGGCTTAAGAAGGTTGAAAAGGCCTTCCTCGACAAATACTACGATAAAAAGACCTGCACTTTCGTAAAATCTGCAGAAGCAAGTGATGCCTATGGCTTTGATTTAGGCTATGGTAACGAAAAAACACTTAAGGCTATTGTAGATAAATACGAAAAGCTTGGTGAGTTTGATACAGGCATTTTCGGCACAAAGCTCCTTATTAAGGTGCTTTGCGAGAATGGTCATAAAGATTTAGCATTCAAGCTCCTTTCAAGCAAAACAGAAAACACCTTCTACAATATGAAAAAGCAGGGTGCAACAACTCTTTGGGAAAACTGGAATGGCGAAGCTTCCCATTCTCACCCAATGTTTGGTGCAGTAGTGGAGTATATTGTTAAGTACTTCAACGAAAATTAAAAAACACTTGCAATATATTGTAATGTATGTTATTATGTCCCCGTATGAAAAGGCGTTGAAGGAGACAGTAGTCTTTTTGCAGAGTCTTAGCGAGTCGGGGGCGGTGAGAGCCCGGTACAATGCAAACTGATGAATATCACTCCGGAGCCGAGGGCTGAACTTTAGTAGGCCTCTCCGGTTGCTCACCGTTAACGGAGCGGCGTATGACGACAGTACGCTTGTATTATAGGTGGTTAACAAAGCATAGCCTTTGTCCTGTATGCAGGGCAAAGGCTTTTTTTAAAATTCAAATCTTTGGCGAATAACTTGTTTTCGCGATGCTTGCAGTATCTGTATACAGCGTCGCATCTTAAAACTGCGTTCTTCATCCAAATCTTTGAATTTTTAGTTCTAGTAAAACATAAATAAATGCAAGATGCGAAGCACTGGCATCTGGAATCTGGTAACTATTATTTTGGAGGTTAAGTCAATGTACGATCCTATTTCCCCAAATGTAAATTTCGTTGAGCAGGAAAAGCAGATTGAAAAATTCTGGCGCGACGAAAAGATATTTGAAAAAAGTATCGAAGAAAGAAAAGACGGTACACCATACGTGTTCTATGATGGTCCACCAACAGCCAATGGTAAGCCACATATCGGCCACGTTTTAACTCGTGTTATTAAGGATATGATTCCTCGTTACCGCACAATGAAGGGCTGTATGGTTCCACGTAAAGCTGGTTGGGACACACACGGTCTTCCTGTTGAGCTTGAGGTTGAAAAGCTTCTTGGTCTTGACGGTAAAGAGCAGATTGAAGAATATGGTCTTGACCCATTTATTGGTCATTGTAAAGAAAGCGTTTGGAAGTATAAGGGTATGTGGGAGGATTTCTCACGTACAGTTGGCTTCTGGGCAGATATGGATGACCCATATGTAACATACCACAATGAATTCATTGAATCAGAGTGGTGGGCACTTAAGCAGATTTACGATAAAAATCTTCTTTACAAGGGCTTCAAGATTGTTCCTTATTGCCCTCGTTGCGGAACACCTCTTTCTTCTCACGAGGTTGCTCAGGGCTATAAAACAGTAAAAGAGCGTTCAGCAATTGTACGCTTCAAGGTTGTTGGTGAGGATGCATACTTCCTCGCTTGGACAACTACACCTTGGACTCTTCCATCAAACGTTGCCCTTTGCGTAAACCCTGCAGACACATATTGCAAGGTTAAGGCAGCAGACGGCTTCACATACTATATGGCTGAGGCACTTCTTGACAAGGTTCTCGGTAAGCTTGCAACAGAGGATGCACCTGCATACGAGATTCTCGAAAGCTTCACAGGT
>JAZLDN010000020.1:0-28805 GCA_045614765.1 Acutalibacteraceae bacterium
TTTTTACGCCTGTCATAAAACTCGTCTCCTATTCATATGTATTTGGTGAAATAGTTTTAGGAGGAAAAATTATGACAGAAGCAAGTATTTATAAGGATATTGAAGCCCGTACAGGCGGTGATATTTATATTGGCGTTGTAGGTCCTGTAAGAACAGGTAAATCTACCTTTATAAAAAGGTTTATGGATACGCTTGTTATTCCCAATATTGAAAGCGGATATAAGCGCGAAAGGGCACAGGATGAATTACCTCAATCTGCCGCAGGCAGAACTATTATGACAACCGAGCCTAAATTTATTCCTGAAGAGGCGGTAAAAATCAATCTTCCTGATAACGCTTCTCTTAATGTGCGCCTTATTGATTGCGTTGGTTATATCGTTCCAAGCTCTTTAGGATATATTGAAGAAGATAAACCTCGAATGGTGAAAACACCTTGGTATGACCACGAAATTCCGTTTAATATGGCGGCAGAATTAGGTACCCAGAAGGTTATAACAGAACATTCTACTATTGGTCTTGTAATAACAACTGACGGAACTATAAGCGATATTCCGCGCTATGAATATGAAGAAGCAGAGGAAAGGGTTGTTGAGGAGCTTCGTTCTATAAATAAGCCTTTTGTTATGCTTCTCAATACAACCTCTCCTGAAAGCTATGAGGCTATTTCATTGAGTGAGAGTCTTTGTGCGAAATATGGTGTACCTGTAATTCCTGTGGATTGCGCCAGAATGAATGAAAATCAGATAAAAAGTATTCTTGGTACTGTTTTGTATCGTTTCCCTGTAAGAGAGATAGGTGTAAACCTTCCTGGTTGGTTTACAGCCCTAGGCAGAGCGCATTGGCTCAGGTGTTCTGTTTTCGAGAGTGTTAAATCATCTGTGTCTGATGTTTCTTGTATGGGAGATATAAGTTCAATGCTTAATATCTTGGGCGAAAATGAGCATATAGCTGCAACCAGGATTTCTGAATTGGATTTAGGTAAAGGCAGAGCCGTTGTGGGAGCGGATTTGTCAGCAGAGCTTATTTATAAAATAATTGAAGAAAAAACAGGTCTTTCAATAGAAAATGAAGAACAGCTTATGGAAAACCTCGAGGAGCTTTCACGAATCAGGAAAAAATATGACCGTATTAAAAACGCTCTTGATGAAGTTGAAGCAACAGGCTACGGAATTGTTATGCCTGATATTGATGAGCTTACCTTCAAAGAGCCTGAAATTGTAAAACAAGGCGGTAGATATGGGGTAAGGCTTGCTGCTTCTGCGCCTTCAATCCATATGATGAAAACCTGTATAGAAACAGAAGTGGCTCCCGTTGTGGGAACGGAGAGCCAGTCTGAAGAATTGTTGAAATATTTACTTAATGGTTTCGAGGAAGATCCGCTTAAAATCTGGGAGTCAGATATTTTTGGTAAATCTCTCAGCGAGCTTGTTAACGAAGGCTTGCGCAGTAAATTGTGCCATATGCCTGTTGATGCACGCGGAAAAATTCAGGAAACCTTAGAGCGTATCATAAATGACGGCTGCAGTGGTTTAATCTGCATTATCTTGTAATTTTTTATTCCTCGCTTTTTAAAACGCCATAGCTTCTGTCTACTAATACAACTGCGTAAAGGTTGCCGTTACCGGCTTCGTTTACGCGGTTTTTAATTAAGTCAACAAGGTCATCGTCAGAGTATTTGTATTTAGGTGGTACAACAACATCAAACAAAACATTTTTTGCGTTTTCACCCATAACAACTCTGAAATCGTGGAAGGTGATAACAGGGTCTATATCAAATAAAATTGACCTTATAACGTCTTTAAGCTCGTTTATTTCTTCGCAGTCAAGTACGGTGGGGTCAAGGTGTACCACAAGGTGAATGTTGTGGTTTGCTTTGAAATCTCTTTCAATCTGGTCCATAATATCGTGGCACACAAGCACATCTATTTTGGCGTCCATTTCAATATGAGCAGAAGCAAAGTAGCTTCCTGGACCATATGAATGAACCATAAGGTCATGAACACCTAAAACATTTTCGTATTGAAGTATACCATGCTCGATTGTTTCGTATACTTCCTTTGAAGGCGCCTGACCGAGAAGTGGACCGACAGTTTCTCTTACAAGATTTATACCTGAAACAATGATAAGAACAGCAACGCCAAGACCTATAAATCCGTCAAGATTTATGTTCCATAAGTGAGAAGCAATTGTGGCGAATAAAACTGCGGCTGTTGAAATGCAGTCGTTACGACTGTCTGTAGCGGTGGCTTCAAGGGTTTTTGATTTTATTGTTTTTGCAAGTTTTTTGTTAAAAGAGCTAAGCCAGAGCTTAATAATAATTGAGCCCAGAAGCACGCCTACAGTTACCCAACTGAAAATACTTTCCTCAGGGTGAATTATCTTATTAAAAGAATCAACCAAAATATCAAAACCGATATGGATTATAAGGAAAGAAATGATAAGTCCGGTTATGTATTCAATTCTTGCGTGGCCGTATGGGTGGTCTTCGTCGGCAGGCTTTTCGGATAACCTGAAGCCTATGAGAGTAACAATTGATGAACCTGCGTCAGAAATATTGTTGATAGCATCTGCGGTAATGGAAACGCTGTTTGAAACAGAGCCAACAACAAACTTCAATATGCTGAGCAAAAGGTTGCAGATAATGCCAACAATACCTGCGATTCTGCCGTATGCTTCTCTTCCGCTTGGTGTGGAAGCGTCTTTATCCTTCAGAAAAATTTTAGTTATAAGTGATGTCATATTTTACCTCTTGGTTATTTATTCCATATGATTATAAATCAACTGAGAATTTTGTCAACTGAAAATTTGAGTGGACAAAAGTTTTAATATGTGGTATCATTGCGATAATATAATTCCGAAAGGGAGAAAGAAAATGGATAAAACATTAGTTATTCTTGCTGCCGGTATGGGTAGCCGTTACGGTGGACTCAAGCAGATTGACCCTGTAGGTCCAAATAATTCAATTATTATTGATTATTCTGTTTATGATGCTATAAAATGCGGTTTTAATAAAATCGTCTTTATTATAAAAAAAGAAAACGAACAGCTTTTCCGTGAGGTGATAGGCGATAAGGTTTCAGAGCACGTAAAGGTTGAATATGTGTACCAGAGTACAGATATGCTCCCTGATGGCTTTGAGGTGCCTGCAGATAGAGTTAAGCCTTGGGGAACAGCTCACGCTATTTATTGCTGCAAAGACGCTGTTAACGAGCCTTTTATGGTTATTAACTCCGACGATTTCTATGGCAGAGGCGCATTTGAGAACATTTCAGGCTGGATGGATAAAGCGGATTTTAATAGCGATAAATATAGCTTTGCTATGTCTGCATATTTCCTTAAAAATACACTTACCGATAATGGTACAGTTTCTCGCGGTGTTTGCGATGTTGACGAAAATGGTCAGCTTAAAGATGTTATTGAAAGAACCAAAATCATGCGCGTTAACAGCAAGATTTCATATACTGAAGATGAAGAAAATTGGGTAGAGCTTCCTGAAAACAGCGTTTGCTCAATGAACTGCTGGGGCTTCCCTGCAGAAATAATCGGTGAAATTGAAAAATACTTCATTGATTTCCTTAAAAATGAGGTTCCTGAGAATCCACTTAAATCAGAATTCTATCTTCCTTTCCTTGTTCGCGATATGCTTTTAGAAGGAAAGTGCACAGTTGATGTTCTTGAAACAAAGGATAAATGGTTTGGCGTTACATATAAAGAGGATAAACCTGATGTTGTAAAATCCGTTCAGGCTCTTGTTGATGGTGGTGCATACCCAGAAAATCTCTGGTGAAAAGTATTTTAAAAATAAAAGACGGAATCAAAACTGATTCCGTCTTTTTTCTATACTTTTAAGGTTGTTTTTGAATTCTTTTTTTATCCACACAAACGATAAAATCCAAGCGCCTATAACGGCAAGGAAAATGTCAATTCGTCCTAAGGGAAAGCAAGCAACAATTGTAAAAAATATCTCAGTGAATATGTTTCTTACTCTTAAAATCATTAAAAACCATTCAAGCACTATTATCATTCTGCAAAAGGGGAGAACGCATACTACCGACCAACAAAGGCAAGCTGTCTGTGGTCCCCAATTTTTTGGAAGCTTCCACATCATAGGAACGTAACTGTCTGCATCGCCATAGTTTATTAATGCAAGATATCGTTTCATATCAGTTTCATTGGTAATAGGGGATTGGTATTTGATGAATGCGTACCAAGCCATAGCAACATAACCGATAAATGTGATAACGTTTATAGCAATAAGACCGGTCCAACCGAAGTTTGTCTGGTTATATAACGGATTGCCTTCTAGTAGTAAATTTGGTGTTGCAATATATGTGAACAGAAGGTCTAAAATAATTGTAAGCAGGTAAGCCGAGCAACTGAGATAAAAGTTGAATCTGCCTTTCTTTTTTCTTTCCACTTTGAAAACACCTCCCGAATTTATTTAATTATATTTTACCATTATAATGAAATAAATCAACAATTTAATTGAAATATCATAATAAAGAGGAAAAGTCCTGTAAAAACATTAAATATTATTATCTTTTTTTGAAAAAAGACTTGCTTTTTTTCTCTTGTTGTGATAATATTCTTCTGCTAATGTGTTATTACTAGTGTGATATCAATTTTAAAGAGGTGAAATTACAATGAAAGAAGGACTTCATCCAAACTACGGCGCAACTCAGGTTAAATGTGCATGCGGTGCTGTGCTTGAAACAGCTTCCACAAAGGACGGTATGCGTGTTGATATCTGCTCAAAATGTCATCCATTCTTCACTGGCAAACAGAAGCTCGTTGATACAGGTGGACGCGTAGACAGATTCAATAAGAAATATAACCTCTCTAAGTAAGTTATTATGCTTAGTAAGCCGGTGAGTTATCACCGGCTTTTTGCGTTATATAGGAGGTGTTGGGGTGGAATCATATACCACTCTCGGTCAATATTCCGCAGAAGAATATATAGTGAAAAAGTCCCGATTTATTGGCTATGCAAAGCCTGTTAAATCGGAACAGGATGCCCTTTGCTTTATTGAAGAAATAAGGAAAAAACATTGGGATGCTACCCATAACGTATATGCCTACGCCTTGCGCGAAGGGTCTATTAAAAGATTTTCAGATGATGGTGAGCCTCAGGGTACTGCAGGAATGCCTGTTCTGAATGTTATTACGCAGGAGGATATTTCCGACTGCGTTGTTGTGGTTACCCGATATTTTGGCGGCATTCTTCTCGGCGGTGGCGGTCTTGTAAGAGCGTATAGCCATTCTGCTAAGCTTGCTATAGATGCTGCAGGTGTTGTAACTCTTGTTCCGTGGCTTGTTCTTAACATCTCCTGCGATTATAACCTCTATGGTAAAATAGAAACATTAATAAGAGATTTGGGCGGTGTGGTACAGGATACTGCCTTTACCGATAACGTAAATATAAGCTTCAGAATAGAAAAAGATATTCTTAATTCCTTTGATAAAAAGTTGAAAGACCTTACAAATGGAAAGGTAGATTTTCAGGTTGTTGAAGAAATTATAGCCGCGAAATAAATTTTTTGTCAAAAATAAAGGGTTTTTCAAATTTTTTCTGTATTAATAAGTAGGAGGCGATGTAAGTGGATAATAGTATCAGGCTAAGAACTCTACAAAGAGAAAAAGAAACGCTCTCTAAATATGCCGCTTTTTGTGAGAATTCAAAGGGCAGGCAGCTGACAGAGGAAGAGTGTCCTTTGCGTACAGCTTTTCAGCGCGATAGAGACAGAATTCTCCATTGCTCCTCTTTCAGAAGATTAAAAGATAAAACTCAGGTTTTTTTAGCGCCTGATAACGTTCACTACAGAACACGCCTTACTCATACTCTTGAAGTATCCCAGATTGCTCGTACAATTGCCCGCTCACTTAATCTTAACGAGGATTTAACTGAGGCAATTGCTCTTGGCCACGATTTAGGTCATACGCCTTTTGGTCATGCAGGCGAAAGAGCCCTTAATCAGGTTTATGAAAAAGGCTTTACTCATTTTGAACAAAGCCTTCGTGTTGTTGATAAATTAGAACATAATGGTGAAGGTCTTAACCTTACCTATGAGGTGCGTGATGGTATTCTTTGCCACACTCGCGGTAAGGAAGCAGATACTTTAGAGGGCAGAATCGTTAAATTAAGCGATAAAATTGCTTATATTAACCACGATATTGATGATGCTTGCCGTGGCGGTGTCCTTAAAGAGGATGATATTCCTCTTGATATCCGTCTTGTTTTAGGCTTTTCTAAAACGCAGCGTATCAACACTCTTATAAAATCAACTATTGAAAATACTAAAGATGAAATCAAAATGGCTGACGATGTTTTCGATGCCTATGACAGACTTCATTCTTTTATGTTTAAATATGTTTATACAAACCCTATTTGCAAAAGCGAAGAGGGTAAGGCAGAGAATATGATAAAGGAGCTTTTCCGCTACTTCTCAAGGAATCCTAATAGTCTGCCTGAATTCTACTATGAAATTGCAAAAAAAGAAGGGCCTGAAAGAGCCGCTTGCGACTATATCTCAGGTATGTCTGACAGTTACTCGTTAAAGATTTTCAATCAACTTTTTGTTCCAAAAACCTGGGTTGATTGACCCACTCAAAAACGACGGAGTAATGTACCATTTATGGACCAACCATTGTGGTATATTATTAAAAAAGGAGATGATAAACTTGGCAATGCGTTTTACTGATGATTTTATAGATAAATTGCGCGACAGTAACGATATTGAGTCTGTTATTTCAAGTTACATCGAACTTCGTCGCAGAGGGCGCAACCTTGTTGGTTTGTGTCCGTTCCATAACGAAAAAACTCCGTCATTTACAGTTTATCCTGAAACCGCGTCTTACTATTGCTTTGGTTGCGGTGCAGGCGGAGATGTTATAGGTTTTGTAAGAAATATCGAAAACCTTGATTATGTTGAGGCAGTAAAATTCCTTGCAGATAGGGCAGGTATTAAAATGCCTGACGCTAATTATGATGATACTACCGCAAATTTAAGGCGTAGAATTTACGAAGCCAACCGCGAAGCCGCAAGGTTTTTCCACGAAACTCTTTTTACAGAGCAGGGTAAGGCTCAGCTTGAGTATCTTCAACGCAGAAATGTTTCTCCGAAAATGATAAAGCATTTCGGGCTTGGTGCTGCGCCTGATGATTGGCATGCTCTTGAAAATCACCTTACAGCTAAAGGCTTTAAAAGGTCAGAGCTTATTGCCGCAAACCTTTTGCGCTATAGCGAGAAAAATGGTAAAAAGTATTTTTACGATGCTTTCAGAGCAAAGGTAATGTATCCGGTAATTGATTTAAGGGGTAATGTTGTTGCTTTCGGTGGCCGTGTGCTCGATAACTCAAAGCCTAAATATATCAATACGTCAGATACTCTTGTTTATAAAAAAAGTAATGAGCTTTTTGCTCTTAATTTCGCTAAAAACGGAAATGACCGTAAAATAATTCTTTGCGAAGGCTATATGGACGTTATTGCTCTTCATGGTGCAGGCTTCGAAAATGCTGTTGCAGGTCTTGGTACAGCGCTTACACCTGAGCAGGTAAGCCTTATATCCCGTTATGCCGATGAGGTTGCTCTTTGTTATGACTCCGATGAAGCAGGGCAGAAGGCAGTAAGAGCCGCGTTAGCGCTCTTCTCTAAAACCGGTGTTCGTGCAAAGGTTATACGCCTTTCAGGCGGTAAGGACCCTGACGAAATAATAAGAGTTCACGGCAAGGAAATGTTTGCGAAGCTTCTTAATTCTGCAGATAACGATACTGAGTATAAGTTATCTGTTTTAAGAGAAAAATATATTGTCGAAACTGCAGATGGGAAAATGAATTTTCTCAGAGAAGCGTCAAAATATCTTGCAACTACAGATGCTCTTGAACGCGATATTTACGCTATGAAGCTGGCGGACGAGCTTCAGGTAAGCAAAGATGCAATTCTTAATCAGATTAAGGATGCGGCGCGCAAAGAGCGTTATAATAAGTCGAAAACTCAATTATCTGAGGCGCAGAAGCAGGTTCAGAATATTGAAAAGGCAATAGACCCTCAAAGGCTCAAAAATATGCGTATTGCAAAAGCAGAGGATACAATTCTTATTACTCTTCTTAACAACGTAGGTTTTTATAAGTCCTTAAAAGGTAAATTGCAAAGCGATATGTTTTTTACTCCTGTTAATAAACAGCTTTTCTCTGTTATTTCAAGTCGTATCGAAAATGGCGAGAGTGTGGATATATCCCATCTTTCCCAATTCCTTACAAATGAGGAAACAAGCGCAGTAGCAAAACTTCTTGCAAATCAATCTCTTGTGTCAAACACTATGCAGGAGTGCGAGGATTGTATTATTGTTCTTCAGGAGGAACAGAAAAAGAGGCTTGTTCAGAATCCGTCTCAGATGAGCGATGATAGCTTTTTAGAACTTTTCAGTTCTTTAAATAAAGATGTTTAAAAGTAATTTATTTAGAGTAGGTGTTCCAACTCTAGTGTGAAAAAGAAAGGTGAGATGAAAATGGAAGGTTGGGAGAAGAAACCGCAAATTAAAAACCTTATTGAAAAAGGTAAGGTAAGCGGTAAGCTTGCAACTCACGAAATCGACAACATTATTCTCGAAATTGAAGGCTTTGATGTTGACGATATCGAAAAACTCTATGAGCTTATTGAAAGCAATAACATAGAGATTATTGACGAAATGAGCGATGAAATGCTTGACGCACTTTCATTTGACATTGAGTCAACAAAGGTTTCAGGTGATGAAGAAACATCAGCTGATGCTAAAAATATTGCAATCGATGACCCTGTTAAGGTTTACCTTAAAGAAATCGGTAGAGTTCCTCTTCTTACATCTGAGGAAGAAATTGAGCTTGCTATCAGAATTTCTGAGGATGACCCAGAAGCTAAGCGTCGCCTTTCAGAAGCTAACCTTCGTCTCGTTGTTAGTATTGCGAAAAGATACGTTGGTAGAGGTATGCAGTTCCTTGACCTTATTCAGGAAGGTAACTTGGGTCTTATTAAGGCTGTTGATAAGTTTGACTATACAAAGGGCTTTAAGTTCTCAACATATGCAACATGGTGGATTCGTCAGGCAATTACCCGTGCTATTGCAGATCAGGCAAGAACAATCCGTATTCCTGTTCATATGGTAGAAACTATTAACAAGGTTAAGAAAACAAACAGTCAGCTTCTCCATGAAAACGGCAGAGACCCAACTGCAGAAGAAATTGCTGCAAGGCTCGATATGCCTGTTGATAAGGTTCGCGAAATTCTCCGTGTTGCTCAGGAGCCAGTTTCTCTTGAAACACCAATCGGTGAAGAGGAAGACAGCCATTTAGGCGACTTTATTCCTGATGACGATGCTCAGGCGCCTGTTGATGCTGCATCTATGGCTCTTATGAGAGAGCAGCTTGCAGAGGTTCTTAAAACTCTTACACCAAGAGAAGCTAGAGTTCTCAGCCTTCGTTACGGCCTTGAAGATGGTAACTCAAAAACTCTTGAAGAGGTTGGTAAGGAATTCAACGTTACACGTGAAAGAATCCGTCAGATTGAGGCAAAGGCTCTCAGAAAGCTCCGTCATCCATCTCGCTCAAAGAAGCTCCGCGATTTCCTCGATTAATTTAATACAAAGCAAAATCCTCGGTTCAGTATTGAACCGAGGATTTGTTTTATACTATATAATTTTTAATAATCGGTATTTTGTTAAGAATAAAGGAAACAATTTCTGATATTACGTAAGTTCCTACAATAATTACCGGCATTGCTATATATGGGTTTATTGTTGTGGACTCAAAATTAAGACATCTTTCAAAAATAAGTATTCCTGCAACGTGGAACATATAAACGCCAAAGCTGTCTCGTGAAAGAGCTGATATAAATTTTTCAGTACGTGCAGAGAATTGTTTGTCCTCAAAAATCTCCTTAACAATAAGGAAAACAAATAAAGTCTGGAAAAGTACAGTTAATGAGTTGTATTCGTAAAGTGCACCGTAAAACTTACCCTTCATTTGGGAAATGATAAGTGTTCCGGCAGGTATAAGTACAAAGCTTACAGCACCAAGAAGATATATCAGCCTTTTGAATTTCTTTCTTAAGCCATATTTTACTATATAGTGGCCCATAAAGAAGTATGGCGTGTAACCAAGCGTAAGGTTAAGAAAGGCTTTGTTTGTTATCGGTTTTATCCATCTGAAATTAGGAACCGATACCACTGCAGGTATAAGGAATGTAACAATTATTGAAATAAAAATAAAATATAATGTTGCTTCCTGCGTGTCGGATATTTTTCTTAAAATAGGAACAATTGCGTAAAAGCCTATTATCAAAAAGATATACCACATATGGTAACCGCCTGTGCATACTGTTTTTATAATCTCTTTTATACCCATTTCACTGACGTCATGGATTACAAACAGATAAACTACAGACCATACAAGGAAAGCTATTGCCATTCTTGGTATGTTCTTGGAGTATATTTTTTTGATTTTTACTTTTCTGTCGCAATCTAAAAACAGTGAGCCGCTAATCATACAGAAAACGGGCACGGCCCAACGGCTTAAACTGTTAAATATATTGAATGCACCCCATTGGAATGTGTCAACAGTATAGCTGTACCAATTCTGTGCAGCGACATGTATCGTTATTACTGCAATACTCGCGATTATTCGCAATATATCGAGATACATTATTTTCTTTTTAGGCATTGGCATCAACTCCGTTAAATATTATATCAAAGTAGGCTTATTGTGTCAATGAATCAGCGTCTTTCGGCAGGTTTTTAAAGAAAACTATTGCAAATGGAAGGGTGATAAAAAAGGTTACTGCATCTGTAACAGTCTGCGAAATCTGTATGCCTGTAAGACCGATTGCGCTGGATAATATTAAAAGAGTAGGGATAAACACAAGTCCGCTTCTGAGAGCAGATAAAAATGTTGCAGATTTATTTTTACCAATGCTTTGGAAAGTCATATTAACGCATATTGAAAGTGGTTGGAAGAAAAGGGCAAAAAGCTGTGCTTTTAAAGCAAAAGAGCCAATTTCAATAACTGCAGGGTCATCGCGGAATATTCCAACAAGACCGTCGCTTAAAATCAATCCCACAACCGCAAGTATGCTCAGTAAAGCTTCGCCTGTGAAAAGTGTAAACAAGAACCCTTTTTTTACTCGTGAATATTTTTTTGCTCCGTAGTTAAACGAGCAAACAGGCTGGTAGCCTTGTCCGATTCCAAGACCGACAGCAAAGATAAAGAAGCAGATTTTGTTTACAATTGTCATTGCGGATACTGCTGCATCGCCATATATACCTGCTGCGTTATTAAGAATCATTGTGGATATGCTTGAAAGTCCTTGCCTCATAAGGCTTGGGAAGCCTGTAGGTGTAATTTGCTTCAGGTATGGTATACCTTTTATGAAGCATCTGATTGATAAATGGCTTTGTGTTTTCTTTAATAAAAACATTGAAAGCAAAATTAAGAAACTTATAAACTGAGATACTGCTGTTGAGATACCTGCACCTGCGATACCTAAATTGAAAAATTTAATTAAAATATAGTCGCCGAATATATTTAGGATTCCACCTGTTGTAAGGCCGATCATAGCAAGCGCGGCTTTGCCTTCGTATCTTAAAATATTGTTTAAAACAAAGCTTGCCATTGTAATAGGCGAGGCAATAAGAATCCATAACGCATAGTCTTTAGCAAAGGGGAGAATAGTTGGTGTACTACCAAGCAGCTTTAATAAAGGTGTCATAAAAATAAGACCACCAACAGTTACGATAAGACCTACAATAAGTGATGTAAAAAACGAAGCTGAAGCCACAAGGTTTGCATCCTCATTCTCTTTTGCACCAAGCTTTCTTGAAATAATACTTCCTGCTCCATGACCGAGAGTGAAGCCTAACGCCTGGATTATTGCCATAAGTCCAAAAACAACGCCAACAGCACCGCTTGCGCTTGTACCAAGAGTTCCAACAAAATATGTATCAGCCATATTGTAAATATTAGTAACAAGCATACTTATGGTAGTTGGAATACCAAGCTTTATTATTAACTTTGAAACGGAAGTTTCCGTCATGAATTTATAATGTTGTGCGCTGCTGTTCATATTATCACCTTGTTACAATATAACATATAATTTAAATAGTTTCAAATCAAACGCTGATAGTAACTTTCTGTTAATTAAAAGAATAATATTTTTTATATAAATGAAAAACCTCGTTCAAAAGAACGAGGTTTTTGGCAGCGGGATAGGGATTCGAACCCCAACAAACAGAGTCAGAGTCTGTCGTGCTACCGTTACACTATCCCGCTAGGAACGTTAGATATTATACTATTACTTTATGTGATTGTCAAGACTAAATTTTAAAAAAATTAAATAAATTTTACATATTGTTTACAGAGCCATTTCTTGCGTATTTGATTATTCTGTGATATAATCAAAATAGTAAAAAGCAGGTGATATTATGGCAAAAAAGAAAAGAAGGAAATCAAAGAAAAATAAAGGAAACATGACTCTTGTTGTAATGCTTGGAGTTATGTTTATAATTATAGGTACATTTGTTTTTAAGGCAATTAATAAAAACGATACAGAAGTTAATACTTCAACTACTGAGGCTACTGAAAACGGTGATTATCAGTATAACGACGATAGTGTGGATGTTTCGCCTGACTATTCAGAAGATTCACATGAAGAGACAGACGATACAACTCTGGAAGATTCCTCAACTACTACAACTGAGGCTACAACAGAACCACTTACATTACCTATCAACAATGAGCCTGAAGATATGGTTGATGTGATTCTGTCTTACTATACAGATTTAATGGGCTTCCCTGATGGCGCTCTCTTTATCAGAGATAGCGAAACAGACGAAACTGCAAGTGGCTATACTTATACGTTACGCCTTAATGCAAAAGGATCACCAAACGAGCTTATTGGTGATGTTTATGTTGAAAAGGGTACAGGCAAAGTTACCGATTCAATGGGTAACGACCCTTGGAATATTGAGGATTGATTTTTAAATTATATGACCGACTGAGATTTTTCTCGGTCGGTTTTTGCTTTATTTACTCTTTTTTGGAAATAACAATATCAGAATTAATTAAGGTGGTTGTTAAATGGATAATATCAATATTCTTAGCGAAGCAAAATCAATGGGATATGAATTACTCGAAATGAGACGTTACTTGCACCAGAATGCAGAGACAGAATTTGAATTAACTAAAACAGTAGAGTATGTAAAAGCAAAACTTACTGAGTATGGTTGTGAGTTCTCAGACTGTGGTAAAAATGGTGTGGTTTGCCTTGTTGGCAAAAAAGATTCGGATAAATGTTTCCTTTTGCGTGCAGATATGGACGCTCTTCCTGTCCGCGAGGAATCAAAGCTTGAATTCGCTTGTGAAAACGGGAATATGCATGCATGCGGACACGATATGCATACAGCTATGCTTCTTGGAGCTGCTAAGCTTTTAAAATTACATGAAAAAGAGCTTCAGGGACAGGTGAAGTTAATGTTTCAGCCTGCCGAGGAAACTCTTTCAGGCGCGAAGAATATGATAGATAACGGCGTGCTTTCGAACCCTGAGCCTCAAGGTGCTTTAATGGTTCATGTAATGGCAGGTTTACCATTAAAAACGGGTACTATAATTGTTTCAAGTGGTGGCGTAGGTGCACCTGCAGCAGATTATTTTACAATAAATATTCAGGGTAAGGGTTGCCATGGCTCAACGCCACAGCAGGGTATAGATGCTCTGACAATTGCTTCGCGTATCCTACTTGGTCTTCAGGAAATTTCTGCAAGAGAATTAGGTGTTTCTGATGAAGCTCTTCTTACAATCGGTTCGTTTCATGGCGGAACAGCAGGAAATGTAATAGCAGATACCGCGGTTTTACAGGGTACAATGAGAGCCTATGACGATAAAATACGGGAGCGTATGAAAAAACGTATAACAGAAATTTCAGAGGGTATAGGTTCTGCTTATAAAGGTAAGGTCTGTGTTCCTTTTGGTAGTGGTTGCCCTACTTTGAAAAATGATGAAGACTTGTCGGCCGAAGTGGAAAAATATCTTGCAGAACTTTTTGAAAGTGATATGGTGGTGAATACCGAAAAAATTGGTGCCCGTTCCTCTCGTAGTGGCGGTTCTGAAGATTTTTCATATATCAGTCATCAGGTGCCGTCTCTTATGTTGGCTCTTGCTGCAGGGGAGCCTGAAAAAGGGTTTCAATATCCCCAACATCATCCGAAGGTTATGTTCGACGAAAGTGTATTGCCTATCGGTACTGCTGCCCTTACTTTTGCTGCAATAAAATATCTTCAATGTAACTAAATCACTTTAATTTTTATATGCTTTGTGATACAATACAGAAAAGAAAATAAATGGAGGTTATTTTATGCCTTATATCAATCTTAAAACAACAGTAAAAGTTTCTGACGAAAAGTGTGAAAAAGTAAAGGCAGCTTTCGGTAAAGCTATTGAATGCTTTCCTGGTAAAAGCGAGGCATATTTAATGGTAGGTATTGAAGGTGATGCAAAGCTTTGGTTCAGAGGTGATGCATCTCAGGATACTGCGATAGTTGATGTCGAGCTTTTAGGCGCAGTAAATTCTGCCGCAAGCGAGAATATGACTAAAGAAATTTGCGCAATACTCCAGAATGAGCTTGGAATTTCACCTGAAAGAGTATATGTGAAATATACCGGATATAACGATTGGGGCTGGAATAACAAGAATTTCTGATGGTATTTTTAACAATTTGTTAAACTTGTATTTGGTCAGTTATTTCGTTGACTTTATTTATAATTATTGGTAAAATGTAACTGTAAAGGTATATCTTATACCAAAGGAGGTATTTTAATGGGTTTTAATGAATTTGCCGCAAAAGCGGTTCGTTCGGTAGGTATAAAGGGCGGTAAAAAACTCAGAAGAAAAGGACTTGTTGCTAAAGAGCTTCCTCGTCCTGCGCCAACAGTAATTACCGGTGAAAAATATGTTTGTGGTTATGCTTCAAGGGTTGTAATGCCTAAGGATATTAACTCAAAAAAATATTGGATAGCAGGCCACGGTATGGGTCATCTTATTGACAGTATTCACGACCCTATCACAGTAAGTGCTATGTGGATTGGTGCAGACGATAACGGCGGTTATATTCACATTGCTGCAGACATTATCGGTCTCACAAACTTTGAACTTAACATTGTACGCGATAATCTTAAAGATTTTATGGAAGAAAGCAAATGCGCAGGCGTTTTCCTTTCTTGCTCTCATACTCATGCAGGCTTTGATACTGTAGGTTATTGGGGTCAGCTTTACAAGCTTCAGACAGGTAAAGACGCTGAATATATGGATCTTCTCCTAAAATCTCTCGAAGAGGTTGCAAGAGAGTGCTACGAAAAGAGAAAATCAGGTAAGCTTTATGTTGGAACAACTCATGTACCAAGTGCTCAGCTTGATAAACGTGAGCCTATCGTTCTTCACGACGTTCTTACAAGAACACGCTTTGTGCCTGATGATAATGGTACAGAAACATGGTTCATCAACTTTGCTGCTCATCCAAACACCTTAGGTGGCGGCAACCGTACAGTCAGTGCTGACTATCCATATTGGCTCAGAAAGACAATTAAGGAAGATAAAAAGACTCACGTGCTCTTTGGCGTTGGCGCTATCGGTGGTGTTGACCCAGGCGATTATTCTGAAGATGTTTGGGAAAGAACACAGACTCAGGGTGAAACATTAGGTAAAGCTGCTCTCAGCATTACTGATGAAAAAGAAATGCCTGTTGAAATAACAGTTCTTCAGCATAAGTATTATTCACCTGTTGATAATGGTCTTCTTGCACTTATGGTTACAATTGGTGCTTGCTCAGGTCAGCGTTATGCATGCGATAAAGGTGATTTAGGTCTTGCTCTCTTAACAGAAATGGCATACATAAAGCTTGGTACTCAGCAAATTCTTATGCTTCCTGGTGAGCCATTCCCAGAGGTTATTTATGGTGGCGCACTTGATGCGGATAAGTCTGCTACAGGTAAGGGTACAGATATTAACCCAACACCTATTATTGATATTGTTGGCGATAAGGAGCTTCTTGTATACTGTGTAACCAACGATATGACAGGCTATTGCTGTGTTCCTAATGATTACACTCTTCATAAAACACAGCCATATATCGAGCAGGGTTATGATGTTCACGACAGAAGACACTACCACGAAACCAACTCTCTCGGCTATCTTACAAATGAAACAATCGCTGAGAATGTTGCAGACATTATGAAACGTGTAAAATAAACAACGAAAAGGGAGTAATATTACTCCCTTTTTACCATTTAATGAGGTTAATAAAATGTACATAAATCCTGAAATTTTTTCAACACATCCCGAAAAAACTGCAACTCAGAAGGAGATGGATAGTTATCTTTTCCTTGAAGAAAACGGGGTGGATTATGTCCGAGCAGAACATGATGAAGCAGCAACAATTGAGCTATGCGAAGAAATAGAAAAGGTTATAGATGCAAAGATATGCAAAAACCTTCTTTTGTGCAATCGTCAGCAAACAAAATTTTATATGCTTCTTATTCCGGGAGATATGGTGTTTAAAACAAAATATCTTTCTGCTCAGATTAATTCAGCGCGCCTTTCCTTTGCAAGCGGTGAACAGATGGAAAAAATGCTTAATGTTACGCCCGGCTCACTTACTGTGCTTGCGCTGATGTATGATGAAAATAAAGAAATAGAGCTTCTTATTGAGAAGAATGTTTTCAAGGAAGAGTTTTTTGGTTGCCATCCTTGTGTTAACAGCGCAACTGTACGCTTCAAAACTGAAGATTTAAAAAATAAAGTTCTTCCTGCTCTTAATCGTGAATATACTATAGTTGACCTGGAGTGTCCTGAAGATGAAGCCTGAAGCATTGATTTTTGATTTAGATGGCACCATTCTCGATACTTTAGGTGATTTAAGTAATTCTGTAAATTACGCACTTGAAAAGAATAACCTTCCACCGCGCACTCAGGAAGAGGTGCGTAGTTTCGTAGGCAACGGCATACGTCTTCTTATAGAACGAGCTGTTCCTGTCGATACAACTGAAGATGTTATCAATAAGTGCTTTGAGGATTTCAAAAAGCATTATAAAGAAAACTCTGCAGTGCTCACAAAAGCATATGACGGAATAGAGGAATTGCTACATAAAATAAGGGAAAAAGGCATAAAAACTGCAGTTGTTTCCAATAAAGCGGATTTTGCCGTACAAACTTTGGTTGAAAAGTATTTTAATGGCCTGTTCGATTATTCTGTTGGCGAAAAAGATGGTGTCCGCAGAAAACCATGCCCCGATTCCGTTAATTGTGCCTTAGATTATCTTGGCGTTAATAAAGATAATTGCTACTATATCGGCGATTCTGATGTTGATATAGAAACTGCACGGAATTCTGGTCTGAAATGTATCTGTGTAACCTGGGGCTTCAGAGACGAAAGCTTTTTAAAAACGTTTTCGCCTGATTACATAGTGCGCTCGACTGAAGAAATTTTATTTATTACAGGAGATTAATATGAAGGTTTTATTGATAAATGGTGCGCCTCACGAAAAGGGTTGCACATACACCGCCCTTTGTGAAATTGAAAAGCAACTTAATAGCGAGGGTGTTGATACAGAAATTTTCTGGCTTGGTAATAAACAGGTGAGAGGTTGTATCGGTTGTGGCGGTTGTGCTTCAAACGACGGTAAATGTGTATTTAACGATGACGTTGTAAATGTACTTACCGAAAAAGCAAAAGATGCAGACGGTTTCATTTTCGGCTCCGCCGTTCATTATGCCGCTCCATCAGGCACAATCTGTGCCGTACTTGATCGCGCATTTTATTCAGGCTCCTCTAATTTCAGGTATAAGCCTGCTGCCGCAATAGTAAGCTGCCGCAGAGCAGGCTCAACAGCCGCTCTCGATGTTCTCAATAAATACTTCACCATAAGCTGTATGCCTGTTGTTTCGTCAGGCTATTGGAATATGGTGCACGGCGCAAAGGCAGAGGATGTATTAATAGACGAAGAGGGTATGCAGATTATGCGCACTCTTGGTAAAAATATGGCGTGGATTCTTAAATGCATTGAAATTGGCAAAGAAAATGGAATTGACCGCCCTGCATCTGAGCCTAAAATCCGCACTAATTTCATTAGATAATTGATTTTATTTTGTTTTGGTGATATAATTCTAATGTTATAAATTTTGAAAGGAAGTTCCTTATGAATGATATAAATGCACTTTATAAAATCTGGTGCGAAAAAGCTGTTCTTGACCCTGATTTACAGGAAGAATTAGCTTCTGTTGAGGGTAAAGACGATGAAATCCTTGACAGATTTTATAAAAATCTTGAGTTTGGTACAGGTGGCCTTCGTGGAGTTATCGGTGCAGGTACTAACCGTATGAATGTTTATACTGTTGGTCAGGCTACTCAGGGCCTTGCAGATTACCTTAACGAAACATTTGATGAGCCAACTGTTGCAATCGCATACGATTCCCGTATTAAGTCAGATGCTTTTGCAGAATGTGCTGCAGGCGTGCTTGCTGCAAACGGCATTAAGGTTTATATTTTCCCTGAACTTATGCCTACTCCAATGCTTTCTTTCGCAGTAAGAAGATTAGGCTGTTCTTCAGGTATTGTGCTTACCGCAAGCCATAACCCATCAAAATACAACGGCTTTAAATGTTATGACCCAAGAGGCTTCCAGATAACAGATGAAGCTGCAGCTAAAACATATGAATATATGAAGAGCGTTGATATGTTCGATGGTGTTAAGAGAATGTCTTTTGAAGATGCTCTTGCAGAAGATATGGTTGATTATATTGAAGATTGGCTTAAGGATGAATTTATTGACTGCGTAATGGATTGCTCAGTTAATAAAGATGCAGTTAAAAAATCGGGCATAAAAGTTCTTTATACACCTCTTAATGGTACAGGTAACAAGCCTGTTCGTAGGGTTCTTAAGAAATTAGGCGTAAGCGAATTACAGGTTGTTAAGGCTCAGGAAAAGCCAGACGGTAATTTCCCAACTTGTCCATATCCAAACCCTGAAATTCGTCAGGTGTTTGAAGAAGGTCTTAAAATGACAGAGGATTTCCCTGCAGACCTTATGATTGCAACTGACCCTGACTGCGACCGCGTAGGTATTGCAGTGCGCGATAATGGCGAGTATAAGCTTATGTCAGGTAACGAAGTTGGCGCAATGCTTTGTGAATATCTTCTTACCCAGCTCAAAGCTAAAGGTAAGCTTCCTGCAAATCCAATGATAGTTAAAACTATTGTTACAACTCCTCTTATTTCTGCAATATGCAAAGAGTATGGCGCTGATATGGCAGACCTTCTTACAGGCTTCAAGTATATTGGTGAGCTTGTAACAGAACTTGAAGAAAAGGGCGAGGCAGACAGATATGTGCTTGGTCTTGAAGAAAGCTACGGCTACCTTACAGGTACTCATGCTCGCGATAAGGATGGCGTTAATGCCGCAATGATTATCTGCGAAATGGCTGCATACTATAAAACCCAGGGTATTACTCTCTGGCAGTTTATGAATAGCATTTATGAGAAGTATGGCTATTTCTTCAATCAGCTTGATAACTATGCTTTTGAAGGTGCCGCAGGTATGCAGAAAATGGCTGATATGATGGATTCTTTAAGAACAAATCCGCCAAAAGAGCTTAACGGCAGTGCTATCAATTGGGTAGGCGACTATAAGGTAGGCATAACAACTGATGGTGAAACAGGCCTTCCTAAATCAAATGTACTTTCCTACAGAATGGAAAGTGGCGATACATTTATAGTAAGACCATCAGGAACAGAGCCAAAAATTAAAATTTATATTACTGCTAAAGCAAGTTCAAGAGAGGAAGCAGAAGAAAAGCTTTCTGTACTTTCAGAGTGCATTAAAAATCTTCTTGGTATTGAATAATGTTTTCTGATAAAGCAAAAAGAGTAATGTGCATTATCCTTGCAGGATTAATGCTTTTAAGTGTGGGAAGCGTTGTTTTTTCCGTAATATTCTAAAAAAGATAACCGACCACTCGTTTGAGTGGTCGGTTATCTTTTTCTGCAATTAGCAGCAGCCGCAGTTGTTGTTGCAACCACAGTCGTTGGAGATTCTGTTACCGCAACCATTGTTACCGTTGCAGCAAACCAAGATGATAACGATAAGGATAATAATCCATGTGCAGTTGTTACCGCCGTTGAATAAGCAACCCATTCTTAATCCCCCTTTCAATGCATAATATGAATGTAGGCAAATTTTGTTACACATTGAATATAAATAAATTTAGGGAACAGAATATATGTACCATACTATATGAAGAGGGGATATTTATGAGTTTTTCTTTTGATTTTGATAAGTACAGGAAGCACAATCCAAGGGATTATTCGGACTTAATAGAAGACGATGATTTTGATTTTGAGTTTTCTGATGAATTTATATATGAAGATGAATTCGGCGACGAGGATAGATACTAAAAGTTCTTGAATTGTCAATAAATTAGATGTATAATTATATAAGAAAATTTCCTGCGGGGTGATTTTTGTGATTTGTCAGAATTGCAATAAAAACGAAGCTAATATGCATATGAAAAGAATAATAAACGGTAGAGCCGCAGAGGTGCACCTTTGCTCCGATTGCGCCCGTTCATTAGGCTATGGCGAAGCTTTTTCAGGCTTTGGCCTTGGCTTGGGTGGTCTTTTCCACGACCTTCTTTCAAAAAACGAAATAGCTGGTAGTTCAATGCGATGCGGCTTTTGCGGTAAAAGCTTTGAAGAAATTGCAAATGATGGCAAAATGGGTTGTGCAGAGTGCTACAATGTTTTTTACGACAAATTGTTGCCATCGCTTAACCGAATCCATGGCAAAGCATCTTACGCTGGCTCAAAGCCTGAAGGAAACAGTTCTGCAGAATCAAGGCTTGAAGAATTGAAAAAGGCGCTTTCTATGGCAATAGAGGAACAGAATTTTGAACTTGCTGCCACATTGCGCGACAGGATAAATGATATTATTTCACAAGGGGGCGAAGGTTAATGGGTGCAAAATGGTATTTAGGTACAGGCGCACAGAACGATGTTGTTATTAACACAAGTATTCACCTTGCCCGTAACCTGAGAAGCTTTCCTTTCCCTGCAAGGCTTTCTCTTCCCGATAAATTAAAGGTAAACACTGTTATCAAAGAGGCTGCAGATACAATTTCAGGATATAAATTCAATTATAATGAGATGAAAACTCTTTCTCAATCTGAGGTTGTTTCACTTGCTGAAAGGCATCTTGTAAGCCCTGAATTTGCCTCTTCAAGAGATGGCAGAGCTTTGCTCCTTACAGATGATGAAGCGGTGAGCATTATGCTTAACGAAGAGGACCATATCCGTTTGCAGGTTATGTATGCAGGTTTTGCGCTTGATGAAGCCTTCCGTACAGCTACCGCAATTGATAAAGAGCTTTCTCAGAAACTTAATTTTGCTTTTGATGATAAATTAGGCTACTTAACTCAGGATCCTATTGCTTTGGGTACAGGTATGAAGGCATCTGTTGTTCTTCATCTTCCTGCTCTTGTTACCACCTCTCAGATAACAAAGCTTATAACAACAGTTTCCAAGCTTGGCCTCTCTCTGCGTGGCTCCTATGGCGAGGGTGCGGCCGCAAAAGGCGATATGTTCAGATTGAGCAATACAATTACTCTTGGCATAAGCGAGAGAGCAGCAATTGAAAATCTTAAATCAATAGCTTTGCAGATTGCAGCTCAGGAACGAACTGCTCGTGAAGAAATTTTTAAAGCACCTGTTACTGAAGACAGAATTTACAGAGCTTATGGCGTTTTGAAATACGCAAGAATGATAGATACAAATGAGTTTATGGAGCTTATGTCTCTTGTGCGCTTAGGCGCTGTAAAGGGCATTGTTAATATGGATTGCGCAACTATTGAAGCGCTTATGATTCATATGCAACCTGCTACCATTTCGCTTTCGGTTGACAGACCACTCGATAGAATAGAGAGGGATAAACTCAGAGCAAGTCTTGTAAGGCAAAATTTAGGATAAATAAAACAAAATAAAAAACCGAAAATAGTAGTAATACTGTTTTCGGTTTTTTATTGCTTAAAATATAATAATATGGTAATATAATCAATGTTCAAATTTAGATTAGAGAGATGTGTATGGAAGAGAAAATCAGAAGAAGAAAAGCTTTTGCTTCATCCTTGCTTTTAACTCTTGCAGCCTTTATATGGGGTACTGCCTTTGTTGCTCAGAGCACGGGGTTGGAGCTTATCGGAAATTTCACTTTCCTTTGCCTTAGGTCTTGCCTTGCAGTAGTTGTGCTCACACCTGTTTCATGGTTTATATTCAGAAATAACAGGAGAAAAGTGGGTGAAGGAGAGCACGGAGAAAATAAAAGTTTTATATCCAAACGCCTTTTGTTGGGCGGTCTGCTTTGCGGTGGCTCTGTTTGCCTTGCTTCATTAGTGCAGCAATACGGCATAATGCTTTCAAGTGTTGGTAAATCAGGCTTTCTTACAACCTTATATATACTTATAGTGCCAATATTAGGTATCTTCTTAAAACGCAAGGTAAAGCCTGTTTTGTGGCTTTGCATAGCAATTGCAACATGTGGAATGTATTTTCTGTGTGTTACTGCATCGGGCGGTGTAGGCATTGGCGATGTACTTCTTATTATGTGCGCATTTCTTTTTGCTGTGCAGATAATGATAGTTGACCATTTCATACAAACAGTAGATGGCGTAAGGCTTTCTCTTATCCAGTTTGCTGTTACTGCAGTGATTTCTGCTATTGGTATGCTTGCCTTTGAAAATCCTGATCCGGTAGCCATAGGACAAGCATGGTTCTCAATTTTCTACGCAGGTGTACTTTCTTCGGGTATTGCGTTCACCTTGCAGATTGTAGCGCAGAAAAACCTTAATCCAACAGTTGCAAGCCTTATAATGAGCCTTGAATCTGTGTTTGCTGCCTTAGCAGGCGCCTTCTTCGGCGAAAGGCTTTCGGGAAGAGAAATTTTCGGCTGTGCCCTCGTTTTCCTTGCAATAATAATCGCGCAGTTGCCATTTGAAAAGCTTGGGAGAAGAAAAGCTAAATAAAACAAAAAAAGCTCTTGATTTCATTGAAATCAAGAGCTTTTTTATTGTTAATTATTAATGTTTTCAGCTATTCTTTCCTGCTCGTATTTTATATCAATATCCTTCTTAAAAAGCAGGTAGTCGTATTGTGGAATCCAGTTGTCGCCAATTTCTGTTCCATCTGTGAAATTGTTTTCTGGTTTAGCAACGTTCATAACGCTTACACCTTTAAGCTCGCCGTCTTCCTTGTAGCAAGTATCCCAGAAAGCATGGTGGCCTATATATGTAACGCTTTCAGGAATATAAACATAGCTTAAATTCTGGTTGTAGCTGAAAGCATCTGAGCCGATATATTGGAGACCCTCGGGAAGTGAAATGTAAACATCACCAAGAACATTTTTATCTGTGAAATGCGGGTCGCTAACATTATCTGCGGTATATGTATAAACATTCTCAAGTGATGGGTGAGTACTCCATTGGTCTATACGCTCGTGTAGCTTGAATATTGCAAGTGTCTCAATTGTCTTCAAGCCTTCAGGGAGATAAATCTTTCTCAGGTTAGCGTAGTTGAAGCACATTTCACCGATTTTTGTAACAGTAGATGGTACAACATAAGTCTGAACGTCTCTTTCGTATTCAGGTGTAACCTCATCTCTGTAAAGCTCTTTTTCGTAGCCGTATTTCTGCCTGAGGTATTCGTCGTGGTCGCAAGGATAGCAGAGGATTTCTGTTTTATCCTTATTGTAAAGCACGCCGTCAACGTCGCAGTAATTAGTGTTGTTTTCATCAACCTCAATATTCTGTAATGCCCAGCAGGAATAGAAAGCCTTAGCGTCTACAAACTCAACATTTGCGCCTATAGTAATTGTTTTAATTTTATCATCGCAGTTAAGTGTAAACTGTCTTACAGATTTAATAGGTTTTGAGGTGTCCTTAACCACCTTGAAGTTTGTTGCAGGGTCGTTGTTGCCGGGGATATATTCGATATCCGAAACATAGTCTATTTCAAGCTCTGTAAGGTAACCTGTGTTGCTGAATTTTGAGAACTCGATACCATTTGTAGTTTCTGTATAGTCAAATGTATCGTTCTGCAAAGCAAGTACGCTGAAATAGATGGAAAGTGAAACGGCAACGATAATTACTATAACAAATAACGCTTTCTTTAAATTATAGTATTTGTAAGGCTTGTTAATGTGTGGCGCTGCAAGACCGGGTACCTGATAAGTCCATATTTCGTCTTCAGGAATATTAAGTTCAACGTCTGCGCCCCAGTCATTAACCTTTTTCTGCTTTTTTTCTTTTTTGCTCATACTTTCCACCTCCTTAACCTTTATATCCGCCGGAAACGGAAATGCCTTCCTCTTGTGCCTTCTTTTCAGTAACCTCAGCACGGCGTTTGAGCACTTCCATAACCATGTTCTGCTTTTGGTTATCGTAATCCCAGAATAAGTATGGGATTGTCATAAGGAAGAAGCCTATGGCATCAACAATAATCGGTACAACAACTATATTTCTTCTTGAACCGTCAAAGAAGAGGATTTCCCAGTTGCTGTTAAAGCCGTATTTTAAAAGGAATATTGGAATAATGAGACCTACAAATGATGTTATGGGTCCTGTAAACCAACCGAATATACCTGCAAAGCTTTCAAGACGTTCACCTGAAAGGTACATCTGATAGTCGTTGATACGCACACCCATATCATGGCCTGCAGTAGTAGGAACAGTTTTTGTCATTTCCATAAAGAAGAGAACAACAACGCAGATTGTACCGCAAAGAGCAAGGTTATCGCCAAGAGTCCACATTGCAACGGCAATAATAACGTTACCGAGTGCGCGGCTCATCTGGTAGAAAATCATAATCTGCTTATATGAGAATCTCTTAAGGAAATATGGTGAAAGTAAATCAGGCGGTGTTCCAGCAAAGGAAATAAGGGCAACAAGAAGAGAGTAGGGAAGACCACTAAGGCGGAATGTGTAGAAATAAAGAATGGTAGCAAACGGAAGCATACCGTTACCCAAGGAGTCAATAAGACCTACAACCGTGTTTATAAGCAAATACTTGTTCTTAAGCACACCAAGCATACCATCCCAGAATTTAATCTGCACCTTTTTCTCGATAGGTGGCTGAGGTATTCTCTCTTTGATTCTACCTGCAAGGAACATTGTGCATCCTGCAGAAATACAGAAAGTTACAGGAATAACCCATCTATAGAAGTTAATGTCTGCCCATTCATAACGCAGTGAGCCAACAATTGCAGGGAGAATAATTGCAAGAATTGAGTTGAAAATGTGGGAAAGCTTAACAGGGTAGCTACGAACAAGGATTCTTTCCTGAAGATTAGGGCTAATTCTCTTTGAACATTCTTCAAGAACATTACCGAAGCCAAATACGTTGTATGTAGCAAATAAAAGGTTCGCAACCCATACTCGTGTAGCAACGTCAGGAATATTGTAAACAGGGAGCCAACCAATAAGTATAACCATTATGCATTTTGGCACAACGTCGCAGTAAAGGCTGTATTTGTATCTGCCGTATTTGGGAATAAGCTTTTTACGCCAGAAAATGTTACGTGCGCCAACCCAACCCGAATACAGAAAGTGTGTACCAAAGGTTTTAAAGCAAGCCGTGGCATTCATACCCTCAAAGCTGTTGAGCATGGTAATAAACGCACCCGATTGGTCAAATAGCATAGAGTAATCGAATAACAGCGACGATATACCAAATGCCATCATAAGACCGTAAACAAGGTAAACCTTTTTTTCTGTCTTTTTAGGTAAAAAGCCTAAGTTATCACACACATACCACCATATAAGAGCTGTAATATAACCAAGAGGCATATTAAGAAGCCCTATAACTGAGAATGTAAGGTATGGTAACTTATAATGGTGCATAATAAGGAAACAGCTTGACCAGAATCCAATATACTCAAGCGTTTTTGAGCCTGTGTAGTTTGCACCAACACCGATAATTACATCTTTATACTCCTTGTAGGGCACATACTTGCCCTCTTCAGGAGTGCTCCAATGGTCTTTTATTTCGTTAAAAAACCACTTACCCTTGTCAATAAGTGATTGTTTTTCACCGTTTGCCATAGTAAACCCCTTTCAAACGTGTATTTACTACATTTTATCACAGTTGCATAAAAAATACAATTATATATATAAACTTTTTATTGAAAAAACAAGATGGGTATCGACGATACCCATCTTGTTATGCCTTCCAGAACTTTCTGTCAAGGCTTCTGTATTGTATTGCTTCGAGAATATGTGTATTCTCAATATTTTCGCTATTGTCAAGGTCGGCAATTGTGCGGGCAACCTTTAAGATTTTATCGTATGCCCTGGCAGAAAGGCCAAGTCTTTCAAATGAAATTTCAAGTGTTTTAGCGGCACTTTCTGAAAGTATACAATATTTTCTCGTAAGTGAAGGTGTCATTTTAGCGTTGCAGGTTATATCTGTGCCTGCAAAACGCTTTTGCTGAATCTTGCGCGCCTCGTTTACTCTTGCTCTTATTTCAGTAGAGCTTTCTCCACATTCGGTGTCTGAAAGCTGATTATAATCAACAGGTGGCACCTCAATATGTATATCCAGTCTGTCAAGCAAAGGACCCGATACCTTTGAAAGGTATCTTGCTGGTGCACCATTAGGGCAAGAGCATTTACGGGTAGGATGTCCATAGTAACCGCAAGGGCAAGGGTTCATAGCGCAAATAAGCATTACTGAGCAAGGGTATGTAAGAGCGCAAGCGGCACGTGATATTGTGATTGTGCCGTTTTCAATGGGTTGGCGTAGCACCTCCATTGTGCTTCTTGTAAACTCAGGTAACTCATCAAGAAATAAAACGCCGTTGTGAGAAAGTGATAATTCACCCGGCTTGGGAATTGTACCGCCACCTGAAAGTCCTGCAGGGGAAACAGAGTGGTGAGGTGCTCTGAAAGGCCTGTAGTTAATTATAGGCTTTTCTTTTGAAAGATTTCCTGAAAGGGAATAAATCTTAGTTGTTTCCAGCGCCTCGTCAACAGTAATATCAGGAAGAATTGTAGGTATACGCTTTGCGAGCATGCTCTTACCTGATCCCGGGGGACCGATCATCATAACGTTATGGCCACCCGCAGCTGCAACCTCTAAAGCTCTTTTTACTTCAAACTGACCTTTAACATCTGAAAAACCAGGCAAAAAGTCAGGGAGCTCATACTGTTTGAAAGGAACAATATCAAGAGGCTTGATTTTTTTGAAATCGCTTATATGCTCTCCTAATTCTTTTAGCGTATTAACAGGGTAAATGTTTATACCATCAATAACTGCCGCTTCCGAGGCATTTTCAGCTGGTATGAAAATATCTCTGAGACCATTTGCTTTTGCCGCCATAACCATAGGCAGAACGCCTTTAACGGATTTTATTTCACCTGAGAGGGAAAGCTCGCCTATAAATGCAGAATTCTGGTAATCGCCCATAATCTGCTTTGTGGCAGAAAGCACAGCTACTGCCATAGGCAAATCGTAAAGTGAGCCTTCTTTTCTTATATCCGCAGGGGCAAGGTTGAAGGTGTAGCGTGAGCTTAAATGCATTTCATAGCCTGAATTGTTGATTGCCGCAATAATTCTGTCTCTTGCTTCGCTTACAGCAGTATCAGGAAGCCCAACTATTTCAACCGCATGCTTACCGCTTGAAATGTTAAGCTCGACGTCTATCATATATGATTCTAAGCCTAAAAGGCCAATGCTTTTAATTTTAGAAAACATAATTAATCCTCGTTTTCAATAGGTTCAACAGAAGGAAATTCCTCTGCTATGTCTTCGGTGAAACTGTGAATATCAGCTTCGATGGAATCAATATCGCTGATAACAGATTCATCATCTTCAATTTCCTCAACGTAAAGAGGTGGATTGAAAGCAAATATACCTGTTTTGAACATTACGCAAAGCAGAATCATAAGAATAAGTGCAGTGATTGAAATGAGTACACCCAAAACAAGACCTTCAGGTACGTATTTAAAGCGTACAGTATGCTCACCTGCAGTAATGTTAACGCCGAGTAAAGCATCGTTACCTATTGAAATAATATCTGCCTTTGAAACCTTTTCGCCATCAATATAAACCTGCCAGCCTGTGTCATAGTTTATTGATGTGTAAAGTATACCGTCTTTTGAAGCGTTTATAGTACCTTCAATTTCTGTATCATCAAACCTTGAAACATTGAGGGAATCGTTTTTGAGAATGTCATAACCACGCTTGAAGTCTGCATCATTAAGAGTAACACCGAAAAGGTATAAATAGCCTTCTTTACCTTCGTCAAGAGGGGCGTAGATATTAACTGTTTCGCCTGCTTCAAGATTGCCTAAATCAAGGATATGAGGCTTTGTATCAACGCTTTCTGTAATTGCGGTGCCGTCAGGCAGAGTTACTGTAATTGAATCAATATCATTAACGCTTGATTTAAGGTAAATGTAGCCATTGCCACGCTCTTTGACAGTATATTCAAAAGAAAGTGAAGCTTCACCGGGTTCTGAAACAGTATAAGGATAGTAACCCTCATTTTCAAAACAAAGGTCGTTACAGGAAGCGCCGTTTCCTCATGTAGAGGTAAGCTCCATATCGTCAAATACAGTGTGTATACCTGTTGAGTTACCAAAGAGACTGCTCTGAACTTCAAAAGGATTAGGGTTATCGTGAGACCATTCAGCTATTTCGTCGTTAACTCTGAATGCGATTGGTAACTGATAGAGGTTTTCGTATGCTGT
>JAZLDN010000021.1:0-3318 GCA_045614765.1 Acutalibacteraceae bacterium
CAATAAAGATTACAGTAGCGACAATATTGTATTTACTAAAACAAAGCACCTTAAAATCACTAGCGACAAAAAAGTGCCATGGACTCTGGACGGTGAATTCGGCGGAGAGCACGGTAACGTAGATATAAGCATAGTAGGCGACGCTTACGATATTTATTCAGATAATAGTGAGCTGTTTTTGGATAAAGATTTTTCGAATAAATAAGATATAAAAAAATCCAAGTCAAATGACTTGGATTTTTTCTTATTCAGCAAAACCTAATTCCTTCATAGCCTTAAGGAAAGTATCTGCCTGCCCTTGCGGATTTGCTTTTTGTGTAGCTTCGATATCATACCACGCATATTCAAGACCGTGAACTATAATGGGTATATCCTTACCAAAATGCTCTTTTATTGTTCCGTCTTCATGCAATTTTCTCGCAATAGAAGAAGCAAGCTGAAGAAGCTCATAATGTCCTGCAGGCCCTTTACCTATATATGAACAGTTTTCATCATACATCTCATCTTTATTTTCTTCGCCTATATTAGTAATACCTTGCTGAGCATACCATTCAAAAAGGGCATCAGTATATTTATTGGGTTCATACACATCAATTATAGTTTCTGTGTCTTGTCGCCAAAAAGCATAATTCCATCTTTCTTCATCAAGCTCATCTGCTCCGTCACAATCATCCTCTGTATTATAGCTTATTTTCCACATTGTTACATTATCAAAGCCCTTATACTCGTATGCTTCATTTGAGTTAACATAGAAGGATATTGCATAAATATCTTCCTCATCCCATTTAAGTATTTCACCTTTAACTTTATCATACAATGCGGTTTCAAAATTTTCCACTTCAATAACCTCACTTTCGTTATCTGAATCAGTTTTACTATTCGGTGTGTTTGTCATATACATATTATTACAGGAAACAAGAGCACAACACATTACAAATATCAATACAACAGCAATTATTTTTTTAGCCATCACAATCTCACCATCCATTATCGAAACATATTCATTAGCTCATAAAAATTACATAATCTTTTTTTGTATAGCTTTTTGCTATATATTCACTTTTTACAAGACCTGCTTTTTTTCTTTATATGCTTTAAGAATTTCTCGGCTCATATTGGTTAAATCTTCACGAGCAAGAGCTTCATCGACAGTCAACAGTAAAACCTCGCTATTTTCATATCCATCAGATACAGGCTTGCCTGAAATATAGTCCATAGTAAACACCGCGCACCATTGCTCTGCTTTGAATTGCATTGAATAAAGCTCTTTCGCCTTACAGACAACTCCTGTTTCTTCAAAAATTTCTCTTTCGACAGCAGTTGTAGGTATTTCGCCCTCTTTAACATATCCTCCCGGTAAAAGAATTCTATCTTTTGCTGTGCCATATGTGTGCCGTACAAGCAAAATTTTATCTTCAATTTCAACAATACCGCAAACGGCGAAGTGTTTGTTGTTTTGTTCTGTTTTATTTGCTTTAAATAATTTCATAAACTCACCAAAAAACTTAGCAATATTCTTTCTTAAATGCAGCTATAACATTTTCAAAACTTTGCTTTGTAGCGTATTTGAAAAAAATGCAAGCAAAAACACCAAGCGTAACAGGCATAACTATAAAACCAATATCTACTTCACCCTTGTTGGCAAAAATAATAATAGCAAACACCACGAAAAATATTATAAATGCATACAAAAAAATCATAAAAAATCTCACAAAACCAACAGGCTTAACAGTAATTTTGAAATTTGTTTGCCCATTACTTTTGGAAACATCAATATTAATTTGGGGCACAAAGGAGTGTCTTGCACTATCTTTAGAAAAGGTGGGCAACAAAACGCAGCCTGTGTTTGTCTTAACATATTTGTAGGAATAGTCAGTATGCTCGTATATTACCTCGGGCATACGATTCAATTCAGCTTCGCCTATCTCCCTGCTTATATGATACTCTACTGTTCTTGAAAAATCTAACAACATTAACTTGCAACTCCCTTCAATCCAGCTTCTTCAATATTTCCTCTATGCTTTTTACATCATCTTTTATCGTCGAAATTATTGCTACGCAATATAAAATAATCTTTGATTATGAAATATTTTGCTAACGCAAAATATAAAATGAAAATCAAACTACTTACTGTTTCATTTAATATTTTCTTTCACGGTTTTGATAGATTAAATTCATAACTATTTTTCAAATTTCTTTTCAATTGTAATACAAGATGATGTCAACATTCTCTGTATTCTTCCGCAAAGATTTCTATATTTTTTAAAAGTCGCTTCATCTATTGTAGCAGATGAATATAACATCTTTAACCAACTTTCAGTTTCAACACACTCTTTACGTGCTATTTTGAATTTAGAGAGCATATCAGGTAAACTTTGAGGATATTGAGCTTCTGAAATATTAGCAAATACACTTGATGAGGACTTGCGAATTTGAAAAATTGTATTAGAACAATCTTTCTTTTCTAACGCCTTGCATAGTTTTTCTATTCCAACTGCTAATTCTTCAGAATATTTCATCAAAGGATTATTTATCATAAGCTCACCTCACACAGATAGTATAACAAAAGAATTAACTAAATTCAAGCGAAGCAAATCAAGGCAAAGCCTTGTATGTAATCCGTCGAAGACGGAATGCAATCACAACGAAGTTGTGTATGTAATCATTTCGTAAAAATGTATGTAATCAATCCGAAGGTTGCATACACCAAGGTGATACCATACGCCTTCGGCAATTACATACACGCTGAAGCGTGATTACATACCAATCCTTCGGATTGGATAAAAATAAAGCACCTGCTATTGCAGATGCTTTATTTTTTGGCGCCTCCTGATGGACTCGAACCAACGACACCCTGGTTAACAGCCAGGTGCTCTACCGACTGAGCTAAGAAGGCATATGACCGGATGAAAATCATCCGGTGTTTGTGTCGGCATCGCTCTATTTTCCCAAGCGGCTTCCCACTAAGTATCTTCGACGCTGTTGAGCTTAACTACCGTGTTCGGGATGGGAACGGGTGGACCCTCAACGCCATCAACACCGACTATATATAAACAGATATACTGCTTATAGTTTTTAAAAATGGTGACCCGTACGAGATTCGAACTCGTGTTGCCGGCGTGAGAGGCCGGAGTCTTAGGCCACTTGACCAACGGGCCACATATCTCGTGAATCATATCAGGAATATGGTGCACCTTCAGGGACTCGAACCCTGGACACCCTGATTAAGAGTCAGGTGCTCTACCAACTGAGCTAAAGGTGCGAATAACTCCTGCGTACAAGGCATATACCCTGAAAACTGAATAAAGAGAAAGCGAA
>JAZLDN010000022.1:0-11982 GCA_045614765.1 Acutalibacteraceae bacterium
GCTTATGATATAGGCACAACAGGTGTTAAAACCTGTATTTTTGAATTAGCGGAAAATTTAAAATTAGTTGCGGCTGCTTCTGAAGGGTATAAGCTTTATGTTTTCCCTGATGGTGGTGCAGAGCAAGACCCGAATGAATGGTGGTCTGCATTATGTAGCACTACTAAAAAGGTTCTTGAAAAGAGCAGTCTTAACATAGACGATATAGTTGGTATTTCTTTCTGTTCTCAGATGCAGGGCGTCGTTCTTGTAGATAAAGATGCTTTACCTGTAAGACGCGCTATGAGTTATATGGACCAGAGAGCGCGTGAAGAATTAAAAGAGGGTATTGCACACGGATTTAAAATTGCGGGAGCTAATGTACCGAAGCTTTTAGTTTCACTTAAAATTACGGGTGCGGTTGCTGCATCTGTAAAAGACCCTGTATGGAAATATAAATGGGTAGAAAAACACGAGCCAGAAAACTTTAAACGAGTACATAAATGGTTGGATGTTAAAGAATATTTCATTGCACGTATGACAGGCGAGTTCTGTATGACTCACGACTCCGCTTTTGCAACACTTCTTTACGATATTAAGAAAAATGAGTTCAGCGCTTCAATGTGCAAAATGCTTGGCGTTGATATGAAGCATCTTCCTGATATTAAAAATTCAGCAGATAAAATCGGTGAGCTTCTTCCAACACCTGCTGCAGAATTAGGTCTCGCTCCTGGTACTGCTGTTTTCGGCGGTGGCGGAGACGCATCTCTTATAGGTGTTGGTGCCGGTAGCGTTGCTATGGGTGATACTCACGTTTATAGCGGTACATCAGGTTGGGTTTCAACAGTTGTAGATAAAAGTATTGTTGATGCATCTGCTATGATTGCTGCTGTTTTAGGTGCTGAAGTTGGCAGATACAACTATTTCGGTGAGCTTGAAACTGCAGGTAAATGCCTTGAATGGGTTAAAGACCATTTAGCTCTTGACGAAATCGGTGTTTATCTTGAGAAGACAAATGTAACCGATGGTTATGAAGGTAAATATACAAGCCTTTATGATTATATGACAGATGTTGTAAGTAAAGTTCCTGCAGGCGCAAATGGTGTTATTTTCACACCTTGGCTTCACGGTAACCGTTGTCCTTTTGAGGACCCTAACGCACGAGGAATGTTCTTTAATATAAGCCTTGAAACAGGCAAGAGCGAAATGATAAGAGCCGTGCTTGAAGGCGTTTGCTATCACCTTCGTTGGTTCCTTGAAACAGAGGAGAAAAAGGTTAAATCTTCAGAACATATCCGCTTTGTTGGCGGCGGTGCTCTTTCAGATTTAACTTGTCAGATTCTCGCAGACTGTACAGGTAAGGTTGTTGAGACTGTTGATACACCTCAGAATGTTGGTGCAATGGGTGCGGCGGTGCTTATTGCAGTTGGTATAGGTGAGGTTGAATCAATAGCTGCAGCTAAAAAGCTTATTCCTGTTGCAAAAACCTTTACTCCGAATATGGAAGCAAAGGCCGTTTATGATAAATATTTCCAGGTTTACAAAAATCTTTATCCTTCAAACAAAAAGAATTTTGCAGCCCTTAATTCATAATTGCAAAAAAAGAAACAAAAAATTAACAAATCTTGTTGAAAAACAAGGGTTTTTCTGCTACAATGACAATATAGTTTCACATTTTATAAGGAGCGTGATTTAATGAATATAGCATTGATAGCTCACGATTCTAAAAAAGAACTTATGACACAGTTTTGCATAGCTTATTGCGGTATTTTAAGCAAGCATAAAATCTGTGCAACTGGTACTACAGGTAAGTTGGTTTCTGAAGCGACCGGATTAGATATTGAAAAATATCTCAGCGGTGGTCAGGGCGGTGCTCAGCAAATAGGCTCAAGAATTGCCTGCGATGAAATTGACTTGTTGCTCTTATTCCGCGACCCGCTTAACCCGAAGCCGGGCGAGCCAAACGAGGCAAATCTTTTAAGACTTTGTGATGTTCACAATATCCCTGTAGCAACAAATATTGCTACAGCAGAAGCGCTCATTCATAGCCTTGAGCGTGGCGACCTTGACTGGCGCGATATTGTTAATCCAAAGTAATAATAACTCATTATATCGGGTGGATTGTTTCACCCGATTTTCTATTGACTATAATTTTTTAAGGAGCTTAATATGGCAGCAAATATTAAAGCAATTAAAGGAACAAAAGATACATTACCAGGGGAAAGCTACAAGTTACAGTATATTGAACAGGCGGCTCTTGATACTGCAAAAGCATACGGCTATCACGAAATGAGAACACCTGTTTTTGAGTATACTGAGCTTTTTGACCGCTCTGTTGGCGAAACAACAGACGTTGTTCAGAAGGAAATGTATACTTTTAACGATAAGGGCGACCGTTCAATTACTCTTCGTCCTGAAGGTACAGCAGGCGCAGTGCGTGCCTTCCTTGAGCATGGTCTTTTTAACGAGCCTCTTCCTCAGAAGGTGTGCTACCTTACTTCCTGCTATCGCTATGAAAAACCACAGGCAGGCAGACTTCGTGAGTTCCATCAGTTCGGTATAGAATGCTTTGGTGCCGCTTCTCCTTTGGCTGATGCAGAAATTATTGCCCTTGCAAAGCAGTACTTTGATTATATCGGTATTGAAGGCTTAGCAGTTGAAATAAACTCAATTGGTTGCCCTGAATGTAGAAAGAAATATTCAGAGGCTCTTAAAGCATTTTTTGAAAGCAAAAAAGCAGACCTTTGCGAAACATGCCTTTCAAGACTTGACAGAAACCCAATGAGAATTCTTGACTGTAAGAGCCCTGTTTGTTCAGAAATTGCAAAGGATGCTCCTGTTGTTCTTGATTACATCTGCGATGATTGCCGAGACCATTTTGAGAATCTTCAGAGCTATCTTGATGCTATGAATATCACATATGTGGTCAATCCTCAGATTGTCCGCGGTCTTGACTACTACACAAGAACTGTTTTTGAATTTGTTTCTCTTGAAGAAAAAACAAAAGGTCTTGTTCTTGGTGGTGGCGGTAGATACGACGGCCTTATTGAAGAGCTTGGCGGTGCGCCACTTCCTGCTTGCGGATTTGCTATGGGTCTTGAAAGACTTCTTATCCATATGGAAGAAAGCGGAATTCAGTTCCCTGAAGCACCTAAATGCAACCTTTCAATTGTTACCGCAGGTGAGAGCGCAACTCTTAAGGCTCTTGAACTTTCATCATCTCTTCGTGCTCAGGGCTACAGCGTAAATATAGACACTGTAGGTCGTTCTATTAAGGCGCAGATGAAATATGCAAACAAAATCAATTCTGAGTTTACTGTTGTTATTGGTGATAACGAGCTTCAGGAAGGATCTGCAAAGCTTAAATGTATGGCAGATGGCACTGAAACAATGGTTTCTCTTGATGCATTCGATGAAGGCTTTGAGAGAGCATATATGAATAATGTTATGTCTGCTTTCGAAAGTGCTGACTTTTCAGCTCTTACACAGACAGATATAAATAACCTTTTGAAATAATTTAGTATTGTAAGGTGTAGTTATGGAGATTATAGATATTTCCAGAGATTTGTTGAAAACTCCCGTTTATCCCGGAGACCCTGAAGGATATATTGACCCTATACAGAGTATACGCGGTGGAGATGCGTGTAACCTTAATTCAGTATATACTTGCTTGCACGCAGCAACTCATATAGATGCACCACGTCATTTTATTGATGGTGGTAAGACTATCGACCAATTCCCGCAAGATGTTTTTATTGGTGAGTGTGCCGTTGTTGAGGCGCCACCAGGACCTATTACAGGTGCTTTTGCGGAAGATAATTTCCCATGGCAGGATTGCGAAAGATTGCTCATTAAGGGTAATGGCCTTGCTTATTTTATGGAGAGTAGTGCATACTATGTTGTGGATTCAGGAGTTAAGCTTCTGGGCACAGATTCACAAACTATAGGCAACAGCAGCTCTAATTCTGTTATTCACAAGGCTATTTTAGGTGCTGATATTCCTATTATTGAAGGTCTTGATCTTTCAAATGTAGAGCCGGGCAGATATTTCCTTATGGCTCAGCCTCTCAAACTTTCTGGCGTTGAAGCCGCACCTTGCAGAGCGGTACTGATTAAGGACCACTTATTTTGGACCGGAAGATAAATTCGTTTCTTCGCACAACCTTCGGCTTTTAGCCGCTTGAAGATTACATCTAAGGAGAAAATATGAGATTAGATAAATATTTAAAGGTATCCCGCATCATTAAAAGGCGTACTGTTGCTAATGAAGTGTGCGATGCAAAGCACGTTGAGGTTAACGGCAAAATTGCCCGTGCATCTTACGACGTTAAGGTGGGTGACATTATTGCAATACAGATGGGCTCTAATCTTACAAAATACAAGGTTTTATCCATAAACGAATTTGCAAAAAAAGACGATGCTGCTAATATGTACGAGGTAGTGTTGTAATGTGGTGATGATATGAATACACTCAAATTTAAAAGCGCTTGGATATGTAGGCTTTTGCTATATGCAATTATTTTGATGCCTTGTATACTTGCGCTTTTGTTGTTATTTACGGGAATTGGTATATGTATAATTTTAGCGCTTGCTTTGTTCCTGTTTGAAATCTTTTTGTTTATTAAATATATTCCTGAAATAATGACCTTTGATATGATGCTTGAACATATCTGTCATTGGCAAAAAGATAGGCTGTTTTTTACATCTGCTTCAAACGGAAGCGGTGCACAGATTTTTGATAGTGTTCTTAAAAGAGTAAATGTTTACGGAAATTCTGTTGATATTGAGAAAACAAGCAAAGGACTTGTATGTGTCCGTCATAAAAGAGTTTTTTGTTCGGAGGCATTTTATTCATCTGTAGAGAAAAATGCAATCGTATACAAAGTTGATTGTCTTGATACAACGGAAATTAAAGCGATTCTTTCTGCTTCTAAAGGTATAGCCGAGAGTATGAAGGGATTGACGAAGCCTTACTTCTATTTAACAAAAAAAGAAAGAAAAGCACCTTTTTGTCGTGTTTTTTTAGTGTTGGTTTTTGCAAATGAGATTACAGAGGATGTAATAGCTATTGTCAGAAAAGAAAGGGAATCGACCCATAATTTTTTTATGCCCTGTGTAATTGATTTGTCAAACGGCAGATACTATTTTGATGGAATGAAGGAAGTGCACTTCAGTGGTATGGAGGGTAAGCCTTCGAAAAATATGGCAATAAACTTTATTAATCGCTTGGTATTTAACGGTGCTCCTGATTTAAAGAATAACGAGAATATGGTTCCGGGGGTTATAAGTGAGGAGTTATTGGAAGAACCGTTTTTTAGAGCAATAAAGGAATCAATTATTGATTCGCAAAAAGAAAAAATAATAAAAAAGAAAATATATAAAAATATTAGTAATAATGAGGTATTTGAGAAGGACAACGAAATATACATATGCATCGAAGGCAGAATAACAACCTTTTTGATTTTTGAAAATGAAGAATTAGATAAAATAGAGTTAGCTGTCAGTGGCTTTTGGGATTACCCAAGGCGTAATCCGATTTCAAAGAAGGACTTAGTGAAAGTAAAAGAAAAGGCAGTTGAACATTTTCGTAAACAGAATAAGAAGGTTGATTTTATTGATATGCAAGAGTGAGGGTTATTTCTTATTTTTTTGACAAAATATGCCATATTTTGTCAAAATGTCAATAAAACTTAAATAAAACAATAATTTCTATCAACTTTGCACAAAAGTTATTGACAATCAAGTGCAATAGTGCTAATATATATTTGAAAGGAGAGCAAGTTAAAGAAATTTAACCTGTTCTCCTTTGCGGCTTATCAGGGCTGAAGTTCATAATATAAATATTCTTGTTGCCCTGAGCCGGAATCCAATCCGAAAGGGTGTTACTATGAATATTACTATCGTTGGTCGTAAATGTAATCCAAGAGAAGATTTTCATCTTCGCGCAGAGAAGCGCCTTTCAAAAGTTGAAAAACTTTTTGGCGAAGAGGCAAATGCTAAAATTACTGCAACGGTTGAAAAAACCTGCCATATAGTTGAAATCACAGTAACCAAAGGCGGTATGATTTACCGCGCAGAAGAAGATGCGGAAAATATGCTTGATGCACTTGATATGTGCGTTGATTCACTTATAAGGCAGATAAGAAAAAATAAAACAAGGCTTGATAAAAAGCTTCACGCAGCTGTTCTTGACGATTTCTTTACAGATGAAATTGAAGAAGAGGCAGAGTTTGATGTTATAAGAGAAAAAACAGTTGCGCTCAAGCCACAGAGTGTTGAGGAGGCAATATTGCAGATGAACCTTTTAGGTCATCAGTTCTATATGTTCCTTAACGCGGACACAGATGAAATAAACGTAGTTTATAAGCGTAATGCCACAGGCTACGGACTTATTTCACCTGAATTTGATTAAGAATTTATACATTTAATAATTCCTTTCTGTAAGAAGAGCCACACTGTCAAAGGTGTGGTTCTTCTCTTTCTTCTAAGCAATATGAAAAGCACATATATATTATAAGATTATTCAAAAACATACATCTTTTTTCTGTTTTGACAATAAAAACAAAAAATGATATTATATAATTATTATTAATAAATTTTTAACATTTTTATATGTGAAAGGGGTTCGTGTTATGGCACGAGTATACAATTTCTCTGCGGGACCCTCAATGCTTCCCGAAGATGTTTTAAAGAAAGCTGCGGCAGAAATGCTTGACTATGAAGGTTCAGGTCAGTCCGTTATGGAAATGTCCCACCGCTCAAAAGTGTTTGAAAGCATTATCAAGTCTGCTGAGTCTCTTCTCAGAGAGCTTATGGATATTCCTGAAAACTACAAGGTGCTTTTCCTTCAGGGTGGCGCATCTACACAGTTTGCAGCAATTCCACTTAACTTTATGAATGGCTCAGGTAAGGCTGATTATATTATCACAGGTCAGTGGGCAAAGAAGGCTTTCGCTGAAGCTCAGCGCTATGGCGATGTTAAAGCAGTAGCTTCATCTGCAGATAAAACCTTCTCATACATTCCTAAAACAACTAAGGAAGATTTCAGACCTGATGCAGACTATGTTTACATCTGCCTTAACAATACAATTTACGGTACAGTTTACCATCAGCTTCCTGATACAGGCGATATTCCTCTTATTGCAGATATTTCAAGCTGTTTCCTTTCAGAGCCACTTGATATTTCAAAATTTGCAATGGTTTATGGTGGCGCGCAGAAGAACGTTGCTCCCGCAGGACTTACAATTGCAATTATCCGTGAGGATATGTTAGGCAAGGCAAGAGATATTACTCCTACAATGCTCAACTATCAGATTCACGCTGATAACGATTCTCTCTACAACACACCACCATGCTACACAATCTATATCTGCAAGCTTGTGCTTGATTGGATTAAATCTCTCGGTGGCCTTTCTGCTGTAGCAGAGCGTAACCGCAAAAAAGCAGAGATTCTCTACAACTTCCTTGATAACAGCAAGCTTTTCAAGGGTACTGTTGTTCCTGAGGACCGCTCACTTATGAACGTTCCATTCATTACAGGTAACGAGGAGCTTGATGCTAAGTTCGTTAAGGAAGCAACTGCTGCAGGCCTTGTTAACATTAAGGGTCATAGAACAGTTGGCGGTATGAGAGCATCTATCTATAACGCTATGCCAATTGAAGGAGTTGAGAAATTAGTCCAGTTTATGGCTGATTTCGAAAAGGCTAATTCATAATTTCAATAAATTACATAAAGGTTGATTTTAATGTACGATATTTTAACTTTAAATAAAATTTCTCAGATAGGTCTTAAGGAGCTTGACGAGAAATATGCAATAAGCGATTCTTGCGAAAATCCTGATGGTATTATTGTTCGTTCAGCAGCTATGCACGATTTTGCTTTTAGCGATAAAACTGTTGCAGTAGCCCGTGCTGGTGCAGGCGTTAACAATATTCCTGTTGAGGATTGCACAAAGAAGGGTATTGTGGTTTTCAATACACCAGGTGCTAACGCAAATGCAGTTAAGGAGCTTGTTATTGCAGGTCTTATGCTTTCTTCAAGAAGAGTTGCTGCCGCTTACGATTGGTGCAAAACTCTTAAGGGTGAGGGCGAAAATGTAGGCAAGCTTGTTGAAAAAGGTAAATCACAGTTTGCAGGTCCTGAAATTCTCGGTAAAACTCTCGGCGTTGTAGGCCTTGGCGCAATCGGAAGACTCGTTGCAACAGCAGCAAATGGTCTTGGTATGAAGATTGTAGGCTACGACCCATTCTTCAACGAGGCTCTCAAAGACCAGCTCCCTGCAGACACAGAGTATGTTGATTCTCTTGATGCTATATATGAAAAAGCAGATTACATAACTCTTCATCTTCCTTGCACTAAGGATACAAAAGGTATGATAAATGCTGATACTATTGCAAAGATGAAGGACGGCGTTCGTATTCTCAACTTTGCACGTGGTGAGCTTGTTAATGGTGCAGACCTTGTAGCCGCTATGGACGGTGGCAAGGTTGCCGCTTATGTAACAGACTTCCCAAGCGACGAGGTTATTGGTGTTGATGGTGTTACAGCTCTTCCACACCTTGGCGCATCTACTCCTGAAAGTGAAGAAAACTGTGCATATATGGCAGCAGTTGAAATTCGTGAATTCCTTGAAAAAGGTAATATCAAAAATTCTGTTAACTTCCCTAATGTTGAGCTTGATGCTCAGGGCGAAAGAGTAGCTATTATTCACTACAATGTTTTAACTGTTATGAATGATGTGCTGGGTGCTTTCACAAGTGCAGGTATTGAAACCACAGGCTTCTCTTCAAAGGCTAAAGGCGATTTTGCTTACACACTAGTTGCGGCAGATAAGATTCCCGACAGTGTGATTGCAAAGCTTAGTGCTAATGAGGATATAATTAAGGTTAGAAAGATATAACAAAAAGCTCGGTCGAATGACCGAGCTTTTTAAATTAGGAATTAGGAATTTCGGGGAAGCTCCGTTTCCGAACATTATAATCTTCGCGAAGCTCATAATTCCTGTTCGTCGTGTGTAATTTATTATTATTCGTTTGGTGAAATTTTTGCGTTGCAAAAGTGAAGTTGTGATAAATCACAGTGAAGTTTTGTTCTACGAACAAAGTGAAGTTGAGTTTGCCGCTGCACCGTAAGGTGCAACTTCACTATCGAAGATAACTTCACTCACTTTAGTGAACTTCACTTGCCGTTAGGCAAACTTAGTTGATTTAAGCTCTGCTTAAATCACGGAATAACATTCCCTGCACTTGAGAAAATTTCATACCATTCCTGTTTTGTAAGAGTAATGTCTGCTGCTTTAGCACACTCAAGAAGGCGTTGAGGATTCATTGTGCCTGTAAGTGGCTGCATCTTTGCAGGGTGGCGAAGAATCCATGCAATAACGATTGTGGATTTTGTAACGCCGTATTTATCAGCTAATTCCTGAAGCTTTGCGTTGATTTCAGGGAAATCAGGGTTGTCTACGTATACACCCTCAAAGAAGCCGTATTGGAATGGAGACCAAGCCTGAATTGTAATATCCTCATATCTGCAATATTCAAGCACACCACCATCGCGGTCAATGGCGTTGTCCTCTCTCATATTTACATAAAGACCTTGCTTTACTATGTGGCAGTCTGTAATGCTGAACTGAAGCTGGTTTGCGCAGATAGGCTCTTCACCTAAATATTTCTGTAAAAGGCGCATCTGCATTGGATTCTGGTTGGAAACACCGAAGTGTTTTACCTTACCACTTTCCTTTAAGTATGCAAATGCTTCTGCAACCTCTTCGGGCTCATAAAGCGTGTCAGGACGGTGAAGAAGGAGGAAATCAAGGTAATCTGTATTAAGTCTTTTAAGACATCCTTCTGTTGATTTAATAATATGCTCTTTTGAAAAATCAAACATTACTTTTCCTGGGCATATACCGCACTTTGACTGAAGAATGATTTTTTCGCGCACATCATCATTCATACCAATAGCCTTTGAGAAAACCTCTTCACTTTTACCACCACCATATAAATCTGCGTGGTCAAAAAAGTTAAGGCCTTCGCCCATAGCAGTATCAAGAAGCACCTTTGCGTCTTCAACAGACTTATCTGCCATTCGCATACATCCTACGGCAATTACTGGTACATCTACACCGCTTTTGCCAAGTTTCATTGTTCTCATCTGAATTTCCTCCAATCAATATATTTCACAAAGAATCCTTATCCGATCTTTTCTCGTTGTTCCCAAAACTTCTGTGTATCGGAATCTGCCGTAGCCTCTTACAGAAATCATAGATCCGTTTTGAATGTTGACAGAATTGCTTTTAGTTAGCTTTCCGTTAATAAAAACCTTTTCTCCATCAATAAGAGCAGAAGATTTGCTTCTTGAAATATCATACACTCCTGAAATCAGAACATCAAGCCTGAGTGATGATACAATAACCATTTTCTCTTTTGGTTGCGGTAAATCTTCAAGAGGTATTTCATTACATCTTTCGCAAGTAACGCTGGTGTGGCGCACCTTTGTAAGATTATCTATAATGTAATTTGCCATAGTGTCAAGGCAGATAAGATAACCCTTGTTTTTGTTTATAACAATGTCGCCTAAGGTTTCTCTTTTTATTCCGAGACCCATAAGTGAGCCTAAGAAATCCCGGTGGTTAAGGTCGTCTGCAAATTTTTCGGAAAGAGGTGATATGCAAACTATTTCGACCGGTGGGCAGGGTGAGTAGCCAAAATCATTTTCGTTTCCGAAACAAGCAATTTTCCTTTCTGCATCAGGGTAACCACCCCAAAGAGTGTAGCCATAGCGTATTTCTTCTTCAAGAAGGGCTTGCTCATATGCATTAAGAAAATCACTATAAACGTATATTCCACGATTCTGCGAGCGGTTATAAAGCTCTCGGAATCGTTTTTTTAATATTTCTTTTTCGTCTGCCACCGAATCACCACCTGACTTTTTTAGTATACCATATATAATAGTATATTTCAAACAATAAAAACCCCTATGCAGAGGATTCTGCATAGGGGAGAGAATATTTTAAATATTCTTATTCAGCATCAGGAGCATAAAGATCCTTAAGTCTGAGGAGGTGAGCATATCTTTCCTGAGCTGCCTTCTCTGACTGAGCGAAGAGTTCTTCAGCTCTTGCAGGGAATGAGCGAGTAAGAGATGCATAACGAGCCTCGTTAAGAAGGAAGTCTTTATAAGCGCCTGTTGCAGGCTTAGAATCAAGTGTGAATGGGTTCTTGCCTTCTGCCTTGAGAGCTGGGTTGAAGCGGAACATATTCCAGTAACCGCAGTCAACAGCCTTCTTCATTTCGTTCTGGCAGTTAACCATACCACCCTTAATTGAGTGCATTTCACAAGGTGAGTAAGCAATGATAAGTGATGGGCCGTTGTAAGCTTCTGCTTCCTTGATAGCCTTGAGTGTCTGGTTGTTGTCAGCACCCATAGCGATCTGTGCAACGTATACATAGCCGTAGCTCATTGCGATTTCAGCAAGGCTCTTCTTAGCGATAGCCTTACCTGCAGCAGCGAACTGAGCAACCTGACCGATGTTAGAAGCCTTAGAAGCCTGTCCTCCTGTGTTAGAGTAAACCTCAGTATCGAATACCATGATGTTTACATCTTCACCTGAAGCAAGAACATGGTCAACACCGCCGAAGCCGATATCGTATGCCCAACCGTCACCACCGAAGATCCAAACAGATTTCTTTGAAAGGAATTCCTTGTTTGCGATGATTGACTTGCATGTATCACAGCATGAACCGTCGCCAATAGCAGCAACAAGAGCGTCTGTAGCAGCGCCGTTCTTTTCACCGTCGTTAACTGTGTCAAGGTAAGCCTTAGCAGCTGCCTTAACTTCATCAGAAGCCTTGTCAGAATCAACAAGAGTTTCAACCTTAGCGATGAGGCTGTTTCTGAGAGCTGACTGACCAAGGAGCATACCGAAGCCGTGCTCTGCGTTATCCTCGAAGAGTGAGTTAGCCCATGCAGGACCCTGACCCTTAGCGTTTACTGTGTATGGAGAT
>JAZLDN010000023.1:0-11602 GCA_045614765.1 Acutalibacteraceae bacterium
AAATGGCATTTAGGCGATTACGGTGAATATCTCCCTACAAATCAGGGCTTCGACTATTTCTATGGAAGCCACCACGTTAACGATATGGCTCCCTTCTACCACGTTGCTGAAGAAAACGGCGAGTTCGAAATAGTTCACGGCGTTGAAGAGCTTCGCGACGAAAACGGCAAGAAAGATCAACGTCAATTAAGCGAGTGGATTCACGAAGAAATCAATACTTGGATTACCGACAAAGTTACAAACAGTGAAGAACCATTTTTCGCATATTATGCTACACCTTGGCCACATGCACCAATATTTGTTGGTGATGATTTTAACGGCGCAACAGGTATGGGTACATATGCAGACTGTATAACAGAGTTTGACTACTATTTAGGTGAGCTTTTTAACACCCTTGAAACACTTGGCGTTATGGACGATACAATCATTGTTTTCACAAGTGATAATGGTCCTGCACTTGAGGGCTCTGTTGGCGGACACAGAGGCGGAAAATACCTTGCTTACGAAGGCGGACAGAAGGTTCCGTTTATGATTCGTTGGGGCAACAACAATAACCTTTGGAACCAAGGCGAAACAAGAAGCCAGAGCGCAACATTTGTTGACCTTATGCCCACACTTGTAGAGCTTTGCGGTATTACAGGCGAAAATGGTACAAAAGAAAACTATATTCCATTTGATAGAGATATTGACGGCATTTCAATGGTTGAGCTTCTGAAAAACGATAGCGTTATTCACACAGCGGAACATCCTATTCTTCATATGAAGAGAGAAAAGCTTATGGCTGTTCAGTACACAACACCTACAGCAGACGTACTCAGTCGTGAAGAATATGCTGACTATACATACCCTGTTCTTATGGATAACGAATATATTACATTCAAATATTTCAAGAGAATTCAGAACGATAACTCTGCATTCTTTGATAAGTTCAGAAAAAACTGGCTCCATATTCTTACTGATGACAGAGGCGAAAATCTTAATCGCTCAAGTGTTTACCCAACAATAGCGGAAGAAATGAATCTTAAAATGGATGAAATTATGAACGATTTCAAAGCAGACCGCAGAGGTAAAAGCGAAGAATACTACAACAAATAAATTCTGAATTATTAGCCTCGGATTTTTCCGAGGCTAACTTTTAAAGGATGATATTATGCCACCACTTTCAATAATGATTAAACCTGCATCTGCACTTTGCAATATGCGGTGTGAATACTGCTTTTACCACGATGTTACAGACCACCGCGATGTTAAAAGCTTTGGGCTTATGAGCGAAGATACCGCAGAAAACTTAATAAACAAAGCGCTCACATTTGCAGATGGTGAAAGTATAGCATTTGCTTTTCAGGGCGGAGAGCCCACAATACGCGGTCTTGATTTCTTCCGTTTTTTCTGCAAAAAGGTTGACGAACTGAACACCAAATGCAGCACTATTTACTATGGCTTACAGACAAACGGCACGCTAATTGATGACAGATGGGCAAAATTTTTCAAGCAAAGGAATTTCCTCATTGGTCTCAGCCTTGACGGAGATTTCAAAAACAACTCCTTCAGAATTGATGAAAAAGGCGAAAACACTTTTTATAAGATAATAAAAGCCGCTAACATTTTTGAAAAGCACGGCGTTGATTTCAATATTCTTACTGTTCTTACAGGCAGATGCGCTGAAAATATTGATGAGATTTTAAGTTATTTTAAAAAGAGGAATTTTAAATATCTGCAGTTCATCCCCTGCCTGAGACCATTCGGAGATAAAAGCGAAAGCCAGCTTTATATGACACCTGAACAGTACAAGCATTTTCTTATACACGGCTTTAACGCATATGTAAAGGATTATGTACGGGATGAATACACAAGCATCCGCTACTTTGACAACCTTGTTCATCTCTATCTTGGTAATCCAACAGAGCAATGCGGTATGTGCGGACATTGCACACATCAGTTTGTGGCAGAGGGTAACGGCAACATTTACCCTTGCGATTTTTACTGTACTGATGAATGGCTTTTAGGTAATATAAACGAACCTTCTGAAAATTTTGATACACTTGCTCACTGCGAAAAGGCAATTGAATTTTTAAGAGAAAGCCTTGCGGTAAGTGATGAATGTAAAAAGTGCAGATATTTCGGACTATGCCGCGGCGGTGGCTGTAAAAGAACAAGAGAAGACAGAAACTACTGCGAAAGCTACAAGGCATTTTTTGATGCCTGCCTTCCCCTGTTCAGAGCATTTATTGCTGAGAAGAAGTAACTCATAATAATTACAATTTCGTAACTTCTATTGAAATACCTCCTTGTTAATGTTATTGTAGAATTACAATAAAAATACAAGGAGGTATTTTTGTGAAAAAATTTTTGAGTTTATTTTTAGCTGTTGTTATGGCAGTAGGTATTCTTACCGCCGCGCCATTGCAAGACAAGGGGCTTTTTGTTGTTGCCGGTGCTGAGGAAACCACAGCCACACCGGAAGATACAACCGCACCTGTTGAGGATGAAACCCTCGAGGGTGAAACAACACCTACACCGGAGTATGTGTTAACATTTACGCTTTCAAGCAATGGGAACGAATACTCTGTTTCAGGTTACACAGGCACACCTGTTGATGTAGTTATCCCTACAGAACACGAAGGTAAGCCCGTAACAGAAATTGCCGATAGAGTCTTTGAATCCTGCTCCACACTTAAAAGCATTGCACTTCCAAACACAATAACAAAAATCGGTTTTATGTCATTTTTTAGTTGTACCGCACTTGAGAAATTGGTGATTCCAGGTAGTGTTTCCAAAATTGAAGATAATGCGTTTAACTATTGTAGCGATTTAAAAGAACTCACTTTCCTTGATGGCGCTGATGGTGTTTCTTACAACGCCTTTGAATATTGCTATAACATTGAAAAAATTGACTTACCTGAAACACATGTTAACCTTTTAGCTTCGAACTTTAAGGGTTCGAAAGTTTACAAAGATAAAAATAATTGGTACGGAGATTCATTTTACATTGACAACCAGCTTATCAACACCACTTGGTATATTCACGGAGCACGAACAGTAAGAGCCGGTACAACACACCTAAACCCAGGTGCTTTTGCAGGTACAGAAAACCTTATTGCACTAACAATACCCACCAGTGTTAAATATATTGGTGATAACGCATTCAATGACTCCTCAATATCTGTTATATATTACGAGGGTACAGAAAGCCAGTTCAAGCAAATTAATATTGGCAATAATGGTGAACGACTTGCTAAAATGGCTATTATCTGTGGTGCCAATAAAAACAAAATTCCTCAGACACCTAAAATTAAGAGTGTTGCAAACGTTGCCGGTGGTGTTCAGATCACATGGAACAAGGTAGCTAACGCTGACCTTTATGCTGTATATAGACGTGGTACAAGTTCAACAAGATGGACACTTCTTGGTGTAACAACAGAAACCGCTGTTATTGATATATCAGCTACCCACAGACAATATTGGCGCTACTCCGTGCAGGCTTTGAATGATGATGGTGTAAGTAATTTCGACTACAACGGAAAATATCTCAAATATGTTGAAACGCCAAAACTCACAGGATTACAAAACCACAAAAACGGCATTTTGCTTAGTTGGAGAGAAGTTACAGGTGCCTCAGGTTACCGTGTTTACAGACGAGAATCCGGAAAAAGCTGGAAATATCTTGGTACAGTAAAAACCACAGAATACCTGGACAAAGCCATTAAAAACAATAACGGAAAATATTACAGATATACAGTAAGAGCAGTTGTTGATGGCAGATATAGCGGTTTTGAAGACTATTTGTACACAATGCGCCTTACAGCACCGAAGCTTGTAAGCGCTAAATGCAATGATAAAATAGAGCTTGTGCTCAAGTGGAAAACCGCTCCTTCTGCAACCGGTTACGATATATATGGTTATAATATTTACCACAAGTATTGGGAATATATTGGTCATGTAAATGGTGGCAAAAAAACATCATACGTTCTCAAGAGCCCAACTTACTACAATAATTTTAGTAAATATTCTGTTGTTGCTACAAATGGAAAATACAGAAGCGCGCTTGACACAAAAGGTATTGCGCCATAACTCAACACTACAAAAGGTCAATGCAGAGGTTTGCATTGACCTTTAACAAAACGAACCTGCCAAAAATGGTAGGTTCGTTTTCATATGTTACATATCGTTTCTTATAATATCATCTAATGTTTCGCCTTTTACTGCAACATAATCTTCGTCGCCGTTCACTATTATAATAGGAAGTTTTGGGATTCTGTTGTAGTTTGAAGCCATAGAGTAGTTATACGCGCCTGTTGTAAGCACTGCAATAAGGTCGCCCCTTTTTACAGAATCAGGAAGCATTATTTTGGGCTGAATAATATCGCCGCTTTCACAGCATCTGCCAACAAGGTCGCAAAGGAATGTACAATCTTCTTCTGCCTTATCTGCGGCAACAACTGTGTATGCTGATTCATAAAGAGCATAGCGAGGGTTATCCGTCATACCGCCATCTATGGAAACATAGTTTTTATAGCCTTCAATACGCTTTACATTGCCTACTCTATAAAGAGTTATACCTGCATCTGCAACAATGCTTCTGCCCGGTTCCATGTGCACCTCAGGCACATTGAGAGAAAGCTCTGCGCACTTTGCTTTAACATATTCTGCAACCTGACGGATATTATCTTCAATATCAATCTCAGGGTCGTTTTCGGTGTATCTTACGCCATAGCCACCACCAAGGTCAAGCACTCTTGCTTCGTAGCCTGTTTCGGCTTTAACATCTGCAATAAACTGGAGCATTATTTCTGCAGAGCGGACAAACACGCTTGACTCGAAAAGCTGAGAACCAACATGGCAATGGAAGCCTGCAAGGTCAATGTTAGGTAAACTAAGCGCCTTTTTTGTAATTTCCATAGCAGCTCCGGTTTCAATGGGGAAACCGAACTTGGAATCAACCTTACCTGTGTTTACAGCTTCATAAGTATGGGTATCAATACCAGGTGTTACGCGGAAGATTATCTCCTGCTTAAAGCCTCTTTCGCCTGCAAACTTATTGATTGCTTCAAGCTCTTCTTCATTATCGCAAGCGAAGCAACCTACACCGCAATCCATAGCAAAATTTATATCGTAATCGTTTTTGCTGTTTGAGTGAAAGCAAACATTCTCCATATTGAAGCCGGATTTCATTGCAGTATAAATTTCACCACATGAAACAACATCGGCGCACATACCCTCAGACTCTACAATGTTATAAATCTTTTTAAAAGAGCATGCTTTACTTGCAAAAAATGGCTTTGCGTTATCACCGAAATACTGATGCATAGCATTTACATATTTGCGGCAATTTTCGCGAATTTTTGCTTCATCCATCACGTATATTGGTGAGCCGTATTTTTCCGCAAGCTCAGCGGTGCTTCTGCCACCGAAGTAAAGGATGTTATTTTTTATAGATAAATTGTTTGAAATCATACATTAAGTCCTTGTTCTCTCATAAGAGCGCGCATTTTTGCCTCATTTTCAGGCTCCATAGGAGTAAGAGGAAGACGAAGATAATTTTCGCCAAAGCCCATTGCAGCAGTTGCGGCTTTTACAGGGATTGGATTAACCTCACAGAAGAGTGAGTTAATAAGTGGAAGAAGTTCAAGCTGAAGATTACGGCTTCCCTCAAGGTCGCCTGCAAAGAATTTGTCGCAGATTTCAACTGTCTTCTTAGGAAGAATGTTTGAAACAACAGAAATAACGCCTTTTCCGCCTAAAGAAAGAAGAGGAACAATCTGGTCATCGTTGCCTGAATAGATATCGAACTCACCTTTTGTAAGTGCGGCAATTTCTGCAATCTGTGAAATATTTCCGCTTGCTTCCTTAACACCTACTATATTCTCGTGTTTTGCAAGAATTGCACAAGAAGCAGGGGTTAAATTACAACCTGTTCTAGAAGGAACATTATAAAGAATGCAAGGCTTTGTTGAAGCGTCTGCAATAGCTGTAAAGGACTGGATAAGACCTTTCTGTGTTGCCTTGTTGTAATAAGGTGTTACGAGAAGCATTGCATCGCAACCGATTTCGCAAGCAAACTTTGTAAGTTCAATTGCATATGCAGTATCGTTTGAACCGGTACCTGCAACAACAGGAACTCTGCCATTTACCTTTTCCATTGCAAAACGAAGAACTTCCTTATGTTCTTCGTCTGTAAGGGTAGAGCCCTCGCCTGTTGTACCTGCAACAACAAGAGCATTTACACCCTCTTCAATCTGCCATTCAATAAGTCTTTCAAATGCTTCGTAATCAACACCATTTGCATTTAATGGAGTTACAATAGCGGTACCTACACCTGTAAAAACTGTTTTCTTCATTGTGGAATTCTCCTTCAAAAAAATAATAGCTGCCGAAAAGCAACTATCTACATAAATATACACTACAGTATAAAATTATGGAAGATAGCTCTCCACCCATATGGGTGACAACAATAAAGATATTATTCCTTATTGCCAGACCGACTTTTGCCAGAAGTCGACTTCGGCACCTGCTCCTTTCACCACAGCGGCTTTTGGCAAGCCCTCACGCTTTGGTTACTAATAACAAAATGCACCTCTATCGGTTGTTAATAATATATCATAGTAGTATTTTAAAGTCAACCATAAAAACATACAAATACGCAGAAAAATATGCTTTCTTTATTATATACTTTATATTATAAAATGTTAAAAGCCTTGAGAAATCAATCTCAAGGCTTTTTGAATAGATATTATTTGCAAAGCTCTTCTGCAAGGGCTTCGATTTTTGCTTCACTTTCGGAATTTAATGCAGACATAATTTTCACACTGTTTTCGCAGTATGTAAGATTCTTGCTATTTTCAAGCATTTTTCTCATTACCTTTTCTGCAACTGGCGCCCAGCTACCATTTTCCACAAAAGCAATTGTACGGTTTCTGTAGCCACGCTCTGTAAGGTGATTTATAAACTCCTTCATAAATGGGAAAATATCTGAATTATAAGTAGTTGTAGCAAGAACAAGTTTGTCGTAACGGAAAGCATCCTCTACTGCTTCAGCCATATCGCACCTTGCAAGGTCGTTCACAGTAACCTTAGGACAACCGTTAGCTTTCAGTTTTTCTGCAAGAAGCTCTACTGCCTTTTTAGTGTTGCCATAAACTGATGTATATGCTATTACAACACCTTTTTCTTCCACATCATAGCTTGACCAAATATTATATAAATTCAGATAGTATCCAAGATTTTCACTAAGTACAGGGCCATGAAGAGGACAGATTATTTCAATATCAAGGTTAGCCGCTTTTTTGAGAAGCGCCTGGGTCTGTGCGCCATATTTACCTACAATGCCGAAATAATATCGTCTTGCTTCGCAAGCCCAGTCTTCTTCTACATCAAGAGCACCGAATTTACCAAAACCATCGGCAGAGAAAAGCACTTTATCTGTACTATCGTAAGTTACAATAACCTCAGGCCAATGCACCATTGGTGCAGTTACAAAAGTTAATTCGTGCTTACCGAGAGAAAGAGTATCACCCTCACCTACTACAACCTGTTTTTCTGCAAAATCATTGCCGAAAAACTGCTTCATCATTACAAAGGCTTTGGAGGATGAAACAATTTTTGCTTCAGGATACGCTTCTACAAAGCTTGTTATATTTGCGGAATGGTCCGGTTCCATATGCTGAACAACAAGGTAATCAGGCTTTCTGCCGTTAAGTGCCACTTTTATATTATTTAACCATTCATCTGTAAAATTTCCATCAACAGTATCCATAATCGCAATCTTTTCATCCAGGATTGCATATGAGTTATACGCCATACCATTTGGCACATCATATTGACCTTCAAACAAATCAATCTGGTGGTCATTTACACCTATATATTTTATATCTTTTGTTATTTCCATAACATCACCTCAAAAAAACACTGGGAAAATTATATCATATAAATCCACAATCTTCAATTATCAATTTAAAATTTTCCCATCAGTTGAAATTGTAACAATCTGCCAGGGTATAAACTTACCACTTGCCTGCAAAGCACGCTTAACTGCATTTTCAATTCCACCGCAACAAGGCACTTCCATACGAACAACCTTAACACTTTTTATATTGTTATTAGAAATAATTCGTGTAAGCTTCTCTGCATAGTCCCCTTCATCTAGTTTTGGACAACCTATAAGTGTTATGTGATTACGGATAAATTCATTGTGGAAATTACCGTACGCATATGCAGTGCAGTCTGCGGCAATAAGAAGATTGGCACCTTCAAAATACGGCGCGTTCTCCGGCACAAGCTTAATCTGACAGGGCCATTGAGAAAGCTGGCTTGTTACAGATTGAGAAACGCCTGCAGGTGCAACTGTATGTGTTTTTATCGCCTTTGCACTAGTTCCCGGGCAACCGCATGGAAGCGGTACATTGATTTTGGCATTTTTAGAAGCAAGAACTGCGGCTTCGTTATAGGCAGGTGCATCACGTTCTTCAAAGGATATAGCATTTGTTGGACAAGCAGGAAGACAATCACCTAGGCCGTCGCAATAATCTTCACGTGTAAGTATTGCCTTACCGTTAACCATTTCAATAGCACCTTCGTGGCAAGCGGCAGCACACGCACCACATCCGTTACATCTATCTTCATCTATTTTTATAATTTTTCTTAACATTGTGTTTCCCTCCGATATAAATTAAAAAGCATTTCCTTGATTTTGCAAGGCTATTATAATATAATCAAACCAATAATTCTGTTGAAAAATCAACAAAACGGAGAAATTTATGAAAAACAATTTTGAAATACTGAAAAATTGCACCCTGTTCAATGGGATAGAAACTGATAATCTTGAATCACTTTTAGATTGCCTTAACGCAAAAATTTATTCGTATAAAAAAGGCGAAACAATTATTGCAGAAGGCACAAAGCCAAGGTACATCGGCATTGTGCTCAAAGGCAGTGTTCAAATAATGCAGATTGACTACTATGGCAACAAATGTATTTTAAGCACCGCTAAACCACCACAGATTTTTGGCGAAGCCTTTGCCTGCGCAGAAGCAGAAACAATGCCCGTAACCGTTGAAGCTATCGAAGACTCTGAAATAATGCTTGCAGACTGCAACAGAGTATTAAAAACATGTTGTAACAATTGCGCTTTCCACCAACAATTAATTTTCAATTTAATGAAAGGACTTGCAAAAAATACTATTGTTCTTCACAGAAAAATAGACATAATTTCAAAGCGTACCACAAGAGATAAGCTTATGACTTACCTTTTAAGTGAAGTTAAAAAGCAAGGAAAGAACAGTTTTGAAATACCTTTTGACAGGCAAGGCTTAGCAGATTTCTTAGAGGTAGACCGAAGCGGTCTTTCTGCAGAAATAAGCAAACTGAGAAACGAAGGTATTCTCCAGTGCAAAAAAAATAAATTCAAATTATTATAAAAGCAGAGAGTTTTTAACTCTCTGCTTAATTTTTTATTCAATTGTTGCGGTGTGTGGTCTGTGGTCTGCAGCCACAATTGCAGGTATATCCGCTTCAAGCACCTTAACATCGGGAGTTACAAATATGTAGTCAATCTTCCTGTTGGGCTTATCTGACGGGAAGCTTACAAGTGGCTCGGAGAAGACATCCGCAGTATCTTTCATACATTCCCTGATAGGTAAAAGAATTTCATTTTCAGGGCGGACATTGAAGTCTCCCATAAGTATACATTTCTCTTTTTCAAGGCTTGTAAGCACTGTTTCAACTGCGTTTATGTGCTCATCGTGATTAAGACCGAAATGTGTACATAAAACTGTGTATCCGTTTTCCAGTGTTGCTTTCAATATGCATCTTGTTTCGTAAAGCTGGTCTCCCGTTTTTTCTTCAGGGTCAGGAATAGGAATTGTTTCGGCTTTTACAATAGGAACTCTTGAGATAAAACCATTACCGAACCAACCGTCGTCATCCCATATATTAACTGCTTTTGCAAAGTAATGGTACTGCATACCTGTAAGCTCTGCTAATTTTTCTGTCTGACGGGTAAAATCTGATTCAGGATCTTCGTAACGCATTTCCTGAAGCCCTACAATATCTGCTCCACACTTGAGAATTGCATCTGCCATAACCTGATAGTCAATCTCTTTGGTTATGTAATTCATACAATGTTGTGTGTTAAAGGACATTATTTTCATCTTATTCGTCTCCATATGCCATAACCATCATATGGGTTAAAGCTTTAGCCTCTTCCATGCCACAACCGTCAAGAACATTACCGCTAAGGAATTGCTCAAGTGGTGAAGGTAAAGAATCGGGAATTTCTACCGCTACTGTTGCACCATCTGTTTCTTTAGTGCATTTAACAACGGCGTTACCTTCCATACGAACAAATCCGTTTTCACCGTGTACCTCTAACACTGTAGGAGATTTATCGGAAACAAAGCCTGTTTCATTTATAGCAATTGCTCCGTTCTTAAACTGCATTACAGTTACTGCGTTATCCTCAACATTATCAATATTTTTCTGCTCATAGCCTTCGTTTTCACAAGCGATTGTGAAAACTGATTTTGCAGAAACAGGAAGACCTAAAATCCAATGGGTAAGATACATTCCATGGGCACCTAAATCTATCATAGCGCCACCGCCACACTGCTCTTTATTGAAGAAATGTGGTGGTAACCAGCCTGCAATAGAACCACTATGGCAATTGCGGAAACGCATATAGTTGATTTTGCCTAATTCTCCGCTATCTGCCACATTTTTAACCGCAATACGGGCACCGATATATTTTTGAAAAAGAGAAATAACAAACTGAACGTTATTTGCTTTTACCGCGTTTTCAATCTCAACGCAATCCTCATCAGTCAGAGCAAGCACCTTTTCAGTAAAGATATGTTTACCTGCATTTGCAATTTTAACCATATCCTCTTTATGCTCATTTGATGCGCTACATACTATAACACCCTCGGCATCACTCTGCAAAAGCTCCTCTGGTGATGAGAAACGAGGGATATTAAACTCTTTTTGAAAATTCTCGGCAAAAGCGTCGTTTTTCTCATAGAATCCAACAACCTCGCACATTTCCATAGCCTTGCGGGTATATCCGCCTGCGTGAACATGCCACACGCCATATATTGCAACTTTCATAATGCACAACCTTTCAGGTTTTGTCAATTTATTTTATCACATTGAAAATGTTGTGTAAACTAATAAAAACAAATTTAACTAAAAATATAAATATATAATATTCGTAATTTTTCGCATAAAAAAGTCTTGACAACATATAATTATAGTGATATAATCATCAAGCACTCGAGAGAGCGTATATATCGCGGAGTAGAGCAGCTAGGTAGCTCGTCGGGCTCATAACCCGGAGGTCAGGAGGTTCAAATCCCCTCTCCGCAACCAATAATAAAGGATACCCTTTCGGGTGTCCTTTATTTTTTGTTATGTTGAAACTCGGGGATTTGAACCGACTCTCGCCGAAGGCGAACATAATTGGGTGTTCGCAAGTGAAACGCAGCGAATGATGGGCAGAGCCCATCAAATCCCCTCTCCGCAACCAATAATAAAGGATACCCTTTCGGGTGTCCTTTATTTTTTGTTATGTTGGAACTCGGGGATTTGAACCGACTCTCGCCAAAGGCGAACA
>JAZLDN010000024.1:0-41983 GCA_045614765.1 Acutalibacteraceae bacterium
AATACACCTGATGTGGCTTTTAATAATATCAACAATGTTCTTTATGTAGGTAAAGACCTTACAAGTATGAGTGCAGTATTGAACTATATTGGATTGCCTAATGGTATAACTTTCACATATTCGGGGTCAGGTACAACGGGCAGGGTATTGACATTTACAAAAGATGCAACGGGTGTTTCAAAGAACTATGTGGTTGCAATACGTGGAGATATCAATGCAACGAACTCGGTAAACACTGCGGACTATAATGTGTTAACAAAGGTTTGCACTACAACCCAGAAGGTGGATGGTGGCACAGCAAAGTTTTATGCAGGGGATATGAATCAGGACGGCGCTATCGACGGCTTTGATGCTATTGCTCATCAGCTTTATACTCAAGGAACTTTGGCTTTTGATTAATTAAAATCAGGACTTGTGCAAAATGCAAAAAAAGCACAGGTCCTTTTTGTATGGTTTTGCGAGTGGATTTTATTTACAAAGTGTTCAATAATTGATATAATTTATCTATCAAAATGAAAAGGGGTATCTTTATGAAAAAGACTAAAAAAGTTCTCGCCGTAATGTTGGCGGTAGTTCTTGCTTTGTCCTGTGCTTCCATCCTCGGATTCTCTCAGGAAAAAGAGTATGTTCCTACAATCATCATTCCTGGACTTTTCCAGAGTGAAACTTACGCTTACGAAAACGGTGAAATCCTTTGTGATGCTAATGGTGAACCAATTCCGGGACCATTTTATGTTACAATTGGTGAAGAGGAAATCACAGAAATCATAACAAAGGCACTTATTCCTGTTACAAGAATGTTTATTTCTCAGGAGGATAAGGACCAGTTAGCAGCTAAAGAAGTTTCAAAGATTCTTGGCAACATTCTTATGGGTAAACAGCGTTCAGATGCTAACGGTGAATTCATTGATGATGTTCGTCCTACAGTTTATCAGGGTAGCGTTGCTACAATTACTGAAAAGCAGAGAAATCAGATGCTTAATCATTTCCCTGTACAGGAGTACTTTGACATTGCCGGTATGGAAAACCTTTATGTGTTTAACTATGTTTCAACAGGCAATATGATTCAGACAGCGAAAGACCTTTATGACTACATTCAGTTCGTAAAGAAGGACGCTGGTTCAGATAAAGTTAACCTTATTCCTGTAAGCCAAGGTGGTTCAATCGCAAATGCTCTTATGAAGTATTATGATGAGCAAGGAATTTCTCTTTCAAGAGATATTAACAGAATTGTATTTACTGTTCCTGCTCTTGACGGTGCTGCTCTTCTTGGTGACTGTTACAGATACGGTTTCAATAAGGACAGTAAGGCTCTTTACACAACAGCAATGCCATCAGTTATCGGTTACGAAAACTATCTTGGATATGTTATCAATATTGCTATGAGACTTATGCCAAAGACCGATGTTGATAATCTTCTTGATTGTATCGCAGAGACACTTATCAATGACCACTTAAGATATTCAACTCTTATGTGGGGCCTTGTTCCATCAGGTGACTATCCCGCATGTAAGGAAAAATACCTTTCAGAGGCAGGACTTGAAGAAATCGCAAGACAGACAGACTGGTATTATCAGGCACAGCTTGATTCTGAAAAATATATTCTTAAAGCAATTGAAGACGGTGTTAAAGTATTTGACATCGTTGATACAAATGTTGAACTTTATCAGCTTGCAGTTTCACACGACAAACAGAATTGCGACGGTATCATCCATGTTGATTCAACATCAATGGGTGCATACAGTGTTAATGTAAACACAAAACTTCCTGCAGATTATGTTGCAGCTCGTAACAATTGTACTGACCCTAAGAATCATGACCATACTGACCCAGAAGGCATTATGGATGTTTGCACAGGTCTTCTTCCTGAACATACATTCTATTTCAGTGGACAGAACCATGCTACAACAGCTTCAAACGACGTTCTTATGACTCTTATCATTACACTTCTTACAGATGAAAGTTTCACAAGCGTTCATTCATATCCTGATGTTTTCCCTCAGTTCAACAACGCTCGTCAGGTTAAAGGCCTTATGAAGGATGTTGCAGAAATGCAGGAAAAATATCCGATAGATTCTAACACTCTTCCTGAAAAGTATTCAGAAGAACTTTATGATGCTATTGATCAGGTTACCGAAATGCTTGATAACACTGTTATTGATACCATCGAAACAGAAGACGCAAAGAGACGTTTCTACGATATCTGCGATGTAATCGAAGCATATGAAAACGGCGAATTAGATAATTACGAGGAAAAAGAGAATACAGCTTACCTCGATTTCAGCTATCTCCTCTCAGACCTTATATATGTTCTCAGCCAGATACTTTACATCTTCATTGGTGGTAATGGCTTCAGCGATTTGATAGGTTAATTATTCAAAACATAAAAATCCTCTGTGATTCAATTGAATCACAGAGGATTTATTTTTCTCTTTATTTTTTAGAAAGAATATCGTTCATAAGTCCTGGATTATCCGTAATAAGCCCGTCAACGCCTAATTTAATAAGATGCTTAGCGGTAGACTCTTTATTAACAGTCCATGGATTAACCTGTATACCGGCTCTGTGAGCGCGCTCAACATAAAGACGGGTTACATACATAAAGAATGGATGGAGAGCGTCTGCACCTATTTCTTTGCAAAAGCTAACAGGTCTTGGAGCTATTTTTAATGATATTAAATTATCTGGACTATAAAGGATACCTGTTTTGCAGTTTTTATCTACCTTTTTACAAACAACAAGAATTGCAGGATCAAAGCTTGATATAAGAAGCTTATCAAACATTCCGTGATTCTTAACAGCATCAATTGTTTTTTCTACAATTTCTGTTCCCGCTTCGCCGAACTTTTCGCTCTTAAGCTCTATATTAAGAACCTTCATTTTGTCGCCCATCTTCTTGCTGACCTCAAGGAAGTCATCAAGAGTAGGAATAGGGGTCCCCTCAAACTGTGCGCCTTTGTATTTACCGAAATCGTATTGGCGAAGCTCTTCAAGAGTCATATTCTTAATAGCGCCCTTACCTGTTGATGTTTCGTCAATTGTAAAGTTATGACACACAACAGGTATACCATCTTTTGTAAGATGGATATCTGTTTCAAAGCCATCGCAACCTATTTCAATAGATTTTTCAAACGCTGCAATTGTATTCTGTGGCGCCACCTGATTGGCACCTCTATGGGAGATAACATTAACACCGTTCATAATAGTGTCTCCTATTTTATAAATTTATTTAAGAAATCATTTATTAAGAGTAATACCTATACCAATGAGTGCGCCAACAGCTGCAACACCACCAGCAATAAGTGCGGTTTTTGCTTTCCACATTCCATCTGCATCCCATATATAGCAGAGCTCATTCCAGAGAGATTTACCACATATCTGTTCGTAAGTATAGAAGGTTGTTTCGAATGTGCCGTCTTCATTTATATCAAAAATACGAACGCCTCTGTTTCTTGTTCCATAGCAACGGAATGAAGCGCAGGATGTCTGAATCAAATCAATACCATCTATATTTCCAATAAAGCAATTCTGATGGTCGTGGCCAAAAACTACAGCCTTAACGTCGCCACACTCTTTTATAGCTTCAAACTGGCCTGTTTTTTCGGCTACTGTGCAAGGATATTCACCCATAACACCTTCAATGTTATCTTTGAGCTTAAAGAACTTACCTTCAGGGCCTTTTACAGCATTTTTGTAGCTCTTATCACATTCCTCAACAAATTCCAACTGTTCAATCATCGGAATATGCTGGAACATAAGGGATGGTACAGGAACACCGCCATTTGCCTCTTTAAGCTGAGCAGACTTTTTCTTATACCACTCAATTGCTTCAGGCTTTACTATTTCGAAACATTTATCCTGCTCTTTATCATGCCAAGCAGAATCCATCATCCAGATATTGAACTTAACAGTTTCTCCATCTTCTGAATATATGGGAATATTATATGTTGCAACATCAGGACTCTCATTGTCATCAAGACCTACATTGCAGCTATATTTACGATAAATGTCTGCCTGTTCCTCTTTTGTAAAGCTATTGCGGTCGTCGTGGTTGCCATAAATCATAGCAAAAGGAATTTTTCTGCTTTCAATATGACAAATAAGCTTATCTATAGCAACACGCATAGCCTCATATTCCCCTGCTTTATCTTTAATAGCAAGGCGAGTGCCAATTCGAGCATCGCAAAGATGGTTACCTAAAATATTATCGCCGGTAAGAAGAATAAGGTCGGGATTGTATTTATCATACGCCATATTAAGCATACGAACCATTGTTGGTCTTATAAACTGCAAATCCTGAGGGTCGCTGACCTGCATTATTCTGATTTTACCATTTTTAAATTTCATTTGCATTCAGAGTTCCTCCAAAATGTTAAATAACATCTATAAAAGATTTTGCAATACCAAAGTACACAAGAAGTGAAACTGCGTCAACGATTGTTGTAATAAATGGGCTGGCCATTACTGCCGGGTCCAACTTCATTACTTTAGCGCCTATTGGCAGCAATGCGCCAATAACCTTTGCACAAATAACTGTTGCACAAAGAGTAAGAGCAACAACAAGGGCTATCATCTCGTTTACGCCATCAGTTTTCAGAAGCATACCATCTATTAAAATAATCTTAATAAAGCATGCAACCGCAAGGGAAATACCGCACAAAACAGATACTCGAACTTCCTTCCAAAGCACCTTGAAAACATCTCTTGCCTCAACCTCACCAAGAGAAAGACCACGTATAACAGTAACAGATGCCTGGCTACCTGAGTTACCGCCTGTACCCATAAGCATCGGTATATATGCAGTAAGCACAACAAGACGAGAAAGTGCATCCTCAAAGGATGAAATAATCATACCTGTAAAGGTAGCAGAAATCATAAGAAGAATAAGCCAGGGAATTCTGTTTTTCCAAAGCTCAGCAACGGATGTTTTAAGATATGGCTTGTCTGTAGGAGCGATGGCCGCCATCTTCTGGAAGTCTTCTTCTGCTTCTTCCTGAATAACGTCAATAGCGTCGTCAACAGTAACGATACCTACAATGCAATCTTCTTTATCAAGAACAGGAATTGTAAGAACATCGTATTTATCGAAAAGCTGAGCCACTTCCTCTTTATCGGTAAGTGTATGAACTGTTATGAGATTCTCATCCATAACATCTGTAATTTTCTCATCATCATCACATGTAAGAAGGTCCATAGCACTAATAGTACCTAAAAGTCTATGCTTCTCTATAACATAACAAATGTTAACTGTTACAGATTCCTCACCCATGGATTTGATTTTTTTAAGCGCATCACCAATAGTCATTGATGGATGAAGGCTTATATATTCCAGCGTCATAATGCTGCCGGCACTATCTTCAGGATAATTGAGAATTGTATTTATAGCATTTCTCTTGTCTCCTGCCGCTGCAAGCATACGTTTTACAACGTTTGCAGGCATTTCCTCAATAACGTCAACTGTATCGTCAATGAACATTTCGTCCATGATAAATTCAAGTTCTCTATCTGTAAATGCCTCTAAAAGAATCTGTTGCTCCTCTGGGTCAAGGTAAGTAAATACCATTGAAGCGTTCTCTTTAGGAATAAGCCTGAAAAGAAGCACAAGTTCTTTTTCTTCAAATTCCGGTAACAATGTAGCTGTATCTACCGGATTCATTGTATCAAAAATGCTTTTTATCGCTTTATATTGTTTTTCTGATAAAAGTCTTTCAAAAACTTCTTTTGTCAATAACCTCTCCTCCTTTGTAGTTGGTGAATTTCACCCTTTTCAGCAGAATTGAGGACGAAAAAGAAAATAAAAAAACCGAGCCCTAAGACTCAGCGACAAATACACAGACACGACTATATGCCGTACCTATGGTAAAAATCAAATGATTTCAGTGCAACAGCCCAAGATTCAGAACTGTTACTATCGCTGGTTTTAAATATAAACTACTTCGCCCGTGCCCACTACTGCCTGAATCCATTTACTGTTCACTCCTTTAAAAATCTATTAAACCCTATTAGGTCCTGAAAATTAACTCCACTATTTAATATACCTTAATATTAAACTGTTGTCAAGAAAATGAGACACCCAAATTAAAGAAATTTCGGCAAAAAAATAAAGGGCTTATAACAAGCCCTTTATTGACAAATTAAATAAACATTGCGAGAATCTCATTTAAAACATAACCAAAAAGCCAATCAAAGAAAGATGCAAGACCGGTCCACTGAGATGTTCTCTTAGCGCCACAGATACCACACACTGTATTCTGAGCAGTAGGTTCTGCAAAGAAATCATGAAGTTCTTCAGGATCATGACCGCCGCAATCAGCACACACTCTCCAATGACCTGTACCACTGTAAAGATATGAACCTGTTGGATTATGTTTAACAATCAAATCACATTCATTAGAATAAACGTAATCTTCAATATCATTTGAGAAGGTTATTGCAAAATATCTAATTTTAGCACCATCATCTGAGAGCTCAAGAGGCTCACCGTCATATGGAACCCAGTCGCCACCTTCAACCTTAATTTCCCAACCCTTAGAATAAACTGCACCATAAACTTCAGGAGTTGGTAAAATATCTTCAGCAGTTTCACCGATTACTGTACCTGGACATAATCTCACAACTGCAGGAAGATTTTTTTCAACTTCAACATCTGTTGCACTTGAAACGCAAGCAAACATTGTGAAGAGGAGGCATACGCTCATAATTAAAGAGAGAACTTTTTTCATATATAAAAGCACCTTTCAACACTATTTTTTACCATTCTACCACTATTTGTTGCAAATTGCAAGTATTTTGATAAAACTTAACAATTAAAATCACCTAATGATTTTTATACATACAGTATGCGAGCAGTGCGAAACATGTTTTGCGCCAAATATCACGCCATAAAGCTTAAATTGTGAGATTTGGATGCAGAACGCAGTTTTAAGTTGCGACGCCGTATGAAGATACTGCGAGCAGTTCGAAACACGTTTTGCGCCAAATATCACGCCATAAATCTTAAATTGTGAGATTTGGATGCAGAATGCAGTTTTAAGTTGCGACGCTGTATGAAGATACTGCGAGCAGTGTGAAACATGTTTTGCACCAAATATCACGCCATAAATCTTAAATTGTGAGATTTGGTTGCAGAACGCAGTTTTAAGTTGCGACGCCGTATGAAGATACTGCGAGCAGTTCGAAACACGTTTTACGCCAAATATCACTCCATAAATCTTAAATTGTGAGATTTGGATGCAGAATGCAGTTTTAAGTTGCGACGCTGTATGAAGATACTGCGAGCAACGCAAAACAAGTTATGCGCCAAATATCCCAATTTAAATCCACCAAGCTGCTGTAAGGCCCTCTTTAATTATGCAGTTTTTGAGGAGCGCAATAGCTTTTTCAAGACCTTCATTCTGACTCATAAGTGAATCTTCGTGTTCGATTGAAATAGCGTAATCATAGCCTACCATACGGAGATTACTGATAACATCACGCCAATAGGTTTCACCGTTGCCGAAGCCTACAGAGCGGAAAATCCATGAACGATTGATTTCGTCAGCATAAGATTTTGTATCAAGAACACCGTTAACAGCAGTATTGATAGCATCAATTTTTGTATCCTTAGCATGGAAATGGAAAATTGCATTTTCCTTACCTAATGCGCGAATAACAGCAATTGGGTCCATACCCTGCCATATAAGGTGAGAAAGGTCAAGGTTTGCGCCAATCTCTTTACCAACTGCATTACGGAGCTTTAATAAACTTTCAGTATTGTATACGCAGAAGCCAGGATGAAGCTCAAGTGCAATTTTATCAACGCCGTGAGCAGATGCAAACTTAACAAACTCTTTCCAATAAGGAATAAGAACCTCGTTCCACTGATAATCAAGAATTTCACCGAAATCATTTGGCCATGGGCAAGTTACCCAGTTAGGATATTTTGCTGTATCGCAATCGCCAGGACAACCTGAGAAAGTATTAATCTGATGAACACCAAGCTTTTCTGCAAGAAGTACTGCCTTTCTCATATCACTATCAAACTGTGCAGCGATTTCTTTATTTGGGTGCACAGGGTTACCATGACAGCTGAGAGCGCTGATTTCTACATTGTATTTTTTGAGAAGAGCCTTAAAATCTTCAAGAGCCTTTTCATCGTTGAGTAAAACATCAGGGTCAGCATGGTCTTTACCCGGGAAACCACCACAGCCAATTTCAACCATTTCAAGACCAAGACTATTGAAATATTTTAATGCTTCTTCAAGAGAAACTGTTCCTAATAAATTAGTTAAAACACCTAATTTCATATCATTCTATTCTCCTTAGAAATTTTCTTTAAGCCATTTGTAGCTACGGGTAATATCTTCAAGACCTGTTGGAACAGGTTCATCATTTTCGAGAATTACCCAATCAAGACCAATAGCTTTAACACCTGCAACAACATTCTGAAGGTCGTTTTCACCTTCGCCGAGAGCCATTGGCTTATGATCAACACCATCTTTAATATGCACAAGAATGATTTTTTCCTTATGCGCTTTAAGGTATTCTGTATTATCTATACCTGCGCAAAAGCTCCAATAGGTATCAACTTCAAGACTACAACCTTCGCCAGAGATAATATCCATAGCATTTTTGCCGTCTTTAAGGTCCAAAAATTCTTCTGTGTGGTTGTGGTAGTATGTATCCATACCCATTTCTTTAGCTTTCTTCGACGCAAAGCCAAGGACCTCACCTGTATGCTTTGCTTCCTCGTATGTTGAATGAGGAGCACCGCCTACACCAAGGTATTTTGCACCAAGAGCCTTACCATAAGCAAGGGTTTCATCAAGCTTCTCAGGAAGGTAGTCATCAAGGCCAAGGTGTGAACCAACAACCTCAAGACCTAATTCATCACATCTTGCACGGAGAGTATCTGCAGAAAGACCGAAGTAGCCTGCAAATTCAACACCATCAAAGCCGATTTCTTTAACCTTACCAAGAACCTCTAACATATCGTTACCATCTTTTATATGATCGCGAACTGAATATAACTGTACTGCAAATTTCATATATTTACCTCTTTACTATATGTAAATTAAAACAATTAGATTTTTAATTAAATTTGTATAAGACGCGTCTTTGGGCGAGCGGTGCTGTATGCAGATACTGCCCCGGACCCAAAGCAATGTCATGGGCAATTTTAATCAAAGTAAACAGGTTTGCCTGTCTTTGCTGACTCGTATATTGCCTCAAGTATCCTTGTAACAACAAGTGCCTGACGAGGAAGAACAACAGGGTCTGTATCTGTTCTGATAGCGTGAATCCAGCTTGAAGCTTCCATTTCTGCAGGTGAACCATCTCTCTGACCCTCAAAGAATGCGGCACCGCCTGCTTTAAGGTTAGGAATTTCAATGCACTGTCTGTTGTTTTTGATGTAGTTTATGCGAGCCTGATCATCAAGTGTATCTGCGCCGCCCTTGTCACCGCAGATCATATAGCAAGCCTCGTTTGGCTCAGCAATATTAAGAGCCCAGCTTGATTCCAGATTGATAACGGCGCCGTTTTTCATTTTAATGAAACCGAAAGCTGAATCCTCAACAGTAAACTCCTCAGGATTCCATTTACCCCAGGCGTTACCCTGATTTTCCTGGTCAGCAAGCTTTCTGAAAGTCTGACCAACAACCATTTCAGGTTCGTAGTTATCCATAACCCAAAGAGTCATATCAAGAGCATGAGTACCAATATCAATAAGAGGACCGCCACCCTGCTCATATTCATTAAGGAAAACACCCCAGGTGGGAACAGCACGGCGACGTATAGCAAGAGCCTTACCGTAGTAGATTTCACCGAACTCACCATTATCAGCACATTGCTTTACGTAAAGATTTTCGGAAGTCTGCCTGTTCTGGTAGCCGATAGAAAGTTTCTTGCCGGTTCTTTCAGCAGCCTCACACATTGCAAGGGCTTCCTTGTATGTTTTTGCCATAGGCTTTTCGCACATTACGTGCTTACCTGCTTCAAGAGAATCAATTGTAATAAAGCTATGTGAACGGTTAGGCGTGCAAACGTGAACAACATCAATGCTTTCATCCTTTAAAAGCTCTTTGTAATCCTCGTAAACCTTTGCGCCCTCAACACCGAATTTTTCAGCAGATTTTTCTGCTCTTTCTCTAATAATATCGCAGAAAGCAACAATCTCTACGCCGGGTACCTTTTTAAGAGCCGGCAAATGCTTACTGTTTCCAATACCACCACAGCCGATGATACCAACCTTGATTATTTTATCCATAAAAAATCCTCCTTGCGAAACTGCAAATATACAATTTAATTATACCCTATTCCCCAATATTTTCAATAGAATCACCCCATAAACAAGGAGCATACACATAACAAAAAAATTCTCGTTTATTTAGTAAAAACGACAAAAAAACAAGGCTCTTATAACAAGAGCCTTGTACTTAGTTTATTAATTAGAACAAGCCGCCGATAAACTGAGGAAGAAGCTTGCCGATATATGTGAAGAGAACACCAAAGAATTCTGTAAAGAAGTTTGCAACAGAGCCATCAATTGAACCAAGGATATCTGTAGGACGATTTGTATCTTCGATTGGTTCATCTTTAACTGTTTTCTTAATAGCATATTCGTCAACAAGTGTTACCTTCTGAGTATCATCATTAACAACATATGCCTTATAGATAAGTCTGTCGCCATCAACCTCAACGTTTGAGAAACACCCGCCTGCATTAGGATTTGTTTCAACACCGTTTTCATCTTTTTCAGATCTTGTAGTAAAGCAAGCATCAGCAGCATCCATAATAGGAGCATATGTACCATCATTTACACCATATCTCTTTGTACCTGCAGTTGAAGGAAGGATATAAACAGCACCATCTGGGTTAACTGCAAATGTTGTATCCTTACCATTAAACTTTTCAGTTACGTAAACTGTATCTTCACAAACTGCGTCGCCTTTTACCTGCTGAGTTCTGAAGTACATATGGTCATGACCAGAAAGAACAAGGTCAACGCCTGTTTCATCAACGATTTCAATAATTGTTTCTCTCATAATAAGAGTATCAGGCTTATTAATATTCTTACCTGCAGAATATGCAGCGCGGTGAAGAAGAAGAACCTTCCACTGAGCATCAGAAGATGTAATATCGTTATAAATCCAGTTTCTCTGTGCTTCAGTCATAGGATACATATCGTTTGAGTTAAGCACTGTGAAATGAACATTGCCGTAATCATATGAATAGTATACGCCGTTAACACCGTTAAGGTCGCCTTCACCAGGGAGAAGGTTAAACATATTTGAGAACCAATTTACATTGAGCTTGTTTGTGATGTTACCTTCGTGGTTACCTGCTACAGGTACAAGTGTAAGGCTTGTGTTCGCCTTTTCAAATGCCTGACCGTACCAGTTCCATTCTTCGCTTGTGCAATCGTTTACAAAGTCGCCAAGGTTAACAACGAATTCAGCATCTGGAGTGTACTTCATAGCTTTATCCATAACAACTGCTGCCTGCTCAAAGTTTTCAAGGCTACTTGCCTGAACGTCTGCAATAGCAATGAAAGAGAACTTATTATCTCCATCATCTGTTGTGAAAGTACCAACTCTACTCCACTGATTTTTGTTTGTTGTACCAACGCGGTATCTGTATGTAGTACCTGGCTTAAGACCTGTTAAAACAACCTTATGGCCGAAATAACCATCCCAATTGAATGTTTCGCCTGTGATTGCTTCAGCACCGTTGAAGCCGCGAAGAATATATTCAGCATTTGTAACAACCTGAATAGATGCATCGCAACCATTTTCGGTATACCATGTGAAACCACGCTGAGTCTGAGAATCTCCATACATTGTGCAGGAAATACGAAGTGGTTCATAACCTGTGGTGTCTGCTGCGAATGTGCTGATACCGAAGCAACTCAAAAGAGTAAGTACTGCAAGCACAACAGCAATAGAGCGTTTTACTGTCTTTTTCATAACTACCTCCGAAGAATTAGAATGTAGATAACAGGGCATAGTTATACTACGACCCATTTTTATTCTTCATCATTATACACTCATTTTCTGATTATTTCAATAGAAATTGAAAATTTCTCCAATAAAATATTTTTGAAAAAGAAAACTGCAACTACCATTGCGGTAATTGCAGTTTAATAATTTTATTATTTTACAAGCTTAACTTTATAGCACTTGATTTCGAAAGGATTGATTTTAAAGTTGAGCTTGTTGCCTGAAGCAATGTCAACCTTAACATCTTCTCTTTCAAGAAGGTTACACTCTGCAACCTCTGCAATATCTGAGAAGAGCTCTGCGCATACATCTGTACGAGCGCCTGCTTTTTCAACAAAACGGATGATATAAGCATCTTCGTCTTCGCATTTTTTAACAGCCTCAAGAGTAACGTTTCTGCCATCAACCTTAATAAATGATTTTTCTGCGTCGCCCTTTGCATCTGCATTAATGTCAACTGCAACTGCAGGGTTGTTCATTTCAAGACCCATCTTAAGAGTATCTGCAGCTTTCCAGTTGCCTGCATGAGGGTAAATTGAATATGTGAAGTAGTGGTCTCCACGGTCTGACTGTGGGTCAGGATTCATAGGAGCCTTAAGAAGAGTAACAATCATTCTCTGCTCGTCTACTTCGTAACCATACTTGCAATCGTTAAGAATTGATACACCGTAGTTATCCTCAGACATATCAATGAAGTTGTGAGCAGAAACCTCAAACTTAGCCTTATCATAAGGATTGTGGCGATAGTTAGAGCTTTCGATAGTAGCGTATGCAATATCACGAGTAAACTTCTGAGCCTTAACATCAACATCAAAGCCAACCTTAAGAAGCTTCTCCTGCTCATGCCAGCTGATAAATGTATCGAAATCGATTCTATCGAGTTCCTTATACATAATAATATTCTGCTTAACAAGAGACTTATTTACCTTCTTTTCAATTGAAACAACAGTAAATACATCACCTGCATAGATACCTGTTACCTTACCAGGATCTGTATCGAACTGACGATCAACATATGTAGCAACGATATCCCAAGCATCGTATTTACCTGGAAGGTCTTCGTAAAGACGGAATACGTTACCCTTGCCGCTGAGAACTTCACGATTGTTTTTCTTATCAAAGATAGAAACAAGCTCTGCTCTGTCGTCAAGTTCAATCTTGAAGTTGCCGTTATCAACAACACTTGAAATTGCAACTGACTTTGCTTCCTCTGCCTTAGCATCCTTAGCATAGTATACCTTGTAACCTACAGCAGGAATATCCTTTGCCATAAATACAAGTACCTTTGTACCATCAAGCTTTGTATAAGCCTGAGAAGGAACTTTATTGCCTTCTGCATCGTAGATTTCAACATCCTTGAATGGAAGCTCAACCTTCTGATTTGCTGCTTCGCCAAGAGAATTAAAGAGAGCGAAAGGCTTACCATATTTCTCTGCGCCATCTGCATTGCCTGCGATAACATTGAGTGCTTCAGCGCGAACTGCTTCACCTATTGCAATAATATCGTCATAAATAGCGCAAAGGTCGCCAAATACTTCTGTGATATGAGAACCTGGAAGTGAATCGTGGAACTGGTTTGTAAGAATCATCTGCCAGCCTTCGTTAAGCTTTGCAAGAGGATACTCATAGCCGTACTGCATAGCAATACTTGCAAACATTTCAGCCTGACGATAGAGGTTTTCTGAATATCTGTTAAGCTTTTTGAGCATAGCCTTTGTTGTATGAACACCGCGGTGCTCTTCAAGGTAAAGCTCATCCTTCCATGTAGGAATATTATCGTCTGTAGCGTTAGCCTTCATACGTGCAAGAGAATCTTCGATTTTTGAAGTCTGTGTTTTTGGAAGACCTGGGAAGTTTTTATATCTCTTTACATATTCGAGCATTTCGGTGTCAACACCGCCACCGCCGTCGCCCCAGCCGTAGCAATACATTGATTCACCGATTGTTTCTTTATCAGTATACTTTTTCCAGTTCATCTTAAGTGAGTCTGCTTCAACTGTACCGATAAAGTGTGTAGGAGGAACGATAGAGAAAATCTTTGAACCATCAGGACCTTCCCACCAGAATGTATTATACTGCCATGGGTTTGTATCGTTCCAGATACCCATCTTATGAGTTACGAAATACTCAACGCCTGCTTTCTTAAGAATCTGAGGCATTGCATAACCGTTACCGAAAACGTCAGGTACCCAACATGTTTTTGGTGTAATACCAAATTCTTTTTCTGCAAAACGCACACCGTGGAGAAGCTGACGAACAAAGCTTTCACCGGAAACAAGGTTACAATCAGGCTCAACCCACATTGCACCGATGTATTCCCATCTTCCCTCTTTGATACGCTCTTTAACCTGTCTGTAAATATCAGGATAGTTCTTTTCCATCTCGATATATGTAGGAGCTGTACTCTGTGAGAAGATGAAATCATCATACTGCTCCATAAGACGAAGCATTGTAGCATGAGTTCTACCTAATTTACGAACATACTCTTTGTATGCCCACATAAATACGATATCAAGGTGAGAGTTACCAACAAGAGCAAGTGTACCCTCAGACTTGTATGATGGGTTATTATAAACCTTCTCTTTAAGAATTGCCTGAGCCTGACGAAGACCTGCTTTGAATTCTTCACCATCAAGGTCAAAGTTTACATATGTAAATGCTTCTTTAAGAGTTGCTCTGATAAGCTCCAAGAGACCTGTATCGTGAACAGGCATAAAGAGAGCATTGAAAATAGCCTTGAAATCCCAATAAATCTCTTCAATTTCAGGGTCAACAACACCGATAAATGAGCAAGAAAGAGTTTTAACTGTTGACTCGTTTGAGTGCCATACATAGTATGACTCAATATCAACATCGTAGTGCTCATTACCCTCTGCACAATCTGTAAGAAGAACTGAGTTTCTGAATGGGTCAAGACCCTGATATGGCTTACCATTAAGAGAAAGAAGTGAGTCACCACCAAAGTAAACATTAAGTGTTACCTTCTTACCCTTGAAGCGTTCAGGCATATCAAATGAGTTTTTGAAGAATGCAGACCAGCCATTGTTACCCCAACGGTCGCCAACATTAAGCTCTTTCCACTCATCATAAAGATATTCGTAATCGCCAACACCTTTGTAAATACACTCCTTCATTTTCCATGCAGGAATGGATTCGATGTCAGTATAAATTCTCTTTTTAAGGTTTTTGATTTTGAGAGCAGCAACGTCATCAAACTTAAAGATACCTCTTTGCTTACCTTTAGTAGCGTCGCGCCAATCGTCAACATGAGCATCCATAGCGTCAAGAGCTGCTACAGCGTCAATATTCTTGATTTCAGCCAATGCCATCGTCCTTTCTTATTCACGAAAAACCTGACTTTATAAAAAGCCAGACTTTTCGATTATATTCCTATACAGTATAGCATTACATATACACAAATTGCAAGATATAAAAAGGACAAAATTGCAAGTTTTTACAATTTTGTCCTTTAATTTATTTTATATAATAATTAACCAAAGTTATAGTTTGGTTTAACCTTTTCTTCTGTCTTTGCAGATTCTATTATTGCAAGGCAAACCTCAACAGTCTTTGCACCTTCGTAAACGCTTGTTTCCATTTCCTTGTCTGCAAGAATTGTATCAGCAAATACCTGGAATTCTTTAACGTAGTTGTGGTTGTTTACGTCGATTTCAATAATCTCAGGTTTTTCAGGTGCTTCATCCTTTTCATCAACAACGAAGAGCTGCATTGTAGGTGATGTGTTATCACAGATGATTGTACCCTTTGTGCCGTAAATGCATGTACGCATTGTGTAATCTCTCTTACAGCCTGTAGAAACAAAAACCTTACCCATAAGCTCATCATCAAACTTCATAAGAGCGCAGGTAGCATCATCATAAGGTACTGTAGGAAGAAGCTTATGTGTACCGTAAGCAAAAACTTCAACAGGGTCTCCTGCAAGCCAACGGAGAAGGTCAACTGCATGGCATCCGCCACCGATAAGACCATGACGCTGAGGGTCTGCACGCCAGTGCTTAGAACCATCTGCATTTTTAACAATATTCATATAGTCGTGAGCATACTCTGATTCTACAAAGTAGAGCTCACCAATCATACCTGAATCAATAATTTCCTTTGCCTTTGCAAAAGCAGGTGTGAAACGGCAAATCTGACCAACCATAAACTTTGCGTCTGATTTTTCAGTAGCCTGAACCATTGCTTCAACATCTTCTCTTGTAAGAGCAAGAGGCTTTTCACAGAGAACGTGTTTACCTGCTGCAAGGAATTCGCAAGCTACCTGTCTATGTAACTGATCAGGGATAGCAATTGAAACCATATTTATTTCAGGGTTATTAAGAAGGTCGTGGTAGTCAGTTGTCCACTTTTCTTCAGGAATATTATACTTCTCGCCTGATTTTCTGAGAGTTTCCTCATTTAAATCGCAAATAGCGGCAACCTCTGCACCGTATGCAAGAGCGCCTTCAAGATGTGCATTACCGAACATAAGACCGATAGCACCGAAAACAAGTTTCTTTTCCATACCAAAAGCTCCTTTGAAAAATACATAATACGGGTCATATTCTAGCACAGAAAAGTTTTTATATCAATAATATTCAGTAAAATAAAATCCAAATAATTTCACAAAAGCAATTTACTTAATGAAATCGTTGTGTTAATATAGGTATAATTATGTTTATAAGAAAGGAATACATATATGCTTCTTGACAAAACACTTTACATTCCCGATTTAGGTGAGGTTGGGGTAGATAGTGGTTTCCACCTTCTCCCTGCTACTGAAGACGGCAAATTTGTTGCAGGCAAAAATGGTGTTGAGTTCGTTGTTGCTACAGGCGACAACAAGGTTGAATTCATCAGCTTTGGCACACATTCACTCGCTTGCGTAAAATCTGCAATTGCATACCCTGTTTACTACCCTGTTCATCCTGTTAAAACAGAGTATCCTTTAAGCGCAGTACTTATGGACCTTGACGGTACAACAGTACGCAGCGAAGATTTCTGGGTATGGATTATCGAAATGAGTACAGCAAGTATGCTTGGCAATCCAAAATTCCAGCTTGAAGATGCTGACCTTCCATTTGTTTCAGGCCACTCAGTTTCAGAGCATCTTCAGTATTGTATCGATAAATACTGCCCTGGTGAATCTCTTGAAAAGGCTCGTAACTTCTACTTTGAGCACACTCACAGAGAAATGGAAGAGATTATGGCAGGCAGAGGTAAGGACGGCGCTTTCACTCCTACAGAAGGCGTAAAGGATTTCCTTCTCGAGCTCAAGGATATGGGTGTGAAAATCGGTCTTGTTACATCAGGTCTTTATGAAAAGGCATGGCCTGAAATTCTTTCCGCATTCAAGACTCTTGGTATGGGCGATCCTAAGGATTTCTACGATGCAATAATTTCTGCAGGCTTCCCACTGCGTAAAGGTAGTGTCGGTACTCTTGGTGAGCTTTCACCAAAGCCACATCCATGGCTTTACAGCGAAACATCAATTGTTGGTCTTGGCGAAGCATTTGCAGACAGAAACCGTGTTGTTGGTATTGAAGATAGTGGCGCAGGCGCTTGCTCAGTTCGTCTTGCAGGCTATTCAACAATCGGTATTGCAGGCGGTAACATTGAATCAAGTGGTACAAAGGCTGTTTGTACACACTACTGCCAGAACTTTGAAGAAATAATGAAAATTATTAAAGGTTAAGGAGAAATAATAAAATGGAAAACAAAGATAAAATCCAATGTCATTTTATATCCAACACCCATTGGGACAGAGAGTGGCGTTTCTCTGCAAGAAGAACTCAGTATATGCTTGGTTATATGCTTGATATGCTTCTTGACATTCTTGATAAGAATCCCGATTACAAGCATTTCCACCTTGACTCTCAGACAATGCCTATTCAGGACTACCTTGAGGCATACCCTGAGAAGAAGGAAAAACTTCAGAAGTACATAAAAGAAGGTCGTATTGCAGTTGGCCCTTGGTTCTGCCTTCCTGATGAATTCACTGTTGGCTCAGAGGCTCTTATCCGTAACCTTCTTCTCGGCCACAAGATAGGCAGAGAGATGGGTGGCATCAGCAAAACAGGCTACTCACCTTTCGGTTGGGGTCAGATTTCACAGCTTCCTCAGATTTATGCAGGCTTCGGCATTAACTTTGCATCTTTCTATCGTGGCATCAATGAGTACAAGGCTCCAAAATCAGAGTTCTATTGGGAAAGCCCTGATGGCACTCGCATTTATGCTTCACGTCTTGCAAAGAGACCTCGTTACAATATCTGGTACGTTGTTCAGCGTCCTGTTTACTTTAATCAGACAGACGAAAACAACCGCGATATGAAATGGAACGATAACAACGGTGTGTTCAAGCTTATTGACCGCGACTGGAAGCTCGACTACCAGTACACACATCCATTCTTCGAGTATCACAAGGAAAACGTTAAAGCTCGTGCAGAGCAGGCTATGAAGGAGCAGGACGGCGACTGGTCAACAAACCATCGTTTTTGGTCAATCGGCCACGACTCATCTTGCCCTGATATCCGTGAAGTTGAGCTTGTTAAAGACCTTAACGATTCTGTTCCTGAGGCAGATGTATTCCACAGCACACTCCGTGAAATGGAGCAGGGCATTATCGACAACTTCGACCCAAGCTCACCTGTTCTTAAGGGCGAAATGCGCGACCCATATACAAAGGGTAGCGTAAGTGAGCTTTGCGGTTGGATTCTTTCCGCAAGAACATACATCAAGCAGGAAAACTTCGATACTGAAAGAAGACTTATCAACTACGCAGAGCCAATGGCAGTATTTGCATCTCTTTCAGGTGCACCTTATCCACAGGGCTTCATTGACCTTTCATACAACTATCTTCTTCAGAACCACGGCCACGACAGTATCGGCGCTTGCGGACGCGATGTTGTTTATGAAGACGTTATGTCTCGTTACAGACAGGCAAGAGAGCTTTCAATGTGCGTATTCGAGCGTGCATTTATGGATATTGCAGGCGATATCAACCTTAAGGGCTTCAGCCGTGATGATGCAGCAGTTGTAATCTTCAACCCTGCACCATTCAAAAGAACTGAAACTGTTAACCTCAGAGTTGAAATTCCTGCAGAATGGAAGGCAGACAGCTTCCAGATTCTTGATGATGACGGCTCAGTTATCAAATATCAGATTCTTACATCAAACAAAGCTAATGCACAGATTATTCAGAACCCTAACGACACTGCAAACGTTCTTCACACAGAGCAGTATTACATTGCAGCAGAGGTTTCAGATATTCCTGCAATGGGCTATAAGGCACTTAAGATTCAGCCTCTTTACAACGTAAGAGCAACAACTCCTGTTACACTTGTTAAAACAACAAATGTTATGGAAAATGAATTCCTTAAGGTTTCCTTCAACCACAACGGTACATTCAATGTAATCGAAAAGGAAACAGGCAAAGAATTCAAAAACCTTGGCTACTTCAAGGATAGCGGTGAAATCGGTAACCCATGGCAGCATGTTGCCCCTGAAACCGATGAAACATTCACAACTCTTGGCGAGCAGGCAAACGTTACACTTCTTCGCCATGGTGAATTTGAGACAACATACAAAATCACAATGCGTTGGGAGCTTCCTGAAAAGAGAGCATCCGACGAAAAGACAAGAAGCGAGCATAAGCTTCCTGTTGATATTGAAAGCCTTGTTACTCTTCGCAAGGGCGCAAAGTTTGTTGAAATTGAAACAACAATCAACAACCGCTGCGAAGACCACTACTTACAGGTTGCATTCCCAACAGGCATTAAAGCAACTCACGCTGATTCACAGGGTCAGTTCGACGTTGTTTCAAGACCTATTGCTGCTCCTGACTACTCACTCTATGATGAGCCACCAATGACAGAGCATCCAATGAACTCTTTCGTTGACCTTTCAGACGGCACAAACGGTGTTGCACTTCTCAACACAGGTCTTAAGGCTTATGAAGCTGCAGATGATGAGGATAACACTCTTCTTCTTTCACTTATCCGTGCATACCCACTCAGAATTTGTGTAACAAAGGATATGCAGAATTACAGCGACTGGGATAAGGGTTCACAGTGCATAGGTGTTAACACATTCCGTTATGCATTCATGCCACATAAGGGCAACTGGGAAGATGCAAACGTATGGCAGGAATCAGAGCGCTTCAACCTTTACCTTACAGCAGGTCAGCTTGCTCCTACTGCTCATGGTAAGAACCCAACAGTTCACTCATTCCTTGAGCTTAAGGACGAAAACCTTAATGTAAGTGCAGTTAAGAGAAGTGAGGACGGCACAGGCTATATCGTAAGACTTTTCAACCCATCTAATAAGACAATCAAAAACTCAATTCGTCTTAACGGTGGTATTGCTCCTATCGAAAATCCACAGTCCCCTGTTGAAAGACAGCAGGCAGAATTCGAGCTCCCTGCATACTCAGGCAAGGCTTGGAACGAAGCAAAGCTCGTTACACTTGAAGAGCTTGACGACAAGGCTCTCACAATCAATGCTGACGGCTTCGTAGATTTCGAAATCACAGGCAAAAAGATTCTTACAATTAAGTTTAACTAAAGCAAACAAGCGTTACATCTTTCGGGATGTAACGCTTGTTTTAAATCAGGTATTGAGGGTAAGCTCCGCTTCCGAACACTTTAAGGCTTCGCGAAGCACTGGCACCTTAAAACCCCGAAATGATTTTCATCATTTCGGGGTTTTGCAAATTAAAGATTGTAGTATTTCTCAAACTCAACAGGATGTGGAATCTTTGCGATTTCTGCAAGCTCTGCACGCTTTGTTTTAATAAAGTTTGCAATAAGCTCTTTTGGGAATACTCCGCCTGCTGTTAAGTAATCGTTATCCTTTTCAAGCTCATCAAGTGCTTCATCAAGGCTTGTTGGAAGACCCTTAAGCTTTGCTTTTTCTTCTTCAGGAAGGTTGTAAAGGTTAAAGTCGTATGGACCCCAACCGTTTGTTCTTGGGTCAATCTTATTCTTGATACCGTCAAGACCTGCCATAAGAAGAGCTGCATAGCAGAAGTATGGGTTACATGTTGCGTCAGGGTTACGAAGCTCGAAGCGTCTTTCCTCAGGCTGCTTTGCATATGCAGGGATACGGATAACAGCGCTTCTGTTTGATGTTGCATAGCCTACTGTTACAGGAGCCTCGAAGCCAGGAATAAGTCTCTTGAATGAGTTTGTGCTTGGGTTTGTAATAGCGCAAAGTGAAGAGATATGCTTAAGAAGACCACCAATAAAGTAGTGAGCTGTTTCGCTGAGGTGTGAGTAGCCGTTATCATCAGAGAAGATAGGCTCACCATCTTTGAAGAGCTGCATATGCACGTGCATACCGCTACCTGCTTCACCGTAAACAGGCTTTGGCATAAGAGTTGCGCTGAGACCATATTTTGCTGCAGTATTTTTAATGATATACTTAATCATCATTGTAGCGTCTGCCATTTTTGACATTTCGCCAAGCTGTGGCTCAATTTCAAACTGACCAGAAGCAGCAACCTCAGGATGATGGTATTTAACCTTAATGCCTGCTTCTTCCATAAGAAGACACATTTCGCTACGGCACTCATAAGAAGCGTCATAAGGCTTTGCAATGTGGTATGCCTTCTGCTTTGGAACGATTACACCGTGGCCTTCGCAGTCGCTGTTCCAGTATGACTGCTTTGTATCAAGTGTTGCAGAAATGTTATTTGGTGAAACATCCCAACCAACGTAGTCGAAAAGATAGAACTCAAACTCAGGGAGAATAAGCATTTTATCTGCAATACCGCTATCTCTCATATATTTCTCTGCAGCAAGAACAATATTTCTTGGGTATTGTGCAAGAGGTCTGTTTTCAGGAGAATCAATAATCATAGCGTTACCGCTGATTGTAAGTGTAGGAATCTCGCAGAATGGGTCGATCATTGCTGTATCAGGGTCAGGAATGAAAACCATATCACTCTTTTCAACAACTGCATAGCCGTAGTTTGAAGCGTCAAAACCGATACCCTTTTCCATAACGCTTTCGTCAAAGCTACAAGCAGGAATTGTTACGTGACGGTACTGACCGTTAATATCAACCATTTTAAAGTCAATCATTTTAATGTCTTTTTCTTTAATAAGGTTGATAATTTCTTGAATTTTCTTATCCATAAATAAACCTCTTTTCCAAAAGTATACAAATATATTAACAAGTGTGCCTTATTTTGTCAATGGAGTTTATGTGTTGAAATATTCATTATTTAATGGTATTATTTATTAAAACAACTTTTCGGGAGGGATATATGTGACTAAAAAAGAAAGAGCTTTAAAAATCTGCGAGTTGTTGAAAACAGTATACCCTGAAGCAATCTGTCAGCTTAATGCAGACACTCCCTTTCAGCTTCTTGTTGCAACCCGCCTTTCCGCACAATGCACAGATGCAAGGGTTAACCTTGTAACCCCTGCCCTGTTTGAAAAATATCCTTCAGAAAATGAGCTTGCCGAAGCACCTGTTGAAGATGTTGAAAACCTTATTCACTCCTGCGGTTTTTACCATGGAAAAGCACGCGATTTAATCGGCATGGCAAAAGATGTAAGAGATATTCATAACGGCGTTTTGCCTGATACTATTGAGGAATTAACAAAGCTTCCCGGTGTAGGCAGAAAAACCGCTAACTTAATTCTTGGAGATGTATATAAAAAGCCTGCAGTTGTCGCAGACACTCACGTTATAAGAATCACCAACCTTTTAGGGCTTACCGATTCAAAGGACCCTAAAAAAGTAGAACTTCAGCTCAAAAAAATTCTTCCACCTGAGGAGAGCAACGATTTCTGCCATAGAATAGTGCTTCACGGCAGAGCAGTTTGTATAGCACGCCGCCCAAAATGCGAAGAATGCATTTTAAAAGATGTTTGCAAAAACAGAAAGGATTAATTATGAGAAAAGTAATAAGTATTGTTCTTTGCTTAGTAATAATGTTCTCTTTTTCTGCTTGCTCTCTTACAAGCGGAAACGCTACTTTTACAATCGGTATAAGAGAAACAGTAAATACATTTAATCCTTTGTTAAGCAAAACAGATGCAGAAAAAATCATCAGCACCAACTGCTTCGAAGGACTTCTTCGTTTTGATGAGCACGGAAAAATAAACCTTGCAGGTGCCACCGCCTATACAATTGAAAAAGACGGGCTTTCATATATTTTCAAGCTTAATCCTAAAGCAGAATGGTATATTCCTGAGGGCGCAAAAACCATAATTAAAAATGCAAATATAAAAGACTTTAACTCTTGTATTACTGCTGAAGACTATGTTTACGGTTTTCAGAAATTCCAGGAAGAAAATCCCGATTTCAATTCTATTAAATCAATAAATATCGTAGATGATTTCACCATTGAAATAACGCTGACAGAAAAGGATGTAGACCTTTTATATAAGCTTGCTGCTCTCCCTATATACCCTTGCAGCAAATCTTTCATAGAATCGTCAGGAGATTCATTTGCTACCACACATGATACCATTTTATATAATGGTCCATACTACGTTAAAGAATCATCACCAGCTGAAACTGTTTTAACGAAAAACCCTAATTACAACGGAAATATTCAGATTCAGAACAAGAAGGTGCTTCTTTACACAACCGGTACAGAAGAAGCTTTAAAAACACGTTTCAACGACGGAAGCTATAATATTTATATTGCTAATTCTTCAACAGAAAGTATAGCCTACAAGCACCCTACTGCAACAACATTCAGTGAGGTTTGGGGCGTAGCCTTTAACTGCAAATCAAAGCTCTGCTCTCAAAGCAATTTCAGAGAGATTCTCGCAAGCTCTATAAACTTAGATAATGTTACATATCCTGATTTTGCTATACAGGAAGCGAAGTTCTTATATCCTGCAAACTTCAGCATTGGTGATGTAACATACGGGAGCTTTGAGAACAATTTAACCCCCCCTGAGTTTAACGCGGACAACGCAGTGAAAGCTTTAGATACCATTCAACAGAAATATGGCATCAAATCTTATTCAGTTACTTTTGCCGTACCGGAAGAAATGAAAACATCTGCAGAAAAAATAATTGCAGATTGGGAAAATCTTTTCGGGGAAAAAATTAACTTCACTCTTGTTACTTTCCCTGCAAACCAGGCGAAAATGTTCTCCGAAAAAGGTGAATATGATATTGCAGTACTGCCAATTAACGCAAACGAAAAAACTGCTACCTCTATTATAAATTCACTTTCAGCTGCACCTTGCTACTACGGTGGCAAAACAATACAAAACCTTAAAGGAAAGTTAAACACAATCCCTGAAGAATCTTTTAAAGTTCACCAGAAAGCAGAACAACACATTATTGAACACAATATTTTCATTCCACTTTTTTACACAGGAAAAGCGTTATACATAAACGAAGGCTTTAGCGGTATTTACCTTGCTGATGGTGGAAAGCTTCTGTATTTCCATACAGGCCATGAGGTGTAAAATGAAAAACACCGTAAATAACATATACAAAGTAGTTTCGGCTATTTTTCTTATAGCCGTTATGGTAACAATTTTTGTGTTATCGCACCAGGACGGCACTGAATCCTCGGAAACCAGCGGTTTTGTAACAAAAATGTTATCCCTTGTTTTTGGAGATAACGTTCCTGAAGCAATTGTTCGTACCTTCGGCCATTTCAGTGAATTTGCAGCATTGGGTTTTCTTTCCACTAATTGCTTTTATGCCTTTAAAGAAAAGAGAAAACCTGTTTTATGCTCCTTTCTTTCATGGCTTTATGCCTGGACTGATGAAATACACCAGATATTCGTTGACGGACGAGCCTTTCAGATATCCGACCTTTTAGTTGATTTAGGCGGAATAATATGCGGAACAATGCTTATAACCGTAATTATACTCTTAACCGAAAAACTTAAAGAGAAAAAAAGAAGCAGGAATCACAACTGATTCCTGCTTTACTTTATTTGTACATTTCATCTATCTGAGCACGTGTTTCCTTAGCCCAAGGATATTGCTCCATATACTGTCCGAAATACTTTGTATTTTCATTTTTCCCTTTCTCGAGGAAATCGTAATAATCGCATATAAACTTAGATTTATCGATGCTACGCTGATTTCTGTTATCTATAAGAATATCAGAAACACCTGCCTCTTCAAGAGATGCTCTGAGAGATTTTAAAACCTTTCTGAAAAGAGACTGAACTGTTTCGTCGTAAGCTCTGCCCTCCCAAAGGATAGAAACAGCCTGCTCTGTGCTGATTATACCGCCGTTTCTGTCAACAAGCAAAGCAAGAAGCTCCTTTGACTTCGCACTTGAGAAATTAACAGATTTTCCATCAACGAAAACATCGAAGAAGCCAAATGTTTTTATAAAAACATGATTCTCCTCAACAGCATCCCTTATAAGAAGAGCCTTATCATAAGCTTTTTTAATAGCTTCTGGACTATATGGCTTAAGAACATAATCTACCGCGTCAACAGAGAAAGCTTCAAGAGCATGATCGCTATAGCCTGTTGTGAAAACAACACGAATATTTTTAGAAAGAGCCTTCATTCTCCTTGCAAGCTCGATACCTTTTATAACAGGCATTTCAATATCAAGAAAAGCTATATCCACCTTATTTTTAGCAACATAACCTAAAGCATCCAAAGGATTATTGAATTTGACAATCTCATCCTCAATTCCTAAAGACCTGCAAGTATCCTCAAACTCTTCAAGAGCAATAAATTCGTCATCAACTGCAATTATTCTCATTTTGCTTCCTCCTTCTTGGGAATTTTAACTGTAACGGTAGTACCCTTTCCTATCTGGCTATTAACATCTATATCTGCATTAACCATAACCGCCAAACGCTTTTTGATATTTGTTACACCAACGTGAGAACGCCCGTCATTTTTCTCTTCGTTAATATCAAAGCCTACGCCATCATCTTCAATACAGATAACATTGAAGCCGTCTTCCTCGTATGTTTTAATTTTAACTGTTCCGCCTTCCGCCTTCTGATTAACGCCATGTTTAATAGCATTTTCAACAATAGGCTGAATAGTAAGTGGCGGTACATTGAAATTCTCAGCAGATATTTCATACTCAACATTAAGCCTGTCTGCAAATCTGAGTTTTTCAATATCTACATAATTTTTTACATGTTCGATTTCTTTAGAAACAGGTATTGGCTCCTTCTGAGTAAGAGAGTCCATATTGGTACGTAAATATCCAGAGAATTTTACAATAGCACTTTCCGCTGTCTGCGGGTCTCTTTTAGTAAGATACTTAATAGTATTTAATGCATTGTATAAGAAATGTGGCTGAATCTGACTTAGCATAAGAGTCATATTGATTTCTGCTAATTCTTTTTCAAGCTCAGCAGTTTTTTGCGCGGCCTTATATGTATCCAACGTGTTTATAAGATGAACAAAAAGCATAAACGCTATAAACAAGAAACAGGATAACGGCATAATAAATGAAACTGTATCAGAAATATATCCGTAAAGATACAGGTTATCGGTTACAAGAGATGTTGCACATATGCAGTACAATACAAGATGCAGCGCTGCAAAACGCTCTTTCTTAACTGCAGCATCTGACAATTTAAACACCATATATGCATCAAAGACATAAACTATTACCTGAATCCACATATATGCTTTGGCAATGTAGATATAGTCGTATGTAAAATACGGAACAAATGCAATCAAAAGGAAGATAACACTTATTACTATAAGTGTAATCTGGCTTACCTTGAGACCTACCACATTTATAAGATGCATAAGCATACATAGTTTTATAATAAACGTGGTTGCATACATCAGGCTCATCATTATTTCATAGTTCAAATTCCCCAAAAAGTTATGAGAAATCATATATCCTTCATTGGAAATAAGCATTCTGAAAATGAAAACAACACATAACAGAATAAGCCACAATTGACTGGAGAAGTTCTTACGCATTATTGAAAGCAATGCAGAACCTATTGCAAAAAACGCAACTACGCCAATAAGCAAAAAGCGAAGCGCTACAGAACTCATCATTGAATCAAGATACTCATTGTAATCTGACAAAATAGGAATCGCTGTAAGCCCACTTGAATATTCACACTCAACCTCAACTACAATTTCGTGAACACCTGAACCAGCACTAATAGCAACTGGTTCGGAATAAGGCTCTACAAGGTTTTGGTTCCCGTGAATTTCACAAGGAACTGAACGGTTAGAGAAAACAAATTCGCCATCTATAAAAACCTGGCACTTACCAGGAAGATTCATTATACTGACTACAACAGGATGAACTGAGCTTATATTTTCAACAAAAATCCGGTAACTTGCTATACCACCATTTGAAAGATCTTCTCCATCTATTTCATATTGAGTCCAGGAGGATGGCACGCTTACATATAAATCAGGTTGAGCGTCTTTCAAATTTTCTGTTACAATGTGTTTATTCCAGAAAAATTCCCATTCGCCTGCAAGAGAAACTGTATCACCATTAGAAAAATCATAGCCCTCAACATCCACCTGAGCACCAGAGATTTTTATGTTATGGAACAGACTGGGATTAACATACGAAATAAAGGGCAGAATTATACACGCAAGAGCAGTTACCATAACTGTTACAAGAAACAAAATGTTTCTTTTAAAGCTTCTTGACATTCTACCACCTCATTTTTAAATAATATACAAAATTATACAATGAATCCGAAAACAAATCAATACCAAAACGAGAAAAAAACGAGAATTTTGCGTAATTTTCTTTATTTGCAGACATATTTACAGTTAAAACTGTCCCCAAAACAACACAATCCTTGAAAATTAACGTATTTTATGGTAAAATATTATTTTGGAGATATTATGAAGGATGATTATTATGATAACCAATAATGAACGCTTAGAAATATTAAATAACCTTGTAAAAAACGGTGTGGAAATACCCTGCTTTGATGGTGTTATAATTGAGCCATCTGTAAAAATCGAAAAATGCGCAATAGTTATGCCAGGTACAATTCTTCTTGGTGAAACAACAATAGGCGAAGGTTCAGTTATTGGCCCTAACTCATACATTTCTGATACAGCTGTTGGGCGCAATACCAAACTCAACAACACTCAGGCTTTCAATTCAGAAATTGGTGATGGTGTTACAGCCGGTCCATTTGTTCATATACGACCCAACACAAAAATCGCAGACAATGTTCACATAGGCAACTTTGTTGAGGTTAAGAACTCCACAGTTGATGAAGGAAGTAAGCTTCCTCACCTTCTCTATGTTGGTGATTCTGATGTGGGGAAAGACGTTAACTTTGGTTGCGGTTGTGTAACAGTTAACTACGACGGCAGAAACAAATCACGCACAGTTGTTAAGGATGGTGCATTTATAGGTTGCAACACCAATCTTGTAGCACCTGTTACAGTTGGCGAAAACGCCTTTACTGCGGCAGGAAGCACAATCACAGAAGATGTACCTGACAATTCACTTGCTGTTGCTCGTTCAAGGCAATCAGTAAAAGAAAACTGGGTAAACATAAAAAAACCATACAAACGTCAACACACAAAATAAGGATTATAAATTATGTTCAACAAATTCAAAAATCAATCTTCAGGTGGTTCAACCTATGATTATCTTATCGTAGGCCTTGGTAACCCTGGTTCAAAATACGAAACAACGCGCCACAACGCAGGCTTTCTCTGCATTGAGAATATGGAAAACGGATTAGGCTTTAAAGCAAAGAAGCTTAAATTCCATGCCCTTATCGGCGACACAAAAATAGCAAACAAAAAAGTGCTTGTTATGAAGCCACAGACAATGATGAACAATAGCGGTGTGGCTGTTGGTGAATGCGCATCATTCTATAAGATTCCGCCACAGAATGTTATTGTTATCTTTGACGACATTTCCCTTGAACCCGGCAAGCTCCGTATAAAAAGAAAGGGAAGCGCAGGCGGTCATAACGGAATAAAAAGCATTATTGCCTATTTAGGCACTGAAGAATTCCCTCGAATCAAGTTAGGCGTTGGCAAAAAGCCTCACCCTGATTATGATTTAGCAGATTGGGTTCTTTCAAACTTTCCCAAAAAAGATATTCCTCTTATGAGAGAGGCTATGGATAACGCCTTAGGCGCCCTCGAAATGATGATAAAGGGCGACACAGAAGGCGCTATGTCCAAATACAACAGCTGAGGTTTTTATGTCCTGCTACTCAAAACTTCTGGAAAATTGCACAGAATACAAGGAAGTACTGAAATATATTGAAAACGGAGTTGGCCCATCAGGTATAACCGGCCTCCCACTTTCACCAAAGGCTCACCTTGTTTTTTCACTCTGCGAGAATCTTTCTCGCGGAGCGCTTGTCGTTTTGCCCGATGAATCATCTGCGCGGAAATTTGTTGGCGATATCAACGAGTTTTCAGGCAAAGGTAAAAAAGCATTTTTCTACCCTGCAAGAGATTATTCATTTAATACATCTCAGGGTCAATCAAGGGAATATGAGCAGATAAGAATTAAAGCTCTTTGCAACATTCTAAGCGGTGAATATTCTGTAATTGCCTGCTCTGTTGAAGCAGCGCTTCAGCTTACTATTCCGCCTGAAGAACTAAAAAAACGCACCTTCAAAATAGATTTAGATACAGAAATCTCACCTAAGACGCTTATTGACACATTGACTGCAGCAGGCTTCAAGCGTGCAGACGCAGTTGAGGGTGCAGGTCAGTATGCCCACAGAGGCGGCATTATAGATTTCTTCCCACCTGATGCAGAGGAGCCTGTAAGAATTGAGCTTTGGGGCGACAATGTTGATAACATTTCAACCTTTGATCCATCCACTCAAAGAAGAACAGATACTCTTGATTTTTGCGAAATCACCCCTGCAACAGAAATCATATTCAAAAATGATGACGATTTAAAAAACAAAATTGAAAGCTTTATTTCTAGCCTTTCAGGTAAAGGCTCTCGCAAAGCCAAAGAGGTGCTTTCAAAAGATATTGAAATGATTGAGGCAGGTGTTGGCCTTTCCTCCGTTGATAAATATCTTTCTCTTGCATACGAAAAGCCTGCATCAATTTTTGATTACTGCAAAAATGATATGCTTTTTGTTGTAGAAAGCGGTAATGTAAAAGAAAAGGCTGAAAGCAGTACAAAGCTTTTCTTACAGGAAATCAAAGCCCAGTTTGAAGCAGGCGTTCTTGCCAAAGGTCTTGACCAATTCACTCTTACATTCCCTGAGCTTTTAAATATTTACGAACAAAGAAAAGCTTTTTATATTGATACATTCCCAAGAGGCTCATTTGACACACCTATAAAAAGCCTTACCACCTTTAATGTTCAGCAAACACCATCGTGGAACGGCTCTTTGGAGGTATTGCTTGATGACTTAAGACCTGCTCTTAGAAACAAAGAGAAATGCATTGTTATAGCAGGTACAGAAAAAGCCGCTGACGCTCTTGCGGAAGCTTTGGAAACAGAAGATATCAGGGCATTATATTTCCCTGTTCTTCCATCTGAATTCCCCAAAAACACAGTTGCCGTTCTTTCAGGCGGTCTTTCGGGAGGTTTCAGATACCCTAACGAAAAATTCACAATTATCTCTTACGGTAAAGGCTCTCATAGCGCTACGGGACTTAAAAAACGCCGCAAAAACTATAAAGCAGCAGATGCTATACAAAGTCTTGAAGAGCTTTCAAAGGGAGACTATGTTGTTCATTCAGTACACGGTATCGGTATTTTTGAAGGCATACAAAAGCTTGATGTTTCAGGCGTTACAAAGGATTTTATAAAAATCACGTATGCCAAGGGCGGTGCACTTTATGTGCCTGTTACTCAGCTTGATTTAGTTTCTAAATATATTGGCCCCAAGGACGACAGCAGAACGCTGAAGCTATCAACGCTTGGTGGCAAAGACTGGGAAAAGCTGAAAGCAAGAGTAAAAGGCTCCGCTAAAAATATGGCAAAAGAGCTTATTGCTCTTTATTCCCGTAGAATGAAAGCTGCAGGCTACGCCTTCTCTCCTGATATTGATATGCAAAACGACTTTGAACGCCGTTTTGAATATGACGAAACAGATGACCAGTTAAGAACAATACGTGAAATAAAGCGCGATATGGAAAAGCCTCACCCAATGGACAGACTCCTTTGTGGTGATGTTGGCTTCGGTAAAACAGAGGTCGCACTCAGAGCCGCCTTCAAATGCATTGCAGACGGCAAGCAGTGTGCAATTCTTGTACCTACTACGATTCTTGCACTCCAGCATTACAACACTATAAAACGACGTTTTGAGGGCTTCCCTATTGAAGCAGAAATGCTTTCAAGATTCCGTACCGCAAAGGAACAAACACGTATAATCAAAGCACTTAAACGCGGTGCTATTGATATTATTGTTGGTACCCACAGACTTATTTCAAAGGATATTACCTTCAAGGATTTAGGTCTTATAATAGTTGACGAGGAGCAACGCTTTGGCGTTGGTCAGAAGGAAAAACTTAAAGAGATGTATCCCGATGTGGATTGCCTTACACTTTCCGCAACGCCTATTCCCCGAACAATGAATATGGCAATGTCGGGAATCCGCGATATGTCTGTTATCGAAGAAGCTCCACAAGACCGTTCACCTGTTCAGACTTATGTTTTAGAGCACGATTGGGGCGTACTTGCGGAAGCTATGCAAAAAGAGCTTCGTCGTGGTGGTCAGGTTTATTACCTGCACAACAAGGTTGAAACTATAGAAAAAACTGCGGCAAAAATAAAAGAGCTGCTGCCTGACGCCAATATAGGTATCGGTCACGGCAAAATGAATGAAGACCAGCTTTCTGACGTGTGGCGTGCTCTTTTAGAGGGTGAAATTGATATTCTTGTTTGCACTACCATTATTGAAACAGGTGTAGATGTACCTAACGCAAACACCCTTATTATTGAAAACGCCAACAACTTAGGTCTTGCGCAGCTTCATCAGATACGTGGACGAGTTGGCAGGTCTGCAAGGCGCGGTTTTGCGTACCTTACATTTACAAGAGGCAGAGAGCTTACTGAAATTGCAACAAAGCGCCTTACCGCTATACGAGAATATACCGAATTCGGCTCTGGCTTTAAAATCGCAATGCGAGATTTGGAAATCCGCGGTGCAGGTAACCTTTTAGGCTCAGAGCAACACGGCCATATGGAAGCTGTTGGTTACGATATGTATATGAAGCTTCTATCCGAAGCTGTTATGGAAGAAAAAGGTGAAGCGCCTGAAAAGATTACTAAGGAATGTCTTATTGATGTGCGTATTGATGCCTTTATTCCCGAAACATATATTGAAAGCCTTCCGCAACGTCTTGCGATTTACAAACGAATTGCAGATATACGAAGTGATGTAGATGCAAGCGACGTTATAGACGAGCTTATAGACCGTTTCGGTGAGCCGCCTGCAAGCGTAGAAGGTCTTGTAAAGGTTGCTCTTTTGAGAAACTCTGCGGCAGATTCAGGTATATATGAAATCGGGCAGAATAACAACAGTCTGCTCTTATACGTTGAAAAAATTGATATGGCAAAGGTTGCGGTGCTTGTAAAAGCAATGCGAGGAAGAATTCTTGTTTCTACAGGACCTAAACCATATATCACAGTAAAAAAAGAAAGCGGTCAATCACCTCTTGATGCATTAAAGGAAGCGCTTGACCTATTAAAAGAAACAAAAAGCGAGGAAGAAAAAAATGAGATATAATTTCAGAACACAAGGAGTTTGCTCCCGTACTATTTCTTTTGATGTTGATAACGGCATTGTATCAAAAGTAGCATTTGAAGGCGGTTGCAACGGCAACCTTAAAGGTATTGCTGCATTGGCTGAAGGTAAGCCTGCCCAGGAGGTTATTGATGTGCTTACAGGCATCCGCTGTGGCTTCAAAGCTACCTCCTGCCCTGACCAGTTTGCGAAAGCACTTAAAGCTGCTTTGGAGGAGAATGCATAATGAAATACCTTATTTTAATTGCAGATATTGATGAATTTAATCCTTGTAAAGAGAGCCTTGGCTCCCTTGTAGAAAAAGAATACACTATAAAGCATATGCCTGCTTTCGATTTTACTCACAACGGACACGACTGCACCGCAGTCTGCTTCGGCATAGGTAAAGTGAATGCCGCTATGGGTGCTTCTATCGCTCTTTGTGAAAAGGAATATGACGGCGTTATAAACACAGGCTGGAGCGGTGCTGTTTCAGGTGTATATAAAGGCGATATTATCGTTTCCGACTCTGTTGTTGAATGTGATTTCGACTTAACACCTATCGGCAGACTTCCCGGCCAGAAGCCAGGACAGGCAGAGTACATATATGAATGTAAAAACGCTCTTTATGATGCTGCAGTTTCTGTTGAAGGCTTCAAGCATGGAAAGCTTGGCACAGGCGATTTCTTCCTTACAGATGCCGAGAGAAGAAACAAATACAAAGAGATATTCAACATAAGCGCATTTGATATGGAAAGCGGTGCTTTAGGTGCGGTATGCTACCTTCTAGGCAACATTCCATTTGTAAGCGTAAGAAAAATTTCTGATAGTGCTGACGACGTAGGCGTTGAGGATTACACAAATTCAGTAAAAACAGATATTACTGCATTTTCAGATATCGTTCTCAGAATATTAGAAAAGCTTTAAGAATCAGAAAAGCAATCAACCCATCTATCAAACTGATTGATAGATGGGTTTTATTTTTTGCACAAACTCACAGGGCTATTCTGTGGGCTTTAAGGATTTGAAATCACTCCGCCACCAAGCAAGTACCTTTGCGCTTATCTTACTTCATACTATGCTTGGTCGGTGAAAAAGTGCAAAATCCAGAGTATAAAATGCAGAGTGTTACGATAGTTTTATTTATTCTATCGCACTATCCTCATACACCAGCTCTTCCTCTTCGATAGATAGATAGGTTTTGTAATAATACTCGTCAAAAGTTTCTCTATCTAATGATGGATTTTTCTTAATAAATTCATCCAATACTTTTCTTGCTTTTATCCATGAAAGATTTTTTTCGTAAAACGCACCTTTGGTAACAGCAAGTTTTTTATCAGTCTCTTCTTTGTCAAAAGCATTTTCATAAACACTTGAACAACGATATAAAAGTTCGTTGGTTGCCTCATCCGACACTTGTTTGTCATCATCCTCTGTAAGTTTTACAAGAGTTGGTATACCGCTTACTCCTAAGGTTCCGATTTGTTCAACGTCTATCTGAATATTGCCCTTTTGGTATTGATTATAGTTATATTCTGCAATAACTGTTTTTGTATCTATTGCTGCGACCAAAAGAAGTGAAATCGTGCACACAAGCACTACTGCCTTTGCATATTTTATTTTTGAAATAAAAAGTCTTAAAAGAAGGATGACAAAAATCACTGCAAGCATAACCATAAACACAGAAGTTAAAACTCTTAAATGTGTTAAGCCATAAAGAGAAATGTATTTGAGCATTTTCACAATTGCAGTTGAAATATAGAATATTGTGAAAAGGCAAAGGAAAACAAGTAAGCCTTTTGTAGATGTAGGTATTTTCCTACCTTTTCTCTTAACCAGCATGGCGGTAAGAGATAAAATCAAGAAATTTATAAAAGATATAGCACCCATCTGGAAAAATCCGCTTCGTGCAAACTGTGCCGCAGTATAATCTTCCGGCAAAAGAAACGCAAATGCTTTTGTTATGTATGCTAACTGAGATACTGCATAAGCGCAATAAACCACGCTTACTGCGCTGAGCACAATATTAAAAAGAATATTAGGAGTTTTATTCTTACTTGGTTTAACAACGGAATCTTCTGCAGATTGTTTTCTCATTGAAAACAAAAATGAATATACAAACGGAGAAATACCCAATGTTATAATTAATGAGAGAACAAGAAGTCCTGCATTTTTAAATATTGATTTCACCAAAGAACCAAAAGCAATATCCGAAGATGAAAGCAATGGAAGAACGATACATAAAAGCGGAACTGAAATTATAACACCCAAAATTATATAAACTGCATTTTTAGATTTGTTTTTTGTTATTCTTTCAATATAGCTTTTAAAAGTAACCTCAAGCTTAACCAGAGTGCCATCTATTGTTTTACCCAACATAGTAATAAAGCTCTTGTATGTACCTTGTTTAAGATTTATGTTGTTTGAAGCATTGCATATTAAAAAACAGCACACAAAAGGAAAATAAACAATGGTGCAAAATTTTATAACTGCATCACTTGTAAGGCTGAAGGAAACAACAAGCGCCATGCTGAGTAAATATAGAATCACGCTAAAAAGCTTTGAAGTTGATTCTTTCTTCCATGCATACACAAAGCCTATTGTAAGCGCAATACCACAACCTATTGAAAAGCCTATATTAAAGCCACCCAATATTCCGATTCTGCTTAAAATAAATAATGAAACTACTGTTAAAAACAGACTTATTATATCCCGTTTTTCTACAGGAAATGTTTTTGTTTTCATGACTTATTCCTCCTTTGAATATTCAAGTATATCCCCGGGCTGACAGTCAAGCTCCCTGCAGATTGCAGCAAGGGTTGAGAACCTTATTGCCTTTGCCTTACCAGTTTTAAGAATCGACAGATTTGCCTGAGTAAGACCAATTCTTTCAGCCAATTCACCTGAGGACATTTTTCTTTTTGCTAACATTACATCAAGATTTACTATTATTTTCATACTTACACCATCAAATCGTTTTCTTCTTTTATTTCACACCCGTACTCAAAAACATTTTTGATGATGCGTAATATCAGAAACATAAATGCCGCTGAAACAGCTATGGGAATAAAACCGTAAAACCATAAGAAGCCAACAAGACAAATAGGTGTTACATAAAAGCATGACCAAGACATTCTTCTTAGGTGCTTTGTATTTTCAATTGTAAAAAACTCACCATTTTTCATATTCTTCAAAAGCTTCAATGAAGAAACAATAACAACCGCCGCTGCCGGTGAGCAAAGGTAAAAGACCCCAATTAAAACCTTTGCAGCAGTATCGCTCTTACCAGTTAAATCAGTGTACCAAAATGCTGTAAAAGGCGCAGAGAAAAGCATAACAACAAAACCAATTGTCAAAATAATTATATATGCCTTTGTTAAATTAATTGATCTTTGAGATTTTTTCATGCTAACCACTCCTTGCCACAAAAATACCCTCAAATTTATCGTTTGTCAATAAAAATTTATTGTTTGTAACCAAATTGTAACAAAAAAGAAGGAAATGAGATTCAATAAATGAATTTCATTTCCTTGTTATTAATCTTCAAAATTACTGATAAATCACTGAATGAACCAAGCAAAGTTATTTTCCAAAAATTACCTAAAATACAAAATTCAAAGATTGGGATGAAGAACGAAGATTGGTGAACGATGGCGTATACAGATACGCCGAGCGAGCCAAGCAAAGTTATTCGCTCAAGATTTGAATTTTAATCTTCGAACTTTGAAATAAATGCCTTAGTTCTTTCCGATTTTGGATTATCGAAAACCTCTTCTGGTGTACCCTCTTCAGCAATAACGCCATCATCCATAAAGATAACCTTTGTGGAAACTGCTTTTGCAAAAGACATTTCGTGGGTAACAATAACCATTGTCATATTTTCGTCTGCAAGGCTTTTTATAACCTTAAGAATTTCACCTGTTAACTCAGGGTCAAGAGCAGATGTTGGCTCGTCGAAGAAAAGCACCTTTGGTTCAAGCATTAAAGCTCTTGCAATAGAAACTCTCTGTTTCTGACCGCCTGAAAGCTGACAAGGATAGCTTCCCTTCTTTTCGGAAAGACCAACCTTTTTGAGAAGCTCTTCTGCTTTAGCTTCTATTTCTGCATAAATCTGCTTCTTGTTTTCTTTGAAGTCTTCTCTCTCTTTAGCAAGAAGCTTTGCAGCAAGAGTGAGATTATCGTGAACATTGTACTGTGGGAAAAGATGAAAATCCTGAAAAACAAGACCAACAAGGCGTTGCTTCATTCTACGCTCTTTTGCATTTTCTTTTCCTACACTACCATCAAAGAAAACCTCTCCGCCAACGGAAATATACCCGCTATTGGGAATTTCAAGCTGATTTATACAGCGGAGAATTGTGGTTTTACCGCTACCTGAGGAACCGATAATGCTGAGAACCTCGCCCTCATCAAGAGTAAAACTAACACCCTTTAAAACCTCGGTTTTACCAAAGCTTTTTTTCAAATCTTTAACTTCAAGTACAGACATAATTAAAAGCTCCTTTCAACCTTAGTTTTTATAGTAGTCAAGCTTCTTTTCTATTTTGCCGAAAACAAAGGTAAGCACACCGCTGAACGCAAGATAGAAAATTGCTGTTGTCATCAATGGCCACAAAAGACCGTCAGATTTAATGAAGGCCTGACCTGCCCAGATAAGTTCATAAACAGAAATAACACGTGCAAGTGATGTATCCTTAACAAGTGTGATTATTTCGTTACTCATAGGTGGGATAATATTCTTCACAACCTGCAAAAGCACAATTTTGAAGAATACCTGTGTTTTGGTCATACCAAGTACCTGACCGGCCTCGTACTGACCCTTAGGAATACTTTCTATACCGCCTCTGAAAATCTCGGAGAAATAGCAGGCATAGTTAATAACAAATGAAATAATAACTGCACTGAATCGCTCCATAACAGTCCAGGAAGCAAGCCACATTATAATTGGATTGGTGCTACCTGTGTTAACTGCCCAGTTTGCTATAAGACCGGGTCCATAGAATATAACAATAAGCTGGAGCATAAGAGGAGTACCTCTTATAACCCATATAAAAAACTTTACAACATATTTTAAAGGCTTAAACTTACTCATTGAGCCAAAGCTTATAACAAGCCCCAAAGGAATGGCAAACAATAACGTAAGCGCAAATATCTCAATTGATACTACGAAACCTTCAAACAGGGATCGAAAAACCTCTGCAATAGTAACCATATGTACCTCTCAAAAAAATCTTCTAAACAACACTCAAGGCAGAGTGCCATCGAAAGCACTCTGCCGATTGAGATTAAACGACTAAAATTATTTTACAAGTGTAAGCTCGTATTTCTTTGCAAGATTATCGAGTGTACCATCTGCCATAAGCTCATCCATAATCTTGTTGATTTCTGTGCATGTATCTGAACCAAGACGGCAACCAATACCATACTCTTCCTCTGTGAGAGAGCCTGTTTTGGTAAGCATTTCATAGCTTGTGCCTTCACCTGTCATAGCTTCTGCCATTGTAATATCGATAACGCAAACATCTGCAGCGCCTGACTTAACCTCAAGGAGAGCATCTGTCTGAGCAGCAACAGCTGTTACATTTGCACACTCTGCAACGCACTCTTCACCTGCAGAACCTGTTTCAACTGCAATCTTAGCATCCTTGATTGATTCAAGGTCTGTATATTTTTCAGCATTTTCTGCCTTTGTAACGATAACCTGAGCGTTAACAACATATGGGTCAGAAATGCTCATAGATGTTTTAAGGTCATCTCTGATAGTCATACCATTCCAAACAACGTCGATTGTTTTTGCATTAAGCTCGTTAACCTTCTGATCCCAGTCAGAAAGAACAAAGAACTCTGCTGTAACGCCAAGCTTTGCACAAACTGCTTCTGCAAATTCTGTATCAAAACCTGTCCAATTGCCGTCAGCATCCTTATAGTTCATAGGTGCATAATCTGTGATACCGATAACCATTTTGCCCTTACCCTTGATGTATGCAAGGTCAGATGCAACTGCAGGAGTCTCTGTTGTATCGCCATCATTTGTTGTGTCATTACCGCAAGCAGCAAATGCGCAAACAATACCTGCTACGAGAACGATGCTCATAACAATAGCTAAAATTTTCTTTTTCATAATAAAATCCTCCGTAGGCAAATCTATTGCCTTCATATTTTGTGTTGTTATTCTACCACTTTAACGCGCTAAAGTAAAGTCTTTTTTTCAAAATATTTTATATTTGTCTATTTTTTATATTTACAATCTGCATTTTTCGTTCCGATTGGTGATATTAAACATACATTGTGTATTTCTTTATGTTTCACAATGAAAACATTTGCCTAAGAGCCAAAAAAACTTGACATATCCCCTTTTTTATATATAATACTATTGTATATAAATTCTGGCGTTGACGCAGGATGATTTACCGATAAGTGTACAGAGAGAAAGCGGTTGGTGCGAGCTTTTCACAAGTCCCTAAATTTGCTACCTGCAGAGCCTTGTTGGAAACAACACGTTTACAGGCGTTAACTGTTATTATGAGTGGTGCGTTTTGCACAATTCGGGTGGTACCGCGGTTTTTCCGTCCCGATTTGGCAAAAGGCATTTTTTTAATGTAAAAATTATTGAACGGAGTGAATAACAATGCAATGGACCGGTCTTAATGAATTAAGAGAAAAGTATCTTAAATTCTTTGAAAGCAAGGATCACCTTCGTCTTCCAAGCTTTCCTCTCGTACCACAGAACGATAAGAGTATCCTTCTTATCAACGCAGGTATGACACCAATGAAAAAATATTTTACAGGTGAGGAAACTCCTCCTAAAAAGAGAGTTACTACTTGCCAGAAATGTATCCGTACACCTGATATTGAGCGCGTAGGTATTACTGCTCGCCACGGCACATATTTTGAAATGCTCGGTAACTTCTCATTTGGCGATTACTTCAAAAAAGAGGTTATTCCGTGGGCATGGGAATTCTGTACAAAGGTTATGGAAATGGACCCTGACAGAATCTACTGTAGCGTTTACCTTGAGGATGATGAAGCATACGATATCTGGACTAAAGATGTAGGCGTTAAGCCTGACCATATGGTTCGTTTCGGCAAGGAAGATAACTTCTGGGAGCATGGCCAAGGACCTTGCGGACCTTGTTCAGAGCTTTACTATGACCGCGGCGAAAAATACGGTTGCGGTAGCCCTGATTGTAAGGTTGGTTGCGAGTGCGACCGTTATGTTGAGTTCTGGAACCTTGTTTTCACACAGTTTGAAAACGACGGCAAGAACAACTACACTCCTCTTGCAAACCCTAACATCGATACAGGTATGGGTCTTGAAAGACTTGCTTGCATTGCTCAGGATGTTCACAACATTTTTGAGGTTGATACAGTACAGAACATAATGAAGCACATTGTGGATATTGCAGGCGTTAAATACCACGAAAACGAAAAGAGTGATATTTCTCTTCGCGTTATTACAGACCATATCCGTTCAACAACATTTATGATTGGCGACGGTGTTATTCCTTCAAACGTAGGCAGAGGCTATGTTCTTCGCAGACTTCTCAGAAGAGCTGCTCGCCACGGCAGACTTTTAGGCATCCAGAGACCATTCCTTGCTGAGGTTTGCGAAACAGTTATTAAAGAAAATGAAAGCGCTTACCCAGGCCTTCGTGAGAAGCAGGATTACATTATCAAAGTAATCGCTATGGAGGAAAACAGCTTCTATAAGACTATAGACAGTGGTCTTGAGCTTCTCAACGATATGATGAAGAAGGCAGAAAACGGCGTGCTTTCAGGCGCAGATGCATTTAAGCTTCAGGACACTTTCGGTTTCCCAATAGACTTAACACGTGAAATTGCAGAAGAAAACGGACTCACAGTTAATAACGAAGAGTTCGAAAAGCTTCTTGCAGACGCAAAAGCACTTGCAAAGGCTTCACGTAAGGTTGCAGGCGCTGAAGGCTGGAAGGGCGCAGATGTTTCATTCACAGAATGCGACAAAACAGAATTCACAGGCTACACAGAAAACAACTGCACTGCTAAGGTAGTAGCAATTGCTGCAAGCGGTGAAAAGGTTGATTTTGTTGGCGTTGATACAGATGCAGTTATAGTTCTTGACAACTCTTGCTTCTATGCAGAGAGCGGTGGTCAGGTTGGTGACACAGGTGTTATCAAGGTTGGCGAAAGCGTTTTCGTTGTTTCTAACACAACAAAAACTGCAGAAGGCGTTATCCTTCACCACGGTGCACTTACAGAGGGCGATGCTATAAACGTTGGTGATACTATTTCAGGTGAAATTGATTTCTCTCGCCGTCAGGCAATTATGAGAAACCACACAGCTGCTCATATTCTTCAGGCAGCTCTCCGCGAAGCTCTCGGTACACACGTTGAGCAGGCAGGTCAGCTTGTAAACGCAGATGCAGTTCGTTTCGACTTTTCACATTTCTCTGCTCTTACTGCAGAAGAAATCGTTAAAATTGAAAACAGAGTAAACGAAATCATTCTTTCTGCTGCTACTGTTACTACAGAAGAAATGGCTATTGAAGACGCTAAAAAGAAAGGCGCAATGGCTCTCTTTGGTGAAAAATATGGTGATACAGTTCGCGTAGTTACTGCAGGCGATTTTTCAACAGAGCTTTGCGGTGGTACACATGTAAGCAACACAGGCAACATCGGTCTTTTCAGAATCATTTCTGAATCCTCTGTTGCAGCAGGCGTAAGAAGAATTGAAGGGGTTACAGGTCTCGGAGTTATCAACTACCTTGATAGCCGTGAAGAGCTTATTCAGAACACTGCAAATGCTATGAAGCTTGCAAACATCAAGGACCTTGCTTCAAAGGCAGCATCACTTTCTGCAGATCTTAAAGCAAAAGAAAAAGAGCTTGAAGATCTTAAGGCTGAAATTGCAAAGCAGAAGGCAGGTAGCCTCTTTGATAATGTTACTGATTTAGGTGCAGTTAAGCTTATTACAGGTTCTCTCGGTGAAGCAGATGCAAACGCACTTCGTTCAATGGTAGACTCCGCAAAAGACAAGGGCGACGATATTGTTATCATACTTGCTGCTGAGCAAGGCGCAAAGGGCACATGCTCATTCGCTTGCTACTGTGGAAAGTCCGCTATTGCAAGCGGTGCTCACGCAGGCAATATTGTAAGAGAAATTGCACAGATCGCAGGCGGTAACGGTGGCGGTAAGCCTGATTCAGCTATGGCAGGCGGTAAGGATATTACAAAAATCCCTGAAGCTCTTGCAGCTGCAGAAGGAATTGTTAAAGCAAAGCTTAAATAATCAGAATAATAAAAAAACTCCGTTGAGAAAATCTCAACGGAGTTTTAATTTATAATACATATTCTTCAAGAACTTCACCTACAAGGTTTTTGTGGGTGATTTTT
>JAZLDN010000025.1:0-18895 GCA_045614765.1 Acutalibacteraceae bacterium
TGATGAGCTCCTTGAGTATATTTCAGAGTTCCGTTCAGATAACATCTTCGCTATTGCAGAGCTTATCTATCACGGCGTTTCTCTTGAAAAGATTCATGAAGTTACAATGATTACTCCATACTTCCTTGAAGCAATCAAAAATATCATTGATATGGAAGAAAAGCTTCGTGTTAATAAGGATGCTGCTACTCTCACTGCTGCAAAGAAGATGGGCTTCAGCGATAAATACATCGCACGTCTCTGGAATTGCAACGAGATTGATGTTTACAATATGCGTAAGGAAAACAATCTCTTCCCTGTATTCAAGATGGTTGACACTTGTCATACAAACGCATACATTCCTTACTTCTATTCTTCATATACAGGCGAAAACACATCACGCCTTACAGATAAGAAAAAGATTATTGTTCTTGGTGCCGGTCCTATCCGTATCGGTCAGGGTGTTGAGTTTGACTATTCAACAGTTCACGCTGTTATGACAATTAAAAATGCAGGTTACGAGGCTATTATTATCAATAATAACCCTGAAACAGTTTCTACAGACTATACAACTGCAGATAAGCTTTATTTCGAGCCTCTTACACCTGAAGATGTTATGAACATTGTTGAGTTCGAAAAGCCAGAAGGTGTTGTAGCATCTCTCGGTGGTCAGACAGCTATCAACCTTGCACAGCCACTTCATGACCGCGGTGTTAAGATTATCGGTACAGATTGCGCTGCTATTGACCGCGCAGAAGACCGTAACGCATTCGAAAATCTTCTTAACGAATTGAACATTCCTCGTGCAAAGGGTAAGGCTGTTACAAAGCTTGAGGATGGTATCGCTGCAGCAGCCGAAATCGGTTATCCTGTTCTTGTTCGTCCTTCATTCGTTCTTGGTGGACGCGCAATGCAGATTGTTGCAAACGAAGAGCAGCTTCGTCATTACCTCAGAACAGCTGTTGAAATTGATGAGGACAAGCCAGTTCTTGTTGATAAATATATTCAGGGTAAAGAGGTTGAGGTTGACGCTATCTGCGACGGCAGAGATGTTTTCGTACCTGGTATTATGGAGCTTGTTGAAAAGACAGGTGTTCACTCAGGCGACTCAATCAGCGTTTATCCATCATTCAGTATTTCAAATAAGGTTAAAGGCATCATTCTTCAGTATGCAAAGAAGCTTGGCCTTGGTATAGGCATTGTAGGTCTTTACAACATCCAGTTCATTGTTGACGAAAAAGAAGATGTTTATATTATCGAGGTTAACCCACGTTCATCAAGAACAGTTCCATTCCTTTCAAAGGCAACAGGCTATTCTCTTGCAGATATTGCAACTGAGGTTATCATGGGCAAGACTCTTAAAGAGCAGGGTATCTTTGATATCTATCCTCAGGAAAAGAATCGTTGGTACGTAAAGGTTCCTGTATTCTCATTCAATAAAATCCGGGGTCTTGATGCTTATCTTTCACCTGAAATGAAATCAACAGGTGAAGCAATCGGTTACGATAACAAGCTTAACAGAGCTCTTTATAAAGCTCTTCAGGCATCAGGTATGCACCTTCAGAATTATGGTACAGTATTTGCAACAATTGCAGATAACGATAAAGAAGAGGCTCTTCCTCTTATCCGCCGTTTCTACAACCTTGGCTTCAACATTCAGGCAACTGAAGGTACAGCTAACTTCCTTAAGAAACACGGCATAAGAACTCATGTTCTCAAAAAGCTTTCAGAAGGTAGCGATGAAGTTGCAGATGCACTTCGTCAGGGTCATATCGCTTACGTTATCAATACTAAGGATATCAGCGCTACAGGACAGGCTAACGACGGTATGCTTATCCGCCGCTATGCTATCGAGAACAATGTAAATATCTTTACAGCGCTTGATACAGTTCGCGTTCTTCTTGATGCTCTTGAGGAATCTACAATTACAATTTCAACAATCGATGCATAATTTGATTGGGAGAGAAATATGAAACAAAGTATTTTCAAAATTACTGAAAACACTCAGCTTACTGCTACTGTTTTCAAAATGAAACTCCAGGGAGATGTGAGTGATATCACATCTTCTGGTCAGTTTGTAAATATTAAATTAGATGGTCTTTATCTTCGTAGACCAATTTCTGTTTGCGACAGTGAAAATGGTGTTCTTACTCTTATCTACAAGGTTGTAGGTAAGGGTACAGAGCAGATGTCGAAAATGAAGAATGGTGAGGAGCTTGATATTCTCACAGGCCTCGGCAACGGATACGATACATCTCTTTCAGGAGATAAACCTGTGCTTTTAGGCGGTGGCGTAGGTGTACCACCACTTTATATGCTTTGTAAAAAGCTTATAGCAGAGGGTAAATCTGTAAGCGTTGTTTTAGGCTTCAATACTAAAGATGAAATTTTCTGCGAAGAAGATTTCAAGGCGCTCGGTGCAACAGTTTATGTTGCAACAGCAGATGGCTCATATGGTATAAAGGGTTTTGTTACAGATGCATTAAAGGAAATTGATTATACATATTTCTACACATGTGGTCCTGAACCAATGCTTAAAGCCCTTTATAAAGCTACTGCCACAAGCGGTCAGTTCAGCTTTGAGGAGCGTATGGGCTGCGGCTTTGGTGCATGTATGGGATGCTCTTGTAAAACAGTTACAGGCTATAAGAGAATATGTAAAGATGGTCCCGTTCTTAAAAAGGAGGAGATTTTATGGGCAGATTAAGTGTTAACCTTTGCGGAATAGAGCTTGATAACCCAATAATCCCCGCAAGCGGTACCTTCGGTTACGGCTATGAGTTCGCAGAACTTTACGATATAAATGTGCTTGGTACATTTTCTTTCAAGGGTACAACAAAGGACCCACGCTTTGGTAATCCAACCCCTCGTATTGCAGAGTGTACCGCAGGTATGATAAATGCGGTAGGCCTTCAGAATCCTGGCGTTGAAAAGGTTATTGCAGAAGAGCTTCCTAAGCTTAAACAATGCTTTAATAAAAAGGTTATGGCTAATGTAAGCGGTTTTGCTGTTGAAGATTATGCCTATACTTGCGAAAAGCTTGATAAAGAAGAGCAGGTAGGTTGGCTTGAGGTTAACGTAAGCTGTCCTAATGTTCATGGTGGCGGTATGAGCTTTGGTACAAATCCTGATGCTGCCGCAGAGGTTACCGCCGCAGTTAAAAAGGTAACTACAAAGCCTGTTATTATTAAGCTTTCACCAAACGTTACTGACATTGTTTCAATCGCAAAGGCTTGCGCGGATGCAGGTGCAGACGGTATAAGCCTTATCAATACACTTTTAGGTATGCGTATAGACCTTAAAACAAAGAAGCCTGTTATAGCAAATAAAATGGGTGGCTTCTCAGGAAGCGCAATTTTCCCTGTTGCAGTAAGAATGGTTTATCAGGTAGCTAACGCGGTTAATATCCCGATTGTTGGTATGGGTGGCGTAACAACTGCAGAGGATGTAGTTGAGCTTATGCTTGCAGGTGCTACTGCAGTTGAGGTTGGCGCTGCAAACCTTATCGACCCAATGGCAAGTAAGAATATAATTGACGATTTGCCAAGAGTTATGGATAAATATGGAATTAATAATCTTTCAGATATAATAGGAGGAGCAAAATAATGGGTAGAGACGTAATTGTTGCTTGCGACTTCGCCAGCGCAGAAAAAGTTTACGAGTTTCTTGATAAATTCGAAGGCGGAAGAAAGCCTTTCGTAAAAATCGGTATGGAGCTTTTCTATGCAGAAGGTCCACAGATTGTAAAGGAAATCAAAAAGAGAGGTCATAAAATTTTCCTTGACCTTAAGCTTCACGATATTCCAAACACAGTTAAAAAATCAATGGCTGTTTTATCAAACCTTGATGTTGATATTACAAACCTTCATGCATCAGGTACAATCCGTATGATGGAAGGTGCTCTTGAAGGTCTTACAAGACCTGACGGAACAAGACCACTTCTTATTGCAGTTACTCAGCTTACTTCTACAGACCAGGAGTCTATGGAAAATGACCTTCTTATTAAAGAACCAATCGACAAGGTAGTTATGCACTATGCTCATAATGCAAAGCTTGCTGGCCTTGATGGCGTTGTTTGCTCACCTCTTGAGGCAGGTAAGGTTCACGAAACCTGCGGTAAGGAGTTCCTTACAATTACACCAGGTGTGCGTTTTGCAGATGGCGATATTGGCGACCAGAAGCGCGTTATGACTCCTGCTCAGGCAAAGGAAATCGGCTCAGACTATATCGTTGTTGGCAGACCAATTACTGCTGCTGAAGACCCAGTTGCTGCATACAACAGATGTGTTGAAGAGTTTTGTGATTAAGGAGATAAGAGTATTATGGAAAGCTACAAAAGAGAATTTATACAGTTTTTAGAGGGTGCAGGCGTTCTTAAGTTTGGTGATTTCACAGCTAAGAGCGGTAGAAAAATCCCATATTTCATAAACGCAGGCGATATTAAAACAGGTGAGCAGATTTGCAAGCTTGGTGAATTTTATGCAAAGGCATATTTTGAGAAGGTAGGCAACAAGAAGACAGTTCTTTATGGCCCAGCATATAAGGGTATTCCGATTGCAGTTTCTGTTGCTGTTGCTCTTGCAAAAAATGGTCTTGATGTACCATTCTTCTTTAACCGTAAAGAAGAAAAGGACCATGGTGAAGGTGGCGTTTTTGTTGGCTATAAGCCACAGGAAGGCGAAGAAATCGTTATTGTTGAAGATGTTATCACCGCTGGTACAGCTATCCGCGAAAGCATGTCTATCCTTTCAGGTCTTAAGGGTACAAAGGTTGCTGCAACATTTGTTATGGTTGACCGTAAGGAAAAGGGTCAGACAGAAAAATCTGCAATGGCAGAGGTAGGCGAGGAGTACGGTTTCCCTGTATATTCTGTTGTTGATGTTTACGATATTATCGAATATCTTGAAGAAGATGAAAAAAATCGCGAAAATGTTGAGAGAATCAAGAAGTATCTTGAAGTAAACGGCGCAAAAGAATAATTAAAAACCGTTACTCTCTTAACGAAAGGATGTTCATATATGAGAAGCCTTATTGATATTTTGGATTTCAGTGTTGAAGAGTTAGATGAACTTATCGATTCTGCTAACGACATTATTGAAAATCCTGAAAAATATTCAGAAAAATGCAAGGGCAAAAAACTTGCAACACTTTTCTTTGAGCCTTCAACAAGAACTCGCCTTAGCTTTGAGGCGGCAATGCTTGAGTTAGGTGGTAGTGTTCTCGGCTTTTCCGAGGCAAACAGTTCATCTGCTGCAAAGGGCGAAAGCGTTGCAGATACAGCTAAAACAATAAGCTGTTATGCAGATATTATTGCAATGCGTCATCCAAAAGAGGGTGCGCCGCTTGTTGCAGCTCAGAATGCAACTGTACCTGTTATAAATGCAGGTGATGGTGGCCATAACCACCCAACACAGACTCTTGCAGACCTTCTTACAATAAAAAGGGAAAAAGGCGGATTTGATAATCTTACAGTAGGCTTCTGTGGAGATTTAAAGTTCGGCAGAACAGTTCATTCGCTTATAAACGCTCTCTCAAGATATAGTGGTCTTAAATTTGTACTTATTTCACCTGAAGAGCTTAAGCTTCCAAGCTATGTTAAAAAGGATGTGCTCCAAAGGAACAATATCCCATATGAGCAGACTACAGACCTTGAAAGCGTAATGCCTCAGCTTGATATTCTTTATATGACACGAGTTCAGCGTGAGCGCTTCTTTAACGAAGAAGATTATTTAAGACTTAAGGATAGTTATATTTTAGAGCCTAGAAAGCTTAAAAACGCAAAGCCTACGCTTTCAATAATGCATCCGCTTCCACGCGTAAATGAAATTTCTGTTGCTGTAGATGATGACCCAAGAGCCTGCTATTTCAAGCAGGTACTTAACGGAAAATTCATCCGTATGGCTCTTATCCTTAAACTTCTTGAGGAGGCAAAGAAATGAATATAGATTCTATTACAAACGGATTTGTTATAGATCATATTATTGCAGGCAGAGGTATGCGTATTTATGAGCTTCTCGGCCTTGATAATCTTGATTGTCCTGTTGCAATTATAAGAAATGCTACAAGCCATAAGCGCTTCAAAAAGGACATTATTAAAATAGACGATGAAATTGATTTGAATCTTGATATTATCGGCTATGTTGACCCTGGTGCAACAATAAACGTTATACGCAATGGCAAGCTTGTTGAAAAGAAGGTTTTGGAGCTTCCTGAAACTCTTACAAATGTTATAAAATGTAAGAATCCTCGTTGTATTACAACAACAGAGCAGGAGATAGATCACATCTTCAAATTAACAGATCGAGACAGCGGTGTTTACCGTTGCCTTTACTGCGAAACACAAGCGAAATGAACATTGTCAAAATGACTATATTAGACATAGTTTATTAAGGTTTTTTATACCTTTCGTGCCTTGACCTGATTTTGCATGTATGGTAAAATTAGATGTAGTTAAAAGTCTGCCTATGACTGACGGAATTATGTGGAGTTTACCATAAAGGAATAGGTTTTTAAGACTTTAAGCCGACCGTCTGGGCACACTTGTTCTCGAAGGGATAAGTGTGCCTTTATATATTTTTTAGATATGAGGTTAAGTTTATGAAAAAAGTCGGAATTATTATGGGTAGCGACAGCGACCTTCCAGTAGTTGAAAAAGCAATCAATACTCTTAAGGATTTTGAAGTTCCTTTTGAGGTTCATGTTTTCTCTGCTCACAGAACACCTGTTGAAGCAAAAGAATTCTCAGAAAATGCCCGTATGAATGGTTTCGGCGTTATTATAGCCGCCGCAGGCATGGCAGCTCACCTTGCAGGTGCTATTGCTGCAAACACAACTCTTCCTGTTATCGGTATCCCGATTAAGTCTCAGAACCTTGGCGGTATGGAAGCTCTTCTCTCAACAGTGCAGATGCCTTCAGGTATCCCTGTTGCTACAGTTGCAATAGATGGTGCGGTAAACGCTGCGCTTCTTGCAATTGAAATGCTTTCACTTTCAGATGAAGGCTTAGAGAAAAAGCTTGCAGATAAAAGAGCAAATGACACTGCTACTGTTCTTTCTAAGAACAAGGCAATTGAAGATAAATACAACAACTAATTAAATTTTAATCAGAGGTGCTCAAATGGGCGGTTTTTTTGGAGTAGCATCTAAAAACGATGCAGTTCTTGATACATTCTTTGGTGTTGACTATCACTCACACCTTGGTACTCGCAGAGCAGGTATGGCTGCTATGGATGCCGAGCTTGGAATGCAGAGAAAAATTCATAAAATTGAAAATTCACCTTTCAGAACAAAGTTCGAAAGAATCCTTGACGAGATGGAAGGCAAAACAGCCGTTGGTTGCATAAGCGACAGCGATGCTCAGCCTCTTCTCATTCGTTCAAATCATGGCCTTTATGCTATATGTACAATCGGTATCATCAATAACAGTGATGCCCTTGTTAATCAGTATCTTTCATTCAGTGGCGGCCACTTTGGCGCTATGACTACAACAGGTGTTACAGGTATAAACGCATCTGAGCTTGTTGCCGCAATGATTGACCAGAAAAGTGATTTTGCAGAAGGTATCAGGTTTGCTCAGGATGTGATTGATGGCACTGCTTCAATCCTTATCCTTAAAGAAGACGGTAACATTATTGCCGCAAGAGATAAGGTTGGCAGAATCCCTGTTCTTGTAGGTAAAAGGGAAGACGGCTACTGCGTTTCCTTTGAAGATTTCGCTTATAAGAAATTAGGATATGAGGACTATAAAGAGTTAGGTCCCGGTGAAATCGTAGAGATTTCTTCTGATGGTGTTGAAGTTCTTTCTGCACCTCGTAAGAAAAAGAAAATCTGCGCTTTCCTTTGGTCATACTACGGCTACCCAACATCTTGCTATGAAGGTGTAAACGTAGAAATAATGCGTTACAGAAATGGCCAGATAATGGCTCGTAGAGATAAAGAGCTTGGTATCGCTCAGGATATTGACTATGTAAGTGGTGTTCCTGATTCAGGTACTCCTCATGCAATAGGCTATTCAAATGAAAGCTCTGTACCATTTGCAAGACCTTTCATTAAATACACTCCTACATGGCCAAGAAGCTTTATGCCATCCAACCAGAAGGAGCGTAGCAGGGTAGCTAAGATGAAGCAGATTCCTGTTCATGACCTTATTAAAGATAAGAAGCTTCTCTTTGTGGATGATAGTATTGTAAGAGGAACTCAGCTTCGCGAAACTGTAGAATTCCTTTATGAAAACGGTGCAAAAGAGGTGCATATGCGCTCTGCTTGCCCACCAATTATGTACGGTTGTAAATACCTTAACTTCTCAAGAGCTACCTCAGAAATGGAGCTTATTTCAAGATCAACCATTATGGAGCTTGAGGGTGAAGAAGGTTTCAAACATTTAGATGAATATAGCGATGCTTCTTCAGAACGCGGTAAAAAGATGCGCGAAGCTATTTGCGAAAAGCTTAACTTTGCATCTCTTGAATTCCAGACTCTCGAAGGTATAGTTGAAGCAATCGGTCTTCCTGCAGATGAGGTTTGTACTTACTGCTGGAACGGAAAAGGTTAATTATTACTTTATTGAAGGAGAATAGATATGAAAAACTCAAGATCAGAAAGCTATGCAGCAGCAGGCGTTGATATTACAGCAGGCTACAAAGCAGTTGAACTTATGAAGAAACACATTGCCAGAACACGTAACGAAGGCTCAATGGATGATGTTGGCGGCTTCGGCGGTTGCTTTGACCTTGGTTTTGCTAAGGGCATGGAGCATCCTGTATTAGTTTCAGGTACTGACGGTTGCGGTACAAAGGTTAAGTTAGCTATCCTTATGGATAAGCACGATACAATCGGTATTGACGCAGTAGCTATGTGCGTTAACGATATCGTTTGCGTTGGTGCAAAGCCACTTTATTTCCTTGACTATATCGCTTGCGGTAAAAACATTCCTGAAAAAATCGCTGAAATTGTTAGCGGTGTTGCAGAAGGTTGCGTTCAGTCAGGTTGCGCACTTACAGGTGGCGAAACAGCAGAGCATCCAGGCTTAATGCCAGTAGAGGATTATGACCTTGCAGGTTTTGCAGTAGGTATAGTAGATAAACCAAAAATGATTGATAACAGCAAGATGGCTGTTGGCGATGTTGTTATTGCTCTTCCTTCAACAGGTATTCATTCTAACGGCTTCAGCTTATGCCGTAAGGTTTTCGATATTGATAACAACAATCCTGAGCTTTACGTAGAGCGCGAAGAATTAGGCGGCAAAACAATTGCAGAAGCTCTTCTTGTTCCTACAAGAATTTATGTTAAGTCAGTTCTCGCTCTTATAGAAAAGGTTGATGTTAAGGGTATTTCACATATTACAGGCGGTGGCTTCTACGAAAATATTCCACGTTCAATTCCTGATGGCTTGTGTGCAAAGATAGATAAGTCAGCTGTTAAGGTTCTTCCTATTTTCGATGTAATTGCTAAATGGGGCAATGTTCCTGAGCGCGATATGTTCAATACATATAACATGGGCGTTGGTATGAGCGTTGTTGTTCCTGCATCACAGGTTGAAGAGGCACTCTCAATCCTTAAAGCTAACGGCGAAGACGCTTATGTAATCGGTGAAATCATCGAGTCAGACGAAAAGATTATTCTTGAATAATTGAAAGAAGATTTAATATGAGCAAAAAAGCAAAAATTGCCGTGCTTGTTTCAGGCGGCGGCACAAATCTTCAGGCGCTTATAGATGCACAGAAAAGCGGAGTAATTTCAAGCGGTGAAATTACACTTGTTATTTCAAATAACGCTAATGCGTATGCCCTCGAAAGAGCTTCAAAAGAAAACATCAAAACAGCAGTTTTTCTTAAAAAAGAGCTTGGCTCACAGGAAGCCTTTGAGGATGCAATTAAAAACGCTTTAACAGAAAATGAGATTGATATTATTGTCCTTGCAGGCTTTATGTCAATTCTCAGCGAAAGCTTTACAAGCGCATATCCCAAAAGAATTATAAATGTTCACCCATCACTTATTCCCTCATTCTGTGGCAAAGGCTTTTACGGCCTTCGTGTTCACGAAGCTGCACTTGAAAAGGGTGTTAAGGTTACGGGTGCAACAGTTCACTTTGTAAATGAAATTCCCGATGGTGGCGAAATTATAATGCAGAAGGCAGTTGATATTCTTCCTGAGGATACTGCTGAAACTCTTCAGAAGAGAGTTATGGAGAATGCAGAATGGATTATTTTGCCACAGTCAGTTGAAAAAGTATCAAAAGAAATTATAGGTTAACTTTGTGTGAAAGGATAGTATAGTATGGAAATCAAAACTCTTCAGAATGAGCTTAATTCTCTCCCATACCACGGAAGAGGTATTGTAATCGGTAAAAGTGCAGATGGCAAAAAGGCTATCACAGCTTACTTTATAATGGGTAGAAGCGAAAACAGTCGTAATCGCGTATTTGTTGAGGATGGTCAGGGTATCAGAACTCAGGCTTTCGATGAATCAAAAATGACTGACCCACACCTTATTATCTACGCTCCTGTAAGAGTTTTAGGTAATAAAACAATTGTTACAAACGGAGACCAGACAGATACTATCTACGAGCTTATGGATAAGCAGATGACATTTGAGCAGGCTCTTCGTACAAGAGAGTTTGAGGATGATGCTCCAAACTATACTCCTCGTATTTCAGGTATTATCCGTCTCGAAAATGGAGATATGAATTACGCTATGTCTATTCTTAAATCTGCAGATGGCGACGGCTCATCCTGCCAGAGATATACATACGCTTATTCAAATCCAATTGCAGGTAAAGCAAAGTTTATCCACACATATAAGTGCGATGGTAATCCGCTCCCAAGCTTTGAGGGTGAGCCAAAAACACTTGAGCTTCCTGATATGGATATTGATTCACTTACAGACCTTATCTGGACAAACCTTAACGAAGATAACAAGGTTTCACTTTTTGTAAGATATATTGACCTTGCGACAGGTGAGTACGAATCACGCATTGTTAATAAGAATAAATAAGGAGAAAGCGAAATGAAAGAATTCGAATTAAAATATGGCTGTAACCCAAACCAGAAGCCATCTAAGATTTATATGCAGGATGGTACAGAGCTTCCTATAGAAATTCTCTGTGGCAGACCAGGTTACATAAACTTCCTTGATGCATTCAACTCATGGCAGCTTGTTAAAGAGCTTAAAGAAGCTCTCGGACTTCCTGCTGTAACATCTTTCAAGCATGTTAGCCCAACATCTGCAGCAGTTGGTGTTCCGCTTTCAGATAAGCTTAAAAAGGCTTGCTTTGTAGACGATATTGAAGGCCTTGACGAATCTCCTTTAGCTTGCGCATACGCAAGAGCAAGAGGTGCCGACAGAATGTGCTCCTTCGGTGACTGGGTAGCTCTTTCAGATGTTTGCGATGTTACAACAGCTCTTATGATTAAGCGTGAGGTTTCTGATGGTATCATAGCTCCAGGTTATGAGCCTGAAGCACTTGAAATTCTCAAATCAAAGAGAAATGGTAACTATAATATAGTTAAAATCGACCCTGACTACGTTCCTGCACCAATCGAAACAAAGCAGGTTTACGGTATTACCTTTGAGCAGGGCAGAAATAATTTTGAAATCAACAGAGAGCTTCTTTCAAACATTGTTACAGAAAACAAGGATATGCCAGAAAGCGCAATCCGCGACCTTATAATTGCTCTCATTACTCTCAAATATACACAGTCTAACTCAGTTTGCTATGCTGTAGATGGTCAGGCAATCGGTGTTGGTGCAGGTCAGCAGTCAAGAGTTCACTGCACACGTCTTGCAGGTACAAAGGCAGATACATGGTTCCTTCGTCAGCATGACAAGGTGCTTAACCTTCCTTTCAAGGATACTCTCGGCAGACCTGACAGAGATAACGTTATTGATGGCTACATCAACAAAAATGAAGAGGATGTTTGTGCAGACGGTAACTGGCAGAAATACTTCACAGAACAGCCTGCACCTCTTACAGATGAAGATGTTAAAGCATATTTCGCAACAATTGATGGTGTTGCTCTCGGTTCAGACGCTTTCTTCCCATTCAGCGACAATATTGAGCGCGCAAAGAAGAGTGGCGTTAAGTACATTGCAGAACCAGGCGGCTCAATCCGTGATGATATAGTTATTGAATGCGCTAATAAGTACAATATGACTATGTCTTTCACAGGTATGCGTTTATTCCATCATTAATTGAGGTATATATATGAAAATAATGGTTGTCGGTGGTGGCGGTAGAGAACACGCTATCATTAAAAAAATCAAAGAAAATAAAGATGTTACAGAAATTTTTGCTCTCCCCGGTAACGGCGGTATGGCAAAGGATGCAACTCTTGTAGATATCGGCGCAAAGGATATAGAGAAAATCGTAGAATTTGCAGTTGAGAACAGTATTGATTATGCAATTGTTGCTCCAGATGACCCTCTTGTGCTTGGTTGCGTAGATGCTCTTGAGGCGAAGGGAATCCCTTGCTTCGGTCCTCGTGCAAATGCGGCTATAATTGAGGGTAGTAAGGTTTTCTCTAAAAACCTTATGAAAAAATACAACATTCCTACTGCAGCTTACGAAGTATTCAATGATATGGAGAAAGCTTTGGAATACCTTGAAACTGCGCCAATTCCAACAGTTATCAAGGCAGATGGTCTTGCTCTCGGTAAAGGTGTTATAATCGCTCAGACAAGAGACGAAGCAAAGGCAGCGGTTGTTTCAATGATGCAGGATAAGGCTTTCGGTTCAAGCGGTGATAACATTGTTATTGAAGAATTCCTTACAGGCCCTGAAGTTTCTGTTCTTGCATTTACAGATGGTAAAAAGGTAGCTCCAATGGTTTCTTCTATGGACCATAAGAGAGCAGGCGATAACGATACAGGTCTTAACACAGGCGGTATGGGTACAATTGCTCCTAACCCTTATTACACAAAAGCAGTTGCTGAGGAATGTATGGAAAAAATCTTCATTCCTACAATGAACGCTATGAATAATGAAGGCAGAACATTTAAAGGGTGCCTTTATTTCGGTCTTATGCTTACTCCAAACGGACCAAAGGTTATTGAATATAACTGCCGTTTCGGAGACCCTGAAACTCAGGTTGTGCTTCCTCTTCTCAAAACAGACCTTTTAACAGTTATGAAGGCTGTAACAGAAGAAAGACTTAGTGAGATAGATGTAGAGTTCAGCGAAGATAGTGCTGCTTGCGTTATTATGGCTTCAAAGGGTTATCCTCAGAGCTACGACAAGGGCTTTGAAATGACCATCCCTGAGGATATAGAAAGCAACGTTTACGTTGCAGGTGCATCTCTTAAGGATGGAAAGCTTCTTACAAATGGTGGCAGAGTTTTAGGTGCAACTGCTGTTGAAGGCGATTTAAAATCTGCAGTTAAATCTGCATATTCACTTGTTGAAAAAATTCATTTTGATAATGCATTTTACCGCAAAGATATTGGTGCAAAGGCATTAGCGGTATTGGAGGATTAAGAAATGGTATATAGAGTATTTGTTGAAAAGAAAAAAGAACTTGCTAACGAAGCAAAATCTCTTTTAGGTGATGCTCGCACTCTCTTAGGTATTAAAAACCTTGAAGATGTAAGGGTTATTAACCGCTATGATGCTGAAAATATTACAGAAGAGCTTTTTGGATATGCTATCAAAACAGTTTTCTCAGAGCCTCAGCTTGATATTGCAACAGAAGATGTTGATTTAAGCGGTGCTACTGTTTTTGCAGTTGAGTTCCTTCCAGGTCAGTTCGACCAGAGAGCAGACTCTGCAGCTCAGTGTATTCAGATTATTTCTCAGGGCGAGCGCCCAATAGTAAAGAGTGCAAAGGTTTACGCTCTTTACGGTAACCTTTCAGCAGAGGATATTGCTGAAATCAAAAAGTATGTTATTAACCCTGTTGAAGCAAGAGAGGCTACTCTCGAAAAGCCTGAAACTCTTGCAATGAAATACGATATTCCTACAGAGGTTGAAACTCTTAATGGCTTTATTGCTCTTGATAGAGCAGGTCTTGAAAACTTTGTTAAGGATTATGGCCTTGCAATGGATGCAGATGATATTGCATTCTGTCAGCAGTATTTTAAATCTGAAGACAGAGACCCAACTATCACTGAAATCAGAATGATAGATACATACTGGTCAGACCACTGCCGTCATACAACCTTCCTTACAGTTATTGATAACGTTACATTTGAAGATGAGCTTCTTCAGTCAGCTTATGAAGAGTATATCAATGTAAGAAAAGAACTTGGCAGAACAAAGCCAATCTGCCTTATGGACTTGGCAACAGTTGCAGTTAAGTATCTTAAGGTTAACGGCAAGCTTGATAAGCTTGATGAATCAGAAGAAATCAATGCTTGTACAGTTAAAATAAATGTAGATGTTGATGGCGTTTCAGAGCCATGGCTACTTCTTTTTAAGAACGAAACACATAACCATCCAACAGAAATCGAGCCATTCGGCGGTGCAGCTACTTGTATCGGTGGCGCTATCCGTGACCCACTTTCAGGTAGAGCATATGTTTATGGCGCTATGCGTGTTACAGGTGCAGCTGACCCATTAAAGCCTGTTTCAGAAACAATCAAGGGTAAGCTTCCTCAGCGTACAATTGTTACAACTGCAGCAGCAGGTTATTCTTCATATGGTAACCAGATTGGTCTTGCTACAGGTATTGTTGATGAGCTTTATCATCCAGGCTACGCTGCAAAGCGTATGGAAATTGGTGCAGTTGTAGCGGCAGCTCCTCAGGAGAATGTTCGCCGTGAATGTCCTGACCCAGGTGATATTGTTATCCTTCTTGGTGGTGCAACAGGTCGCGATGGTTGCGGTGGTGCAACAGGTTCTTCAAAATCTCACACTGCTTCTTCTCTTGAAACTTGCGGTGCAGAGGTTCAGAAGGGTAATGCTCCTGAAGAAAGAAAGCTTCAGAGATTGTTCAGAAACAAAGAAGCTACACAGATGATCAAGCGTTGTAACGACTTCGGTGCAGGCGGTGTTTCTGTTGCTATAGGTGAGCTTGCAGATGGTCTTAAAATTGACCTTAACGCAGTTCCAAAGAAATACGAAGGTCTTGACGGTACAGAGCTTGCTATTTCCGAATCTCAGGAAAGAATGGCAGTTGTTATCGAAAAGGAAAATGTAGAAAAGTTCCTTAAGCTCGCTGAAACAGAAAACCTTCAGGCAACACCAGTTGCAGAGGTTACAGCTGATCCAAGACTTGTTATGACATGGAACGGTAATGTTATTTGTAACATCAGCCGTGAATTCCTTAACTCAAATGGTGCAGATAAGCACGTTAATGTTGAAACATCAAAGCCACAGAGCTATGAAAAGGAAATTTCAGGTAGCTTTGCAGACAATATGAAGGCTATGGCAGATGACCTTAATATCTGCTCAAAGCGTGGTCTTTCAGAGCGTTTCGACTCAACAATTGGTGCAGGTACAGTTCTTATGCCATTCGGTGGTAAATATCAGCTTACACCAATTCAGGCAATGGTACAGAAGATTTCTGTTGAAAAGAAGCATACAGACGATTGCTCACTTATGTCTTGGGGATACAACCCATTCATTACAGAAAAGAGCCCATACCATGGCGCATATCTTGCTGTTGTTGAATCAATCTGTAAGCTTATTGCAACAGGTGCAAAGTTTGAGGATGTTTACCTTACATTCCAGGAATATTTTGAGAGAGTAAACAAAGAACCAAAGCGTTGGGGCAAGCCTCTTGCTGCTCTTCTTGGTGCTTTCCGCGCACAGAAAGAGCTTGGTGTTGGCTCAATCGGTGGTAAGGACTCAATGAGTGGTACATTTGAAGATTTAGATGTTCCACCAACACTGGTTTCATTTGCAGTTACAACCGAAAAGGTTAAAGATATTGTTTCACCTGAATTCAAAAAGGCAGGCAACAAGGTTTACCTTATTAAGCCTGAGCTTGATGAAAACGGTCTTCCTGTTACAGCTTCTCTTCTTAAAGTGTTTGATACTGTTTGTGCTCTTCTTCGTGAAGGTAAAGCAGTTTCCTGCTACACACCTGGTATGGGTGGCGTTGCAGAAGCAGTTATGAAGATGGCATTCGGTAACGGTTACGGCTTTGAGTTTGATGGAGCACAGACAGTTGAAAGCCTCTTCTCATACAACTACGCTACATTCCTTCTTGAAGCAAATGAAGATATTGAAGGCGAATTCATTGGTACTGTTACAGAAAATGTAGTATTCTCACTTAATGGTGAAAGCCTTGACTTAACAGATGTTCTCAAGATTTATGAAGATAAGCTTGAAAGTGTTTATAGCTGCAACATTGCAGATACAGGTACAAAGGTTGAGAACTTCTCATTCAGTGTTACAGAGCGTAAGGCTCCTGCAATCAAGGTTGCAAAGCCAAAGATTCTTATCCCTGCATTCCCTGGTACAAACTGCGAATTTGACTCTGCAAAGGCTGTTCGCGATGCAGGTGCAGAGCCTGAAATCATCGTTATTAAAAACAGAACTTCTGCAGGTATTACAGAAAGCGTAAATGAGTTTGCTACAAAGCTTAAGGATGTACAGATGATTTTCATCCCAGGTGGCTTCTCAGGCGGCGACGAACCAGATGGTTCAGGTAAGTTCATTACAGCATTCTTCCGTAACGCAGCAGTTAAAGAGGGCGTAACAGACCTTCTCGAAAACCGCGATGGTCTTATGTGCGGTATTTGTAACGGCTTCCAGGCACTTATTAAGCTTGGTCTTGTGCCATACGGTAAGATTATAGATACTGATGAAAATTGCCCAACTCTTACTTACAATACAATTGCACGCCATCAGTCAAGAATTGTACGTACAAGAATTGCATCAAACAAATCTCCATGGCTTGCTCTTACAGAGGTTGGCGAGATTTACAATGTGCCGATTTCTCATGGTGAGGGTCGCTTCCTTGCAAGCGAAGAGCTTATAAGAGAGCTTGCTGCTAATGGTCAGATTGCTACTCAGTACGTTGACCTTGACGGTAACGCAACAAGTGATGTTCACTTCAATCCTAACGATTCTATGTTTGCAATTGAAGGTATCACATCACCTGACGGCAGAGTATTCGGTAAAATGGGTCATAGCGAGCGTATCGGCGACGGGCTTTATAAGAACGTTCCTGGTAACTATGACATCAAGATGTTTAAGGCCGCTGTTGAATATTACAAATAATGATAAAAAGCCTCCCATACGGGAGGCTTTTTTTAATTCAAAATGCAAGATTTCAGGCTATGTCGTTATTATAAACCTCGAAAATGGTTAGATGGTGCAACTGTAGGGCACGGATATCATGTCGTGCCGTTTGGGTTTCCGTGTTTTTACTGTATAGTAACCCTGCTCTTGAAGATTAGTATCTTTCGTGGATTTTTCTATATGAAGATAAAAATGTGTCTTATTCTATTTAATTGACAATTAAATAAATTGGTGATATATTCAAATTAGGTATAGCGAGGGATAATATTTGTATGAAAGGGTGGGAAGTGCAATGAAAAAGGATAAATTAGTTGTTTGCTTAACGGTTACAGAAATTGTGTATGCAATTGTCTTAATTGTTGCTTTCATATTCAAAAGCTCTTTAGTAATTTCGTATGAATCTAATATATCTTTATTTGATTTCATATTGGTAACAGATGCTTTTCTTGAATATTCCTTTTTGGATAGTGCTTTCAAATTTAATGTACTTTTTGCAATATGTTTGCTTGTTGTTTTGATAATTCTAAAATTTAAAAAGACTGATAGAAACAGAAAAATCAGCATAATTGCGTTTATCGTTTTATTAAGCTTATCATTAATCTCAAATGCTACTCATTTCATTCTCTATGATCATTATGCTCGTAACGAAATTTGGGAGTTCTCTTCAACAGGTGATGAAGATTTTCAGCCGATTCCAACAGAATATTTAAAATATTTTCCGCATTTTAATATAATGGATGAAAAAACAGATAAAGATGTATCCTATGAGTATATGGATTCGACTACATATTTAGGAAGATATGTTTTAATGGACACATGGTGTTATGATTTAGAAGTCAGCTTCAGTTATGAGGAGATGCAAACAAAATCATCATGGCTGATGGAGCAGTTTGTTTTTACCAAGGGTAAACCTAATTATGTAAAAGATAATTATGAAACTGTTTTTTTAGAAGCGGTTCAAAACGAGGAATATGGTTGTACCATATATCAACAAGAAGATTTTTATGAACTCTGGTTTATTGATGAAAACAATTGTGTTATTATGAAATATAAAAATTTTAGTAGTGTTCTAGGTATGTCGGAAGAAGATATCTTAAAAGATGCTCGGAGGGTGTATGATTCTCTGAAATAAGAAATCGGTTCGCGTTGCGAACCGATTTCTTATTATTCATATTTCTTAAGTATTTCTTCCGCTTTCATTTTAACGGAGTAAATAAGGTCGTTTGGCATTTTTACAGTGACTCTTCCACCAAATTGAAGCACCCATGCAGCGAGACCATCGCTTACAACTGCATTAGTGCGTAAAAGGAAGTTTTCGTCATCAACCTTCTGAACCTTAACTCTGTCGCCAAAGCGGTCAAGCATTGTTTCGAGTAAATCGTTTCTACAAATAAGCTCAATAGGCTTTTGCTCACCGCTGTACATATTAAAGAGCTTTGAGGCGTAGTCGGCAGAATCGAAGCTGTTTTTGTAATTTGAAACCTCTGAAAAATGACGTGCGGATTCTGTTGTGTGTTCAACGTGCTTGATTCTGTCAATTCTGAGATGCATCAGGTTATCATATTTTTCATTGTTACACACAACATAGTAGTGGTCATCTGACCAGATAAGCGCATAAGGGCTTACCTTGAAGCTTTTTTCTTCTGTTGCGGTTTTAAATTCTTCTGTTATTTTTCGCCTTGTGTATGTAAAGGTAACCTTAACGCCTTTTGCGATTGCTTCGTCTAAAAGGCT
>JAZLDN010000026.1:0-38709 GCA_045614765.1 Acutalibacteraceae bacterium
AGGCCTTACAGCATCAACAGGCATGGACGCTCTTACCCACGCTATTGAAGGCTACATCACAAAAGGCGCTTGGGAAATGACAGATATGTTCCACCTCAAGGCTATTGAGCTTATTGCAAAGCATCTTCCTGGTGCTTGCGAAAACACAGCTGAAGGCAGAGAAGGTATGGCTCTTGCTCAGTACATTGCAGGTCAGGGCTTCTCAAACGTAGGTCTTGGTATTGTTCACAGTATGGCTCACGGTCTTGGTGCTCTTTATGATACACCTCACGGTGTAGCAAACGCTATCCTTCTTCCATCAATTATGGAATACAACGCATGCTGCACAGGCGACAAATATCGCGATATTGCAAAGGCTATGGGCGTTGAAGGCACAGATGCTATGAGCATTGAAGATGCAAGAAAAGCTGCTGTTCAGGCAGTTGCAGACCTTAACAAGAAGGTTGGTATTCCTGCAGACCTTAAGGAAATCCTTAAGGATGAAGATGTTCAGTTCCTTGCTGAAAGCGCATTTGCAGATGCTTGCCGTCCTGGTAACCCAAGAGACACAAGCGTTGAAGAAATCGCAGCACTCTACAGAGCACTCCTTTAATCTTCAATAATTAAAAATTATGAGCCGATGTTCACAAAAATGAACATCGGCTCTTTTTAGTTTATTTGTTTCTTTTATTCTTTATCATTGTAGCTATTTTACAAGCTCTTGCATATGCTTCGCTTACATATTCTTCTATAGGCATCTTATCGTATTTATCATTTTCATGGCGGTTTGGCTTTGACTTGTTATTAAGTTCAAACGTAAGTATATCGTCATATCCGCAATCAACAATTCTATCTGTTAACTCATCCCAATCAGCAATACCATCAAATGGTAAAAGATGCAAATCGTCGTGCCAGAAGATTTTGCCGTTATAATCCTTAACGCCTAAGTTATCGTTAATATGAGTAGCAATAAGCAGATGACCATAGTCTGCCAAAAGATTCTGAGAGAAATTGTAGCACATTTCGTGGCCACTATCCCAACAGAAGCCTACGCAATCCCTGTCTCCATATCTGTCAAGCACTGCCTTAAGATAAACCTCACCCTCAGTATTCTCAAAGGCTATTTTCACGCCGATACTTTCAGCATAATCTATAACCTTGCCATAGTTTTCAACACCGATTTCGGTGGGAATATATTCTTCGTCAAAGCCCACATAAACATGGCAGACCATAATGGGCACACCGCACTCTTTACAAAGGTCAAGACAATGCTTAAGCTGTTCAACCCCCTCAAGAGCCTCCTCCTGACAGTCAGGGTCCCACATATCACCACACATATTCCATGGAGCGTGGATTGATTGGAAAATCATACCCTCTTCCTTGGCAACACGGGCACACTCCCGAACCATGTCATCCATCATATAACCCCAAAGAACATTGAATCCCTCAAAGCCAACTTTTTTGAAAAGGCGTATTTGCTCTACCTCAGAAATGCCGTATGTACCGCATGTAGATAGGCAAAGTTTCTGCTTATACATAAAATCACCTGATTATTTTCTATATACTATAATATCTTTTAAATCAACTGTATCTCTTGATGAAAGAATCTGAACTTCTATTGATTTCGTATGTGCATCAACAGGGCAGATTTTCCTGTTACCTATGGTATGGCCGTTATAGATTACATCGCCTGTAGAACCATTCCATAAGGCTTCTTCATATGTAGGTGCAAGTATACGGAAAATCTCAACACGCTGACCATTTGCAATATTCTCACGCAACTCAACGTAGGCAATATCCTCTTCATTTTCAAATGAAAGACGGATTCTTTGCTGTGTATCAGATTCAATATTTATTTTTTCTGCTTTATAAGCTATCTTTTTATTTTCACCAAAAGCATTTTCAATAGCATTACCTAATTCTTTAAGCCTTTCAACATCAGCAAGGTGGAATCTGCCATTTGGCATTGGTGGAATATTAAGGTTGAAAGAAGTATTATTACCGCAGGAATTTATATATGTCTTAAATAACCTTTCCAGTGAATGTGGCTTCTCGTTTTCGTGGTAAAACCAACCCGGACGTATTGACATATCAATCTCCGCACCGCAAAAAGAAAGACCGTTTGCATATTGGATAACTGATAAATCGCCAATATTTTCAGCAGGGTTATATAAATATTTGAGATTTCCCTGCATAAGCTGTCCTTCAGTTTGCTTCTCTGCTCTGAAACACAAGTCGTGTGGCACAACCGCCCATTCTGCACGACGAGCAGAGCCCGCTTCGTTACCACACCAACGCACGTCAGGGCCAAAATCATTGAAGATAACGGCATCAGGCTGTAATTCTCTTATTATTTTTATATATCTGTCAAAATCATAGTTTTGCTTTTTACCATTAGGACCTTCACCGCAAGCACCATCAAACCATACCATAAACATTTCGCCATAGTCTGACATAAGCTCTGTAAGTTGAGCGCAGTAAAAATCGTTATATTCTTCTGTACCATAATATTTACTGTTTCTGTCCCAAGGAGAAAGGTAAACACCAAATTTTATACCACCACGCTTACAGGCTTCGGCACATTCCTTTACTACGTCGCCCTTACCATCTTTCCACGGGCTGTTTTTTATGCTATGGTCCGTAGTATTTGTTTGCCATAAACAGAAGCCGTCGTGATGCTTTGCTGTAAGGATAATACCCTTCATTCCTGCAGACTTAACCGCCTCTACCCACTGGTCGCAATCAAGCTCTGTAGGATTAAAAATACTTTCAGGCTCATCACCTAAGCCCCATTCTAAATCTGTATATGTATTAACTGTGAAATGCACAAAAGCGTAAAACTGCATATCATACCACTGTAATTGACGCGTGGATGGTACAACCTTTGCGGCAGATTGTAAAAAAGCTTTATAATCCATTTTGATTTCTCCAAAAATATATTTTCTTAATTTTACCACTTTATTAATGTGAAAGCAATAAAAAACCGTTGATAACATCAAACGTCATCAACGATTTTTATGAATATTAAAGTTTATTTATATCTGCCTCTGTTATAAGGTGGAAGCCTGCATCCTCAAGAATCTTTTCAGCAGTATCATTATCTTCAACACGAAGCACAACGTAAGCATGCTTTTCTGTACGAGCCATAAATGCATACATATATTCCACATTTATGCCTGCCTTATCAAGCACACCGAGAGCTGCAGTAAGCTTACCTGGTGCATCACCGATTTTAACGCCTACAACCTCTGTGATTTTAATAAGGTAATCTTTTTCAGAGAGAGCATCAAGGGCAGTTTTCTCATCATTTACAATAAGACGAAGAATGCCGAAATCCTGTGTTTCTGCAATTGAAAGAGCTCTGAGATTAACATTATTCTGTGCTAAAGTATCTGTAATTGAAACCATTGCACCCTGCTTATTTTCAACAAAAACAGTTAACTGATTGATTGACATAACAAAACCCTCCTGTAATTATATAAGCTTACGTTTATCTACAACACGTACTGCCTTACCTTCACTTCTTGCAATACTCTTGGGAGCAACAAGGTGAACAGCAGGATTGATACCGAGCATAATTTTCATAGCATTAGCAAGTGATTTTTCCATTGCAAGAATATCACTAACCTTATCGGTAAACTTCTCAGGTGTCATTTCAACATTTACTTCAAAGGTATCGTTGTTGCTTACTCTGTCAACAACAATCTGATAGTTAGGCTCGTAGCCTTCTTTAAGAAGTACTGTTTCAATCTGGCTTGGGAAAACGTTTACGCCACGGATAATAAGCATATCGTCTGTTCTGCCCATTGGCTTTGCCATTTTAATAAGTGTTCTTCCGCAGGAGCATTTCTCCCTTGAAAGTACACATATATCTCTTGTGCGGTAACGCAGAAGTGGGAATGCTTCTTTATCAAGAGCAGTAAATACAAGCTCGCCCTTCTCGCCTTCCGGAAGCACCTCACCTGTGTCAGGGTCTATTATTTCTGCATAGAAATGGTCTTCGTTTACGTGCATACCTGTCTGCTCACAGCATTCGAAAGCCACACCAGGACCGGAGGTCTCTGTAAGACCATAAATATCATATGCCTTTATACCTAAAGTTTCTTCTATATTACGGCGCATTTCATCAGTCCATGGCTCAGCACCAAAAATACCTGCTTTAAGCGGAATATCCTCAGGCTTATAGCCTTGTTCCTTAAGAGATTCGCCTATATATGCTGCGTATGATGGTGTACAGCAAAGAAGAGTTGCTTTAAGGTCCATCATAAACTGAATCTGACGCTCTGTGTTACCTGATGACATTGGAAGAGTAAGGCTTCCCACCTTGTGAGAACCGCCGTGAAGACCTGCACCGCCTGTGAAAAGTCCGTAGCCATATGCAACCTGACAAACGTCTTCCTTACCACAACCTGTAGCGACAATAGCACGTGCACAGCAATCCTCCCACAAGTCAACGTCATGCTGTGTATAAAATGCCACAACTCTGCGACCTGTAGTACCTGATGTTGAATGTATACGAACACATTCTGAAAGAGGTTTTGCAAGAAGTCCATATGGATAAGCCTCTCTTAAATCTGCTTTTGAGAGAAATGGAAGCTTATGAAGATCGTCTATACCTTTAATATCTTCAGGCTTCACGCCCTTTTCATCCATAAGATTACGGTAATACTCCACATTTTCATAAACGTGCTTTACCTGCTTAACTAACTTTTCCGATTGAAGTTTTTTCATCTCTTCAACGGGCATGGTCTCAATATCCTTCTGATAATAATTCTGAGCCATTTTTATCATCCTTTCTAAATTTCGGAAAACGAAAAACAAAAACGCCCTCCGCATTCCGAAGAATACAGAGGACGAGAAATCTCGTGGTACCACCTCAGTTTACCGCATTTTCACAAACACGGCCTTAACAAGTGTCAATTAACACTTTCATTCTGTAACGGGAACACCCGTTGCCGCCTACTCGAAACTCTTTCGGGACACTGCTTGCAGAAGGAATTCGCCACCGCTCCGCCTATTGCCTCGCACCAAACGGCAACTCTCTTAAAGCATCTGCTATGGTTACTACTTTCTGCTCAAACGCATTTAATGTTGGTATTCTATCATTTGAATTTAATAAAGTCAAGTTATTTCTCGAATTGAAAGCAAATATTTTTCCTGAAGCTCCTCGTAGTGAGTATAATCCTGTGCTTGCCTAAGAAGATTCTCTGCATCGGTGTATGGCTTACACACCCTGTTATAAACAGATTCCGCCTTAAGGAACGCTCTTAGTTCCTTGTGTTGCTTAAGACTTTCTGCAAGGCCATTTGTTTCTCTGTTTATAATTTCCTCTTTAATACTTTCCTGAGGGGCAACAATATTTTCACTGCCGTATCTTCTGATAAGTGATGCAGCTTCTTTTTTTATTCGGGCATTTTTAATTGCATCTGAGCGAATTTCCTTCTGTTGCTCAGTTGCTTTTGGTAATGCTCTTGCATTTTTAAGAAGCTTATCCGCATTTTCATAGAAAAAGCCCTTACCATTTGCCATATCCTTCTGTGCCTGTATAAGCCTGAGTGCACCTGCTTCGCCCTGGAATTTATTAAGGTCCTGTAGAATAATATGGTTGCGTTCAATAGCTAAATTGCGCTCTTTAAGCTCTTTCATCTGCTCTTTTGCTTTCTTTATTGCGTCAGCACGGATTCCCCTCTCGTCTTCAGTTTTGTGAGGAAGTTTTTTAGCCTTTTTCAGTTCTTTTTTATCAACAAGTTGAACGCCTGCATTTTCCAGTTCTTTTGCTCTGTGAATTATCTCCATAGCTTCTTGAAGCTGCCCATCTTCCAGTGCCCCAAGAGAATAATCCTCAAACATTGCACGAATTTTAAGCACTTCAACATAGCCCTTGTGTTTGTTTTCCGTCAAATCGTAGAAACAGAATGGAATAAGGTTAAACACCGCACCAAAAACAGAGCAGATTATAACAACCTCAAACAGACTATTCCTTAAATTGTCATCATAAAGCACTGAATAGTCATCAAGAAGTCCCATTTTTTCATATATGGCAGGATAGAACATACCTGTAAAGAATCCGATTCCAGTTCCAATCATACCAAGAGGACCACCGAAAAGCCCATCCAATCTTACCCCTGTTTTCCATTGGTGATAATCACGCATATCGGCACTTATATTGTGCTGAACAATATTCCAGAAGGTATTAACAAAGGCATTTATATACCAAATAACACAAATAACAATAAGGTTTTTATATGTAAAATAAAGAATAATAAGCAAAAGCACGTTCACCGAGTTTGCGGTAATCAAAAGGTTTCTCTTGCCCATAAATTTAATTGCAACGGGTGCAAGAAGCATAGACCAAAGAGCAGCGTTGCCAATGACTGTGTTGGCAATACCGAGAGATGCCTCGTACATACCATTATGAGCGTACACAAAGCTCCAACCAAGAATAATACCATAACCTGATTCAAGAAACACAATCCAAGCTGCTGCCTGAGTAATCCAATAATACTTGTTTTTTGCAACCTCGCGTATTGCATCAATCATACGTACAGGTTCAGGCTTCTTCTTGGGAAGAATAAGCCTTTCCTTAACCTTACGAAAGAAAACCAGACTCATTACAAGACCGATCAATGTAAACACCGGATAAATGATTCTGTAAGTCCAAATATTATCAAGGCCCCATGTCAGACCTGCTGCAAGAGGTATAACAAGATTAGTAATTGTAGGAGCAAGTGAATATATAACCTGAGATATACTCATTACATTTGCTCTTTCTTGAGCGTCAGGAGTAATTATTTGTTGGAAATATGTATAGCTCTCACTATAGAAGCACAAGAAAATATTGAGAAGCATGTACATAAACCACACAACAACAGCCTTTGTTATATAGCTCCAGTTTTCATACGGCAACCACACAAAAACCATAGATATAAATACAATAGGCACAGCCGTACGCTGAATGAACGGAAGGAATTTACCACCCTTAAGATTGTGGTTATCATAATACCAACTTCTAAAAAGACCAATCGGAATACCTACAAGGTTTGCAACTATAAGCATAATCTGCAAATCCATAGGTTTAAGTCCTATACTTGCGCCCACCAAGAAATTAGATGCGTTAAGACCAATTGTAGAAGCAAGAAGAGTTGCCCAGTGCACACCAAAGCCCGCACCGCTGAGGCTTGCTATTTCTTTATATGGTATATAATTACCCTTTGGTGGTACATGCCAATATTCCTTTGCGGTATGGAAAAGATTTTTAGCTTTTCCAAAGACCCCTTTATTCGTATTAACGCTCATTACGGACACCTTCTTTTATCACTATATAGCATATTATAGCATATAACACAAAATATACAACTTAAAGATATGGACATATTTTAAAAAACATGGTAAAATCGTAAAAAAAATGAAAGGTTATGATTATATGAGAGACCTTACAAAATATCACGGAATAATTCCCGCTTTTTATGCTTGCTACGATGATAACGGCAATGTTTCAGCTGAGAGAACAAAGGCTTTTGCTCAGTTCCTTCTGGACAAAGGAGTAAAAGGACTTTATGTTTGCGGTTCTTCAGGTGAATGTATCTACCAGAGCAAAGAGGAAAGAAAGCTGATTCTTGAAGCTGTAATGGAAGTTGCAAAGGGCAAAATGACTGTTATTGCTCACGTTGCCTGCAACAACACTGCAGATTCAATGGAGCTTGCTGCACACGCAGAAAGCCTTGGAGTTGACGCTATTGCTTCAATTCCTCCAATTTACTTCAAGCTCCCTGAGGATGCTATTGCACAATACTGGAACGATATTTCTTCTGCCGCACCAAACACAGATTTTGTTATTTACAACATTCCTCAGCTTGCAGGTGTTTCACTCACCATGCCACTTTTCAAAGAGATGCTTAAAAATCCTCGCGTTATAGGCGTTAAAAACTCTTCAATGCCTACTCAGGATATTCAGATGTTCAAGGCTGAGGGTGGAAAAGATTTTGTTGTTTTCAACGGCCCAGATGAGCAGTTTGTTGCCGGCAGAGCTATTGGCGCTCAGGGTGGTATTGGCGGTACATACGCAGTTATGCCTGAGCTTTTCCTTAAATGCGACGAGCTTATTAAGGCAGGTAAGCTGGACGAAGCCCGCGAAATACAGTACGCAATAAACGAAGTTATTTACGCAATGTGCGCTTGCAAATGCAATATGTACGCTGCTGCAAAAGAGGTTTTACGCCTTCAGGGAATTGACATTGGCGATGCACGTAAGCCACTTGTTCAATTAAAGGAAGAAAGCAAGCCTCTCGCCGCTAAGGTTAACGATATGATTACCGAAGCAAAAAATAAATTCTGCTAAAAAGAGGATGTAAAAAAACGCAGACCACATAAAACAATAAAAACCAAGGGGTTCAACAGGAAAAACATCCTGAAGAACCCCCATATTTTATCCAAAACGTACGAATAGTTAAAAAACGATATTTTATGCTACAAACAAACCTCGCCACTCGACGTACCTTTGTACGCCTTCGGGCAAACAAAAAACAAGGTTAAAGCCTTGTTTTTGCTCAGTTTGTTTGTTCTGCATCTTTTTCCCTATCCCCTTAAAAAAAGAGCTGTAAAAAACTCACGTTTTTTACAGCTCTAATTTTTAAAATATCAAAGCAAATCTTTAAATAATTTGTAGTTTTCTTTGCCTGCTTTAAGCTCCCCTGCCTGAATCTTTTTGATTACTTCAACGATTCTGTCGTTAACAGGAGTTTTAACGCCGTGCTTTTTACCGAATTCGCAAACAATGCCATTGATTGCGTCAACCTCGCAAGGCTTACCCTTTTTAATATCCTGGAGCATTGAAGGCTCAATAAGTCTGTGCTTTTTCATTGCAACAGGTAAAAGAAGGCAACCGAAAGCGCGCTTGATTGGGTTTGTATAGTAGAAAAGGCCAACAATGTTTTTACCCTGAACAGGTGCAAATTCAACGCCTGCTGCGTGGCCAACATCGATACATTCCTTCATACAACGGATAGCAATCTGCTTACCCTCTTTATCTTCAGAAACATCACCGAAAACACCGCCTGCAACTGTTCCGAGACCTGAGAATGTTGCATTGATAAGGAGCTTTGACCAACGAGCACCCATAAGGTTAGGCTCCTCATGTACAGGACACATAAGTTCAAGTAAATCCTTAACCATTTTGAACTGAGCGTCTGTAATACCGTCCATTTTGCCCATATGGAAAGATAGGCTGTCGGTTTCGCTTGTAAGCTCGCACACGCCCGGCTCTATTAAAGCTGCACCCCACTCAACTGCGCAACCCATTGTATGGTTAGCACCAACAATTTCTGCAATACCAGGCTCAGGAATACCGTTCTGAAGAGTTACGATAACGCCTTCTTCTGAAAGGAAATCTTTAAGCATTGTAACAACATCTTTATTAAAAAGCTGTTTTGTAAGGAGAACGATAACGTCGTACTTGCCTTCCATCTGGTCAGGAGTTATAGCTCTAACAGGAACTGTCATATCAACTGTGCCGATAATATGCGCACCCTTTTCGTTGAGAAGGTCAACGTGAGCCTTGTTTCTGTTAATAAGGTCTACCTGACCGCCGTTTTTCATTATGAATGCGCCAAGCACAGTACCGAGAGAGCCTGCGCCATAGATTGCGTATCTGCCCATATTTGCACCTCATTTAAAGATTGATAATTTTATAACAGGTATTATATCATATATATTTTATGAGGTCAAATAAAATAAATAATTTATTGAAAAACACTCTCCACCGTGATATTATAGAAAAAACTATAAAAATGTCTTGAAGGGAATAGAAAATGAGTTCACAAAAAAAAGAAAAAGGACTTAGCGCACGTTTATTGGTCTTATTATGGAGCCTTGGTCTTATAGGCCAAATTGGATGGAACATAGAGGGACAGTGGTTTAATAACTTTGTTTACGAAAAAATCGGCAAAGACCCCGCAATAATTACTTTTATGCTGATATTCAGTGCTTGCGCTTCTACGATTTCCACTTTCTTTTTCGGCACCATTGCCGATAGAACAGGTAAACGCAGAACGCTTATAAATGCTGGTTACATAATCTGGGGTGTATTAACAATAGCATTCGGTTTTACCGAGTTCATAGGAAAGCGTTTTTATGTTATTGCTTGCATTTGTGTTGTTCTCGGTGATATGCTTGTCAGCTTTTTTGCTTCCATGAGCACAGATGCAGGTTTCGGCACATGGACTACTGATATTATGACAGATAAAAACCGCGGCCAGATAGGCGGAATAATTGCGGTTGTGTGCGTCCTTGCTACAATTTTTGGCGGTATGATTGGCAGTGCACTTGTTGGAAAAGATATTAACTATACAAGACTTTTTGTAGTTATTGGCGGTTTTCTTATTGCTTTCGGTATAGTTTCTATATTCCTTATGAGCAAAAAGGATGACGTTGAGCCTTCTGTGAGAGGAACTTTTAAAGAACAGTTTATAAGCGTGTTTGATTTCAGTCATTTTTTTGAAATCAAAGAGCTTGTATTCGTTAATATTGCCGTTACGCTTTATTTTACAGGCTTTAACACATACTTTGTATACCTGGGAAACTACCTGATACACCACATAGGTTATTCTACAAATATGATCGGAATTATTGAAGGTATTCCCCTTGCTTTTGCAACTCTTGTTGCCGTTCCTATTTCAAACCTTATAAACAAGGAACACCACTTTCATGTTTCAATAACAGCTATTGTATCAGGCATTATAGGTATGCTTCTGATTGCGCCTGTTACGCCAGATTCTGTTGATACAGCTGTACATTTCGACATCAGAATCTGGGCAGGCATTTTGTTCCTTGGTATAGGCTATATAATTTCACTTCAAACAACAAAAGCCTGGTCAAAGCAACTACATCCGAAAGGAAGTAAAGGTCAGTTTGAGGGAATATGGACGATTTTCTACGCAATGTTACCAATGATTCTTGCTTCTATCACAAGCCATATTATAATCAAAAACACAGGTGAGCCATTTTTCGCAGAATTTAATGCTCCACCGGAATATATACCTAACGGAAACATATTCATCGCCGGTGTAATTATTTCATCACTCAGCGTTATACCATTTTTCTTTGCAGAGAAGTATCATCAAAAGAGAATTGGTAATAAAAAATAATCATCAAAGGAGCATTTATTCAATCCGAATAATGCTCCTTCACTATTTTTAAAAATAGTCTTGATTTTTTATTTATGTTTAGTTATAATATCAAAGTCCTGTTTGTCAGGAATTAATAACTTTATTTATTTGAACAGATGGAGAGTTGTCCGAGCTGGTCGAAGGAGCACGACTGGAAATCGTGTAAACGGCCAAAACCGTTTCGAGGGTTCGAATCCCTTGCTCTCCGCCAAAAAAGAGCAACACACTTTTTAGTGTGTTGTTCTTTTTTAGTTTAATTCAAAAGCAAGGGATTCGAACAAGGAGGGAGCAAACGCAGTTTGCGGAAGAAAACAGTCCGGTGGACTGTTTTTGCCGACGTGGCAACGAGCGAAGCGAGGCGAGAGAGCACGATAGTGCTCGGAAAAATCCCTTGCTCTCCGCCAAAAAATGTAGAGTGTTACCGAAGGGTAATGCTCTATATTTTTTATTGCAACAAAAGGGATTCGAACCCCTCTCGGCGAAGCCGAACACAATCGGGTCAGCGAGTTTACGAGCGCGAAGGGCATAGCCCTTCGAATCCCTTGCTCTCCGCCAAAAAGAGCAACACACTTTTCTTTTTTAGTTGCAAGACAGTAAGCATGTGTGGTATTATATCTTAAAGAATTTTTACACTCAGTAAGGTGATTTTATGTCAACAAAATTATGGTACAACAACTTCGTAGATGATTGGATGTGGGCCTTACCGTTAGGTAACGGCAGAATCGGCGCAATGCTTTACGGAAACCCTGACTGCGAACAAATTGAAATAAATGAGGAATCGCTCTGGAGTGGCAGGCAAATAACTGAAAAATACCACGCTTCACCTGAAGCACTTTCCGAAATCCGTCGCCTTATTTTTGAAGAAAAGCTTCACGAGGCAGCAGAGCTTGCAAGGGGCACATTCCTTTCTGACCCACCTGTTGTGCGCTCATACGAAAGCTTTGGCGAAATCTTTGTTGAATTCCTTGATAAATCACCATATTCTGAATATCACAAGGAATTGGATTTAAGCACTGCGGTTGCAAAGGTCAGCTGGACTAAAAACTCCGTTAAATACACAAGCGAAACCTTTGTAAGTGAAGAGTATGATGCTCTCGTTTACAAGGTATCTACAAACGGGCACCCATTCTCCTGCAAAATAAGCCATAACCGCAAACAAGACGCCTACTCTGCTTGCATCAAAAATGACACTATCATTTTAAACGGCAGAATTACTTTTAACGATAGTGCGTTTTACGGCGAAGGCGGAGAAGGTATGTGCTTCGGCAGTAAGCTCCGTATTTTCACCGACGGTGAGTTAACTGCAACACACAGCACAATTTGTGTAAATGGTGCTACATATGTAACTATTTACAGCGCGTTTGCAACTAATTACAACCCACAGAAATTTGATGTTGACGAAACAATTGATTTTAAAAAGAACCTTGATAACTGCATAGCTAAAATCTGCGATGCAGACTATGATGATATTCTTTCTACTCACATTGCATCTCACCAAAAAAGATTCAATAAAGTAAAATTTGAACTCCCAAAAACAGAGTTTTCGGTTCTTCCAACAGACCAACGTCTTAAAGAGCTTACATGGGATGAATACGATCCTGATTTATTCGCACTCTACTATAATTTCGGCAGATATCTTCTTATTGAAAGCTCAGGCAAGAACGCAAGGCTTCCTGCAAATCTTCAGGGTATCTGGTGCCACGATTTCAACCCACCATGGGGCAGTGATTTCCACACAAACATCAATCTTCAGATGAACTACTGGCCATCAGAGTGCGCTAACCTTTCAGAAACTGTAAGACCATTCATCCACTTTATGAAGATGATTAGCTCTTTCGGTCAAAAAACCGCAAAAGAGCTTTTCGGTGCAAGAGGCTGGACAGTAAACCATACTGTAGATGCATTCGGTCGCACCGGAGTGCACGACAGTGTTGATTGCGGATTTTTCCCAATGGCAGGTCCCTGGCTTTGCCTTAGCTTGTGGGAGCATTACGAATATACAAACAGCAAAGAATATCTTGAGGAAATTTATCCGATTCTTAAAGGCTCTTGCAAATTTATATGTGATTACCTTATTCCTGACAGCAATGGTCAACTTGTTACATCACCATCAAACTCTCCGGAAAACGAGTTCTATTATTATGATGAAAATGGTAATCGCAAAGAGAGTATGATGACATACGGTGCTGCAATAGATTTCCAGATTATCAGATCACTCTTCGAGAAAACAATCCATACTTGTAAAGAGCTGAATATTGACCCTGATTTTGTAGATGAATTAAATGAAACTCTTTCAAAGCTGCCGCCTATAAAAATCAGCGAACGATACGGAACTGTGCAGGAATGGATTAAGGATTACGAAGAAACAGAACCCGGTCATCGCCACATTTCTCAGCTTTTCGGGCTTTATCCCGGCGACAGTATAAATGAAAGTATTCCTCAAATTTACGAAGCCGCAAAAAAGACTATTGAAAGACGCATTGAAAATGGTGGTGGTTCAACAGGATGGTCAAGAGCCTGGACAATCTGCTTTTATGCTCGTCTTAAAGACGGAATCAACGCAGAAAATCACCTTAAATATCTTTTAAGAGAATGCACTGCAAACAATCTTTTTGATATTCATCCTCCATTCCAGATAGATGGCAACTTCGGCGGTGTGGCAGGTATTACCGAAATGCTTATTCAAAGCCACTTAGGTTCTCCGGATAATAGAACTGTTGAGCTTCTTCCTGCTCTTCCTGAAAGCTGGAAAAGTGGTAGCATAGACGGAGTTAAGGCACGTGGTGATTTCACCTTCAACCTTTGCTGGAACAATGGTATTCTTGAAAAAGTTGAAATTCTTTCTTCACGTAATGCAGAGCTTTCCATAAAGCTTAATTCCCGTACCGAAAAGCTTCTTGATGCTTATTCAGCCGATGAAAATAACACAATAACCATCACTTTAAAAGCCAACGAGATTTTGAGTATCCAATGATAAAAAAGAGAAACAGACTTTTAGTCTGTTTTTCTTTTTTTGTTGAAAACACAGTTACTAATATGTTATTATATTACAGGTGATTTAATGCTCATAACTGAAAAAGGGTGCAGTTTTTTCCCATGCCCCACAAAAAAGAAAAATGACCTGTTGGGTGATAGCGTTATAGGTTTCCCAAAAGACTATACAGTAGTCGACCTTGAAACAACCGGTCTTAATCCCTCAACAGATTTAATAATAGAATTTGCCGCAGTCAGAGTGCGCAATGGAGAAGTGGTTGACACCTTTCAAAGCCTTTGCGACCCCGGGTTTCCTATACCACCTGCAATTGAAGCAATAACAGGTATTACAAGTGAAATGGTGAGATTCTCACCTAATCCCCGGAGTGTACTACCCGATTTTCTTGGTTTTGTGGATGATGATTTTGTAATTGGACACAATGTTTTATTTGACGTCCGCTTTATTGCCGCATCAAATGGTGATTTTAAAAATACATACATTGATACAATGAAGATTTTTAGAAAGCTTCATCCTAATCTTTTACACCACCGCCTTTCCGATATGGTGGATTTTTACGGGAAGAAAAACGAAAGCGCTCACAGAGCCTTATCAGACTGCTTGGCAACACAATCTTGCTTTGAAGCAATGCACGAAGAAATCATTAAGCTTCACGAAAATGAGGAAGCATTTTTGACAACCTTAAAATAAAACCCTACGAAAGTGAGGAAAACATATGAAATTCAAACAATACCACAAAAGTCTTGAGAACTTACACGTTGGTACAGAGAAACCACGTGCATATTTCATCCCCTACGACAGTTTAGAGGATGCTCTTTCAGGCGACCGCAACAATTCGTATTATCTTACCAACCTTTGCGGTGAATGGAAATTCAAATACTTTGAAAGCTTTGAGGATATTGACGAAACTCTTTACGAAGGCGACTACAATGCAGAGTCTTTGGAGAGTGTTCCTGTACCAGGTATGGTTCAGCTTTACGGCCTTCCTGAAATCACAGACACACCTCTCTACTCAAACCTTAAATATCCTTTCTCAGTAGACCCACCACACGTTCCTGAAGATAATCCTTGTGCGTTCCACATCCGTGATTTTGAGGTTTCTGAGGAAATGCTTGAAAGAGATAATATTCTTACTTTTGAAGGTGTTTCATCCTGCTTCTATGTATGGGTAAATGGTGAGTTTGTTGGCTACAGCCAGGTAACCCACTGCACAAGTGAATTTAATATTTCAAAGTTCCTTAAAAAGGGCTCAAACAGAATCTGCGTACTTGTTGTAAAATGGTGCGACGGCTCTTACCTTGAAGACCAGGACTATTTCAGATTCACAGGTATTTTCAGAGAGGTTTATATTCTTTCAAGAAATAAAGTTCGCCTTACAGACGTTTACATAAGACAGAATGCAAGCGAAGATTTATCAAAATGCACACTTAACATTGAGTGCGACTTAACTGATAAAACTCCTGTTCTTTATGGTCTTATAGCTCCCGGTGGAATGGTACTCAAGAATGGTGAAAGCGATAGCGCTAATTTCTCAATTGAAATTGACAACCCTCTTTTATGGAACGATGAAAAGCCATATGTTTACACTCTCTTCCTTACTGTTGAGGATGAAATCATTCCATTCCAGCTCGCTTTAAGAAGAATTGAAATTAAAGATAAAAAACTTCTTATAAACAACAAGGCAATAAAGCTTAAGGGTATAAACCGCCACGACTCAGACTGCGATACAGGTTATGCAGTTGACATTGCTCATATGACACGCGACCTTCTTATGATGAAGCGCGCTAATGTAAACGCAATACGTACATCTCACTACCCTAACGACCCTCGTTTCTATGATTTAGCAGAAGCTCTTGGTATGTATTTCATTGACGAGGCAGACATTGAAACTCACGGCATGGGCTTCAATACAGATGCTGACTGGGATTGGACACGTTGGAGCAGACTTTCTACAATTGACGAGTGGCGCGAGGCTTATGTTGACAGAGCCGCAAGACTCTTTGAAAGAGATAAAAACCACGGTTCAGTTATTATGTGGTCTCTCGGTAACGAAAGCGGTTGCGGATACAACCACAGAGCTATGAGAGAGTACATTAAGAGCCGCGACGAAAATGCTCTTGTACACTACGAAAACGCTCACCTTCAGTTTACTGCAGTACCTGAAGGCGAAAGCTGGGTTGATATTTCTGTCGTTGGAAGCAGAATGTACCCAGGCTACCAGTACACAATCGACTACCTTAAAAACCCTGAATATACAAAGCCATTTTATATGTGCGAGTATGTTGACTCTATTTCTACAGGTGATGTTTACCCATTCTGGAAATTAGTTGACGAAAACGATAATTTCTGCGGTGGATGTATCTGGGAATGGTGCGACCACAATGTAAATATTCCTGACGAAGACGGCAAGCCAAGATATTTCTACGGCGGAGATTTCGGTGATTTCCCTAACGATAACGTATGTTGCCTTGATGGCCTTGTTTTCTCAAACAGAGAAGAGCGCCCAGGCTACTATGATATGAAAAAGGTTTACGAGCCATTCAGAGCAAGCTTTAAAGATGGCATTCTTACAATAAAGAGCGTGCGTTACTTTGAAAGCCTCTCAGAATATTCTCTTAAGTGGGAGCTTTCACAGAATGGCAATGCAGTTGCAACAGGCGAAATCGAAAGTCTCGATATCCCTGCACAGGAAGAAAAGAGCTTTGAGCTTTTGAATCTTTCCGATTACAAGCTTTGCGGTGATTGCTTTATTACCGCAACAGTACATCAGAAAAAAGCTACTCCTTGGGCAGAAGCAGGTTACGAAATCGGCTTTATGCAATTTGAAGTTGACGCTCCTGCTTGCGAAAAGAGTGTTGAAGAGAAAACACTTTCTCTCACCGAAACAGACAGATATGCAACTATCACTTGCGGTGATACAGAATACTGTTTTGATAAGATTTACGGCAGAATTCACTCAATCGCTAAAAATGGTCAGGTTATTACAAAAGAACCGGCACGCTTTAAAATCTGGCACGCATTTACATATAACTACGGCTCATTCAATGATTGGGTTGCTAACCACCTTGACCACATTTACCAGAAAACATATTCTGCTGAGGTAATTAACAACGGCAGCGAGATTGTTATTAAAACAAAAATTGCATTAGGCGGACCTTCAAACCCACCAATTATTAAAGCTGATGTTGATTACACATTCACCACTGACGGAGCAATGAAGCTTCGCTTCAAGGGTGATATAAGAGAAAATGCTCCTACCCTTCCAAGGCTTGGTCTTGAACTTATTCTTAAAGAAGAGTGCGAGGACATCAAGTACTTCGGCTTAGGTACAATTGAAACATATCCTGATAAATTCAAGGCAGCACGTTTTGGTGAATATGAGCTTACAGTTACAGAAAACTTTGTACACTATGTAAGACCTCAGGAAAATTCTTCACACTACAAAACAAGACGCGCTCTTGTAGGTACAAAGGGTGGCTACGGCATATTTGTTGAGGGTGCAGATAATACAAAGGATTTCTCCTTTAATGCTTCCCACATTTCTGCAGAACAGTTAACAAAGAAAAAACACGACTTCGAACTCGAGAACGAAGGCAAAACATTCTTTAATATTGACGGCAGATTCACCGCACTCAGCGAATGGGGCGAGCTTGACATTGACCCTGAAAACCCAAGACTTTTCAACGAAAAGCAAGTTGATTTCTCATTCAGCTTCAGCGTTGTTGAGATGTAAAACAAAAACTCCGTTGACCTTAATGGTCAACGGAGTTTCTTTTTATTTCTTCTTCATAAACACCGCAACAAACCAGTAGTACAGAGGTATCAAAAGGAATGTTATCCAGGCGTATTTCCATGCATGTAGGAAAAGACCGCTACACAAAAACTGTACCACTGCAAAAAGCGGAATGGGAAGCCTTAATAAAAAAGACTTCATATTTTTAGCCCTGAAAGCAATGCAAAGCCATATGTGGATTGGTATAAGAAAGAAAAGAAGCCACAAGGGATGCCACAAATTTGTAACCATACCTAAAGCTACATACACAACAGGCACAATAAAGAAAACAGGAATTTTTGTTATTACCGATTTAATTTTCGGGAACATCTCCATATCGTTATTTTCTATTGCTTCCACACCAGATTTAACATCTTCATATATATTCTGAGCAGTTTTCTTATCCATAACACAACCTCCTGAAAGAGATATAACGATAATAATATATTTTAAGCACTCATTCAAGAGAAACGGTGAAATAAAGGATGAATATTGAAAAAATTTTTTATGTTGATATAATTAATTTATATAAAACAAAAACAAGGAGATGCCTTATGAAAAAGCTTAAAGGTAAATTCGGTTATGGCATAGGTGCTATAGGTCTTGACCTTAGCTATGGTCTTTTCTATTCATATCTGGCCAAATATTTTACAGATACCCTTGACCTTAACTATTGGTTCCTTTTGTTGCTCACTCCCCTTGCACGTATATGGGATGGTATACACGACCCTATGATGGGTACAATTGTTGACAACACAAGAACAAAAATGGGTAAATACCGCCCTTGGATTCTTATTGGATCCTGTTGCAACGCGGTAGTGCTTTCCCTTTTATTTACAAACCCGGGTCTTGCTCCTGATGGGCTCGGCATCCATATTTACGTAGCAGTATTTTATGTTTTATGGGGCATGACAAACACAATGGCAGATATACCATACTGGTCAATGGTGCCATCATTTACAAGCGACCCTAACGAAAGGAATATTATTGCAACAATCGCAAGAACATTCTCAGGTCTTGGCCAAGGAATTATTTCAATTCTTACCCCTGTTATGCTTCCAATTCTCAGCGTTACAATGATTAACGGTGAAAAGGTTGCAGACAGCAAGGGCTACAGCACATGGGCAATTATTTGCGCAATCGCACTTATAGGATTTTCCTCACTTTCTGTATCACGGACAAAAGAAAGGGTTATCACCGCGCCCACAAGCGAAAAATTCTCATTCAACAAAATTTTCAAGGTACTCTCTTCCAATGACCAATTAAGAATCTTTATGGTATTTGCTATGCTCTCCAATGCAGGCTATTATATGATTTCTGGCGTTGGCGTATATTTCTTTGATGTTGTTGTAGGCGACCCATCAAAGCAATCCACCTTTAACCTTATTGGTGCAGTAGGCTCCGTTTTAGGTCTTGCAGTTGTTCCTGTTCTTACAAAATTCATTTCGAGAAAAAGAACATACCAGACCTCGCTCTGCCTTGTGCTTGCAGGCTTTATAGGTATGCTTATTTGTGCTAAGGCGCAGGCTTATATGGTAATGAATTTCTGCTACCTTTTAGCATCAATAGGAGTCGCCTCAATGTTTGTTTCTCAGACAGTTTTCCTTGCAGATATTGTTGACTATGGTGAAATTAAAATGGGAAACAGAGCAGAAGCGATTACCTTCTCAATGAAGGGATTTTTGCAGAAAATGGCATATACCATTCAGACAATCATACTTTTCTCCGGTCTTATAATTTCAAACTATGCACCACGCAGTGCAGAAAAACTCACCTACACACAAGCAGAGCAAAACACCATAACATTTATGATGCTAATCTGCCCTATCGTCCTCGTAATACTTTCGCTTATTGTATTCTCCACAAAATATAAGCTTCATGGTGAATTTATGGAGAACATAACTAAACAGATTAATGAGAAACACGTTGAATTTAAAGAAGAGGTATAATATTGGATACAATTAAAAAGTATTTTAAAAAATTTGATATAGGTTTTATATTTGGTGTAGGTATGGTTCTGTTGGGGCTTATACTTGTTATTCTCCCCGGCTCATCACTTACCACAGTTTGTACAATTCTTGGAATTGGTGTTGCTCTCAAAGGTGGATTAAAGCTATTTAAATATCTTAAAGCAAAACAGATTGAAGCAGAGAACAATAATGATTTAGTTTCTGCCATAGTTACACTTATTGGAGCATTTATTCTTATTTCCCATCCAAGAAGATTGCTTTCAATCATACCTATGCTTATCGGTATTGGTATACTGGTTTACGGAATAACATCATTTTTCAAAGCCCGTAGCTTGTTTTCAAAAATAACCGCAGTAATTACCGCTGTTATAGGCTTTGCTATAATAGGCTCACCCTTTGCCTTTGCAGAGGCAGTTACTTCTATATTAGGTGTTGCGCTGATTATTGTGGGAATTATTATGATTATAAAAACAAAAGACACTATAACCCTTAAAATTGAGGGGAAAGATGATGACGGGTATACTGAAGTTGAGTTTACGGATGTAGAGTAAAGTAACGGTTAGCGTATAGCTATTAGTTGCGAAGCTATATAATGTTCGGACGCGGAGCTTCCCCTGAATTCCTAATTCCTAATTCAAAAACGCTCCCTGATGGGAGCGTTTTTTACATTTTTGATAAATCTAATTTATCGTATTTAATTATGAAATCCTTGAAGAAAGTAAGCATTTTTTCTACTCCGCCCTGTTCGTTGCTTTCGCAATTGAGAACTAAAAGTGGTTCATGAACACTCATTCTCAGAAGAAGCCAACCGTTGCCGTTTTCTTCATTGAAATTAAAGCGAATACCCTCATAATTTGATGGTGCGATTGTTGTAAAATCAGTTTTTTCTGCAAGAGTTTTAAGGCCATTTATAACCGATGTTCCATAATCCCTGAAATCATCAAGAAGAATTTTGAAGCGGATTTCTTTTTCTTCAACAGGCGTTTTAAGGTTTTCTATTACATTTTCGATTGTTTTACCATTTTTGGCAAGTCGTGCGGCTTCAATAATTATTTTTGTAATAAGATATGCACCATCATCAAGGTAGTAATTTTCCGAAAATGCTGCATGGCCTGAGGTTTCTATAGCAAGAGGTGCTTTCTTACCCGCCTCTTTTTCAAGACGGATAGCCTCATCTATAACATTCTTATATCCTCTTTTGAAGCGGTGATGCACGCCACCAAGCTCTTTTTCAATGAATTCATTAAGTCCGTCTGATGTTACAGAGTCGGTAACAATAACGCCACCATTTGAATTTTTCAGAGCGATATATGACGCTAACGCTACAAGCTTATTTCTGTTGATTTCGTTTGCGCTTTTATCTACACATGCGGCTCTATCGCAATCGGTATCAAATATAACTCCAAGGTCTGCGCCTGATTCTTTTACCGCTTCGCAAATTGATTCCATAGCCTGCTTGTTTTCAGGGTTTGGAATGTGGTTAGGGAATGTGCCGTCAGGCTCTAAAAAGCGACTACCCTCAGTATCGGCGCCTAAAACTCGGAGTACTTTTTCTGCATAAAATGCACCTACGCCATTTCCTGCATCCACTACTATTTTAAGATTATCCAAAGGCTTATCATAGTTTTCGGCGTTAACGCCCTTCTTTATCATATTGCAAAGATTTTCGCAATATTTATCCATACTGTTAAGCTTTTTAGCCTCGGCTGAAACTTCTTCTACTACGTATGGGTTGTTCTGGGCATACTCTAAAATTTCTTTTATATCTCCGCCTGAAAAACCACCCTGACGTGTGAAGAATTTAAGTCCGTTCATCTCCATTGGTAAATGGCTTGCAGTAATTTCAATTGAAGCATCCAAATCAAAATTTATTATGGACATAAACATAGATGGTGTTGAAGCAAGACCGCAATCATATGTACTAACGCCAAGGCTGAGAAGCGTTTTTGTAACTGAGTCAAAAATACGCGGTGATGATACACGTGAATCGTAGCCTACAGCAATAGTTAAATCGTCCTTATTAAGTTTATTTTTCAGAAAAACAACAAGAGAGCTAACGATGCTTTCAAGGCGAGAATCTGTTAAGTCAACACCTTTTCCGTCTTTTTCTATAGCGGTACCTCTTATATCTGTACCACTTTTAAGATACATTAAGTCTTCCATCAATATTCTCTCCTTACCACATAATAAACTCTCTCGGTATCGTCCTTTGGTCCGCCACAGCTTAAATCCCTATAGCGTTTTACCACCTTAAAGCCATTATCCTCTACAGCAGAGGTTATTTCCTCATCGCTGAAAGCAATTTCGCAGAAATTCTCGTTAAAGCGTTGATATGCGGAGCCGTTTTTCACGAAGAAATCAAGATTTATATTAACTGTTTTATTATCTTTAAGTAATCTGTTCTGCCAGACACAATACACATTTTTTTCATCATAAATAAATGTGTTATTCGCTAAAACCTTCTGATGCTTATAGAGTGTGTTAACATCAAAAACCATTATGCCGCCATCATCTATGAAGTTCTTCAGGGCCGAAAAGGTTTGTCTTAACTCTTCAACATCTGAAAGGTGGTTTATACTATCAAGAGCGCATACAATTGCTCTTACTGTACCGTAAAGGTCTGTTTCCTGCATTTTTTGGCAAAGAAACATTATGTTTTGCTCTTCCTCGCAGGCTTTATTCTGAGCTTCCATAAGCATTTCGGGTGAGGCGTCCGTTGCAATAACCTCATAACCCATTTTTGAAAACTCTACAGAAAGTGAGCCTGTGCCACAAGCAAGGTCTAAAAGTAGACCGTCGTTAATATTAAAATCTCCGAGTATGCTTGCCACATACTCAGCACGTTTTTTATAATCCACATTAAGTGTTAAAGCATCGTAAACATTTGCAAATGAAGAATAAGACATATTGCGCCTCCACATAAATATACTTCATTTTACCATATTTTTCTTGGTTTCTCAATATCGTTGCCTCTTTGTTTTGTCAAAAAGCGGTTCCTAAATTTGTGAGTATTGCACACTTTAAAGGCAATAAATATTATGTTAATATATTGTTAATAAATTACATTTAAAGTGAGAGTGTTAATATGAAAAAAATTCTTTCATCACTTTTAGCAATTGTTATTCTGTGCGCAGGTATTCTCCCTTGCTTCGCTGTTGATAAAAAATGCGACTGCGGAGATTCACCTATAATTTATGTAGCGGCTCTCGGTAGCGGATACGTTTTCCTTGACGCCGGCACAGAAAACGAAAAACAGCTTTTCAGACCAAAAACAGAAGATATTTTAAGCGACTTTGCTCCCCTTGTGCCTGCGGCAGGAGATTTAATTCTTCACGGAGATTACGATGCTTTTGGCGATGTACTTCTTGACTGCGTGAACGCTTCCTTTGGTATGCTTGCAATGGATGCAGAAGGAAATTCACAGCCTAATGTTACATCTGAAGAATTCCACCCTGAAAACGCAGACCATGGAATTGACCACAGCTACTATTTCGGCTACGATTTCCGCGAGGACCCAATTGAAAATGCAAAGAAGCTGAAGATTTTCATTGAAGAAGTTAAGGAAATCACAGGCCACGACACAGTAAGAATGAGAGCATCCTCAATGGGTGGCGTTACAACTCTTGCTTACCTTAATCTTTATGGCTCAGACGGAATTGAAATGATAATTCTCCAGAACTGTCCTCTTCAGGGTACAGCCGTTGCAGGTGAATTATATAACGGCAAACTCCATATAGATAAAGATGCCCTTGTTCGCTATGCTTCAGGCGCCCTTCCTTCAATGGATAATGATTTTCTTGCAGGTATACTCATTCCTATTATCGATATGCTTGACTCTGCAGGCGTATGGGCTGGTCTTGTGGATATAGCAGATGTTATTGTTGAAAAACTTGAAACAAGAGTATTTGATGAGGCGCTTATTCCGATTTTTGCAACAATGCCAGGTATATGGAGCTTTGTTCCTGATGAATATTACGAAAGCGCAAAGTCTTTCATGAAGCTTGACGAAACCACTCACGCAGTTCTTTTAGACAGACTTGACTATTACCATTACGAAGTACAGTCTAAAGCAGGCGAGCTTTTAAAAGACGCTCAGGCTAACGGCACAAATATTTATATTGTTGCAGGCTACAATATGCAGAGGACTCCTCTGGTTGAAGCATATAAAAACACTTCTGACGGAACAGTTGATACAACATACGCTTCCGTTGGCGCTACTTGTGCATATTTAGGCGAAGAGCTTCCAAAGGACTATAAACAGGCTGTTGCAAGCGAATATAACTACATTTCTCCTGACAGAAAGATTGACGCTTCTACCTGCGCTCTCCCTGAGCAGACATGGTTCATTAAAGATATGCTTCACTCTACCTGCCACGACGGCCACGATGAATTCTACAGAGTTCTTTACCAGAGCAAAGAACAGCTTACTGTTCATGATATGGAAGAATATCCTCAGTTTATGCAGAACGATACTGTTAACCAGACATTCACAAGCGTACACAGAGAAGGCACCGAGCTTGAAGAAGCAATGAAGGATGCAGTAATGCAAACAAGCTTCTTTAACGTAATGAAGCTCATTTCCACATTCTTTAAAAATATTTGGAGATTCTTAATGGGATAAGATTCAGCGGTTAGCTGATAACCATGCTTTATAATCAACGCGTCAGCGTTCCGAAATTCCAAATTTCTAATCCTTAATTACTAATTAAAAACAGCACCTACCGCAGTAGGTGCTGTTTTCTTATAATCTGTCAAGAGTTAATTCATATGCAGGTATAAATTCGTCTAAAAATACATCTGCCTCAGGCACATTGGCTTCAAGAATTCTCTTTCTTGTTGCCGCCTCTGCCTCGCTGAATTCTGTGTTACCTGCCTTGCGCTCGTCGATACATTTTATAAGTGCGCTGAGCTTATCAGCTGCTTTAATAAGGGGCTTGAGCTCTTTATCCTCATCGCCTGTTAAAAGGCAACTGAAAACATCCTGTAAATCTTCAGGGAGCTTTGAAATAAGCTTATCGTTTGCAGCGTTTTCAACCGCCTTGAAAGCATTTGTAAGCTCTTCATTATCGTACTTTACAGGTGTGGGCATATCCCCTGTTATAATTTCATGGGCATCGTGGTAGAGACCTAAAACCGCAGCTCTGTCTGCATTATAGCTTTTACCGAAGCGCTTGTTACCTATAACAGCTAAAGCATGGGCTATAACAGCCACTTCTTTTGAGTGGCTGTCAAGGCTTTCTTTTTCGGTATTTCTCATTAATGCCCAACGGTCAATGTATTTCATTCTTGAAACCATTGCAAAAAATGTGTTGTTCATATTTCTACCTTATTTTTTAAATTTAATTTTGAATGTCTTTATTTCAAATGGTTTGAAAGTAGTGTTGAAGCTACTACCTGAGAAATCAATAGCAACATCCTCTTCTTCAAGAAGGTTACACTCGGTAATGCTTTCAATTTCATCACAGAAGGTGAACATTACAGGAGTTTTTCTGTTCCATGATTCGTATGCACGTACAATAAGTGCACCGCTATCCTCAGCAACCTTAACTGTTTCAATAATTACGTTATCTTCGCTTGATGAAACAAGTGAATACTCATTATCCTTAGTACCATCCTGAGCTTCAACAGGGATTGCATAAAGTGGGAAGTTCACATTGTATGCTTCTCTGTAAACATCAGAATTATCAACACTGTTTTCGTGAGGATAAATTGAGAAGGTAAAGGAATGGAATTCTCTGTCCTGAATAGTATTTGGTCTTGTAGCACAACGGAAAAGAGTAGGTCTTATACGACCATTTTTAATATCGCAACCATACTTACAATCGTTGATAATTGAAAGACCGAAGCTGTTATCTGAAAGGTCAGCCCACTTGTGCATAGATTCTTCAAACTGAGCGAATTCCCAGGTTGTGTTTGTAGTTGTTGAGCGTTCAACGTTACCGAACTGAATATCAAATGTTGCCTTAGTAGCGTTAACATCTACAGGGTAATCCGACTTAAGCACAACATGGTCTTCGTGCCAATCAACCTCGTAATCCACATCAATTCTTTCAAGGTCATTATAGATGCAATAGAATTCTGTAAATGTTGAATTACGGAATGTTCTTTCAACCTTATAAACCGCTCTTACTGCGCCAAGCTCAACAAGCTCGGCTTTCTTGAAATCAAGATCCCAGCTCTTTTCATCAAAATAGCATTTAATATCCCAAGCCTCGTGGTTATGAGGTCTGTCCTGATAAGCTATAACCTTACCAACCAACTCGCCATCAGGAGCAACGCTTCTGCCTGTTTGTTTATGGATAAGTTTTGAAATGTTGTACTCGGAGTTGAATTCAACGTCAAAATATGGTGTTGATGCTTTGTTCTCTGTTGCAACAACATTGAAATATTCAGTTGGTGCACACTTTTTAACGGTTACTGTTGTATAGCCCTTTGAAGGAACTCCTGTTACAAAAACAATTCTGCCGTCGTAGGTTTTCTGATATGGAATTTCTCTTCCAGCAGTATCATAGAGAGCAAACTCCTCGTTGCATGGAATATCAGAAACAACTGCGTCAAATCTGTCGAAACCTGTTGTATTGAAGATAACAATGCTATCTTCATCAAGCTGCATCTCAGCCACCAATGATGCCTGTGCATCCCCTGCCATTTCGCAACCTGCTTCAAGCACCTTCTCGTAATCTTCCTTACTGTCCTCATAAACTTCCTTGATTGATGAGCCTGGAAGAATATCGTGGAACTGATTAAGAAGAATAAGCTTCCAGTTTTCAAGAAGTCTTTCCTTTGGATATGTAAAGTTAACCTCTTTATTTGCAATAGCAGCAAGTGTTTCAACGTCATGGTAGAGGCATTCACTCTTACGGTTATATTTCTTGTTTCTAGCCTGGCTTGTAAGAGTACCTCTATGGAATTCAAGGTACAATTCACCGCACCATGTTGGAAGACGCTTGTTTCCAGAAACCTGACTATCAAGATGACGGAAGAAATCAAGAGAAGTACTCTGTTTTACAACAGGACAACCCTGAATACCTTTTGCCATACGTTTACCATACTGAAGCATTTCAACAGTTGGGCCACCTCCGCCATCACCGAAGCCGTAGCTCATAAGGAAATCCTTACCTAAATCCTTCTGTGAATAACGCTTATAGCCACCGATAACATAAAGTGGTCTTAATTTACTGTTGTATGTTGTCTGCCACTCTTTTCTTTCGTTAACTGTAGCGTGGCAGCTTGGTGGGAAATGAGAAAGCACTTCTGTACCATCAATACCGCGCCACATAAATGTGTCGTATGGGAATTTATTATACTCATTCCAACTGATTTTAGTTGTCATAAAATATTCCATTCCGCACTTTTTAATAAGCTGAGGAATAGCAGCAGAATATCCGAAAACGTCTGGAAGCCACATAATTTTATTGTCTACACCAAACTCATCACGGAAGAAGCGCTTACCAACCATAAACTGCCTTACAAGAGCTTCACCTGAAGCAACATTGGTATCTGCCTCAACCCACATTGAGCCTTCTGCTTCCCATCTGCCTTCTTTTACTCTCTCTTTGATTTTCTCAAACACTTCAGGATAGTCCTGTTTTACATAATCATAAAGCTGAGCCTGAGAAGACATGAATTTATACTCAGGAAACTCTTCCATAAGTTTTAATACTGTTGAGAAGGAACGGCAAGCCTTATCGCGGCTCTGACGAAGGCGCCATAACCAAGCAACGTCTATATGAGTGTGGCCTACGCTCCAACAAGTTGCTTCTTCAAACTTACCATAAAGATTTTCGTCAAGATACTTGCTTGTTTCTTCTGCAGAAGCATGGAAAATTGCTCTGTCGTTTGTATCAATATCAAGAATATTACAAGCCTCATTAAGAGCTTTAATGATATTTACACGCGCGTCGCTGTCTTCACCATGATATTTTGCAACCTTAAGAGGTGTAAGAATATCAAAGTAAACAGACATTGCAATATCATCAATAACCTGAAGCTGCGCAGAAAGTTGAATTTTACCTCTCCACTCGTGAGGGTCAGAATAAGCATTGATTGCTATCTCAAATTCTTCCCCACCTTCAGCACACTCTGTAAGTGTAGCATACTGATGGTTACTATCTCCACCCTGTACTATCTTGCCGTTTGCGAAGATAATAAACTGAGGGTTAACCTCATTCCAGCTACGCTCGTAAGGCACAAGCTTATAAACAACATGCTGACCCTTGAATTCTTCAGGAATCTTAATAGTCTGCTTAAACCAGCAGTAGCACTCGTGATAACCCCAGAAATCCTCGCCTGCTTTAAAAGGAGCCCACTCGCCCTCGTTAATTTCATCTATACTATACTGACCATCGCGGAAAAGGAAATCTCCTGTTCCGATACTGTCAGCAACAATAAACTTTTCCTCTAAATCTCGGAGAATCTGATTGATTCTACCGCTGAGCATATATCTTTCACTGTTTTTATCGTGAAAATCAATTTCAAAATGCGCCATTGCTACACCCCGTGAATAAAAATTAACCATATAACAATTAACTATGATTATTTACTGATTTTATCATAGAATATAGCATTTTACAATAATTTAATGCTAAAAATTACCCTTGAAATCGTTATATTTCATAGTTGACAATACACAGAGAAAAAAGTAAAATATAAGGTAACATTATTGTACAAAAGGAGAGATAAAGATGGCTCATTACTGTAAAGAACCTTCAAGAACATTCAGCGAGTATTTGCTTATTCCTGGCTACACAGGCCCCGACTGCATTCCAAATAACGTTGACCTTAGCACACCACTGTGTAAATACAGAAAGGGTGAGGAAGAAGCTCCTATCACTCTTAACATCCCTATGATATCTGCAATTATGCAATCTGTTTCTAACGACACACTTGCTATTGCGCTTGCTAAAGAGGGCGGTATGTCTTTCATTTACGGCTCACAGTCTATTGAAGACGAAGCCGCAATGGTTGCAAGAGTTAAAAACTACAAAGCAGGCTTTGTTATTTCCGACTCAAACCTTTGCCCTGATAACACATTAGGCGATGTTGTTAATCTTTACGACAGATTGGGTCATTCTACAATGGCTGTTACAGATGACGGCACAGCAACAGGCAAGCTTTTAGGTGTTGTTACATCAAGAGATTACCGCATCAGCCGTATGCCACTTGATATGAAAGTAACAGAGTTCATGACTCCTCTTGAAAAGCTTGTTACAGCTCCTGCTTCTACTTCTCTTAAAGAAGCAAACGATATTATCTGGGAGCACAAGCTTAACTCTCTCCCTATTATAGATGACAAGGGCAATCTCCTTTACTTCGTTTTCCGTAAGGACTACTCTCAGCATAAAGAAAACCCACAGGAAATCCTCGACAACCAGAAGAGATATATGGTTGGCGCAGGTATTAACACAAGAGACTACGCCGAAAGAATTCCTGCACTTGTTGAAGCAGGCGCAGACGTACTTTGCATTGACTCTTCTGAGGGTTACACAGAATGGCAGAAGCGCACAATAGCTTTCGTTCGCGAAAAATACGGCGATTCAGTTAAAATTGGTGCAGGTAACGTTGTTGACCGCGATGGCTTCCGTTTCCTTGCAGAAGCAGGCGCAGACTTTATTAAAGTTGGTATCGGTGGCGGTTCAATCTGTATCACTCGTGAAACAAAGGGTATCGGCCGCGGACAGGCTACTGCTCTTATTGAGGTTGCAGCTGCTCGTGATGAATACTTTGAGGAAACAGGCGTTTATGTTCCTATTTGCTCTGACGGTGGTATTGTTCACGACTACCACATGACACTTGCACTTGCTATGGGTGCAGACTTCATGATGCTTGGTAGATATTTCGCTCGCTTTGACGAAAGCCCAACTCCAAAGCTTAACATTAACGGCACATACGTTAAAGAATACTGGGGCGAAGGCTCCAACAGAGCTCGTAACTGGCAGAGATATGACCTTGGCGGTCAGTCAAAGCTCAGCTTCGAGGAAGGCGTTGACTCATATGTAACATATGCCGGTTCTCTCCACGACAACGTTACAAAGAGCCTTTACAAAGTTAAATCTACAATGTGCAACTGCGGTGTGCTTACTATCCCTGATTTACAGAGAGATGCAAAACTCACACTCGTTAGTGCAACAAGTATTGTTGAAGGTGGCGCACACGACGTTACACTTAAAACAAATACAGGTAACATCAGATAATTATTACAAAACAAAACGTCTGCGAAACTGGTTATCAGCTTCGCAGACGTTACTTTTTTATGTATTATGCAATTACTGTTTCTTTCTCAAATATATGCTTTATAAATTCTACAGATTTCTGCATACACTCCATAGCAAGTTTATTATGACTGAATTCAAGGTGAAAGCAATGGTTATTTATAAAACCATCCACATCATACATATCAAAGTATGGAGCAACTGCCTTAATTTTTTCCGCCATTGGCTCGCCTTGATTCTGGCAAACAATGTCATCGTTTGCCCAACACATAAACGTACTGCACCATTTCTCATTAACGAATGAAGACGGTGATAAATAATCTATATACGGATACTCTTTAATATTTGATAAATCTTTTTTTAGTGGAAAGTCGCCAACAATAAGCTGTGCAGTTTTTGGTATAACACCTAAAAGAGTTGTACCTTTAAGAAGAACATCAAGATCATATATACCACACATAAGCATTGCGCCCTTAAAGCTCACCTGAAGCTGAGGGCAACCCAACTTCTCAACCAACCAAGGATTGCAAGAAAGCGCCTCTATATATGCCGCAGTGTAACCACCTGAGCTATCCCCTGTTATAACAAGATTATCCAAATCAATATTATGCTTCTGAGCCAATATTGTTATATAGTTTGCCGCATTCACGCAATCAAACGTATATTCAGGGAAAATTCTCTCTGGTGGCATACGATAATTTACGCAGAAAACAAAATAGCCTTGGTTTGCGTAAAATTCGCTTATACTCACACGGCATTTTTTATCGCCCATTATAAAGCCACCGCCGTGATAATAGAGTATAAGCGGATGCTTTTTGCCGTCGTTTACAATATCTTTCCTGTAATAAAGATCGCCCTTTGTAAGCTCTGCGGTATCGTATGCAATATCTTTTTCGCACACGACATCAGGAAACCTCATCAAATTTTGTGTTGGATAGCAAATACCGTCTATTGCTTTGAAAACAATTTGCGCTCTATTCATAGTGAAAACCCCTCTGATGAAAATTTTTTCCACTATCTTCATATTAGTACAAATTTTTCCAAATTTCAAATACTTTTTTATTTTTCCATAGTCTGTTTTTCAATATCTTTTTTTAGTTTTAAAATTATTCTTTTTTCAAGCCTTGATATATAGCTTTGGGAGATACCTAATTCATCCGCCACTTCTTTTTGCGTTTTTTCCTTTTCACCGCACATTCCGAAACGCATATTCATAATAAGCCTTTCTCTTTTAGATAAATCTGCCATACATTCATAAAGAATCCGCTTTTCATCTTCCATTTCCACATTATCATTAATTTCAAGGCCATCACTACCAAGAACATCGGATAGAAGAAGCTCGTTACCATCCCAATCAACATTGAGTGGCTCATCAAGAGAAATATCTAATTTCTGGTGATTAACCTTTCTTAGGTACATTAAAATTTCATTTTCAATGCACCTTGAAGCATATGTTGCAAGCTTAATGTTTTTATCCGCTTTAAATGTATTAACAGCTTTAATAAGACCTATGGTACCAATGGAAACCAAGTCTTCAATATTAACTCCTGAGCTTTCGAACTTCTTGGCAACATACACCACTAATCTTAAATTATGCTCAACAAGTTTATCTCGTGCACGTGAATCGCCGTTTATGAAATCCACTACACATTGCTCTTCCTCCTCTTTTTCTAATGGCGGAGGCAACATCTGAGGACTGTTAATATAAAAAATTTCTTTTTTAAAAAGCTTTAGTAAAATCTTATTTTTCAGGATATTCAATCTAAATCTTAATTCCATTTATAATCACCTAAACCAAATCATATATAGCTTTGTTAAGAAGAATGTTATATTCGCCACCTAAATCTTTATTAACAATAGCGACAGAAAAATCTTTACTACAATTAATCTTTTTATCTTTTATTTCAATCACCAATACATTTGGTGTAAAAACAGGCATCAGATTTTCTCCGTTTATTGTATGGCACGGAATAAACCTTATTTTCCCTTTAATGGAATCGGGAATCTCCTCAATATTGCTACTTTTAAAATACTCTATCTCCTCATATGTAAACAGCGGTGAAAGCACTTTTAATTCACCCACAAAAACAGTTTTGCCTGTCAAGCCATCTGTTAGATTATTGCCTGAATCAACAAAACCTGAAATTTCAACTGTTGTATCTCTAAATCCTATTTTCACCTTATAAATTTCGCTTTTCATTGCTTTACGTTTAATAAGAAAATCAGCAAAAAGAAAAACACCATATATAATGAAGGTGCAGCCAACAAGATATTTTATGTCCATATCAAAATACACTGTACCGTTAAAATACATTATGTTATGCGGCTTCAGGGTAATCTCAATAAAATACATTGCACCGCCAAATATTATACTGACGCCAAGAAAGCGGAAATACAATTTCAAGAAACACTTTAATGACGAAGGCAAAAAGCTGAGTAAAACAATAACAGTGGATGTTGTTGCTTTAAATAAAAGGGAGAAAAACAGCCCAATATCCCCGGCAAGTACTATGAGGGCAGAAAGTCCACCTACCACAGAGCTAAGGCACACGCCCCATTTATGTGTTGCCATATTGCCCCAGACTCGTGTACACACAAGAAAAATATATGTAAACAGAATATTCAGGCACACAAGCACATCAGCATAAACCGCAATCATACCCTCACCTCTTTGAATATTATATAATCTTCAAGCTAAAACATTTGTCGGTAAAGGTCGCAAAAAAATATTTTCATTGACAACTTTAGCTTCATAACATAAAATTATCCTAGGTGATAATATGAGAATTTTTAAAAATGCAAAGGTTATTTTTCCTGACAAAATCCGCGATTGCATCGTTGTTACAAAAGACGGGAAAATAATTGATATATGCGATAACTTTGATGATAATGAAGCAGCCGAAATTATTGACTGTCAGGGTGATTATCTTTCTCCTGGTTTTGTTGACATTCATGTACATGGTGGTGGCGGCAAAAGCGCTATGAGTGAGGATTACCGCGACATAATAGAAATGGCGGAAGCTCACCTGAAATACGGCACAACCTCAATTGCCCCAACAACACTTGCTGCACCTGTTGAGCAACTTAAAAAGGTTACTCTTTCAATAAAAAAAGCTTCAGAAGAAATTAAAACCGCAACCATTTTAGGTGTGCATTATGAGGGTCCTTATATTTCAAAAAAATATAAAGGTGCCCAAAGTGAACAAAACATTTTAAACCCTGTTGAATGTCCCCCTGATGAGCTTTTTGATTTATGGGACAAAATTCTTATTATGGGTGCCGCTCCTGAAGAAAAAGGTGTTTTAGCCTTAGGCGATAAGCTTAAAGAAAGAGGCATTGTTGGTAGCGTTGCCCACTCTGCTGCAAGTTATGAGCAGGTTGAAGAAGCTGTAAAACATGGCTTTTCTGACATTACTCACATATATAATGCTTGCGCCTCTTGCTTCAAAACAGGTCCTCTCAGAACTGCGGGCGTTGTTGAAGCAGGCCTTGCTATAGATGAAATATCTGCTCAGACAATTGCTGATTTAAAGCATTTGCCCAAAGGTCTTCTCAAGCTTATATACAAGTGTAAGGGCGACGACAGAATGTATCTCATTACAGACGGCCTTGAATATTCTGCCTGTGAAATAGAAGAAAACGCTATTATTACACAAGAAAACGGCATTCAGGTTGTTTGCGAGGATGGCGTTATGCTCCTCGCTGACAAATCTGCTCTTGCAGGAAGTATTGCCACACTTAAGGACTGTGTAAGAAACATGTACAAGGAAGTGGGTGTACCTCTTTACAGTGCAGTAAAAATGGCAAGCCTTACACCTGCCACTGTAGTAGGCTACGAAAGCACAAAGGGTCAGATAAAAATCGGTTGTGATGCCGACCTTATAATTTTTGATGATGACCTGAATATCAAAAAAGTATATACAAACTGATAGCACAACAAAAAACGGATTGACCTTTAAAATGTCAATCCGTTTTGTTGTATGTAATATTATAGTGAATTTTTCAAAGCAGTTCGTGTTCCTGCGCCTACAACACCATCTACAGTTAAGCTGTTATCTTCCTGAAAGGCTTTAACAACAAGGGTTGTCTGAGCACCAAACACACCATCTATATCTTTTTCCACCATATAGCCAGCTTTACAAAGGTGCCATTGAAGCCATTTAACACCTTCACCGCTACTACCCTGACGAAGCGTTTCAGTAGGTTCTGCGTATGGGCAGGTTTCAACTTCAACCTCGTTAAGTTTTATGTAATCTGCGCTTGCATAGCCTGTGAATGTAGTACCATTTACAGTGAATTGCACCTTGTACCAACCTGTTAATGTTTCAAGAATCAAAACAACCTGACCTGCAGAAGCAGTTGTAACAATATCACTGCTTGTACTTGCAGATTTTCTGATATTAAGAACATCATTCACATTAACAACACCTGTAAGCTGTGTATCGCCCGTTGTTCTTACAGTAAGAGCAGATGTATGCGCGGAGCAGGAAACCATATTTGCAGATTTATAAAAGCTGCAAATCTTATACATATACTTTGAACCCGTTGCAAGGGTTGTATCTAAAAACTCAGTATCGGTAACAGTACCTGCTAAAGCATATCCACTAACACTATTATACCTATAAACGTTGTAGCCATCACAGGAAACAGAACTCCATTTTATTTTCACCGATGTATCCGTTACATTAGCCACTGAAAGTCCATCTGGTATTTTTGGTGCACCTATTGCTTCAAACTCATCGCTATACTGTGTGAAAACATATTCTTCGTTTGAGTCCCGGTTAAAAGCTCTTATTTTATATTTTACTTTTTCGCCATCAGCAAGAGTCGAATCTATATAACTTGTATCAGGTACAGCCTTAATCATTGTGTAATTACCTGTGTTGGAATCAAGCTTCCACACCTGATAATAAAGAGCATCTTTAATAGAATTCCAACTGAGAGTTACGCCATCTGATGTAGCAGTTGCTGTAACAGAAGGCTTCGCCTCTATAAACGCTTCCTGAGCGGACTGATTCGCATTAGGCATATCCTTAAACACAGGAATTGAAAATACCTTTTTAGGAGAAAGCACACCAATATCCTTATATGCCTTGTATGTTTTCTGGCTTTCGGCAGCGGCTGCTCTTATGTTTGCCATGTACTCGTGGCCATAAAGATTTTCAGATGCAGGATTAACATTAAATTTCTGCAAATATCCTGTAAACTGGTATTCAGAAAATGATTCATATATATACTGCGCGCCATAATATATAGATTGATATGGTGAATCCCAAGGTCTGCCATAGGTTGTAGATGCAGTAACATTCACTTTAGGAATATAGCCACTGTGTTTCTTACCATTCACAGAAGCAGAAACCTTATAAAAATCTCCTGAGATTTCCATGAAATTCAACTCTGTACCTTTAGGTACAGTTACCAATGTTGAGGAGGATGTTGAGGTTTTTGAATACATAGGCGTAGCTATTTTCGCTTTCATGTAGCCGTTTGCCCATCGCAACCCATCAACTGCACCTGTATAAGCACCGATATTGTAGTAATTATAAATTCCGTTATATGGAGAATTATCCCCACAAGAGCCACCTGCATATGAAGCCTTTGATGACCCTACCTCCTGAACAATTTTTGAAGCAAGGAAATACGCACTCATACCTGCGTCCTTGGCTGCCTTCATAATAGCTTCAGAGTATTTTACAGCCTTGCCATTTTCGGTATAGGTTTTTGTTTCACCCTCTGCATCAAGATATGTAATATCACTATTATACATCCAGGTAGGTTTTAATATTGATTCTACTACATTTATGGATTGGTTTTCGTCATAAGAAGTAGTTTCAAATTGGAAAATATATTCTTCAGTCAAGAAATTACGCGGGTCAAGATAGTATTCAACTGCCTTTTCAGATGCGCTGACCCAATTACTTGCTTCCTGAATAACACCATGGCATGAACTGCAGGCGCATTTAAAATCTGCAGAAACAACAGTTTCAATTAACTGCTTATTATGAGGAGTATGCTCACCTTCTACTGCCTCACTCCATGTAAGCCCGGTAATAAATGGAACAAATTCCCACTCAGGATATTTTTTATAAAGCTGGAGAAGGGAGTCAGTATATGATTTTGTAAAGCCTAATGACAGGAGATAATTAACATATTCTTCGTCTGTCATTTTTATGAATGTATCTGAAAGTAAAAGCTTCACATCATCTATGGAAACAATACCATCTTCATTTAAGTCTGCGCCCTGTGTTGCATCTTCCTGCCCTGCAGCTATTTTCAAAAGAAGACGAGCATCATCAGTTGTGATTTCGCCATCGTTATTAAAATCGCCTTTAATAGAATCCTGAGAATAATACGCAACATCCTCAGCATATACACTCGGAGCTAACGCGCAAACCAAACCAACAAGCAATATAACTGATATTATTTTCTTCACTTTGTTCACGCTTTCACTCCTTTCCGACCCAAATCAACAGCAATCTATTCTAATTTATTCTAACATACAAAAAACCGCTTAATATTCCAAAAAGGAATTTAAAGCGGTTTTAATACAAAATTCATATTATGTATCTTCTTCATCTACAGGTAGCAAAAAATCGTCATCCAAAGTATCAAGACCCATATGGCTTGTATTGTATATTTTAGGTGCAACAAGCATTTTTTTACGTTCCTTGATTTTTTCGTCTTGCTCGAAAAGTATTTTTGAATTGTAATGGCGTATTACAGCAAAACACATAACCACGAATAAGAAGTATTCCAAAAGGCTGAAGATATAAAGCATTGAATCGCTAGAAAACAATTCTGCAAAAGATTCTCCGAATTCAGTAAGGTTATATTTTGTTACAGAGTAGCTGATGCTTCTGTAAATTGCATAAAATGCGCCGCTGAGAAATGATACAAATTCAAAGAAAACAAGTGGTTTTTCTTTTTTATCTCTTACAACATACAAAAGAGAAACAAGCGTAAACAGGAAGCTGTATGTTGCTATGGTATTGAATACACCTAAGAACAATTTTGAAACTACAAGCCCTACACCTGCATCAAACAAGCCAAGAACAAATACTTCAACAGGCTTTTTAATAAAGCGAATAAGAAAAACAAATAATAGCAAAAACTTCAATGTTTTGGTGCGTTTTTTATTAACAAAATCCCTGTGGCGCTTATAGCCAACACCCTCACCGTTAAGAGAAAGAAAACAAAGAACTGCTATTATATAGAAGGTGTAGCTAGAAAGCTTACTACCATAATCACCTAAACTACTATTGAAGCTACCTGCAAAAATAAAGGCGTTAGCCACGAAAAGAATAATACCATTTATTGAAAAAAGCTTTGCAGAGTTAGATAGATATTCTGCCTTTGTCATGACTAACCTCCTTTTATTTTAAATAAAAATCGGCGACACATTGTGCCGCCGACTACTTTAATTTATTTTGTTTCGGCAACGCTCATTTGCTTTTTAGCTAATTCCTTAATTGCATCGGAATCGCCTGTCATAGCAATCTTAGCGGCTTCATCACGGCGCTGAAGGAGTTCTGCGTACATACGCTCTCTCTTTTCGCCTGAAAGGTCATAGAAAAGAATCGGAATAATACCGAGAAGACCTGTTACTGTTGGGATAATTGTTGCCATTGCGAAAAGACCAAACTTAGTGTTATCAGTCTGAGCTTCGCCTCTTGTGTATGAAGAAATATCGTAACCAATAAGCTTCTTGAGCTGTAATGACAACGCAGAGTTCGCAATACTTGCAAGCTTCTTTGTAAGGTCTCTTGCAACAGAAGTCATAGCCTCTGTACGATAACCATTCTTCCATTCGCAATAGTCCATAGATTCGTTATACATTTCGCTTGGAATAACTCTACGAACGCCCCAGAATACCATATAGATAGCTTCCTTGATTGCCATAACGAAGAACATTGGTAATACTTTTTTATAGATACCGTTGTGCTTACCACCTATCATACCGATAAGGAAAACAGGAATGTCAAGGAGCGGCTGGCTCTTTGTACCAAGGAGATAGAGAGTTTTTGTTGAGAATCTTCTTCTGAACCAAGGAACAAGAGAGAATGAGAATGGGTTAATGATAGCACCAGGGATACCAGCAACCATTGTCATTGAAGCAAAGTTAAGAACGTCTATATAGTAGTCATTGATACTACCACCAACACTGAAGTTGGAAAGTGTTTCTGAAAGAGTAAGCAACAAGATAGGCTTGTTGTTAATAACAGATTTAAGACTCTGCATAACGCTTGGTGTTTCAACAGACTGAAGAACACGTTCACGGGTCATAACGCAGAATATAAGGGATGCAACACCACTGACAATAGCGGTAAAGTTACCCATAAACATAAATGTTGATGTGTAAGAAAGGTTGATAACCTTGTTACCGATAAGGTCAATAAGAACTGTTAAAATCTGCTGCGGCAGCTTTTCACCTAACAGACCCGAGAAGAACTCAGCCATGGTAATAAGCCTTGTTCGGTCAACCGGGTGAGGCGTTATGGTTGCCAACATACCTGTTTTAGCAATAGCACGGAAAGTACCCGCACCCTCACGGACAACCGCAAGCAAGAAATATGTAAGGAACTTACTGATATCTCTGGAGCCCTTGCCCTTAAAGAGCATTGGG
>JAZLDN010000027.1:0-10073 GCA_045614765.1 Acutalibacteraceae bacterium
CTCTTGTTACTGCAAGAGAAACTGTAGATAGCGCAGAAGCAAACATTGACACATATCTTCAGCGCAGAGCAGACCTTATACCAAACATTGTGGCATCCGTTAAAAGCTTTGCAAAGCACGAAACAGATGTTTATTCAAAAATTGCTGATGCTCGCCAGAAGCTTGTAAATGCAGGCACTGTTGCAGAAAAGGCTGAAGCAAACAGTCAGCTTACCGCTGCCCTTCAGGGTCTTAATGTTGTGGTAGAAAACTACCCCGAATTAAAAACAGACTCCACATATGTTGCCCTTATGGATGAGCTTGAGGGTAGCGAAAACAGAATTGCTACTGCAAGAAAAGACTACAACGACGCAGTCAAAGATTATAACAATAAGGTTATTAAATTCCCTGCAAACATCTTCGCAGGTATTTTCGGTTTTGAGAAGGCAGAGTATTTTGAAGCAGACGATGGTGCGCAGAACGCTCCAAACGTAGATGCTCTTTTAGGTGATTAAAATGAAAAGAGGCAATAAAAAGGCAATCCGCAAAATCTCGTTGATTCTTTTGATTATTGCCCTCTGCCCCTTCCTTTTAGGTGCTGCACCTGACCACACAAGTGAGTTTTATGTCAATGACTATGCGGATGTTTTATCAGATGCTACAGAGCAACAGATTCTGAACGCTGCAGTAAAGCTTGCAAATGAAACCACAGCGCAGGTGTGCGTTTTAACTATCGATTCTCTTGACGGAGAAGATATTTCTGAATATTCTGTTGAGGTTTTCAGAGATTGGGGTATAGGAAATAAGGAAAAAGACAATGGCGTTCTTATAGTTCTCAGCGTTAACGACAGAGAAATGTGGGTAACCACAGGCTATGGCGTTGAAGGAACTCTTACTGATACACGCCTTGGACAATTCAGGGATATTTATGCATTTCCATACTATAGCGAAGATAATTTTGATGAAGGCACTCTTCAGTTATTTAACGCCATAGTAAATGAACTTCGCGTACAGGAATATGGGCTTAGCGAATTAGAGAATTTTCAGAATGTTGAATCTGATTATTACTATGAATATCAGGGCGAAGAGCTTTCACCTGAAATGGAAAGCTTTTTGATATGCTTCGTTATACCATTACCGTTTTTTATTGTGGTAGCACTTATTATGTTCATCATCATCCGCTACAACCTTCTTAAGCGACGCGATAAGCTAAACGGAACAAACCAAGCCGAGGCATTTTTGAACAAGGTTAAGGAAATTATTTTATTTATTGCGCTCTTTACAAGGCGAGCAAACCGAAATATGGGCTCACGAGGTGGCTCCTCACACGGAGGCTTCAGAGGCGGAGGTGGCTTCGGCGGTGGTGGCTTCCGTGGAGGCGGAGGCTCTACCGGTGGCGGCGGCGCAGGAGGACGATTTTAAATTCAAAATGTAAAATGCAAAATTTCGGAATGCTTACGCATTGATTATAAAGCTTCGCGAAGCTTAATTACGAATTACGCATTATGAATTACGAATTATAATAGCGTCGCAGACCCTACACTTTGCACTTTGCACTTTACATTTAAAAAGCACTTGCTTCAAATCGAAGCAAGTGCTTTTTCTTATACTTTAATTACTCCAAGTCCTTCAAGCACTGAGAAAACGAGAATCGCCACAATGCAAATAGGAGCAACATATTTTATTATTACAGTAAAGAGTGTTTTTCTTTTAAACTTACCATTTGATTCAATTTCTTCAATAAGAGCTTTTGGCTTAATAATGTAGCCAACAAGTATACAGGTTGCAAGAGCTACAATAGGCATTATTACGCTGTTTGAAATGAAATCAAAGAAATCGAGGAACTGAAGACCGATTATTTTAACCTCTGCAAGTGTACCGTAGCCAAGACACGAAAGAAGACCTAAAGCAATACAAAGCACAAACACAAAAATGCAGGTTGGTTTTCTCTTCCAATGGAACTTGTCCATAAATATTGAAACAACTGTTTCCATAAGTGAAATTGAAGATGTGAGAGCGGCAAACAGCACAAGTATAAAGAACACTGCACCAATAATTCCGCCACCTGTCATACTTTCAAACACCTTTGGAAGTGTAACAAACATAAGTCCAGGACCTTTGCCGAGGGCGCTTTCATCACCGCCCGAGAAAGAGAAAACTGCGGGGATAACCATAAGTCCTGCAAAGAAAGCTATACCTGTATCAAAAAGCTCAATCTGCTTAACAGAGCCTTCAATACCAACATCCTTTTTCATATATGAGCCGTAAGTTATCATAATACCCATCGCAAGGCTCATTGAATAGAAAAGCTGACCCATTGCTGCAAGAACTGTTGTTATCGAAAACTTACTGAAATCAGGCTTAATATAGTAAATCAGACCATCAACAGCACCAGGCATGAAAAGAGAATAAACCGCAATAAACACTGTGAGCACCACAAGAATTGGCATCATTATTTTGCTCACCTTTTCAACACCCTTTTCAACGCCTGAAAGAACAACTATTGTAGTTGCGCCAAGGTAAAGAAGAAACCAACCTATTGGCTCTGTAGGGCTTGAAATGAAATTATCAAAAAAACCGTCTGTTGCAGCCTGCGCCATTCCGCCACTCACAAACTGCACAAGATATTTTATAATCCAACCGCCTATTACTGAATAATAAGGAAGAATAATAATGGGAACAAGCGATGTTAATAAACCTAAAAACGAAAACCTTTTATCAAGCTTTTTATAAGCACCTATAGCACTTAAACCTGTTTTTCTGCCTATGGAAATTTCGGCACACATAAGAGCAAAACCAAATGTTAATGCGAGAATTATATACACCAACAAGAATATACCGCCACCGTACTGTGCCGCAAGGTACGGAAATCTCCATATGTTTCCAAGGCCAACCGCCGAGCCTGCTGTTGCAAGCACGAAGCCAAGCTTGCCTGAAAAGCTACTTCTTTTTTCTGCCATAATTAAATCTCCTTGAATTTTTTCACAACTTTGCTATTATTACATATTTTCACCTAAAATTCAAGACATAAAAATACCCGAAGAATGTTTTTTCCATTCCTCGGGTGTTGCTTATTAAAGTACCTCGTAAATATTGCTTTCACCTGTTGTAAGGTTGAATGTAAGGCTCTTCTTTTCACCGTTTTCTGTGAAATCAAGGCGAATAACATCTTCACCAACATATTCTGCAAGATTAACCTTGTAGTCCTTGTCTTTGAAGAACTCCTTAAGGTAGCCTATTCTTTCATCATCAAAATCGCCTGCGTTATCGGAAACAAAAAGAACATTACCGCAAACGCTATTGATTTTACCGTGAAGAAGCTTCTGCTCCATAGTGTAGTTAATGTTAATATCGCGAAGGAAGAATACGTCAGGGTCATTACAGAATGCTCTGCCATCAAGATGATTACGGAAAACTGTGTTTATAATAGCATTCTGAGATGATGGGTTTTCGCAGTTGATTCTTATTGAAGAAACAAGGTCATTTACAGCAAGACCCTTTTCAATCTTGAATCTCCAATTCTTACTTGCATCGCAGCTGATACGGCATGCATCAAAAATACCCATACAAGCACCAATCGGAACACCGCAACCAAGAATCCATTTATCACCGCAAGCCTCACGAAGAAGGTCTACGCCGTCGCACATAATTTCACCACGTGTTTTGCCATTTCTTGGCTCAATACACTGGCTGTAAAGGAAGTCAAGCTTAACCATATCGAAGCCCCACTCGTTAAGCACAACGTCAAACACTTTTTTAATATATGCGCGTGCATCCGGGTTATAAATATCTATTGTGTAGGCACCGCCCCAACCCTGACAGCCAAGCATTTTTTTGCCGTTTCTGTTATGGGTAAGAAGCCAATCAGGATGCTCTTTTGCAAGCTTTGAAGAAACCTGAGCGCTGAAAGGAGCGAGCCAGATACCTGCCTTATAGCCTTTTTTATGAATTTCATCCGCAATAAATTTCATTCCGTTAGGGAATTTCTTGTGGTCTGTAAGGAGCCAGTCGCCAACTGCTTCCTGGTAGCCATCGTCAACCTGGAAAATGTTAACCTCATCGCTTGCTCTGTCAAGGCCGTTAAGGTCGCGGAGAATAATTTCTTCGCTGATATTCTGGAAATAGTTGTACCAGCTTGTGTAACCTGAAAGGTGGTCTATAGCAGGCTTTTTGCATCCAACAAAATCGAAGAAATACTTATCCATTACATCATCCATATCGCCTTTGATGATTGCAATATCAAAAATTTCATATTCCTGACCGGCTTTAAGAGAAAGACCTTCAACATCCTTTTTGATAGTGAACTTTTCGCCGTTCATATCAACAGCGAAAATAGTAAAGCCTGTTCTTTCATGCTTTGAACCATAAAGCTTGATTTCTCTTTCGCCCTTTTCGCGGAAGTAGCAGTAAGTGTAAGCGTGGAATTTACCCTGCTCACCATAGCTTTCAAAGTGGTAGTCGCCTGAAAGACCTGCAAAATGTTTAAGGAATTTATTTATACCTGCAGCTTTTATAAGACCTTTAAAAGTATCTTTTTTAGAAAATTCACGTGAAGTTGTCCAAGCCTGATAGCCGTTTGCAAAGAAAAGGTCGTCATCATCGAAATCCTTTTCTGTTGAAATCTCCAAAGACTGCATTGTAATATCAGCTTTTGCAGTAAGGGTTGCCTTGATTGAATCATCTGTAACATCAAGCTTCATTGAGAAGCCTCTGCCCTCAAGCTCATTCTGCTGAACAAGAGTTTTTCCTATATAAAGCTGAGATTTAATTGTTTCAAACATATTATTCTCTCCTTCGTTTTATTCGTTCACTTTATCAACAAATTTAAGGAACTGCTTTTTACCTTCTTCGGTACGGTCATAAACGCCACACTGCCCGAGAATATCTGCAAACACCTTACCGATTTCGTCCTGCAAAATCTTTTCGCAGTTATCAGAAGTTATAGTGTTATTTGCTTTTATCATTTCTGCCCATTCTGTATGCTTTGAAATACGCTCGTCTGCAGAAATATCTGCACCGCTTACAAGAGCGTCCTTAAGAATTGCCATTTCTGTTTTAAGTCTTGATGGAAGCACCGCAAGACCCATAACCTCAATAAGACCGATATTCTCTTTCTTAATGTGGTGGTGCTGTGGGTGTGGATGATATACACCATCAGGATACTCTTCAGTAGTAATATTGTTACGAAGAACTAAATCAAGCTCAAACTTTCCGTTTCTGAAACGGGCAATTGGTGTAATTGTGTTGTGTGGCACACCATCTGTTTCGGAGAAAATAAATGCTTCTTCATCAGTATAATTTCTCCACTTTGCAAGAATTTCGCCTGCAAGAGAGCAAATATCGTCTGTATTCTCAGCAACAAGACGAAGAACTGACATAGGCCACTTTACAATTCCGCCTGAAACTGATGGATATTTTTTGAATTCAACAGGAGCTTCAATTTCCGCCTTTGCCATTGCAAAAGTGTAGTTACCACCCTGGAAATGGTCGTGAGTAAGCACTGAACCACCAACAATAGGAAGGTCTGCATTGGAGCCTACAAAATAGTGAGGGAATTTTTTAACAATTGCGAAAAGTCTTCTGAAGCCTTTTTCAGAAATTTTCATTGGCTGATGTATACTGTCAAACACTATGCAATGCTCATTGTAGTAAACATAAGGAGAATACTGAAGGCACCAGCTCTCACCCTCTAAATCAAGAGGAATTACTCTGTGATTCTGACGCGCAGGGTGATTAACTCTACCTGCATAACCCTCGTTCTCAGGACAAAGCATACAAAGAGGATATGAGCTTTGCTTCATTTTGAGAGCCGCCGCAATTGCCTTAGGGTCTTTTTCAGGCTTTGAAAGGTTTATTGTTATATCAATATCGCCATATTCTGTAGGTGTTACCCACTTAACATCGTTTTTGATTCTATATTCTCTTATGTAGTCGCTTTTACGTGAAATATGGTAGTAAAATTCAGTTGCTTTTTCTGGATTTTCCTTATAAAGCTCATTGAATTTATTTATAACCTCAGATGGTCTTGGTGTTATGGCACCCATAAGCTTTGTGTCGAAAAGGTCGCGGAAAACAACCGAATCTTCGCATATACCTCTCTCGCAAGCATCATCTAAAAGCACCTTGAGAACTTCCTCGAGCGCTGTATTTTCTTCCGCTTGAGCATCTGCATCGATACTGTCAAGCTCCATAATTTCAAGAAGTCTGTTTACTGCCCATTTTTCGTCAAGAGCATCTAAAAGTCCTTCTTTCACGCCATATTTAACAAGTGTTTTAATTGCATTACTTACTGTCATACTTTCCCCTCGCAATAGTAATCTATTTTAATTATACAATATTTTTAATACTATTCAAGTAATTTATTTAATTTTTCTTGCAAACATATAACAAAAAAGCTACAATATATTCAATTTCAATCCGAAAGGAGATTTCAAATGAATTTTGATGCAATCAACGTAAAAAACGATATCGTTGAATGGATAAAAAATTGGTTCGAAGAGAATGGTAAAGGATGCAAAGGCGTTGTTGGCATATCAGGCGGTAAGGACAGCTCTGTTGTTGCTGCGCTTTTAGTTGAAGCCTTAGGCAAGGAAAACGTAGTTGGCGTTTTAATGCCTAAAGGTGAGCAATTTGACATTGATGTGAGTATTGCCCTTTGCGAATTTTTAGATATTAAATATTACACAGTTAATATAAATGACGCTTATAACGGACTTATGAACGAGCTTCAGAGAAGCGGTGTAGAAATCAACACACAGGCTACCACAAACCTTCCGCCAAGGCTGAGAATGGCAACAGTTTATGCTGTAAGCCAGAGCGTAAATGGCAGGGTTGCAAATACATGTAACCTTTCAGAAGATTGGGTAGGTTATTCCACACGCTACGGCGACAGTGTAGGAGATTTCTCCCCTCTTTCAATGCTTACAGTTCAGGAGGTTAAGGCTATAGGCAGAGCATTAGGTCTTCCCCAAATGTTTGTTGAAAAGGTGCCTATTGACGGCCTTTGCGGTAAAACAGACGAAGACAACTTAGGCTTTACGTACGCAACTCTTGACAGGTATATCCGCGAAGGCATTTGCGAGGACGAGGAAATAAAAGCAAAAATTGACCGTATGCACAGAATAAATCAATTCAAGCTTCAGCTTATGCCGGTTTTCCCATATAACCCATAACAAACTGCCGTCGTCGGCTGCTGGTCTGGTAGCAGATAGCGGTTAGCGAATAGCAATTCGTTCCCATAAAAATTTGCAAAAACAAAGGTCTGTGAGGCTATATGCTTCGCAGACCTTTTCTGTTTTATTCAATTCTTCCTTGCAAACCGCTGATTGCTGACTTATCTGAATATCGCCTTATCTGTAAGAGTAATATCCTTCTTGTTTGTACCCTCTAATTCAAGCACAACAATTTCGTTTTCTTCTTTGAGAAGAGTGCCTGGAAGATAAAGTGTGTACTGAGGGCCTCTCTTCAAGAATCTGCCAAGATTAAAGCCGTTTACATAAACCACTGCATTTCCGAAGCCACGCATATCAACGAATGTGTCAATTTTTTCTTCTGCCTTGAATGTGGCTTTAAGGAAAAGTGGGGCGCCACTTCTCTTCTTGGAGTATTTAATCTGAGGAGCAGTTTCCAGATCCATACAGTAAACTGTCCAGTCAACAATTGCCTGACCGCCAAGATAAATTTCGTCAAGACCCTTGCGGTCATAAATTCGCCTTGCATAGTTTATTCTACCAAGAGCGTAAACAAGTATATCCACCTTGCACTCACCGTCAAATGCAGGTATTTTTACGCTGAAGCTTTCATCTGCAAGAGCTTTTCCTTTAAGCTTTGTGCGGTCGTAAATATGACTTAATTGGCCATTTATGTATATATATGCAATATCATGAACACCAAAAGCGTTAAGCTCAGTATCCCTATAATTACCCTTTAAAACTGTACTGTAAAGGATAGCACCGCTGTACTGGTCATAGCTTTCCATATACTGTGGAATATGAGATTTTTTACGACGAGCAAAGGATTTATAAACCTTCTGCAAATCTGCAAACTCTGTAAATTGAATTTTACCAAGAGCCTGTGTTTTAGAGTCCTCAGGCATTGGAGGAAGTTCTTTACCGAGTTTTTTTGCCATTCTGTCGCGAAGAACAAAGTATTTCTCTGTATACGCACCATTTTCAGAAAGCGGTGCGCCATAGTCGTAGCTTGTAGTAGTTGGACAATAGCGGTCGTAATAGTTAGCACCTGAGGAGAAACCAAAGTTTGTACCACCATGGAACATATAGAGGTTAAAGTTAGCGTCTTCCTTAAAGAAGCCATCAAGACTTCTTCCCAAGCTTTCCTCTGCGTTGTCTGTATGGTGCTTTGCGCCCCATTGGTCAAACCATCCGCACCAATGCTCACCGCACATAAGTGGTTTATCTGGCTGGAGAAGCTTCAAATCATTAAAACGATTTTCGTTGTAGCCACCAAAGTTTGCTACCATAAATTCCTCAGGAATACCGCCGCCTGAGAAGAAATATCTATCCTCGCCGTCAGAAGTGAACAATTGGCAGGTTACCCCAAGCTCTTTCATAAGCTCTCTGAGCCAATAAAGGTATTTTTTATCTCTTCCGAATGAGCCATACTCATTCTCCACCTGCATTGCAATAAGCTTACCACCCTCAGATTCCTGATATGGTAAAAGCTTCGGAATAAGTACCTTAAAGAAATCTTCAACTGCTTTTATGTAATTCTTATCCCAACAACGAAGGCGGATATTTTTATCTTTAAGAAGCCATGCAGGAAGTCCACCTAAATCCCATTCCGCACAGATATATGGACCTGGGCGCACTATAACATAAAGGCCTAAATCCTGAGCAGTTTTAACGAATTTTTCAATATCAAGCATACCTGAGAAATCAAACTCGCCCTTTTTCTTTTCGTGGAAATTCCAAGGCACATATGTTTCAACAGTATTAAGACCTGCCGCCTTTAATTTAAGAAGTCTGTCTTCCCAATATTCCTGAGGAATTCTGAAATAGTGCATTGCACCTGAATAAATGTGGAATTCCTCGCCATCCATATAGAATTTTTTATTTTTAATTTCCAACATATTAATTCTCCTTTAAAATTTCCTGAAGCACATCGGGATTTCTTGTTGTTATATTATCTGCCCCATAGGAAAGTATTTTTCGCATTTTTGATTCTTTATCCACCGTAAAAATAGAAACGAGCAAATTGTTCCGGTGGAAAAACTCCACAAGCTTACGGGAAGCGTTTTTGTGGTTGAAATTTATTCCTATAGCACCACACTCTTTAACCTTGTTTACAAGGCCTTGAAGATATGCAGTACTATGCATTAAAGGCATTCTTACGCTCATGTTAAGGTAGTACTCAACCTGTGGCGCTGTTTTTCGGGTAACATCCACAGCATCCTCGCCAATGCCTGTAAAAAATATTCTGTCAAGAATACCATATTCAGAAGCAATAGCCGGCACCTTCTGAAGCGCTACATAAGTTTTTGCATCCACATTAACCATGAGATTCTCGTACTCACTTACCTTTTTAAAAGCTTCTTCAAGAGTAACTTCGCCACCCTGAGGTTTATCGTGAGAAAGCACGGGATTCCCATTTTCGTCAAAATTCAAATCAAATTCAATAATTGGTGCACCATACTTTGCACCCATTTCTATAGATTCAAGTGTATTCATCTTTGTTTTGCAGCAACCTGTGTGAGCCGTATATGTAAAAGCCACCGAAATCTCTCCTTTAATGTTAAATTACATCATATATATTTGATTATACTTGGTCTCCACGCTAAATACAAACAAAAAATAAAAAACAGCAACTCCAACAAATGAGTTGCTGTTTATTTGTGTGAGTTGACAGATGCCAGATACCAGATTCCAGCTACCAGCTGCCAGATGCCAGATTCCAGTGCTTCGCTAAAACTTTTTAAAAGTAAGAAGTTTTGATATTTGGATAAAGAACGCCGTTTTAAGATGCGACGCTTTACAAAGATACTGCAAGCAGCCAAAAACAAGTTATTCGTCAAATACAAACCATAGTTATTAATTTGTGGGATTTGGATGAAGAACGCTGTTTTAAGATGCGACGCT
>JAZLDN010000028.1:0-15425 GCA_045614765.1 Acutalibacteraceae bacterium
GGCAAAAGTTGGTGGTGCGGCAATGGCTATAGGTGCTGTATCTGCAGTAGCAGCGGCAGTGGTAAATAGCAGAAGCACAAAATCAAAAATGAAAAAGCTTGCAAAAAAATCAATTAAAACAATGGATAATATTGTAGGTAACGTAAATTCAATAATGAAGTAATAAAAACGCAAGCCTCGATTTTTCGGGGCTTGCAATATGTGATGGTGATTAAATTGAAAAAGTTTATAGCATTAATACTTATATTAAGCTTTAGCATAAGCTTGTTTGGTTGTGGAGGCGAAAAGGATTCAGCTTCTGAAACCTATATGTACGAAGAAAATCCTTCGCATGCTACAACAAATGAAACAAGTACAACCTCTCCAAATCCTGCTCCTATGATAAGTGGGAATAAAAAAGGTCAAGTAGTATACGGTAAAAGGACAAATACAGATAAAACCTATACAGGTCTTGAACCATTGCCTGAGGTTAGGCTTCCTGTTATTGACCCTGAAAATGTAAGAGGTATAAGCACCAAGCCTATAAATCATAGCTTTGGCGTTTCAAAAAATGGTGAGCCTCATGAGATATCTGTAAACAATCAAAAATTATACGAAAAATATGGTGCGCTCTGTCTCGATACAACAGGCGAAAAGGTTATCTATCTCACATTCGATTGTGGCTATGAAAATGGCTGTACTGAAAAAATACTTGATACACTTAAAGAGAAAAAAGTACCTGCCGCATTTTTTGTTACACTTCCTCATGTTCAATCTTGCCCAGAGCTTATTGCAAGAATGGTCAACGAGGGACACTTCGTGGGTAATCACTCTGTGAATCATCCCAATTTTTCAACTATTTCCCGAAGCAAAATGGCAGAGGAGATACAGGGGCTTGATAATTATCTGCGCGTTCATTTCGGCTATTCTGCCCCATATTTCAGGTTCCCTGAAGGTGCTTGCAGCGAAAGTGCATTAGATTTGGTACAGAATCTTGGTTACACATCTGTTTTTTGGTCAAGTGCGTACGCAGATTGGGATACAAAAAATCTCAAAGGTAAGCAGTATGCTTTTGAAACTGTAACAAGCCGTCTACATCCGGGATGTGTTCTTCTTCTCCACGCTGTGTCTCAGGATAATGCGGATGCACTTGGTGATATAATCGACTATGCTCTCGCTCAAGGCTATAAATTCAAATCTTTGAGCGAATAACTTGTTTTAACCTGCTCGCAGTACCTTTGTACAGCGTCGCATTTTAAAACTGCGTTCTTCATCTCAAATATTTGAATTTGTATATTTAGGTAAAGAGCGAATAACTTGTTTTAACCTGCTCGCAGTACCCTTGTACAGCGTTGCATTTTAAAACTGCGTTCTTCATCTCAAATATTTGAATTTCTATATTTAGGTAAAGAGCGAATAACTTGTTTTAACCTGCTCGCAGTATTTGCACGTAATAAGAAACACCTACCTCAAAATAAAGGTGGGTGTTTCTTATTGTAAATCTTTATATGAAATTCATTACTAATTCTGTTACAAGCACACCTGCGCATGAAAGAATTGCAACCTGTAAAAGACTTCTTTCAAGGAAGGCGGAGATTACCGCAACAACAAAGCCTACAGCGGCAGAAATCGTGTTACCTGTTGCATAAAAGCAAGCAGGTACTGTCATGGCAGAAAGAACTGTGTAGGGGATGTAGTGGAGAAAAGAAAGAACAAATTTATTCTTTATTTTTTCTTTTATAAGCACCATAGGAATCATTCTTATAAGGTATGTAACGCCTGCCATTACTGCAAGGTAGACTAAAAATTTCTGATTATCCATTTTCAGTTTCCTCGCTTTCCTCTTCTTTTATAGGCGCTAAGATTGCAAAGAGTATGCTTGATACTACAGCGCAGATAATAACAGTGAAGCCTGATGGCACAATGCTTAATGCGGGTATGTACTTAAAACAACAACTTAAGAAAATTGCCCATACTACACAAAGTGCAGTTGTTTTTTCTTTTTTCGCAACAGGCACTACAATTGCAGTAAACATACCATAAATTGCAAGACCTAAGGCAGAAACAACAACAGCAGGCAATATGTTTCCTGCAATTCCACCTACAAATGTACCACTTGTCCATCCGATTATGGGTAACATCATAAGTCCGAACATATATTTTTTACCTACACTACCACTGTTTGAGTGTGCAACGGCAAAAATTTCATCGGTGTTTGCGAAGGAGATTATAAGTTTATCAAAAAATTTCACTTTGTTGGAAAATTTCTGAGATATAGAAACAGACATAAGCGAATATCTTGAATTGATTACAAGCTGAGAAAGCACAAGCTCCATAATAGTTCCGTTTGCCATAATAGGCACACCGGCAAGCTGACCTGCACTGGTCATATTTAATAATGAAATTAATGTTGCCTGTAAAACAGTAAGACCGCTTTCAACTGCAAAAATACCAAAAGCAAAGGATACTGAAAAGTATCCGATGCAAATGGGTATACCATCTTTTAAACCTTTTTTGAATGAATTGATTTCCATGTTATCTTACTAATTCTTCCATTGATTCAATAAATATTTTGTTTCTTGTGGTCGAGATGTTAGAAATAAATACAACATCACTAACCGTTTTGTCTGCAGTAAAATCTTCTAATGATGTGCTAAAATGACGTGGGTCAATAACGTAAATTTTACTGTAGTGAGGAACGAGGAAAGGCACAAATGCGTTTCCGTAGCTGTCTTTTATAACAACGCAAGTTTCACCATTTGGATTATCGTTATTAATAATTGTTGTAAGTGGGTTATCGCCACCTATAAAGGTAAGATATTTCAATGTGTTGCCATAATCTGTAACATCTTTAACAATATCCCAATCATACTCTTGTCCATTCTCTTTTGTAATGGTGCATGTATGATTATTAAATGGGGTATATGTGGTAACAAAGTCAGAGTTTTCTTCCAGTGTGGAGCTTTGACCCGCACTTGTATAGAATGTTCCAGTGAAGTTAGTGTATGTTACTGTATTGTAATTTGAAAGCGGAATGGGTGTAATGCCCTTTGTGTTGCAGAACTCAACATATGCATAGTAAGCACCCAGCGCAGTCCAATGATGGTCAGTTCGGAAATAAATATATTCATTTCTGTGGCTTCTCAAGGAGCTATAAACCGAGTCAACAGTAACTGCGTTTTTAATTGAACCGTTAAAATATTGAAGAGCTTTTTCCTGGTTTGCGGAATTAACCTCTGCGCGAAGAGCATCGTCAAGTGTAACATCTATACTTGTAGGAATTACCATTGCGAAAACATTGTTTGTAGGTTTTGCTTTTTCGCTTATTGCGCTTACGCTGTTTATAAATCTTGGCGCAAGTGATTTTGAGAAGCTATAGTATTCATAACCACTGTCGCCTGCAACAATTATTGCACCTAAATCCTGCGTTGATAAACCAGGCGTCCCAACATCAGGTGTTGTTTCTGTAGGTTCAGTGCTTTGGGGAACTGTTACAGGTTCGGTAGTGGATTCGGTGGTTGATTCGGTTTCTGTTGATTCTTCTTCAAGAGGAGTATCAGGAATATCATCGCCTGAATCAATATTGCCGTGAATTGCCACATCATTAATTCCATAGAAGGATTGTATTTTTGTGTTAAGCTTTGTTAATTCCTCTCGGAAAGGGAAGGTATCGGAAAACCATACACCAATATCGTCAAAATAATCTCCGCTCTGTAAAGCAGAAAGAGAAAAGGTCGGGAATTCTTTAAGGTTTCTCTTTTCTGTTTCTGAGTAATTTGGTCTTAGAGGAATGATAAAAGAAATAATTGTTCCGAAATAAAGTAGCACGAAGAAACTTGCAATTTTAAGCTTATAGGCGTGTCTTTGTGGTTTTGCGCTCTCTTTTTCTTTGCGCTCAGTTTTCTTCTGAGCTTTTTCTCTTGCCTTAGGACTTTCTATATAAGGTGGAGCAGAAACAATTTTCGGTTGCTTGGGCTGCTCCTTGTATGGCTCTTCAGGAAATTGAAGTATAGGGATGCCATCAATAATCGGCATGGTAGTAAGGTCGATTATCGTGTTTTCGTCCACCTTCAAATCTTCCACAAAGCTTGCCTTGCCATCAAGAATAATGTCAACATTTCTGCCTGATGGAGCGTAAGCCTGAGGAAGTGAAGTCTTTTTTATTAAATTGTCGGGGTTTTTAGTGTTCTGTGCTTTCTCGGCTTTTTTCGCTTTTCCTGAACCGAGAGAGGGGAGAACCTTCCATGAAAAATCACGGGGTTTGTTATAAATCATTTAAGCCTCCGACAGCCGTTTAAAATTCAAATCAGAATTGGAAATATAAGAATGGATTGTATGCATCACCCACAAGGGCAATAGACGAAAGGAATAAAAGAACAAGAGGGACAACAATACTCAATAAAGTGTAAATAATCTTTATAGCCTTATTATCTTTGCAAGCTTTCATTTTATCTGCAATCTTTTTTACAAGTGGTGTTACTGCAAGAATTGCAATGATTATAAAGAAAATGTTGCCCGTGAAAAGTGTTTTTGTTTCAAAGTCAATAAGTGGATTTTCGTTCTGTCCGAACATGCCTTTGAGTACAACGGGGATAAATGAAAAGGATGAAAACCTGAATAATATCCAACCGAAGAAAACCACAATAAGAAGATATGCTCTTGAGAAAAATGCAGGGATTTTATCGAGAATTTTTAAAAGTCCAAGCTTTTCAATAACAAGGAAAACGAAGAAGAAAAGTCCCCATAAAACAAAGTTCCAGGATGCACCGTGCCATAGACCTGTCAAGAACCATACAACGAGAAGATTTCTGTATGTTTTTAATGTACCTTTGCGGTTACCGCCGAGGGGAATGTAAACGTAATCCCTGAAAAATGTACTTAATGAGATATGCCACCTTCTCCAGAAATCTGTAACGGATTTTGCAGTGTAAGGATAATCAAAGTTCTCTTTGAAATGGAAGCCTATCATAAGACCCATGCCTATTGCCATATCGGAATAAGCGGAGAAGTCAAGGTATATCTGAAGCATGTAAAAGAGAACACCAAGCCACAATCCTGAAACGGAGCGTGAGGAAAGCTCTGCTAAAGCTTCTGTTGGCGCACTTGCTATAAGCGAATCTGCCACAAGCAGCTTATCTGAAAGGCTACCGCAGGTATTGGCAATAAGAACTTTTTTAGCAAGGCCTGTGGTGAATCTTGAAATACCCTCAACTATTTCCTGCTCTTTTGCGCGACGGTTAAGTATTTCATACTCCACATCTTTGTATCGCACAATAGGACCTGCAATACATTGGTGGAAAAGGCTTGCGTATAAAAGGAGCCAGAAGAAGTTTTTCTGTGCAGGTACTTCTTTTCTGTAAACATCCACCACATATGAAAGAAGCTGGAAGGTGTAGAATGAAATACCTATGGGAAGAAGAATTTCGGGTATAATTTTGGGTATACCAAAAATGTTCTGAACATTAGTTAAAACGAAACCTGTGTATTTGAAGATACCGATAAGCCCAATGTTTATTGCACAAGCAGTTATAAGAAGAAATTTCCTTTTGCCGGTGCTTTCGGTTTTGTCTATAAGAATTGCTGCGGCCCAATCACATAGGGACATAAAAAGAAGCAGCCCAACATATACAGGCTCGCCCCAGGCATAGAAAATAAGAGAGAAGGCGAGAAGAACAATGTTTTTAGCTTTAATGCTTCTGCAAGCGTAGTATAAAGCCATACATATGGGCAAAAATGCAAAAATGAAATGCAGACTTGAAAAAACCATATTTTTCTCCCTTCTTTGAATTTAGGTAAAAACTTTACCAATATATAATTATATATCTTTATAGTTAAAATTCAAGTATATTTATGTAAAATAAATAAAAATGAGATATGAAAAAGTCGTTTTTTGTAGTTGCCAAAATCTGCAATGCTCTTGACTTAAATGCCATTATGTAATAAAATGATGTTTGGTAAAAAATTAACATCCGAAAGGAGTCAAAATTAATGAAGTATTCACATGAAGTTGAAACAATGTGCCCTATCGCTCAGGGTGCTGCTCACGGTGCTGCTCCAATTCCTGAGGAAGCAAAGTGGGTTAAGGCAAGAGAAATTAAAGATATTTCAGGCTTTACTCACGGTATTGGTTGGTGTGCACCACAGCAGGGTACATGCAAACTTACTCTTAATGTTAAAGAGGGCGTTATCCAGGAAGCTCTCGTTGAGACTATCGGTTGTTCTGGTATGACTCATTCAGCAGCTATGGCTTCTGAAATTCTTCCAGGCAGAACAATTCTTGAAGCTCTCAACACAGACCTTGTTTGTGACGCTATCAACACAGCTATGAGAGAACTCTTCCTTCAGATTGTTTACGGTCGTACACAGTCTGCATTCTCAGAAGACGGTCTTGTAGTAGGTGCAGGTCTTGAAGACCTTGGTAAAGGCCTTCGTTCACAGGTTGGTACAATGTACGGTACACTTGCAAAAGGTCCTCGTTACCTCGAAATGACAGACGGTTATGTTACAGGTCTCGCTCTTAATGAAGACAACGAAATCATCGGTTACCAGTTCGTTAACTTTGGTAAGATGATGGACTTCATCAAAGCAGGCGATGACGCTAACACAGCATTTGAAAAAGCAAAGGGTCAGTATGGCCGCGTTGCTGACGCTGTTAAAATCGTTGACCCAAGAAAGGAATAAGGAGGTAGAACAATGGCTTTATTTGAATCCTACAACAGAAGAGAAAAACAGATTCTCGAAGTTCTTAATAAATACGGCATCAATTCAATTGAAGAATGTGCTGAAATCTGCAAAGCTAAAGGCTTTGACCCATATAAAATTACAGAAGGCATTCAGCCAATCTGTTTCGAAAATGCAAAGTGGGCTTACACAGTAGGTTGCGCTATTGCTATCAAGAAGGGTTGCACAAGAGCTGCTGACGCTGCTGCTGCAATCGGTGAAGGTCTTCAGGCTTTCTGTATCCCTGGTTCAGTTGCTGACCAGAGAAAAGTTGGTCTTGGCCATGGTAACCTTGGTAAAATGCTCCTTGAAGAGGAAACAGAGTGCTTCGCATTCCTTGCAGGTCACGAGTCATTCGCAGCTGCAGAAGGCGCTATCGGTATTGCTGAAAAGGCAAACAAGGTTAGAAAGAATCCTCTCAGAGTTATCCTTAACGGTCTTGGTAAAGACGCTGCTCAGATTATCGCAAGAATCAACGGCTTCACATATGTTGAAACAGAAATGGATTACTACACAGGTGAAGTTAAAGAAGTATTCCGTAAGGCATATTCAGATGGTCTTCGTTCAAAGGTTAACTGCTACGGCGCTAACGACGTAACAGAAGGCGTTGCAATCATGTGGAAGGAAGGCGTTGACGTTTCTATCACAGGTAACTCAACTAACCCAACTCGCTTCCAGCATCCAGTTGCAGGCACATACAAGAAGGAATGTGTTGAAAACGGCAAGAAGTATTTCTCAGTTGCATCAGGTGGCGGTACAGGCCGTACTCTTCACCCAGATAACATGGCAGCTGGTCCTGCTTCATACGGTATGACTGATACAATGGGTCGTATGCACTCAGACGCTCAGTTCGCTGGTTCATCTTCAGTTCCTGCTCACGTTGAAATGATGGGTCTTATCGGTATGGGTAACAACCCAATGGTAGGCGCAACAGTTGCATGTGCAGTTGCAGTTGAAGAAGCTTGCAAATAATTAAGTGATTTACAAATAAAAAGCCGTAACTCTTTTTGAAGAGTTACGGCTTTTTTATTGCTTTTGTTTTATTTTATTGTAATGGTTACGTTGTTGTCGTACTCAAACAAGCCTGAATTAATGTCTGTTATCTTTAATCCGTTATATTCAATATTCTCAAAGCTTGCGCTTATTGAGTTACTTGCAATATTTTTAGTTGAAATCTTATTTGCAAGTCCGGATTTATATCTGATGTTCTTATAGCTTATGTTGCTCAATTTCATGTTTTGTACTGTGTTTTCGTAAACAAGGCAACCTATTGGTCTGTTCGCAACATAATTGATTTCTATATTTTCATAAGTTACATTAGAAATACTACCTCCGCCTTGTTCAACTATAATTGCAAGAGCGGGGATTCGGTCTTTGTCCCAAGTGGCATCGTGGAAAACGACTGTAGAATCCTTGAAAGTAACATCATTGATAGGCATATTAACTTCGCCGCAAATGCCGAAGCATCTTGCTTTACCGTTCCATGCGGTACAGTTTGTAAATGAGATGTTCTGACTTATTGCTTCAGGTCTACCGCCCAACGTTTTCACATCAAAAAGGTCATCGCCACTTCTGCAGAAGGAGTTATCTATTGTAGCGTTTCTTGTGTTACAGATTGCGAAAGCATCAGAGTTTTGTCTGTAGCCAAAAATATCGACATCCTTAATGGTGATATTTTCGCTGTCGTAGGTAATAAAGGTCCACTCGGGAGCGTTAATGAATTTTATACCACTGATTTCGATGTTGCTTGCGTATGCAATAACAATACCACGCCTTTCGGCTCTGTCAAGGTGTGAAAGGTCAACAACACCACTACCTACAATTTTTACGTTGTTGCAGCTTGTAAGATTTAAGTAGGGGCAACGGTTAAGTCCCATAGGCAGGTGCCCTGCATTCATTAAATCCGTGTCCTGCTTGCTTGTGTTGTTATAGTTGTCGTCGTCGCTGTTTATATCATAGGTGTGCCTTGAAAGAAGGTATGAGCCTCTTTTGAGGTAGAACACGGTGTTGTTCCAACCACAAAAATCAAAATAAGCATCGGAGCTGTGGAAGCCCTTTTCAACAGGTACAACGTTGTAGCCCATATCCTGGTATTTTTTAATTTCCTCATCTTCGTCAACTAATTCTCTTACGAAGAGGGTAAAACCATGGACTTGGTCGTTTTTGTTGAACACAAAAGTGTAAGTTCCTAATCTGGATATTTTACCATTGACTACGTTGCTTGAGAACATAATCTCTGGGTTTAATCCGTTAGAGAAAATATCCACGGAGTTTATAGCGAATTCTTTTGTGCTTAGCTGGAATTCGTAGTTTATTACAGCTTTTGTATCAACATAAATTTCACAAAATGAATGAAGCTCGCCTTTTTGGGTTGAACCAACAAAAACTGTGGTTGCGTAAACAGGTATCCTTTTTCCTTCAACGTGCATAGTGAAGTAAGGGGAATCGATGACACCGTTTATATCTGTGTAACCTTGTGCGTTAACATATAATTCATCGCCATCGTCATCAGCGCGGCTCTTGTAGCTATTAACAGTTAAATCTACATCTTCCGGATTAATAATTGCTTCTGCAGGGTATTCCAGATATTCAAAATCCTTTCTGTGCACAGGGTTTGTTACATGGTTAGGACCATCAAAAACATTGAAAATAGAAAGCATGCTTAAAAATAGAGCAAGTATTGCTTTTAAAAACTCCATAATAAACTCCTGATTATTAATTGATGTTTTAAATACGAATGTGATTTTATCACATATTTAAAGACGTTTCAATATGTTTTATTGTTTATCCTTTAACTTGACAAAAATGTTGGTTATTGTGTATAATCTTGAATGTAAAATTAAGCAAGTTGTACTTGTATTTTTGAAAGAAGGATTATTATGTCAAAAGTACTTATTGAAACATCTGCTCGTCACGTTCACGTTTCAAGAGCAGATCTTGATATTCTTTTTGGTGAAGGCTACGAGCTTACTCCAAAGAAAGACCTTTCTCAGCCTGGTCAGTTTGCATGCGAAGAGAGAGTTGCTGTTGTTGGCGCAAAAGGTCAGTTCCCTGCAGTTTCTATCCTTGGTCCTACAAGACCAGCTTCACAGGTTGAAATCTCTGCTTCTGATGCTCGTTCAATCGGTGCAGTAGCTCCTGTAAGAGAAAGCGGCGATACTGCTGGTAGCGGTGCTTGTAAGCTTGTTGGTCCTAAGGGTGAAGTTGAACTCAGCGAAGGCGTTATCGTTGCTAAGAGACATATCCATCTTACTCCTGATGCAGCTGCAGAATTCGGCGTTGAAGATAAAGAGGTTGTTGGTGTTAAGGTTGAGTCGGACGGACGTTCACTTATCTTCGGTGATGTTGTTTGCCGTGTTCATCCTAACTTTGCTCCTGCAATGCATATCGATACAGACGAAAGCAATGCTGCTTTTGCAACACCAGGTATGATGGGTGAAATCGTTAAACTTTAATAAGTAGTAAAATCAAAACACCTTTGAGATTCATTAAAATCTCAAAGGTGTTGTTTTATTTATCTTCTTTTATTTCATTAAGAACTTGCTTGATAAGGTCTTCTTTGTTCTCTAGGTTTCGATAGTATAATATAAGTTGCGATTCATCCCAGGATAAGTCGCTCATTTTAAGGATTCTTTCGTCAACTTCATCATCAGGGTCTTGCATTGAACTGTCGTAGACAGCGAGGCGTGGAGTGTAGCCATAAAACTCGTCAACAGAAACCTTGTAGCAAATAGCCATTTTTTCTATAAGGTCAAAGGTGGGGATTTCTTTGCCTTCTTCGAATGCAATATATTTATCCGCAGATATTTCCAAAACCTGAGCAAGCATTTCAATATCAAGCCCGTTATATTCACGGAATTGCTTCATCCTATTGCAAATCATAAAATCACCACCCTGAAATTTATAGCATTTTACCATATTTTTCGACAAAAATCAACAAAAAACATTTTTGCGGTAAACGAGTCGTATATTTTCATATTATTTGCAACAATATTTTGAATATAAAAAAACAAGGCGTTTGAACGCCTTGTTTTGGGAAGTTTATTCTTCAATACCTAAAAGCCAGTTGACAGAAACTCCCAGCACTTCCGAAAGTGCTACAAGCTCTGTATCGCAAACAGAACGAATCTGACCTTCTAACTTTGAGAGACCTGAAGCGTTAAGGTCTACACCGCGGATTTGAAGCTGTGTAAGAAGATCTTTTTGTTTCATTCCGATAGCCTTTCTTCTTTCTTCAACTTTGGTTCCGCAGATGTTTTTGGCACCAATAGGCTGTTTCCTGATTCTCATCCATAGTAACCCCTTTTGTTGAATTTTATAAATTGCGCAAAGGATAGGATAACAATTTGCGCAATTCTTATGTAACAATCTTACCATATAAAAAATAACCTTGCAAGTATTTTCTGAGTAATGGTATGTAAAACACTGTATAAAACAACAAATTATTATGAAAAGTATTTGATATAAACACTTTTATATGGTAAAATATCCGTATAAATTTATTTTGAGGTGTAGTATGAGCTTTTGTGATTTTTTATTTGCCGACTATAACTGTCTTACAACAGCGGAAGGTCTTCTTTCTGCAGGTAAGGAAAATGAGGTTGTAACCTTTGATATGTTCTTTCGCGAAATTCCAGATAAAGGCGGCTTTGCTGTTATGGCAGGGCTTGAATGCTTGTGCGAGAAATTGAAATGCTTATCTTTTGATGAGGAAACTCTTTCTTATCTCGAAAGTCAGGGCTTTTCAGAAAAACTCATAGAATATCTTAAAAACTTCAGTTTTTCTTGCGATGTTTATGCAATGCCTGAAGGTACACCTATTTTCCCTAATGAACCAATTGTTAAAGTTCATGGTCCTGCTATTCAGGCTCAGCTTATAGAAACACTTCTTCTTAATACAATAAATTACCATACTCTTATTGCTACTAAAGCCAACAGAATTGTAAGAGCAGCTTCAGGTAAAAAGGTTATAGAAATGGGTGCTCGCCGTGCCCATGGTTTTGATGCTGCTGTCGATGGTGCTCGTGCAGCATACATAGGCGGTGTGGATTCCACATCTCTTTTGCCTGCTGCTAAAAAATATAATCTTCCTGTTGCTACGATGATGGGTCATGGCTGGGTTCAGCTTTTTGATAGTGAGCTTGTGGCTTTTAAGGCATATCTTGAAGAGCATGGCGATGATGGTGCACTTCTTGTTGACACATATGATACATTGGATAGCGGCGTCAAAAATGCAATTGAAGCCTTTAATCACGTGCTTGTACCAAAGGGTCTTCGCCCTGCTGGAATAATTATAGATAGCGGAGATATGACATATCTTTCAAAGCGTGCAAGGCGCATGCTTGATGAAGCAGGCTTCCCTGATTGCGATATATATGCATCAAACTCCCTTGATGAAATTCTTATTAAGGATATGCTTAATCAGGGCGCAAAAATAGATGGCTTTATCGTAGGTGAAAAGTTAATAACCTCATTCTCATCTCCTGTGCTTGATGGTGTTTATAAGCTTTGTGAAACCGAAAAGAATGGCCAAAAAACACCTGCAATAATGCTCAGTAATAATGTTAATAAAATTACTACACCATGCTCCAAGCGTGTGTGGCGACTTTTTGATATGGAAACAGGTAAAGCCATTGCTGACGTTCTTACTCTTGATAACGAAAGCATTGGCGAAGAAAAAACATACTCTCTTTTTGACCCTGATTTCACATGGAAACGAAAAACGGTTGATAATTTTGTTGCAAGAGAGATGCTTGTTCCTGTTTTCAAAAAGGGTGAGTTTGTTTATAATAGCCCAAGTCTTGAAGAAATAAAAGCATACTGTAACGAACAGGTTTCATCTTTGTGGGAAGAGGTTGTAAGATTCGAGAATCCACACAGATATTATGTTGATTTCTCAGGCAAGCTCTGGGGTGTTAAGCAGGCTATGATTGAAAAAATAATGCACGAAAACGATGGAGTGGGAGAGAACGCCTATGTGTGATAAATATAGGTTAGGGCTTTCAAGAAATCGTCTTTTCGAGTTTGATAGTACGGTAGTTTTCTGTGGAGCTTTTAAATCTTTTCCTGAAGAATCCGAGGTACAAAAAGCGCTCAGTATGCTTTCTTGTAAAGTTCCCGCCATAACCTCAAAGGTGGAGCTTTCAAGTGATGCAGAGGCTTTTGTTGTAACCGATTGTGTGCAGGTGAACCCAGAATTTTCGTCTTCCACTGCAGATGAGCTTACTCGTTTCTATGAAAAAAATCCTTTGCAGTTCTTCGATAAACTTTTTGAATTCAAAATTTCTAAAGACGGCTATCTTGTTATTGCAGGTCATACTGTTTTCTGCGATACAAAATCTCTGTTGCGTCTCGCTTCGTATTTCGCAGGTTTTTATAGTAAAACAGAACTGTCTGTTGAGCCTGAAGAGATTTACACTTTTTCAGAGCCCAAGAGCTTACCGGTAGATGTTGTTTCTCCTCTTGTTAATAAGCTATCCTCAGAACTTGATGATTCGTGGCAGAAAAACGCCCGTACATATACAGAGGAAGATTATATAAAAGCAAGACATAATTATCTTAAGAAAGCTGAAGATGTGGGTAAACTCACTTTTAGCTTATTGTCAGATGATGTGGCAGATTTGCGTAATAAATGCATTGAATCTGAAATTGATTTTTCTTCTGCGGTATGCTTTGCATTTTATAAGGCTATAAAAAGCACAGTGAAATCTCATAGGAAATCTTCCAAAATCCGTGTTTTTGCAGACAGAAGATATTTTCATGGTGGTAACAGAAATTATTCTGTTGGTGCTTATAGCGGTGCTGTTGCAATTCATCTTACAGCAAAAGAACTGAAAAAGCCAGAAGATGAACAGTTGAAGCTTTTTCATACTGATTTATACAGGGCGGTAACATCACCGTTCAGGGTTTTTTCTGATGATGTTATGCTTTCGAATGTGCAGAATAGCTTCTGCGATTCTTCCTATATGTATATGGCGGGGGAGAATAAATTTAAATCTTCAAAAAACTTAGCGGAAACATATGGTTGTATGAATGAAGAGCTTTGCGAGTTTTTCTATTGTAACCTTACTCAGAGATTCTGGAATGGACTCAGGTTTTATGGGAATATATTGGTAAGAGAGCCTTTTAAACCTTGCCGTTCACCGTTCAGCGTTAGTGTTGTGGAAAGAGTGGATGGTTGCCTTTGTGAACTGCGGTACAACACAGGTCGGGCCAGTGAAAATGAGGCAAAAGAAGTATTGAAAAAGGCGGAAAAATATCTTTTAGAACTTAAAAAGTAAATACTTGGTAAAAATTAGTGGTTTTAGGTGAAAATTTCACCTGAAATCACTATTTTTTTTGTTAAATCTATTGACATTCTTTTTTGTGAATTTTATAATAGTGGCACATAGTGTATCGAAGTGGGTCAATGTGTCCCGTTTTTGCAAAATAATTCAGAAAGGAGTGTCGGTATGTTTTGTAGTCAGTTTTCTCATAACCTGGATGAAAAAAATCGTTTTAAAGTGCCGGCATCCCTTCGCGATGAGTTAGGTGTAAAAGCGTATCTTATTAAATCTCCCGATTCAGATACAAAATGTATATATCTTTATTCCGAAGCAGGATGGAATGAGCTTTATAAAGAGTTCAATCAGGGTGGCGAGCATAATCAGGAAAGACGCCGTCTCGCAAGAAAAATTCTTTCAGGCGTTATCTACGGCGAAGTAGATAAGGGCGGAAGACTTACTCTCAATTCTGCTCTTAAGGAATATGCAGGCATTGAAGATGCGGTTCAGATAGTTGGTAACAACAACCATATTGAACTTTGGTCTCCTGAAGAATGGGCTAAGGAAACAGAAATTTTCGAAAGCCAGTCTACAGATACACTTAACATTAACTTCTGATAACTGCGTATGGATTTTAATCATATATCCGTTCTTCTTGAAGAATCGGTTAATTCATTAAATATAAAACCTTCAGGTGTTTATGTTGATTGCACCGCAGGGGGTGGCGGTCATTCCGCTGAAATACTCAAACACCTTAACGAAAACGGACGAATGGTTCTTATTGATCAGGACCCTGATGCAATATTGACTGTTACAGAACGTTTTAAAGGTGATGAAAGAGTAACAATTGTTCATAATAACTTCTGTAACTTCGCTGATATTCTCCAAAGTATCGGCGTTGAATCCGTAGATGGTATAGTTGCTGATTTAGGTGTTAGCAGCCATCAGCTCGATACAGCTGAAAGAGGCTTTTCGTTCCATAACGATGCTCCTCTTGATATGAGAATGAGCCTTGAGGGAATGAGTGCAAAGCAGGTTGTCAACACACTCAGCCAGAGTGAGCTTCAGAGGATTATTTTTGAATACGGCGAAGAGAAATTTGCTCCGTCAATTTCGAGGGCAATCGTCAGAGCGAGAGAAAACGCTCCTATCGAAACAACCTTCGGACTTTCCGAAATAATCAAATCGGCAATGCCTGCCGCCGCAAAGCGTGACGGGCATCCCGCGAGAAGAACTTTTCAGGCTATCAGAATCTACGTCAACGGAGAATTGGACGGACTCGGAGAAGCGGCGCAAAATATGTTTGACTGCCTTAAAGAGGGTGGCAGGGTAAGTATAATAACGTTCCATTCGCTTGAGGACAGAATAATCAAGCAGGCATTTGCTCCTTTATCAAAGGGATGCACCTGCCCCAGAAATTTTCCCGTCTGCGTTTGCGGAAACAAGCCGAAGGCAAAGGTGCTT
>JAZLDN010000029.1:0-31388 GCA_045614765.1 Acutalibacteraceae bacterium
TTCTCTCAAATCAAAATTTGAGAATATCCACTGCGTATATCAGGTAAGCTGCCTTGACCCTGAGGCACCTGAAGGAAAATATGCAACTCATTTCGTTGTTAATGGCGACGAATGGCTTGTTCACGCTAACAAGGTTGCATACAGAGTAAGAGACCAGAAATTCGTTGAGCTTCAGTTTAAATCTGTTGAAACAATGAATGCCTTCTTCAAGGGCAAAATTGGTCCTGCAACTCTTCCAAAAATGATAGGCTTGTCAAACATCAAAGAATTTGGCGCATTTATGATGGCTCTTCTTAAAATGTCAAGCCTTTTAACTGCAAACACCCCACCTGAAAAGGAAGAGGATAAGCGCCTTACTGTTAAGTGCTATTTCTATCTTCTTTCATCAGGTATCAGTACCCTTAACAAAATGGGTCATGAAGCAATCCACGATTGGACATCAAAGAGCCCTGACCGTGTTTATGCATGGAAGGTTGATGGCGAAGATTCTGTTTCTGCTTACATCCGTATCAAAGCAGGTAAATCTAAGGCAGGTCGTGGCGAGTACAAGCGTGCTCTTCCATTCTTCACCATGCGCTTCAACAATCTTGACAGCGCTCTCGGTATCCTCATGTCCACCGATGATATGATTGAATCTGTTCAGAAGGGTAAGCTCATCATGGAAGGTGCGCCTGAATTTGGTGCTCAAATTGGTGGGTTTATGATGGAAATCGGCGCAATGGCAAAATAATAATGCGAGCTGAGGCGCATAGCTTGATTCAAGTCTGCTCGCAGTATCTGTATACAGCGTCGCAGCCAGAATCTGCGCTCTGCAACCCCATCTCACATCATTATTACCTTGACAGAGAATATGTTTTTAAGGGAAGAAGTTTCGGCTTCTTCCCTTGTTTTTTGTCAGCTGGCAGTATCTGTATACAGCTTCGCAACTTAAAACTGCGTTCTGCACCTACATCTTATACCGTTATTACCTCGACCGAAAGTAAATGTTAAAGGAGAGTTTCTTTTCGAAGCTCTCCTTGTTTATTGTTTCCGATAGCTTATAATTGCAACGCAGTTCCGAAATTTTGCATTTTGCATTTTGAATTTTGCATTTTTGCGAAGCCCTGGCATCTGGCAACTGGCGACTGGCAGCTAATTTCTGGCATCTTAATCTTGACAACACGCTACTTTTTATATAAAATTTTCTATAATTTTTATATTCACATTCGGAGGTGAAAAAATGAGTAGTACGAAAGCAAAAAAACCACGTCAAAAGGCGCATATAATTAAAAACACAGCCTTTATGCTTGGTTGTGGACTTAAAAGTGCACCACTACATATGCTGATGATTTATTTTGCATATGTTGCTGAAAATGTTTACTATGCTGTTGTGGTAAATGTTATGTTTCTTGAAACAGCGCTTTCAATTATTGAAGGTAACGGCACGTTCAAAGAATTCCTTACTAAGATGTGCATAATCGTTGCGGGAAAACTCATTATTGACCTTTTGGGCTATATAAACGTTTACACTGTCAGAATAAGATTTGAAATCAAGTGCGAGAGCTATATAAACTCCCTCATATTCAAAAAGGCGCAGCAGGTAGAGCTAGGGTGCTACGAAAACCCTGAATTTTTCGATAAATACAACCGTGCTACCTGGGTAGTAGAGCAGAGTGGCTTTAAGAGGATTATTGAGGGCTCTGCCTGGGTTTTGGGCTCCATTGTCAGCCTTATTACCCTTGTGCTCTATCTTCTTTCCATAGACCCTGTTTTGCTTATATTCCTTATTTGCCCTATTATAGTTATTGCTTTCAGGGTTGCCAAAAATAACCTTGAGCTTGAAAAAGAAAAGGATATGACTCCTTTTGAAAGAGAAAAGGATTACGTGAGGAGAACTATTCTTTTAAAGGATTTCGCCAAAGAAATCAAAACAACCAACATTTTTGTTGTTTTAGAAAAAAGATTCCGTGGCGCTATCGAGAAAAATATTGCCGTAATTAAAAAGTACGGCTGGAAAATAGCTTTGCTTGAAATAATTTCCGACTATTTTGCAGAAATTATTCCAGTTACAGGTGGCTTTGTTTACGGCTGCTACAGGCTTATGGTTGCAAAGGATATTCCTATATCAGAGTTTTCCGTGCTTGTGTCTGCAATTTCAACCTGCCGAAATAAGCTTAACCACCTTGCCCACTATTTTGCTATGCAGCAAAAGCACTGTCTGTGGGTACAGAATTTAAGAGAATTTCTGGATTATGAGCCGAAAATTCAAAGCGGTATCCTTGAGCCCGAGGAATTTTCTACACTTGAATTTAAAAACGTCAGCTTCAGATATACTGATGGTGCCGACTACGTTTTAAAGAATATATCCTTCAAAATAGAAAAAGGGCAGACTATTGCTGTTGTAGGCCACAATGGTGCAGGTAAAACAACTCTTTCAAAGCTACTTTTAAGGTTCTATGACGTTACAGAGGGTGAAATTCTTTATAACGGCATAAACATCAAGGAATATGACCTTCTGAAATACAGGGAGAAATTCTCTTCCGTTTTCCAGGATTACAAGGTTTTTGCTATGACTGTAGCTGAAAACGTTTTAACAGAAGAGGTTACAGATGAAAACAGACCTTTAGTTGTAGAAGCTCTTAAGCTTTCCGGAGCATACCCCAAAATAGGCTCTTTGCCATACAAAGAGGACTCGCTTCTTACAAAGGAATTTGATTCAGAGGGTGTTCTTCTTTCAGGAGGCGAAACGCAAAAGGTTACTATTGCCCGTCTTTTTGCAAGGGGCTTCGATATAGCAATCCTTGACGAGCCCTCATCTGCTCTTGACCCTGTGGCAGAAAGCCAGATGTACGATGCTCTGCTTGAGGGAACCAGGGGAAAAACGGTTATTTACATTTCCCACCGTCTTTCAAGCGCTACACACTCCGATAAAATTCTTGTTTTCAATAAGGGTGAGCTTATAGAGCAAGGCACCCACGCCCAGCTTATGGCGAGTGAGGGAATGTACAACGAAATGTTTACTCTCCAGGCAGCAGGCTACAAGGAGGTGAGCGAAGGTGAAGAATAATAAAAAAGAAAAAGCAAACACAATAAAAAATAACGTCTATATGCTGAAATTTATTTTCAAGCACACTCCGTTTATGGTTTGCGGATATTTGTTTTTTGATGTTCTCGCTAATCTTCCCTGGACTCTTTCCAATGTTGTTTTACTCAAATACATAATCGATGTTGTCAGCGAGGGTAAGGATTATTACAGAGTAGCAATTGCTTTGGCGCTATTTGTAGTGTTTGTTGTTATTACAAATCTTTTCACCACACTTTTTTACGAAATTTCAATGCCAAAACAAAAGCAGAAGCTTTATTTCGCTGTTTATAAAACAATTTACGAAAAAGCCGCAAAGATGGACTACGAGGCTTATGATAATCCTGAATTTTACAACGACCTTGTTCTTGCTATGAATTCTATGAACGAAAGGGCATACTCTGTTCTTGCAGATACTCAGGATGTTCTCACAAATGTTATAAGTGTTTTAACCATAGGTGCAGTTATTGTTTCAATCGACCCTATTTGTCTGCTCTTTGTAATTGTGTGCGTTGCAATAATGACGCCTATCGGTAGGCTCATAGCAAAGGTTAATGTTGAACGAACTGAGGTTATGACACCATTTGACCGTAAGAATCTGTATTTCAGCCGAGTATTTTATCTGCAGGATTATGCAAAGGAATTGCGTCTTTCAGGTGCAGGTAAAATGATTGAAACAAGGTATAATAAAAATGTTTCCGACAGAATAAAAACTGTTTCACCATACCTTACAAAGCAATGGAAGCTTTATTTCTGCCAGGAAGCATTGCCTATGACCTTGCTCATATATCTGGGCGTTACGCTGCTTATGGGCTACAAGGCAATTGTTGAAAAAAGTGTAACCATGGGTGATTTTGCCGCAACTTTTAACGGCGCATCATCAATCAGCACCAGCGTTTTTGCATTAACAAGCCATCTGGCTATCAACGTAAGAGAAAACGGTCTTTACGTTGGAAAATTCCGTAAATTTATGAATGCCAAGGAAAAAATGGTTTCAGGCACAAAAACAACGGTTTTTGAAAACCCTGCTGTTATAAAGTTTGAAAATGTTTCATTCAAATATCCGGGAACAGAAAAATATGTTCTCAAAAACATAAACCTTACAATTACTCCGTATAAAAAGATTGCTCTCGTTGGCTACAATGGTGCAGGTAAAACCACCCTTACAAACCTTCTTTTGCGTCTTTATGACGTTACAGAAGGGCGCATCACCATAAATGGTATTGACATAAAGGAGTGGGATATAAGCGCCTACCATCGCAATTTTGCGGCAGTGTTCCAGGATTTTTCCCTTTTCGGCGCTACAATAGGTGAAAATATTGCAATGGATGAGGCTCCCGACGAAGAAAAAGCCCAGAATGCTCTTGGCGCTGCAAACTTCAACAGAAAGCTTCCCGACGGTATGAAGAGTATTTTGCTTCGTGAGTTTGATGACAACGGCGTATCACTTTCAGGTGGTGAGGCTCAGAAAATAGCAATTGCAAGAGCCTTCTATAAGGATTGCCCCTTTGCAATACTTGACGAGCCAAGTGCAAACCTTGACCCAATTGCCGAGTATGCACTTAACCAGTCTATGACTAAGGCTGCAGACAAAAAAACAGTTGTTTTTATTTCTCACAGGCTCTCAACAACTGTTATGGCAGACGAGATTTTTATGCTTGAAAAGGGTGAAATAATTGAACGCGGCACCCATGAGGAGCTTATGGCTCTTAATGGAAAATATGCCTATATGTTCCGTTTGCAGGCAGAAAAATACACCGAAAACCAGTCTTGAATGAACAAAAACAATGGTTTTAACGGTGTTTTCCACACTGTTTTACAAATTGTTTAAAAAAATATACTTGACATTGACGAGTTGACAATGTATAATACACAATGTATTTTGATATTTATGCCTTTGTTGGTAACAACGGAGGGAGGGAACTATAAATGAGTCAGGTTAAAGTTAAAGAGAACGAGTCTTTAGATAGTGCTCTTCGTAGATTTAAAAGACAGACTTCAAGAGATGGTGTTATCCAGGAAGTTCGTAAGAGAGAACACTATGAGAAACCTTCTGTAAAGAGAAAAAAGAAATCAGAAGCTGCTCGTAAGCGTAAGTTCTATTAAAAAAATGAGAGATGAACCGATTTGGTTCATCTCTTTTTTTGTTGTTTTTTGTTTTACTTACCAAGAACTTCGCCGATAATGTTATAAAGATTTTCAAGCTCGTCCTTTGTAAGACCGATACCTTTACCCATTTTTGAGTGGTCAGGTGCCCAGTCGCGAATATCGTATTTTGGTGTTCCTTCGTTCCATGATATAAGGTTCAATTCTCTTGACCAACCGTTTGCTGATTCGGATAAAACACCGATATTCTCCTGAATTTCGTACTTGAATTCTGCCATAATTATAGCCCTCCTGTTAAAAAATCGTGTTGGATTCTATACAGCAATCCGCCCTTGATTTTTTATTATTTACACCTTCAATTATACCATTATTTCAGAAAAATGCTACACAAACTTTTACACCTTTAATTATGCATTACACCTAAAACTGCGGGGAACCCAAGCCTGAATATTACATCTTATAACTTTTTCATTTTTTATATTTATTTTTCTGACTTTGTATGGTATAGTTAAACTAGGTTATTTTAGGGATGTTTTTATGGCAATTAGAGAAAAAGATACTACTATAAAATATATGTTTCACGAAGTGAACGATATTACGCCTCAGGTTGTAAAAGAGCTGGGGCTTGAAGCTATTGTTTTTGACCTTGATAATACTACGGTTAAAGATGCTACCTTTACTACAATTCCTGGTGCTATTGCCTGGATTAAGGAGCTTAAAGAGGCAGGAATTGGCGTTGCAATTGTAACAAATACTCCTCGCATCAGGGCTTACTGGTTTTCAAAAACCTTTGGCGTAAGATTTCATGGCTTTGCAAGAAAACCGCTTCCCTACGGAATTCTCAGAATGAGCAGAAAATTAGGTGTTCCCGTGTCGAAAATCGGTATGGTAGGGGATCAGGTTTTTACAGACGTGGCAGCGGCAAATCGTTGCGGTGCAGTACCTCTTCTTGTAGACCCTGTTGATAATAAATGGTTCTGGAAGAATCACTACAAGAAAAATCGTATTAAGGAAGCGCCTATTCGTGAGGCATTTTTAAAGGAGCAGGGCTACTATGGAGAAAATAAATAAGCTTCAGAGTTTTTTAAAAAACTCACATGAAGCAATTCTTATATATTCCCCTGAAAACAGGCGGTATTTTACAGATTTTCCATCAACAGACGGCTATCTTTTAGTAACAAAAAATGATGCGGTATTTTTTACCGACAGCCGCTATATTGAAGCGGCACAAAAGAAAGCAGCCTGCCGTTCTCAGCTTGTTACAAGGGTTTCTGTTGAAATTAAGGATTACATTAAAGAAAACAACATTCTTAAAATATACACAGAAAGAGAAAGGCTTACTGTCAGCATGGCAGATTTTCTTAAAACCGCCTTTCTTCCTTGCAGAGTTACGCCATCCAAGCGTCTTGAAAAGAAAATTGACGAGATTCGTATGGTGAAAACTACAGAAGAGATTGAAAACATAAAAATTGCTCAGGGTATTGCAGAAGATGCATTTTCTCATATTCTTGGTTTTATAAAACCCGGTGTTACGGAAAAACAGATTGCTTTGGAGCTTGATTTTTATATGCTTTCCCACGGAGCGGAAGCACTTTCCTTTGAAACTATTGCAGTTTCAGGTAAAAAGACTTCGATGCCTCATGGCGTGCCTGATGAAAATGTAGTTCAGGCAGGGGATTTTGTAACATTAGATTTTGGCGCGGTTTACAAGGGCTATCATAGTGATATGACCCGTACTGTTGCTGTTGGTGAGGTATCTTCTGAGCAAAAGAAGGTATATGAAATTGTTTTACAGGCGCAGCTTAAATCTCTTGAGGTACTGAAAAGCGGTGTTTCCTGTAAGGAAGCAGATGCAGCCGCAAGGGATATTATAAAAAATGCAGGCTATGGTGAATATTTCGGCCACGGCACAGGTCATGGAGTAGGCGTTGAAATTCACGAGCTTCCTAACCTTTCACCACGCAGCGAGCATACTCTCAAAGAGGGTAACGTTGTTACTGTTGAGCCGGGAATTTATTTACCAAATAAATTCGGAGTGCGAATCGAAGATATGGCGGTTATAACTGCCCAAGGGTACGAAAACCTGACTAAAGCACCCAAGGAGTTGATTATTCTTGACATATAACAACCTTTCGGAATTAAAAAGTCAGTGTCTTTCCTGCGAAAAATGCAAGCTTTGCTCCACACGTACAAACGTGGTTTTCGGTGTGGGTAACGAGAATGCAGATATTCTTTTTGTTGGTGAGGGACCCGGTGAAAACGAGGATTTGCAGGGTGAGCCATTTGTTGGCAAAGCAGGTCAGCTTCTTGATAAATATCTGCAGGTAATCGGTCTTGACCGCAAAAAGAACATTTACATTGCAAACATTGTAAAATGCAGACCACCGCAAAACAGAGACCCTGAAAGCTCGGAGCAGGAAATCTGCATTGAGTGGCTCAGGGCGCAGACACGCCTTATAAAGCCGAAAATTATAGTCTGCCTTGGCAGAATATCGGCGCAGAAGCTAATATCTGAAGATTTTAAGGTTACAAAGCAACACGGTGAGTTTATTAAAAAGGGAAATATTCTTTTTATGGGCACATATCACCCTGCTGCGCTTTTAAGAAATCCGTTAAATAAACCTGATGCCCTTTCTGATTTTCAGGCGCTCAGGGATAAGATAAATGAATTAAATATTGAAATATAAGGAGATTTGGTATGAAGCAGTATATTGAAAGCGGTAAAGCTATTCTTGGTATTGAGTTCGGCTCAACAAGAATTAAAGCAGTGCTTATTGATGATGCAGGCGCAGTGCTTGCAGTTGGTGGCTACGATTGGGAAAACAGCCTTAAAAACGGTATCTGGACTTACAGCCTTGACGAAATTTATGCAGGTCTTAAGGGAAGCTACGCATCTCTTAAAGCAGATGTTAAGGAAAAGTATGATGTTACTCTCAAATCCTTTAAAGCAATCGGTATCAGCGGTATGATGCACGGTTACCTTCCATTCAACGAAAAGGGCGAGCTTCTTGCAGATTTCCGTACATGGAGAAACACAATAACAGGTGAGGCAGCAGGAATTTTAACAAAGGAATTTAATTTCAATATTCCTCAGCGTTGGAGCATTGCTCACCTTTATCAGTCTATTTTGAATGGTGAAGACCACGTTAAGGATATTAAATATTTCACAACTCTTGCAGGCTTTATTCATACTCTTCTTACAGGCGAAAAGGTTCTCGGTATTGGCGAAGCATCAGGTATGTTCCCAATGACAGGCCATAATTATGATGAAGATATGCTTACAAAGTTCGATAACCTTGTAGCAGGTAAATATCCTTGGAGCATCCGCGAAATTCTTCCAAAGGTTCTTGTTGCAGGTGATTCAGCAGGCGTTCTTACAGCAGAAGGCGCAAAGCTTCTTGACGAAGATGGCGATCTTCAGGCAGGTATCCCGATGTGCCCACCTGAAGGTGATGCAGGCACAGGTATGGTTGCAACTAACAGCGTAAGAATCCGTACAGGTAACGTATCAGCAGGTACATCTGTTTTTGCAATGATTGTTCTTGAAAATGCTCTCAAAAAGCTTTACGAAGAAATTGATATGGTTACAACTCCTGATGGAGCACCTGTTGCAATGGTTCATTGTAACAACTGCACATCTGACATCAACGCGTGGGTAAACCTCTTTAAAGAGGTGGCAGACCTTAGCGGTGCAGATATTAAAATGGGTGATTTGTTTACAGCTCTTTTCAAGAAATCTGCAGAGGCTGATGCAGATTGCGGCAACCTTCTTTCCTACAACTATTTCTCAGGTGAGCATATTACAGGCTTTGAAACAGGTAAGCCTCTTTTCGTAAAGAATCCTGACAGCAATTTCTCACTTGCAAACTTTATGAGAGTTCAGCTTTTCACTTGCTTCGGTGCTCTCAAAACAGGTCTTAAAATTCTCGACAAAGAAAATGTAAATGTAGATAAAATTCTCGGCCACGGCGGCTTCTTCAAAACTCCTGTTATTGGTCAGAGTGTGCTTGCCGCAGTTATGAACACACCTGTTTCTGTTATGGAAACTGCAGGTGAGGGCGGTGCATGGGGTATTGCAGTGCTTGCTGCTTTCGCAGTAAACAAGACAGAAGGTGAAACCTTCCCTGACTACCTTGACCAAAAGATTTTTGCATCTCAGAAAATGACAACTCTTGAGCCTGATAAGGCAATTGTTGATAGCTTCAACGCATTTATGGAGCGCTATACAAAGGGTCTTTCTGTAGAAAGAGCAGCAGTTGAAATGTAAATATAATTTTCCACGCCTCAGAGGTCTGAAAACAGGCTTCTGAGGCGTATTTTTTATGCCCTTTTTGTTGACATATATAAGTATTTATTTTATAATGTAAGATGTATAACTATTAGTATGTCTTATTGTGTCTTCTATCCTTTTTTATAAGTTAAAAAAGAAACAGCAAAAATATTTGATAGAAAAATTTTGCGGAAAACGGCAGGAAGTGAAGTAATTATGCCAGAAAATAAAAAAACAATACAATTTAGCCCTCCTGACATAAGTGAACTTGAAATCAGTGAGGTTGTTGAGACTTTGCGCTCCGGTTGGATTACAACAGGACCAAGAACAAAGCAACTGGAAAAAAATCTTGCTGAAATGCTCAATACAGAGAAATGTGTTTGCCTGAATTCTCAAACAGCTTGTCAGGAAATGGCGCTTCGCGTTATGGGTATTGGAAAAGGTGACGAAGTAATCACCTGCGCATATACTTATACGGCATCTGCTTCTGTAATAGACCATGTCGGAGCAACAATTATTCTTGTTGATACTCAGAAAGATAGCTTCGAAATGGATTATGACGCTCTTGAAGCGCTTGTTACAGAAAAAACAAAGGCAATTATTCCTGTTGACCTTGCAGGTGTGCCATGCGATTACGATAGAATATTTGAAATAGTCGAGCGTAAAAAATCCTTGTTCAGACCTGCAAATGAAATTCAGCAAGCTTTGGGCAGAATAGCTGTTATGGCTGACACGGCTCATTCATTAGGTGCAAGCTGGAAGGGAAAGAAAATCGGCTCAGTAGCAGACTTTTCAAGTTTTAGTTTTCATGCAGTAAAGAATTTAACAACTGCTGAAGGCGGAGCTCTTACCTGGAGAGCTATTCCAGGCATCAGTAGCGAAGAGATTTATAAAAAACTTCAGCTGCTCAGCTTACATGGTCAGTCAAAGGATGCTCTTGCAAAAACTAAAATGGGAGCATGGGAATACGATATTGTTGGAACATATTATAAATGCAACATGACAGATATTGCTGCGGCAATCGGTCTTAAGCAATTAGAGCGTTATCCTGATATGCTCAGTCGTAGAAAAGAGATTATTGAAAAATATGATTCTGCTTTTATTCCATTAGGAGTTGAAACCTTGCAGCATTATACAGTCTCAGCAGAATCCTCCGGTCATTTATATCTAACAAGAATTCCGGGAATCTCAGCTGAGCAGCGCAGCGAAATTATAAATAAAATGGCAGAGAGAGGTATAGCATGTAATGTGCATTATAAGCCTCTTCCTATGCATACAGCATATAAGAATTTAGGTTTTGATATTGCAGATTATCCAAATGCATACGCTCATTTTGTTAATGAAATTACCTTGCCGTTGCATACATGCCTTACAGATGAAGATGTTGATTACATCATTGAGCAGTATGCAGATATAATAAAGGAGTATATATAAGTGAAGCTTGTAGATTGGGAGCAGCTACCCTCAGAAATGCAGACGGAAGATGTAAGAAAATACTATGATATTCTCAAAACAAGGAAAACAAGCTTTTTCTTGAAAAGAGTGTTTGACGTTCTGGCATCATCGGTTATGCTTGTTATTCTTTTACCTGTTTTCTTGATTCTCGCTATTGCTATTAAACTAGATTCACCTGGTCCGGTTTTTTACCGTCAGGATCGAATTACCCAATATGGTAAACGTTTTCGTATCCATAAATTCCGCACCATGGTGCAGAATGCGGATAAGGGTGCGCAGGTAACTGTTAACAACGATAGTCGTATTACCCGTGTGGGAAAATTTATAAGAGATTGCCGTCTTGATGAAATTGCCCAGCTTATAGACGTTATCGAAGGTTCGCTTACTTTAGTTGGTGTGCGTCCTGAAAGTCCTAAATATGTAGCGGCTTATACCGATGAAATGATGGCAACGTTATTGCTTCCCGCAGGCGTTACAAGTCTTGCAAGCATTTATTATAAAGACGAAGCGAAGCTTCTTGATAATGCTGAGAATGCAGATGAAGTTTATATTGAAAAAATTCTTCCGGGTAAAATGCATTACAATCTGAAGGGTCTTAAAGAATTCAGCTTTTGGGGAGACATCAGGATTTTATTTATGACTGTTTTTGCGGTGTTGGGTAAGGATTACGAAGAAAGTATAATCAATACAGACGGAAAGGTTAGCGAGGAAAGTAAAGTATGACGGATGTATTTGTTTCTGTAATAGTTCCCTTGTATAACGAGGAAAAATACATCAGAAATTGTATAGATTCACTTGTTTGTCAGACATATCCAAAGGACAAAATGGAGTGGATATTGGTTGATGGCAATTCAACTGACAAAACAGTAGAAATAATTGAAGAGTATCTTGAAAAACAAGATTATCCTATTGTTCTGTTACACAACGAGAAGAAAAAAACGCCTTACGCACTTAATATGGCAATAAATGAAGCTAAAGGCAAATATATAATTCGTCTTGATGCTCACTCCTATTTTTATCCTGACTACATTGAAAAATGTGTTTACTATCTGGATACTACAGATGCCGAGAATGTAGGTGGCCTTGCAGAGACAGAGGCTAATGGCTTTGTGGGTGGGGCAATTGCTAAAATGTTATCCACTAAGCTAGGTGTTGGAGGCTCAGACTTCAGAGTCGGTGATGGTAATCGCTATGTTGATACAGTGCCTTTTGGTGCTTTCAGAAGAGAGGTTTTTGAGAAGGTAGGACTTTTCAATACTAAGCTGCTTCGTAGTGAAGATAACGATATGAATTCCAGAATACGCGAAAGCGGCGGGAAAATATGGCTTGCAGAAGATATACGCTTTAAGTATTACTGCAGGGATACAATTAAAGGTATTCTTAAAATGGGCTTACAGAACGGAAACGCTTTGTTTTTCACGCTGAAAGAAAATCCTCGTGCAATGAGCTTGAGGCATTTTATTCCGTTTTTATTTGTTTTATCGTTAATTGGGTTGCCGATAATGTCATTGATTATACCAATTTTCAAATATCTTTTTGTTGCTGAAATATGCTTATATACAGCAATAGTTCTGTTTTATTCTTTTTGTAACTCAAAGCCAAAATATGGAGCAATAACTGTATGGTTATATCCTGCTTTTCATATCGTTTATGGTTTGGGGTCATTGTTAAGCTTATTTGGAATTCCGTTGTATTGATAGTCGGGAAAAAGCATATAAGCTTGTTGGAAATAACATTGTTTTTAATATTTATGAGTGGAAAATCTTCTTTGTGTTTCGTTTTATCCACTTTGCCGTTTTCAGGAGGACATTATGTCAGAGAAAAAATATAAAGTCGGCTACACCACAGGTGTATTTGATATGTTTCATATTGGGCATCTAAATATACTAAAAAGAGCAAAAGAACAGTGCGAGTATTTAATCGTGGGTGTTTCAACTGATGAAACAGTAGAAAGCTATAAAAACAAGACGCCTGTGATTAAGTTTGAAGAACGTTTTGCTATAGTTGAAGCTATTAAATATGTAGATAAGGTTGTTGCGCAAACATCAATGAATAAGATGGATGCATATAAAGAACTGCAATTTGATGCCCTGTTTCACGGTAGCGATTGGAAGGGTAGCGAAATGTACGATAAAATAGTAAAAGAGTTTGCAGATGTAGGCGTTGATGTTGTGTTCCTTCCACATACAGACGGTGTAAGCTCAACACTTATCCGAGAAAAAGCGAATAAGTAATGAAAAGAATAGATAGTATAAAAGAGCTTCAAAAGAAATGCACAGGCTGTATGGCTTGCGTGGATGCTTGCCCTGTCGGTAGCATTTCTTCTGTTGTCGGAAAAGATGGGTTTAAATACTCTGTGATTGATGAGGCAACATGTATTAATTGCTCAAAGTGTTATAGCGTTTGTCCCATAGAGACAAATAAAAAGAATAATCAGGAGCAGAGCCTGTTTGCAGCATATTCAAGTGATGCCGAGAAGCAGAATAAAGGTTCATCAGGCGGAATATTTGAGTTGCTTGCAACATTTTTCCTGGAAAAAGGATTTTTCATTTGTGGTGCAGCGTTTGAAGGAACAACGCTGAAGCATCGTTTAATTAAAGATGAAAAGGATTTAAGACCTCTTTTAAAATCAAAATACCTCCAGTCGGATACTGAAGGCATTTATAGACAGATTAGTAACTTGTTAAAGGATGGAGAAAAAGTCTTTTTCTGCGGAACTCCCTGCCAGGTATCAGGGTTAGTTAACTCATTATCTGATAAATTACGAGAAAACCTCTTCACAGCAGACATAATATGTCATGGTGTTCCATCTCAGAAAATGTTTGATGAGTATATCCTCACACTAGAAAGACAACATGGCAACAAAATATCTGACTTCTCTTTCAGAGTGAAGGATAATAAATATAAACATGCACATGGTTATTCTTACACCGTAATAAATGGTGAAAAGCTTTCTGCGGTGAATGGTATATATACAGACTCTTCTTTTTATAATGCTTTTAAAAATTATCTGATTTTCCGTGAGAGTTGTTATGATTGTCAATACTCAACGCTTCAGAGAGTTTCAGATATTACCCTTGCGGATTTCTGGGGAATTGAAAAGTATGATTTTAAGGCCAATGTAGATGCCGGAGTTTCTATGATTATTACAAATACCGAAAAGGGTCAGGAAGCTTTTGAAGCTATAAGAGATAAAACAGAGTGGAAGAGTTTTCCGGTTCAATACGGCGTTGATTCTAATCATTGCTTGACACATACAACAAAGAAGCCTGCAAAAAGAGACGAAATTATTAAAGAGTTTGCAGATAACGGATATGAACAGACAGCCAAAAAACATTTCGGCTGTAGTCCTGTTTACAAGGCGTATTGGTTAATTCCGCCAAAAGTAAGAAATATTATCAGAAAAATAAGAGGGCTTTGAGTTATGTACACATATATGAGAGAGCATACTCCTGATGATTGGGAATTTAAGGAGCTTCAGGAAAAAATATTGGAAATAGCCGTTTATGTTGATGATTTCTGTGAGAAAAACGGAATTCAATATTGCCTTATGGGAGGCTCCGCACTTGGAGCAATCCGCCATAAAGGCTTTATTCCTTGGGACGATGACCTGGATTTCTTTATGACCCCGGATAACTATGAAAAATTCGTAAAGCTTTTCGAGGAAAAAGGCGATAAGGATAAATTCTTTTTAGAGCCATTTGGCCACTTTGATAATATGGTTACTCTCGGAAAGGTCCGCGCTAAAAATACAACATATATAGAAGACAGTCTGGTGGATTATCAGATATCTCATAACGTGTATCTTGATATTTTCATATTACACACATGTCCGGACAACCCTTTGCAGCGCATGCATCAATATGTCTGGGCAAAGTATGTTGTTGCAAAGGCTCAGTCCGTAAGGGATTTATCTCGTTATGGATTTGTTCTTAGGAGCGCTTTACGCGTTTTAAGGTGTTTCCCAAGATTGTTCATGGTTAAGTACGCGTTAAAACAGGTATATAAATACAGGGATAAAGAATCAAGTTTATATTGTAACTATCTTGGAAAAGCCAAATATAAACGAGGTACATACAAGCGAGAATGGTTTGAAAAAACAAAACGCGTTCCTTTTGAAAACGTTACATTGAATGTTCCTGTTGGCGTTGAAGAGTTTTTGAGCGAAAGATTCGGTGATTATATGAAGATACCGGATATTGAGAAGATTCGCAGAGAGCAACACGCAGGTGTTTGGGATACCAAGCGAGATTACAAAGAGTATATAGATAAAGAGCCGGAGCTGCCGGCAAAATATGTTTTGTAAAGGGAAATAGAAATGAGCAAAGTTCAGGTGCTGGTTGCTTGTATGAATCAGAAAGATGATTCGCTTTATAAAGAGATGAATTTGCAGACGGATGCTGTACTTGCAAATCAATGCGACGAGTATTTCTATAAATCTTACATCAAAGATGGCGGAAATAAAGTTGAATTGGTTTCATCAGCAGATAGAGGTGTTGGCAAAAACCGTAATAAAGCTCTCATGTATGCAACCGGAGAATATCTCATGTGTTCAGACCAGGATATGATATATGTTGACGGATACGATAAAATAGTTGAAGATGCATTTAAAAAGTGTCCGAACGCCGACATTATCGTTTTTAATCTTGAATATCTCAATCGTTTTACTCCTGCTCGTAAGGAAAAAGGAAAGTTTAAAAAAGTTCACTTGTGGAATTGTATGAGATATGGCACAGCTCGTGTTGCTATACGTAAAAGCGCAATAGATAAGGCTTGCTTATCTTTTTCTACGTTGTATGGTGGCGGTGCAAGATATAGCTCAGGCGAGGATTCCTTGTTTATCCGCGAGGCTTTCCGTAAAGGCTTGAAGATGTATACATCTCCTGTTGTAATAGCTAAGGTAAAGCAGGAGGAATCATCCTGGTTTCAGGGATATACAGAAAAATACTTTGTTGATAAAGGTATTTTAATTGCTAATGCATTCCCGTTAATGAAAAATTTATTGTTATATTATTTTGCATACGGAATGAGAAACATTTCAGAAGAATATGGTTTTTCTGAGATTTGCAAACTAATGAAAAAAGGCTTTAAAGAATTCAAGGAGCTATAAAAATGCAGAAATTGATTATCACTGCCGATGACTACGGCATGTGCGATATTGTAGATAAAGCAATTGATGCCGGTATAGAAAACGGTATTATCACTACAACTAATGTAATGACAAATATGGAGACCTTGCAGAATGCAAATGATTTGCGTAAAAGGTACCCCCATATTTCCGTTGGCGTGCACTGGAACGTAACAACAGGCAGACCAATATGTGCACCGGAAGAAATACCTTCTTTGGTAGACGAAACCGGTATGTTCTGGTCAATTGGAGTTTTCAAAAATAAATACAGTAATGGTCTTATATCACCTGAAGACCTGGAGAAAGAGCTTGAAGCACAATATGCTTTGTTTGAAAAAACATGCGGAAAGGCAGATTACTGGAATACCCACGAAAACTCTTCCTTGCATACAAAGGCATTCAAGATTTTCGAAAAAGTGGCAAAAGCCCATGGCATAAGGGCAACAAGAACATTCCAGAGAGTTTATTTTGACAAATTTAATCTTGGAATTAAAACTGCAATCCGTGAGTTTTTGGTAAAAAACTTTTTCCAATTGTGGTTTGAAAAAATCAGAAAAACATTTGTTATGCCAACGGCCCGCGTTGTAAGCTTCGATAAGGTAAGCAAAACCCACGAGGATATTTTGCTTAATGCATTGAAAAAAGATGGAAGAGATTATATTGAGGTTGTTTTCCATCCTGCAACAGAGGCAGAAAGCCCTTATTTCGGTAACATCTCTACAGAAAGAGTGCGAGAATACGAATTTGTATCGTCAAAAGAAATTTACGAAAAATATAAAGCAAATGGTTTTGAATTTGTTAGCTTTGAGGAATTGAAATGAGAAAAATCAAAATTGCTATAGGAAAACTGATTTATACTTTGTTTGCAAAGCACCTTCCCGTTTCATATACACCAATTATCGGCAAGTTTGCAAAGTGGTTGAGAGGTTTATGCGGAAAGCTGATACTCACCAAATGTGGAAAAAATGTTAATATTGAAAAAGGAGCGGTTTTTGCTTCGGTTATTTCTTTAGGAGATAATTCAGGAATAGGTGTCAATGCAAGCATGAGTGGTACTGTTAGTATTGGTGATAATGTAATGATGGGTCCTGAGTGTACCTTCTATAGCAGAAACCATGCATTTGACAGGATTGATATTCCTATGTGTGAGCAAGGCTTCTATGAAGAAAAGCCAATTGTTATTGGTAATGATGTATGGATAGGCGGGCATGTAATATTTTTGCCGGGAGTACATGTTGGCGATGGCGCGATTATTGGCGCGGGAGCAGTTGTGTCAAAGGATGTTCCTGAATATGCAGTTGTTGGAGGAAATCCTATAAAAATTATTAAATATCGCGTCAACAAATAAAAATAGCCTATAGGAGATTTTTGTGAAAAAAATTATTTTTGTTGTAAATAATCTTGAAACAGGCGGCGTACAGAATAGTCTTTTAAACTTGCTTAAAGAGATACATACTTTTTATGATATAACGTTGTTAACCTTTTTTGGTAACGAGGAATTCGAAAAAAAGCTTCCCTCTGATGTTCGTCTTGTAAAAACTAAATCATCTTTCCGCCAGCTGGGAATGTCGGCAACGCATATAAACAATACCGTGCTTTATTTAGAACGTGTTTTCTGGGTTGCGTTGACTAAATTAGCGGGAAGGTCCTTTGCGATTAAGCTGATGTGCCTGGGGAAAAAGAGATATACAGGTTATGATGTTGCTTTTTCCTATATCCATGAGGGACCCCAGAAAAATCTTTATGGCGGGTGCAATGAGTTTGTGCTCAAAATGGTTGAGGCAAAGAAAAAGGTTGGATGGCTTCACTGTGATTTTAACCTTAGCGGAGCTAATAACTCAAAAAGTAGAGAGATATACAACAAGTTTGATACAGTGGTTGCTTGTTCAGAAGGGTGTAGGAGAGCTTTTGTAAACTGCCTTCCTGGGCTTGAAGCAAAAACCGTTAGTGTATCTAATTGTAATGATTACGAACGCATTAAACTTCTTTCAGAAGAGGCGTTTGAAAACTATAAAGAGGGCTTTAACATAGTAACGGTTGCCCGATTGTCTGAAGAAAAGGGAATCGAAAGAGCAATTGAGGCTGTGTACCAATGTGTACAAAAAGGCTATGATGTGATGTATCACATTGTAGGTGGTGGAGATAGAGAGGAAAGCCTTAAAGCTTTAGTAACAAAACTATCTCTTGAAAATAATGTGTTTTTTTATGGAAACAAACAAAATCCATATCCATATATAAAAAACGCAAACTTATTTTTGTTGCCGTCGTATCATGAGGCAGCGCCTATAGTTTTTGATGAGGCCGCCTTCCTTGGTGTACCGGTTTTAGCAACAAAAACAACCTCAACAGATGAAATGCTGTTGGAAAACCAGTCGGGCGTTGTGTGTGAAAATTCCCAAGAGGGAATAACGCAAGGATTATTGAAAATCCTTGTAGCTCCGGAACAACTCAACGACATATCAGAACATTTGAAAAAACGGGAATTTACAAACAAAGTGCCTGTAAATTCCGTTGAAGCAATAATAAATGCAATAAAAGGATAGCTGAGAAAAATGTTATTAAAAAACAAAAACACAATTAAAATTTTAGTTTTAACAATATTCAATATAGCATTGCTTTTGGTAGCACAGATTGTGGCAGAGCCAATTTTGATACTTATATCAATGGGTGTATACCTTATTACCATGTTCACAAGCGATGATGAAACAGTTTTGCCCCTGTTTTTATTCTTTTTGCCATGGTCAGCATTGTTGAAATTGTCTCCAACATCAATTTCGTTTTATTCCATAGCAACAATTCTTGTTTTCTTTAAATATTTAATAAGACACCCAAGATTTGAAAGAAAGCTTATCTGGGTTGTATGCGGGTTGTTTGTTGTTACATTTGCGGCTAAGGTTCTCCACGGATACGGCATTTCTGCCAGCTACCTTATGTTCTTTATAATGTTGGTGGCGTTCCCGTTCATATATAAATTTATTGAAAACAAAGTGGATTTTGAACAGTGTGTTCAATTTTTTGCTATAGGAATTATTTTTGCAACAATATGCTCCTTAATTTTTGGTTCACACCCTAATCTTATTCAGTATGTAAGGGTTGTTGAGGAAGGTAGAATAAATGTTACAAGATTATGTGGCTTTTACGGCGACCCTAACTTCTACTCTGCACAGGTTGTAACAGCATTTGGCGGATTATTATTAATAATATCAAAGAAGAAACGTTATTTAACATTGAATGTGGCTTTAGCTGCAGCGGTTGCTGTATGCGGTATGATTTCGCTGTCCAAAAGCTTTTTGATATGCACATTTTTAGTGTTTGCTTTGTGGATTTTCTCTGTTTTATTTTATGGTCCGTCAAAGATTATAGCCATAGCTTTTGTTGTTGGTGTCATTGGCTTCTTTTTGTTTGATAGCGGTAGCTTTAATAACTTGGTAGACCAGTACATTTTGCGTTTTGGTACCTCAACCGATGCATCAACACTTACAACAGGACGAACAGATTTGTGGTATGATTACTTGATATTCTTGCTGAGGAACCCTAAGGAATTAATCTTTGGTCAAGGCTATACAAGTGTTTTCAATGGTGTTCGTAAGGGAAGCCATAACACAATAATTCAGGCAGTATATCAGCTTGGCTTTTTTGGAAGTATAATATTTGCTTTGTGGTTGAAGCAATTCAAATCAAAGGTTAAGCAGGTAAATAAGAGAAATGTTCTCATTTACGTGGTGTGGATTGTATCATGTTTCTCAATGTGGATGGGTCTTGATATGATGTTTTTTGATGATTTCTTCATCAATATCATGCTGTTTTCAGTGGGATGTAAATATATTTCAGAATAAAGCAGAAATTGAGTTGATTGTCGGTCCGGATCAGTTTGCATTCATTATAAACCGACGTACACAGAAGATAGTATAAAGATACCGTTTTATAATGAAGGATACGGAGGAACTTATGGCTGGTAAAAAATACAATATAGGTTATACGACCGGTGTGTTTGATATGTTTCATATTGGGCATCTTAACATACTTAAGCAAGCAAAAGAACAGTGTGAATACTTGATCGTTGGTATATCTACAGACGAAATCGCAGAAAGCTATAAATACAGAAAACCTGTTATTAATTTCGAAGAACGCTGCGCTATTGTTGAAGCAATCAAATATGTAGATAAAGTTGTACCACAAACATCAATGAATAAAATGGATGCGTACAAAACACTTGGATTTGATGTTTTGTTTCATGGTAGTGACTGGAAGGGTAGCGATATGTATAATAAAATCATTGACGAGTTTGCTCAGGTAGATGTAGATGTTGTTTTTCTTCAGCACACAGATGGAATAAGTTCCACCCTCATTCGAGAAAAAACAAAGAATATATAAAAAAGATTAATTATGTGGTCTGAAATTAATAGAGGGATTTTCATAAATAAAGGAGAAAATATGCCTGCTTTAAGTATAATCGTGCCAATATATAACAGTGAGCCATATCTGAAGAAGTGTCTTGATAGCATTTTGGCTCAAATATATACTCATTTTGAACTTGTATTGGTGGATGACGGTAGTACCGACGGCTCACTTTCGATTTGCCGGGAATATGAAAAAAAAGATCCACGTATTGTTGTGTGCCACAAAGAAAACGAAGGGCTTGTAGCTGCAAGAAAAACAGGTGTTGCTATGGCCAGGGGTGAATATGTAGGCTTTGTTGATAGTGATGATTTTATTGATGTTAATATGTACTCAGATTTTATGAATGAGGCGAAAGCAATGGAATCAGACATAGTTATTGGTGGCATTATAGTTGATTATCCAGATCACTGTGTTAAAACTTTTAATAGGTTGCCTGCGGGATATTACGATAAAAATGCTGTGAAAGAGAAAATCATACCCGAAATACTTATGAAAAATGAGATTTACAAGTTCGGTATTATTCCGGGAGTTGTTGTTAAGGTATTTAAAAAAGATATAATACAACAAAGCTTGAAAAATGTAAGCAACGAACTAACTTTAGGTGAAGATGTTGCAATAACATCTTTTTCAGTAATGAATGCTAAAAGCATTTCAATTATTGAATCTGCTGCATATCATTATATTCAAACTGAAACATCTATGATACGAGGATATAATCCCAAGAGGTTTGATGCCATTTGCGCTTTGTATGAATGTATTGAAAAAATTACTGAACCAGAGTACAAAAAACAGATAGGAGCATATTTTGCTTGTTTATTATTCGGGGTTTTATCAGATTGTGTTCGAAATGATAAATTTACAAAAAAAGATGCAAAAAAGAAAATGAGAGAATATTTGAAAAACGAGTTGTCGGTTAGGGCGATGAAAGCCGCCGATGTATCAAATTGGGGTTTTTCAGATAAGATAAAATTTATGATGATGAAACACAAAATGATTGGAATGTTAACTTTCATATTTGCGAGGGACTGAAATGAAAACAATAAATATCAAAGAAATTCAAGTTATCGAGAATGAAATGTTAAAGGAAGCAATAGAAATACTTGGGAAAAATAATGTTACCTTTTATATGTGTTGTGGAAGCGTTTTAGGTACAATTCGACATGGAGGTCCTATTCCGTGGGATACCGATATGGATATTTTGATTCCTTTATCGCAACTTGAGAAGGCGCGAAACTGCCTTGAAAAAGAATTGTCAAGTAGATTTTGCATTGATGATTTAACAAATAATAAAGGGTATAAAAACTTTTTCCCTAGAATTGCTATGCCTCACACATCTTCTGACACACTGCATATAGATCTCTTCCCGATTATGGGACTTCCGGATGACGAACAGGAACAACTGAAAATATGTAAAGAGATAAAAAAACGTCAATATGTTATGATCATACTTAAGCATATGAGGAATAATATCTCCCATCCTAATTTTGTGAAAAATTTTATTGGTAAGATTATTGAACTGTTTTGCTCCCCATATTCAAAGAAGCAATTAACAAAACAGTACTTTAAATTTATCTCAAAGTATAATTATGAAACTGCAAAGTATGTAATGAATGCTTGTGGTCATTACGGAGAAAAAAATATTTTTGATAAATCCGTATTTGGAACACCTGTGATGAAGCCTTATTGTGGTTTTGAAGTGCCGTTGCCGGAACAGTGGGACTTCTATCTGAAAAGATATTATAAAGATTACATGCAGTTACCTCCAAAAGAAGAACGTGATTTCTGGCTTGATTTTACACTTGATATAGATGATAGAGACTATGCCGCGATTGAGGATGTTTTGAAATATGAACAGAAGTAAAAAAGCTGCACTGAATTTGACGGGTCAATTGATGTTACAGTTTGTAACAGCGGTTTGCGGATTTATCGTACCTAAGCTTATACTTGAAACCTTCGGTTCGGAGTTAAATGGTCTTACAACGTCAATAGCGCAGTTTTTAGGCATTATTTCGCTTATGGAGTCTGGTTTTGGCGCCGTTGCGAAGACCGCATTTTATAAATGCTTAGCAAAAGATGACAAAAATGGGATATCCGGTGTATATAATGCAACGGAATCGTTTTTTCGTAAGGTTGCAATAGTTTTTCTGAGTTATTGTACCGTGTTGTCCTTTTTGTTTCCTTCTATAAAGGAAACCGGATTTAATTATTTCTTTGTTTTATCATTGGTGCTGATAATCGGCATAGGTTCTTTTGTGCAGTATTATTTCGGAATGGCATATACGATATTGCTCAACGCCGACCAAAAAGGCTATATCAGTGCATTTTTACAGACGCTATCAATTATATTAAATGCTATACTCACCATTTTGCTGCTGAAACTCGGAGCTTCGATACATATAGTCAAGCTTACTAGCGCAATTGTTTTGTTTATACGACCGATAGCAATCAATATTTATTGTCGTCGCAAATATAATATTGACAAAAAAGTTCCTCAAGATCTTAAGAGCGTTGCACAGAAATGGGATAATTTTGGTCAAAGTATAGCTCTCTATGTTCATACAAAGACATCGTATCTCTTCATAACTTTTTTCCTGAGTTTTGTTGAAGTTTCTATATATTCCGTATATTCGTTAATAACAACCAGCTTGTCTTCTGTTATAACAAGTATATCTACCGGTTTTGTTGCAGGTCTTGGAAATATATATGCAAATAACGAAGAGGAAAATTTCAAGCGAGTTTTCAGCCTGTATGAATTTGTAAATCATTTTGTAAGTTTTGCTTTTTATACAATAGCGATTGTTACAATGATACCATTTGTTAAAGTATACACAGCCAATATTGAGGATAGTGCAAGTTATATTATGCCTTTATTTGGGGCGTTGCTCATCGTCGGTGAGCTTATATATTGTATTAGATTGCCATATTATTATACAATAACTAATGCAGGACATTTTAAACAGATTACCAAGAGTGCATATATAGAAGCGGGATTAAATATTATTATTTCGCTTTGTCTTGTGTTTTCCACAGGACTTGTTGGTTTGGCTATCGGTTCGGGTGTTGCAACAACATATAGAACGGCATACCTTATCCGATACTGCTCTAAAAATATCACCAAGATTAATTTAGGGACAACACTTAAAAGAATTCTTTTATTTACGATTACTGCAGTGATCGCTGTGGTTTCTGTGAGTTTCGTATCATATACGCCTAACAATTTTTTACAGTGGGTGGTATATGCCGGTTTTGTAGGTGTTTTTGTAGTGGCTTTACTTGGTTGTATTAGCTTGTTGGCCTGTAGAAATGATGTGAAGACTTTGCTTCAAAAACTTAAAAATGTGGTGAGGTAATATGGATTGTATTGATATTCAGAATAAGCATGATTGCTGTGGTTGTGGAGCGTGCGCTGACGCGTGCCCCAAATCGTGCATTAAAATGGATACAGATACAGAAGGATTCATTTATCCTGTTGTGAACCACAGTCAATGTGTAACTTGTGGAAAATGTAAAACTGTTTGTCCGATTATTGATGCGGAAAAAGCAAATAATGAAATAGTAGATGACATTGCCTATGCATATGTAGCACCGGATGATGAAACCGTAAAATCCAGTACATCCGGGGGGGCCTTTTCCTTAATCATGGATGCGTTTTTTGCTGCTTATCCCAATTCTGCAATTGTTGGAGCAGCATTTGACAAGACTGAGGTCAAACATATTGCTGTAAATAATCGTGCTTCTGCAAATATTTTCAGAAAGTCAAAATATGTCCAAAGCCAAACGTGCGGAATCTTCCAACAGGTAAAGGCAATGTTAACTGAAAATAAAACTGTGCTTTTTTCCGGAACCCCTTGCCAAGTTGCGGCGCTGAAACGTTATCTTGGATGTGATTATGACAATTTGTTAATGGTTGATATAGTTTGTCATGGTGTTCCAAGTCAGGCATGTTTTGATGAATATTTACAAGAATTGGAAACAAAAAAGCAATCTAAAGTGATTGCTGCAGAGTTCCGATGCAAGAAAAACTTTAATGGTGATAACCCGAATCCACGCACAATCAACGTGTTTTTTGAAAAAGGTGATTGTGATAATATGGACATATCCGAAAGCGAGTTCTTGTATGCTTATTATACAGGGATGATTTCTCGTCCCAGTTGCCAGACCTGCAAATTTGCAAATCCCTCACGTCCGGGAGACATTACTTTGGGGGATTATTGGGGAATAGAAAAAATGCATCCGGAATTAAACAGCTTGAAAGGTGTTTCGCTTGTAAGATTCAATACTGAAAAAGGTAAATTTTTAATTGATTATTTTAACCAGAGCGGGAAGTTTGTGGACACAAGTTGGGCGTTCGCGTGTGCAGAGAATCATCAACTCAGCTTTTCTGCAATTCCTCATCGAAATCGTAATAAGTTTTTTAAATTGCGTTCTAAAGGAGTTTCCTTTTGCGAAAATGTTGAAAAATGCAAAAAGCCGGATACCCTATTACGTAAAGTGATAAGAAAGATATGTACATTTATCCATGTGAAAAATGTCTAAGCTTTAAGAGATAATAAAAATTCCTCAGACATCACAATGTCTGAGGAATTTTTGTGTTGGAAATTAATTGCTACCGAAAACAGCAAGTAAGAAGCCTGCGGCAACTGCGGAGCCGATAACACCGGCAACGTTTGGTCCCATAGCGTGCATAAGAAGGAAGTTTGTTGGATTGTATTTTCTGCCTTCATTCTGAGCAACACGTGCAGCCATTGGAACTGCAGAAACACCTGCCGCACCAATAAGTGGATTGATTTTTCCGCCTGTGATAATGTAAAGAATTTTGCCGAAAAGCACACCACCGGCTGTAGAGAAACCAAAGGCAAGGAAGCCAAGACCGATTATAAGAAGGGTTTTAACCTGTAAGAAATCCTGGCCATTGGCAGTAGCACCTACGCACACACCTAACATAATAGTTACAATATTCATAAGTGCATTTTGTGCGGTTTCAGAAAGTCTTTCTGTAACTCCGCATTCACGGAAAAGGTTGCCAAGCATAAGCATACCGAGAAGGGGAGCAACAGATGGGAGAAGAGCAGCACAAACGAGAAGAACGGCAACAGGGAAGATAATCTTCTCTGTTTTGGAAACCTTTCTTAATTGCTTCATCTCAACCTTGCGCTCTTTGTCTGTGGTAAGCCACTTCATAATCTTAGGCTGAATAACAGGAATAAGAGCCATATATGAGTAAGCAGCCAGAGCTATAGGTGCTAAAAGGTGAGAAGCTAATTTTGATGTAAGGAAAATGGCTGTAGGGCCGTCTGCGCCACCGATAATAGCAATTGAAGCAGCCTCTGCAGGTTCAAAACCTAATGCAATTGCAAGAAGGAATGCGCAATAAACACCAAGCTGAGCAGCAGCACCCAAAAGAAGACTTATTGGGTTTGAAAGAAGGGGGCCGAAGTCTGTCATAGCGCCAACGCCCATAAAGATAAGGCAAGGGAATATACCGGATTTTACACCAACGTAAAGAATTCGAAGAACACCGGAGTCATACCAATGGGCACCTTCTACAACTGCTTGTCCAAAGCTTCCTAATTGACCGCCTGTTGTGTCAAGCATCATGTCAGCACCGGGAAGGTTTGCAAGCAAAATACCGAAAGCGATTGGAACAAGAAGCAGGGGTTCGTATTTCTTTTTTATGGCAAGGAAAAGAAAGAAAATGGCAACTCCCAGCATAACCAAATTCTGCCACTGTAGCATTGCAAAGCCAGACTGCTCCCAAAGGTTAGTTAAAATATTAGTAATATCTATGATGATCAGTCCTTATTTATAATTTAATTTACTAAAAAAAACAGGGGAAGTCTATCCATCAGGATACGCTTCCCCGATTTATGTTCAATCAGATAACAGCGAGAACGTCGTCTGTGTTAACTGTTGTGCCCTTAGGAGCGTTGATTGATTTAACTGTACCATCGCAAGGAGCAACAATGTCGTTTTCCATTTTCATAGCTTCAAGAACAACGATAACGTCGCCTGCTTTAACTGCTTCGCCAACGTTCTTTTTAACTGCAAGAACTGTGCCTGGCATTGGAGCCTTAACCTGTGTTCCGTCTGCAGATACAGGAGCTGGAGCAGCAGGAGCAGCAGGAGCTTCTGCAACAGGTGCAGCAGGTGCTGCCTCAACAGCAGGAGCAGCAACAGGAGCAGCTGCAGGGGCAGCTACAACGAAAGGAACCTGAGAAACGCCTGTAACAATAGCATCGCTCTCGGTAACATCTACTTCATAAATTTTGCCATTTAATGTAACATTATATTTCATGATTTAACCCTCCACTAATTTTATTGAGTTGAATATAAGATTTTCTAAAGGAATACCTGTTCTGTCTGATGTAATAGCCATAATAGCGGCAGCATCTTGTTCTTCTACGTTTTCAAGCACTGGATCCTGATTGAGTCTTTTGATTGACTTGAAATCAAGACGAGAAAGGTCAATGCCTGTTCTGTGAGAAGTAATAGCCATCAATACTGCTGCATCCTGCTCGGAAACGCCGTCAAGAACAACATATCCGGGAATGTGAGGAATTTCTGAAGCTTCCTCTTCAACCTTTGCAGGATTTTCATTATTTTCTGTTGCAGGAACAGTGGCCGGAGCAGAATCAACAACCGTTTCTGTTGGAGCTTCTGTTTTGTTTTTCTTGCCTGCGTTAATTATCTTTGAAAGAAGAATAACAAAGATTGCAAGAACAGCAAGTACAGCAAGAACTATTCCAAAACCAAGACCTGAGATACCAAGAGCACCACCAAAATCAAGGTTTTCGTTTGCTAAAGGAAGAAATGTCATAATAAATCCTCCTTAGTCAATAGCTTTGAATTCGTAGGTGTAAATCTTACCTGCCATCTCATCGCGATAATCAAAGTAGTTTTCTGCCTGTGTTGGGAATGCGATGTATGAAAGAACATCTTCATCGCTATGAGCCTTTTCGCCGATTTCTGCCTTAGCAGCTTCGAATGCAGGCTCAAGAGTATCAGCAAATCTGCCTTCGATTCCCTTTACGTCGCCAAGAATCTGTTTCTTAACATCTTCGTTGATAGCGCCAGGAGCTTTACCATATTCACCCATAAGGTATGATTTAACTTCTTTAGAAACGTTCTTATAGCGTTCGCCTGCAAGAACGTTGTTTGTTGCCTGAACACCAACCATCTGGCTCATAGGTGTAACAAGTGGTGGGTAACCTAAATCTTCACGAACTCTTGGTGTTTCAAGAAGAACTTCATCAAACTTATCCATCTTGCCCTGAGCAGTAAGCTGAGCAACAAGGTTTGAAAGCATACCGCCTGGAACCTGATAATCAAGAGCCTTTGCGTCTGTGCAAAGAACTGTTGGATTAAGAAGACCGCTTTCAAGAGCTTTTGATCTGATTGGCTTGAAGAAGTCTGCAATCTCACGGAGAGAATCTGAGTTAAGACCTGTGTCGTAACCAAGCTCTGCGAGAGTGTAGTTAAGAGTTTCTGTTGCAGGCTGAGCTGTACCGCCTGACATTGTTGAGATAGCAGTGTCAATAACGTCAACACCTGCTTCAACAGCTTTAAGGCATGTCATAAAGCCAAGGCCTGTTGTGCAGTGAGTGTGAAGAACGATTGGAAGGTCAACTGCTTCTTTAAGTGAAGAAACAAGCTTATGTGCTTCTGCAGGGCTAAGGATACCTGCCATATCTTTAATAGCAATTGTCTGGCAACCGAGGCTCTGCATATTCTTTGCAAGCTCAACGTAAGAATCAAGAGTGTGGATAGGGCTTATTGTGTAGCAGATAGCACCTGAAGCAATAGCACCGTTTTTAACAGTTTCATCAACTGCAACCTCAATATTCTTAACGTCATTAAGAGCGTCAAATATTCTGATAATATCAATGCCGTTTTCAATGCTCTTTTTAACGAACATACGAACAACGTCATCAGGGTAGTGGCGGTAGCCGAGAAGATTCTGTCCTCTTAAAAGCATCTGAAGCTTTGTGTTAGGGCAAGCCTTCTTGATTTTTCTGAGTCTCTCCCATGGGTCTTCGTTAAGGTAACGAAGGCATGAATCGAATGTTGCGCCGCCCCAGCATTCAAGTGAATAGTAGCCGGCCTTGTCCAATTCTTTGAGAATAGGCTCAAACTCGCGGAATTTCATTCGTGTTGCAATAAGGGACTGGTTAGCGTCGCGCAACACGGTTTCGGTAAAACGTACCTTTTGCATAGTCTTTTCTCCTTCATTTTGTATTTTGATAAAACGATAAGGAACTATAATATATATATGGTATACAAATTAATGGCATTTGTTCAAAAATCTGCCTACCAATTTTCCCCAATTTATCATACTATAATTTGTGCTTTAATTCAAGCGTTTTAGGGAGATTTGTTAAAATTTAAACAAAACATTCCCAATCAAACAAGAGCTTTCGTTGACTTTTATCAATATACATATTAAAATATGGTTATCAGAAATTGAGGGGTGCTTTTGTGGAGAACAACTGGGTGCAGGTATGGGGTCAGGCTCATTCCGCTTTATCATATTTTTATTATCCATCTTGCGAAAAAACTTACAGGCTTGTTATGAAATCTGCCGTTTCAGGTGAATGTGTTCGTTTTGAGCTTTCAAACGAATGTGCAAAGGACGATGTTTATATAGGAGCCTTATCTGTTGCCAAGTGCGACAAAGACGGTGATTTTATTGGAGAATGTAAAACAGCAACAGTTAGTTCTCAGAAATCACTTTGCCTTAAAAAAGGTGAGGTGGCTTTAAGCGATGAAATCCCTCTCCATATTGAGGTCGGGGAATATTTCTGCATAAGCGTATATGTTGAAAAGGGCGCCCTTCGTAGCGGCAACCTTATTGACAATGCTACTCTTTTAACTGTTAAGGGCGATGTTTCTCATGTGCATCATATAGAAAATCAGAGGAGAAAGAGGGATAAGGTCCGTGAGGTTGCATCCACAGTTTTAAAAATGTATTTCCATAAGCCTATACCATTGATTCAGTCTGTTGAAGTGTTAAACGAAACAAACGCAAAGAGTATTGTTGTTTATGGTGATTCTATAAGTCAGCAGGGCTACTGGACAAACGCCTTCGCAGAGAGAATATGCGAAGCATATCCGGGCAGATACTCTGTCATAAACAAGTCTATTATGGGTACAAGGCTTTTGAGAGATTTCAGTACTCGCTTTTTCTGCAAAGGTCTTTTCGGTAAAAGTGGTCTTAACCGTTTAGAAAGAGATATTCTTAATTATCAGAATGTTGAATACGTTATTATTGCTCTCGGTACAAATGACTTTCTTCAGCCCGGCACAATTCAGGCGCCAAAGTCAGAAAAATCATCTGCCGAAGATTTTGTTAGCGGTATGATAACAATAGCAAACAGACTTAAAGAAAGAGGAATAAAGCTGATTGTTTTTAATATCCTCAATTTCGGCGAGAGTATAGATTCACGTCCTGAAAAAGAAGCGCTTGTTACCGAAACCAATAAGCTGCTTTTCGAAAACAGGGAGCATTTCCACGCATTCTACGATCAGGCAAGCTTGGTGGTTAATCCTGAAAAGCCAACTTGCTCGAAAAAAGAGTACCTGGGTGGCGACAATGTTCATCCCAATAAATTGGGTGGCAAATTAGTTGCGGACAACATTAATTTAGAATGGTTTGCGTAAATCCATTTGGTCAATTATGGAATAAAGGCTTGACAAACCTATTTATTGTGTCTATAATGTGGTTATTCATTCTTTCCAAATAAAGCATAGGGCGCGACTCCTTTTAGGAGCGCGCCTTATGCTTTTGTTGATTTTATTTACAAAACAGATGTCTGCCTATTGTTGTAATAACGGGACGGGTACGAATCCACTGGTTTGATGTCTTGGCAGGATTATAATAGTATAGTGCACCGCCGGAAGGATCCCATCCGTTAATTGCATCCTGAGCTGCTTTTCTTGAAGTGTTGTCTGGTGCCACACTCCAGTTGCTGTCGGTTACAGCGGAGAAAGCACCTTTCTGATATACTACGCCTGCTACTGTGTCGGGGAAAGAAGAGGAGTCTACTCTGTTAAGAACAACTGCACCAACAGCAACCTGACCGGTATAGCTTTCGCCCCTTGCTTCTGCTGCAATAACCTTTGCAAGAAGATAAACATCAGATGAACTATAGCCACCGCTGTTTGAGCTGGAGCCACCTGAACCCAGACCCATATACAAAAGTGTTTTCTGTCCGGCTACGCCATCAGCGGTAATGCCAACTGATTTCTGAAAGCTTCTTACGGCACGTTGAGTTTTAACTCCGTATACGCCATCTACACTTCCGTTAAAGAAGCCGAGAGCTTTCAGCTTGTTCTGAATTCTTCTTACCTCGTCGCCACGGGAGCCTAATCTTGAAAGTACCTGCTGAGCTTCGTTTTTCTGTGCGTTGATTTTAAATGTTGCGCCTATACATATTATAATAGTAATGCTCAGAAGAATGCAGAGCGATTTTCCTGCGCTTGTGTGAAGAAGCTTATGCAGACTGAGTTTTTTAGTTTCCATTTATACACCTCATTATTGTTTTGTAATAGATATATCCCGTTTTTTGAGTTTTATACATTGTTTTGACAAATGTATCTACAGTAAAATTGTGGTTAAAATATAGGCGAAACACTATATATTGTGAGCAAAAAAATAATTTAAAAAAATTGAAAAAAGTTTTAAAAAAAGTGTTGACTTTTGTGAAAGTGTTTAGTATAATTCAATCCCGTTGGTGCCCAAGAGGCAAACAACGAGAACCTTGAAAATACATCGTAAGCTTTTTGGTAGAGCAGAAAGCGAAACACCCGGAGCGGTGGAAAAGTTTTCGAAAAAACTAAAAAAAGATGTTGACAAGAGAAGATGATTATGATATTATCTTTAGGCGCCCTTGAGAGAGGGAGCGAAACGAACCTTGAAAATTAAACAACGATAAAAGAAAAAACCCTTGAGATTTTTTTGAGCGCAATAA
>JAZLDN010000030.1:0-11455 GCA_045614765.1 Acutalibacteraceae bacterium
ATTGCATTTTTGCCGAACTTATTGCGAATTTTAATAACCGCCTTTTGCATATCCTTTTCTTTTCGCAGATTGTTTTCCCGTTGTTCCTTTTTCTTTTTCTCTTCACCATAATCACTGAACAGGCTGAGCTGTACCGCTTCAGGTACGGGAACATCTTTTTCGGCAATAACGTGGTTTGCCACCACATTGATTCTGCGCACAAGTAAATCCTCGTTTATGATTCTGTCAAACAAGTCCATTGTAACCTGCATAATCTCTTTAGTTGAAGATGTATAGCTTTGCAGATTACCTGTGCCGTGAGCGTGTTTGGGCACTTTTCTACCATAATGGTCGGTTGTAACGTCTCCATGATACTTACGGCTTATATCAATATTGGTAAGGTTTTCAATATCGTAGCCTATTGTTAAAACAATCTGGTCTGTAACAAGGGCTTTTTCCACCAAATCAAGAACAAGAAGCTCTGTCATTTCGCGGACAATAAGCTTAGCCTTTTCGCAAGTATAGGGCTCCTGCAAAACCTGACCTGTTGTAAGGCTGTTATTAGTTGGTTTATATGCCCTTATATCTGCAATGGTGCAAGGCTCCCATCCCCAGGCATGATCTATAATAAGCTCTGCATTTACACCAAAGATTTTATACAACAAATCCTCGTTATAATAAGAATTTTTCTCACCTACCGAACAAAGAGCAATATCGCCCATAGTATACATTCCGTGGGCTTCAAGGCGTTTTGCAGTACCCTTGCCAATACGCCAGAAATCTGTAATAGGAGTATGGCTCCACATAAGCTCTCTATATGTTTTCTCGTCAAGCTCAGCAATTCTTACACCGTTTTTATCTGCAGGAATATGCTTTGCATAAATATCAAGGGCAACTTTACAGAGAAACATGTTGGGACCTATTCCTGCGGTTGCGGTTATACCTGTATTTTCAAGAACATCGGTTATCATTGTTCTGGCAAGTTCAGCAGCCGTCATTTTATATTTTTTCAGATAATGAGTTGCATCTATAAAAACCTCGTCAATAGAATAAACATGCATATCCTCAGGGGCGATATACTTAAGATATATACTGTAGATTTTAGTACTGTATTCCATATAAAGAGCCATTCTTGGTGGAGCCTGAATAAAGGTAATTTCGTAATCAGGGTTGTTTTTTAACTCTTCATCAAGAAAAGATTTTCCATTAAATTTTTTGTTTGGTAACTTTAATCTTCTGCTTGTATTTACCTCTTTAAGCTTTGAAAGAGCTTCAAAAAGACGGGCTCTGCCTGGTATGCCATAGCTTTTAAGGGATGGTGAAACCGCAAGGCATATAGTTTTTTCGGTACGGGTTGGGTCTGCCACAACCAGATTTGTTTTTAATGGGTCCAGCCCCCGCTCCATACATTCCACAGATGCATAGAAAGATTTTAAATCAATAGCAATATATGTTCGTTCCATACATCTGCTCCTTTCAACATTTTCCTTATATCCGCTCTACATAGTATACCAAAAACGTCCGCCGAAAAACAATATAACAAAGCAACAAAAAGAACATTTGTTCGTTATGGATTTTGCATAATTTTCCACAGCAAATTTGTAAAGCCAATCTGCCAAAAGTTGTTGATATTCAAGTTGTTTTTAATATATACTGAAAATTGTAAAAACTATATTTTACGGGGGAAATATGGATATTTTTGATGTATTAGAATTAATAGGCGGTTTATGCTTATTCCTTTTTGGTATGAATTTTATGGGTGAGTCTCTTGAAAGACGTGCCGGCGGAAGCCTTAAAGGGCTTTTAGGTAAACTTACGGGAAGTAAACTCAAAGCCTTTCTTACCGGTATGGGTGTAACAGCAGTTATACAAAGCTCATCCGCCACAACTGTTATGGTAGTTGGTTTTGTAAACTCAAGCATAATGACACTTAAGCAATCCATAGGCATTATTATGGGCGCTAATATAGGCACTACCATTACTTCATGGATTCTTAGCCTTGGCGGTATTTCAAGCGATAATATATTTATGCAGCTTTTAAAACCCACCTCATTTACCCCTGTGCTAGCTCTTATAGGTATTGCTATGACCATGATTAGCAAAACCACAAAGAAAAAAGACGTAGGTAACATTCTTCTGGGCTTTGCAACGCTTATGTTTGGTATGGATACAATGTCGGGCGCCGTTAAAGGGCTTGCTGATGTTCCGGAATTCCAACAGCTTTTCACATTATTTAAAAACCCGATTTTAGGTGTGGTTGTAGGTGCTATACTTACTGCGGTAATACAATCAAGCTCTGCTTCCGTTGGTATTTTGCAAGCGCTTTCCGCAACAGGACAAGTTTCCTTCGGTGCTGCAATTCCTATTATTATGGGTCAAAATATAGGCACATGCGTTACCGCTCTCCTTTCTTCCTTTGGTGCAAACAAAAACGGCAAAAGAGTTGCGATTGTTCATCTTTCATTCAATGTTATAGGAACGATAGTTTGTCTTTCAATATTCAGCCTTGTATCAAATATTTTAAAGCCCGCTATTTTAGACAGTGCTGCATCTCATTTAGGAATTGCTGTTGCACATTCCTGCTTTAATATTATTTGCACGCTTATTCTCTACCCTGCTGCTACTCTTCTTGAAAAGCTTTCTCTTAAAATTGTTCCGCAAACAGACGAGGAAAAGGAAGAGAAAATTGAAATTGATGAGCGCTTACTTGCTACACCATCAATTGCGCTTGACCAGTGCAATATACTTGTAAACAAAATGGCAGATGCAACACTTAAAGCATACAAACAAAGCCTTTCTATGCTTGATAATTACGACGAAGACATTGCAGATAAAGTGCGCAAGGCAGAAAAACTCGCAGACAAATATGAAGATACTTTAGGCACATTCCTTGCAAAACTAAGCACACACTCTATAAGCGACAGCGATAGCCGTCTTTCTGCTGTACTGCTTAAGGTTATTGGTGATTTTGAAAGAATCTCCGACCATGCAGTAAATATTGTAGAAGCTGCAGAAGAGCTTAAGGAAAAAGGAATTGACCTTACTGCAGATGCAGAAAAAGAATTGAAGCACATTATAAACGCAGTAGAGGAAATCCTGGACCTTTCATATAATGCATTTGTCAATAATGATTACGAAACCGCAACCAAGGTTGAACCTCTTGAGCAGGTTATTGATGAGCTTAAGGAATACCTGAGAGACTGCCATATAAGAAGGCTTCAGCGCGGTGAATGTACTATTGAAGCAGGCTTCGTGTGGTCAGACCTTCTTACCAACCTTGAAAGAACATCCGACCATTGCTCAAACATTGCCCTTTGCATAATTGATGCTAAAGATAACAATATGAACCACCACGCTTCAGGTAAGAAAATCAAAAAAGATAAAGAACATTTCGTAGAGCAATATTATAATTATGCCGAGAAATATTCCTTTAAAGATTAAATTCTGGCTTCCACTATAATTTGTAGTGGAAGCCTTTAAAAATATATACAAAAAACAGTTTTTAAAACACCTTATTTATAACAGATTTTTAGAACATTTTTACATAATAAAAAAAATGAACTAATTTTCTTGACATTATTTAAAATGAGCATTAAAATTCTATATGTAATAAAAGTATATTAACTACCAAAAGTAGTAATTGAAGGAGAGATTTATTATGAAGAAACTCTACGAAGGTAAAACAAAAGACGTTTTCGAGCTTGAAAATGGTAATGTACTTCTTAAGTTCAAAGACGACTGCACAGGTAAAGACGGCGTTTTTGATCCAGGTGAAAACACAGTTGGCCTTAAGATTGACGGTATCGGTAAAGAAAACCTTAAAACATCAATTTACTACTTTGATATGCTCAAAGAAGCAGGCATCAAGACTCACTACGTAAGCGCTGATATAGAAAACGCTACAATGGAAGTTCTTCCAGGTAAGGTTTTCGGCCACGGTCTTGAAGTTATTTGCAGACTTGTTGCAACAGGTAGCTTCATCCGTCGTTACGGCGAGTACATTGAAGACGGCACAGTTCTTGAAGGTGGCTATGTTGAGTGCACATTCAAAAACGATGCTAAGGGTGATCCACTTGTTACAGGTGAAGGCCTTGCAGCTCTTGGTGTTATGAGCCCAGAAATGTTCGCAAGCATGAAGGAGCAGACACTCAAAATCACAAAGATTATTGCTGACGACCTTAAGACAATCGGTCTTGACCTTTGGGATATCAAATTCGAGTTCGGCTACAACAATGACGAGGTTATTCTCATTGACGAAATCGCTTCAGGTAATATGAGAGTTTACAAGGGCGACACAATCGTTGAGCCTGTTGAGCTTACAAAGCTTATCCTTAACAGATAAAAACAAGTAATTTTGCGCAAGAACAGATACTTTACATTTTTGTAGAGTATCTGTTTTCTTTTTATAATTTTATGATAAAATTGTTTTATCCTTACCAACCGAAGAATAAAGGCGAGAGAACTACCCACCACCGCTAACGCGGTCCCCCTCCCTATTTGACTAAAGTCAAACAGGGAGGATAAGCTATCGCAAAATTCCACAATTTTTGTAACAAAAATACTTTTTATGTGTCTAACATATGACCGGTCAGGAAAACAAAGAAAGAGGGTGTGTTTTTTGGATGATATCGAGCTTATTTATCGTGAATATTACCCATATGTAAAAAACTATGCCCGTTCACTTTGCTTTGATGAAAACATCGCAGAGGATATTGCCCAGGAAACATTTTACAAGGCAATAAACAGCTACGATAAATTCAATCATCAATGCAAAATTGAAACCTGGCTTTGCAGAATTGCTCACAATATTTTTGTTAATACAAAAAGGCGGAAGCCTACAGAAAATATTGACAGCATACTGAATCTGACAGCTGACTGCAATATAGAAGAAAGTATTATAAAGAACGATAATATAAAAATCATTCTTAAGTATACAACTGAGCTCCCCTCACCCTACAAAGAAGTTTTCTATATGAAAACATTGGGAGATTTACCTTACAACGTAATTGCAGACGTTTTCGGTAAAACAGAAAGCTGGGCAAGAGTTACATACCACAGAGCAAAGCAACAAATATCGGAAAGGATGACGGATAATGAATAAACTAAGTTGCGGAATTATAAAAGATTTACTTCCTCTTTATGTAGATAATGTTTGCAGTGAAGAATCAAAAACAATAATTGAAGAGCATATTGCAGACTGTCCTATATGTGAAGCAGAGCTTATGAACTTGCAAAGCTCACCTGACGTAAAAGCCGAAATCAACACAGACATAAACAAAGCCGTTAAAAATGCAGGAAAAAGAATAAAAAAAGGTAAGAAAAAAGCGGTTATTAAATCACTATCAATTACAATGGCTGTAATTGTGGTAGTAGGGCTTTTTGCCTACCTTACTGTTCCTGTAAGGGTATCTTATCATAAATATTGTGATGAAGGATATTTATATTCACAATGCAACTTGCTTGATATTGAAATTACAAACCAAACAAATCCAAACTTCAATGGAAAGTACGCAGATATTTATATAGACGATGCCTTGGGTAAATACAAAGCAACTGAAATTCAGGATGGCAATAAAATAGAATTCGAAGATGGCAAAACGCTTGTTATATCATATATTCCAACCCTCAAGGAAAATGTAAAGCCATTTTACGAAGAACATGGTATATTCGGAATAGGTGGATGGTACGATTTCCCATTCTTTAACCCCATTATAAAAAAAGGTATTGAAAATATGGGAATTAACCCTGACACGCTGTATGCTGACCACAGTACATACACTAAACTCCTCAAATCCTCCGAGGAAGATTGGGCAGGATATAAAATACCATTAAACCCTGAAAAATTTGCTATGTGGTACGCATATTATGCACTATATATAAATGTTATGCCAAACCCTGTTAACTCCACAGGCTACTATATCCACACAGAAAATGACAAATTGCAAGGTTGGGGCTGGTCAGGATATAACGAAGAAACCGGCAACAGATATGTATTACAACTTCAGCCAAAAGGTGAAATATATGATAACTACAACTTAATTTTCACAGGTTTCCAAAGAGAAGAAATGTTAGAAATTGCTGAATCAATAGTTTTGAAATAAAAATTAGTATCTCACATCCAACTAAAAATAATAGTAAAAGAACTGCGAAGCTATAATAGCAACGCAGTTCTAATTTTTCACTCTGTAATTAAAGTGTTTTCAAATAGTTTATGCTTAACTCTGCACACTCAATAGGAGCTTTGCCCATTGATGGATCGTCCTGTTCAACCACAACCCACTCTGCGCCTGCTTTTTCTGCAGAAGCGAGAATCTTCTTCCAATCCTGACAGCCGTAGCCTACTGGACGGAACTCAAAGGTATTTTCATTCTCAGCAGACTCTTCCTCTTCAATACCGATAAGCTTGTAAAGTGGTCCGTTACCCTTCTGACCTGCAAAATCCTTAAGGTGAACAATAGGTGCTCTGCCTGTGTATTTCTCAACATAAGCAGCAGGCTCCTCGCCACCAACATTTACCCAACATGTATCAAGCTCTGTTTTAAGTAAATCTGCAGGGATTGTATTATAGAGAATATCAAGAGCATATTCACCATCTATTTTAAGGAACTCAAAATCGTGGTTGTGGTAGAGGAGCTGAAGACCCATAGCCTTTGCAGCCGCACCAATTTTGCCGATACCTTCAACTGTAGCTGACCAACCCTCTGTACCTGGACGGCATTCCTCTGTAAGATATGGAACAACAACATATTTACAACCCATGTCTTTATAATCCTGAAGAACTGCCTCAGGATTTTCAAGCATATCGTAATATGGCACGTGAGCAGAAACAGGAACAATGCCTATTTCATCGCAGATTGCCTTAACTTCAACACCAGTTCTGCCGAAGAGACCTGCAAATTCTACACCCTCGTAGCCTAACTCTTTAATCTTTTTAATTGTGCCTACAAAATCCTTTTCCATATCGTCGCGTACGGAATAAAGCTGAATGGCAAGTGGTAATTTCATAACGATTCTCCTTTGAAGAAAATTTACTATTTCATTTTACTCTAATCTTCCCCATAATTCAAGCCTTTTTGTTGACAATAGCTCACGGAAAGTTGTATATTATATGTAGTTTTAAAAGTGAGGTAACATTATGAAATATGTTGTAGTTTTATATGACGGTATGGCAGACTACCCTGTTCCTGCCTTAAACGGCAAAACTCCTATGGAGCTTGCAAACAAACCAATTCTTGATAAACTCGCAAGGAATGGTGAAGTAGGTCTTGTAAAAACTGTAGGCGAAGGCTTAAAGCCCGGTAGTGATATCGCAAACATGAGCGTTCTTGGTTACAATCCGCACGAATGTTATACAGGAAGAAGCCCTCTTGAAGCTGTTAGCATTGGTGTAGATATGAAGGATGATGATATAATCTTCCGTACAAACCTTGTTACTCTTTCAGACGAAGAAAATTATGAAGATAAAACAATGGTTGACTACAGCGCAGGTGATATTTCAACCGAAGAAGCACGTGAGATAATTAAAAGTGTTGAAGAGCGCTTCGGCAACGACATTTACAAATTCTATGGTGGCGTTGCATACAGACATTGCCTTGTATGGCACGGTGGTACACTCGATTTAGGAAAAAAGACTCCTCCACATGATATTTCAGGCAAGGTAATCGGAGAACACCTTTCAAAAAGCGAAAACGCAAAAGAGCTTATTGCTATGATGAAAGAAAGCTACGATTTTCTTATGGAGCACCCAGTAAATAAAAAGAGAATTGCAGCAGGTGACCGCCCTGCAAACTCAATCTGGCTCTGGGGCGAAGGCACAAAGCCATCTCTTTCAAATTTCAAAGAGAAATATGGCGTTGATGGCTCTATCATTTCTGCAGTTGACCTTCTTAAAGGTATTGCAAAATGTGCAGGAATGGCAGCGCCTGAGGTTGAAGGCGCAACAGGCTATATCGACACAAACTTTGATGGTAAGGCTGAGAGTGCTATAAAAGAGCTTGAAGAAAAGGATTTTGTTTACATTCACCTTGAAGCTCCTGACGAGTGCGGACACAGAAACGAGCCTGAAAACAAGGTTAAGGCAATTGAGATTATTGACGAAAAGATTCTCGGCAAGCTTTTACCTGCTCTCGAAAAATATGAGGACTATAAAATTATGGTTCTCCCTGACCACCCTACACCTATTGTTACAATGACTCACGCTTCAGACCCTGTACCATACATGATTTATCAGAAGTCTAAAGCGAAGGATAACGGTATTGAATCCTTCAACGAAGAAACTGCAAAAGCGACAGGCAATTTTGTTGAGGTAGGATATACTCTTATGAATAAGTTTATAGATTAAAAAGCAAACCCCTTGGGATTACTCCCAAGGGGTGAAACTTTTACATTCTTATGTAATTAAGCCTCTGCTTCTTTTTTCTTGTTGAAGCAATCGCTGCAGTAAACAGGGCGATCCTCGCGTGGCTTGAATGGAACTTCAGCAACGCCGCCGCACTCTGCACAAACTGCTGTGAATTTTTCACGCTCGCCTCTTACTGCTGCCTTACGTGCATCACGGCAAGCCTTACAGCTCTTTGGCTCGTTAACTAAGCCTTTTTCTGCGTAAAATTCCTGTTCGCCGGCTGTGAAAATAAATTCGTTGCCGCACTCTTTACAGATGAGTGTTTTGTCTTCGTACATTTTTGCTACCTCGCTATTTTTTGATATCGCCCTCTAACGGAATTGCACCGCCACCTTTGGTATAAAGGTTTTGGAAAATTCCGAAACCTAACAACGCTCTGCTTTTAAGCTAAGAGGACATTTATATTAACCGATTACTCGGCTAAAGCCTTTTTTAATTTTTTACGAGCACGTTGAACCGCATTATCAACTGCTTTGGAATCCATACCAAGCTTTTTGCCGATTTCATCGTAGCTCATACCGCCTGCCTTGAAGAAAACCACTGTTTTTTCAAGGTTGGAAAGAGATATTTCACAAGCATTAAGGACTTCATTAAGATGCTCGCTACCAATTATTTTGTTAAGCGGATCTTCATCCGTACCTATTTCAAGAATAGCATCCATATCGCCATCAGCCTGAATCTCCTTAGAAAGACCACCTGCGACAGAATTCATACTATTACGCATACACACACCGGCATACGCTTTAAATGGAACGCCCTTTTCCTGGCTATAGGTACGCACAGCATTTAAGAAGCCAAACATACTCTCCTGAAGAAAATCTTCTTCATCAAGGTACGTTGAATTTGTTTTACGGGATTTCAACTTAAGATAACGAGCGGCAAGGGCATTAAAAGCAGCTTCATCACCGCTTTGAGCCATAAGTGCAAGACGGTCATCAGCAAGATTTAAATAATCTGCCTGTTTAACACCGCCCAAAATACCACCCCGATAAACTATAATCCCATATTCTTATATAGAGAATATCACACTATCGTTAAAATGTCAAATATTTTTTGGCGTTTTACCTGTATTTTTGTACAAAATACAAAATATTTCTAAAAACAATAAAAAACGACAGATTTTTTGCTACTCGCGTCAATCTGTCGTTTTAATTTTTTCGTAATCTGTATAAACAGTTTTATCAACCTTATACCATTTACCTTTAATTTTCATGCACCAGAAATCGTTATAAACGCTCTTGTACTCGCCTTTTTCACCTTTTGCAGTAATTTCAACGCTAAGTAAATCTACTCGTGAAGGAAGCTTTATGTAAGAGAAATCGGTTTCAAGCATTTCGGTAAATATCTGTAACTGCTCGTCATCAAGAGTCTGGAATTCTTTTATAGAATAAGTAAGTTTATAATCTTCGCCGCATTTTTCTTTATAAAACTCATGGCTTTCACTTACTGGTAAAACCATATTTTTAAAGGTTTCATCGTCGCCGTAATACCTATTTTCTTTTTTATATTCTTTTATACCTTCGTCGTAAAGAGAATAAAAAAGTTTTTCATCCTGAGTCTGTACAGAGCGGATAAAATTACGCACTACCTTTTCAGGTTTAGAGCCTGTTACAGTTGCCGTAAAAATTGCCGCAACCGATATTACTGTAGCAAAAACGAGAAGAGCAACAACAAGGGCTTTAAAAGGAACCTTAATTTTAAAGTTTTCTTTTTTTATAAAAGTTGATGGAAGTTTTTTCTTTTCAGGCGCAAGCTTTGCACCGCAATACGCGCAATTCTGAAAATTTTCAGGACTTCTTTTATGACAGTTATGACAGTACAAATTCGCACCCCCTTATTTTTCGATAAAGAAGCCGTAGAAAGAAATCTTTCTACGGCTTATGATTACAGCTTATGTACCGTAATGCTTAAATTATTCTGCAGCTTCTTCAGCAACTGCTTCTTCAGCAGCTTCCTCTGCTGGAGCTTCTACAACTTCCTCTTCAGGAAGAAGAGCGCGGATTGAAAGGCTTACTCTCTTTCTTTCCTCGTCAATTTCAGTAATCTTAACGGTTACCTTCTCGCCGATTTTAAGAACATCTGCAGGCTTTGCAACATGCTTGTTTGCAATCTGAGAAATGTGGATAAGACCATCAATACCAGCAACGATATGAGCAAATGCGCCGAAATCAGTAAAGTTTGCAATTTCAACCTCTGCTTCATCGCCTACTGAATACTTGCTCTTGAAGATTTCCCATGGATTATCTTCAAGCTTCTTATAGCCAAGAGCAATCTGCTTCTTTTCTGGGTTAAGAGATTTAATTGTAACCTCAACCTCATCGCCAACGTTAACAACTTCTGATGGATCTTTGATTCTGCTCCAAGAAAGCTCAGAGATATGAATCATACCGTCAACACCACCGATGTCAACGAAAGCACCGAATTTCATAAGAGATTTAACTACGCCCTTACGAACTTCGCCTTCCTGAGCCTCTGCCCAGAATTTTGCTTCTGCTTCTTTTCTTTCTTCCTTAAGAACTGCACGGATTGAACCAACAGCTCTTCTTCTCTGCTTGTTAACTTCGATAACCTTAAACTTAACGTTTTTCTTGAGAAGATCTTCAAGCTTATCGTTACGACTTGCTGTAGCAAGTGATGCAGGAATGAAAAGACGAGCATTGTTTGATACAACAATTACACCACCACGGATGATTTCTGTAACAACACCTTCAAGAATGGTATCTGTTCCTTCAGCGTTTACGATAACATCCCATGCAGCGATAGAATCGTAGCGTTTTTTGGAAAGCATTGTAACGCCTTCCTGGTCGTTTGTTTTCATGATGATAAGGTTAAGAGTGTCGCCAATCTTGAGTTCAGCTTTTGGATCTGCATTTGGGTCACTGCTATATTCACTATAAGGGATATAGCCTGTCTGCTTCCTGCCGATATCAACCTGTATCTCTGTTGGAGAAATGCTCAATACTGTACCAACAACCTTCTGGTCGCTGTTCATATTGCTGAGTGATTCTTCCAAAGCTGCTGCAAAATCAAAATCTTCAGCTACTGCAGAGTCCAGCACTTTTTCCTCCTCAATCA
>JAZLDN010000031.1:0-24084 GCA_045614765.1 Acutalibacteraceae bacterium
ATGGCATTTTTAGCTGTTTCAAAGTAGTTTTCCGCGTTTGAAAATTTTACCGCAAGGTAATTGTCGGAGTACTTCATATCGGGTAAATATATGTTGATTTTACCCTCAAAAGCCTTTAATGTTTCAATGCTTTCATACCCACCGCAGTTATATACAACGGGTACGGGTAGGGGCTCGTCAAGACTTTTTATAACCGCGTGTGCAAAATGGGTTGCGGTTACAAGGTTTATGTTGTGTGCCCCCTTGGAAACCAGTTCCTTGTAAATTTCCTTTAATTCTTCAACAGTAATTTCCTTGCCGAATTTACCGCGGCTTATTTTCACGTTCTGACAATATACACATTGCAAATTACAGCCTGTAAAAAATACGGTACCGCTTCCCTTATCACCGCTTATTGGCGGCTCCTCCCAGAAGTGTAAATCAGTCCTTGCTATAACAGGGTTTTCACCCATATTGCAAAAGCCCTTACCGTTATCGGCAAGAGCTTTTCTTTGTTTATTGCATTTTCTCGGACAATCGTTGCAAATATACATAATTATTTACGCCAACTTAAGATACTGGAATGAAAGCCAACCTGAATATTCGCCATATTCAACATAGCCCCAATCACCGCAAACAGTTAAAACTTCAACTTCCTGGCCCTTTGGAACTTCTCCATTTCGCTGAGCATCAGCATGAGGTTTAACTCTTATTCCAAGAGGGTCATCCTGAGTATTTATAGTGTATTTACCTGCGCTGTATTTTGGTGTTTCGCCTTTTTCTTTTAATTGAAGATAGTTAAGGTTAACCCAACCACTCACGCCGTCTGATTCCACAAAAGCCCATTCACTGTATGTGCAAAGGACGTCTATTTCGCTTCCTTTAGGGAATTCGTAAATTCTTTCAGCATCTGCCTTTGGTGAAAGTCTTACACCAAGAGGGTCGTTCTGAGTAGCAACGGTGTATTTACCTGGTGTATTTCCGTCCTGAACTACTGGTGCAGTTGTCTGTGGCGGAAGAGTTGTTCCGTTGTTTGAATTGTTTTCTGCTTGTTCAGTTGTGCTTACAACTTCCTGTTTTGTAGAATTATCGTCAATTCTGTTTTTTTCTACTACAGTGGCTACTATTGCGATTATAACGGCTAATACTATAAGTGCCGCAGATATCGCTAAAACCACATTGTTTTTGTCTTTGAACATAATAAATTTACTCCTTCATAGGCCACATCTTTTTAAATATTATATCAACTTAATATATTAAAATCAATATATTTAAAACATAATGAACATATTGTTAAATATTAGCCCTAAAGTGTTGATATTTTGCTCTATATTATGGTATAATAGCATGAAAATTTGTTGGTATGTCTTAGGGTGGTGAGTGAATGGTTATTTTCGGTATTGACCCCGGCTATGCAATAGTTGGTTGCGGTATTGTAAGATACGAAAAAAATAACTTTTCGCTTCTCGGATACGGTGCAATTACAACTGAAAAAGATATGCCTTTTAATAAAAGACTCCAAAAGATTTATGATGACCTTACAGAGCTTTTAGAAAAATTCAAGCCTGATGCAGTGAGTATAGAAAGGCTTTATTTCAACACAAACCAAAAAACTGCTATTGATGTTGCTCAGGCGAGAGGCGTAATTGTTCTTGCAATAGAAAAGGCAGGTATACCGATTTTTGAGTACACACCTTTGCAGGTTAAGCAGAGTATTGTCGGTTACGGAAGAGCAGAAAAAAATCAGGTTCAGGAAATGACAAAAATGTTTCTTCACCTTGATAAAATCCCTAAACCAGATGACGCTGCCGATGCGTTAGCTCTCGCAATTTGCCATGGCCATTCAAGTGGCTCGTTAATATTAAACGAAATTAACAGGAGGGGCTGAAATGTTCTACAGTCTTACCGGTAAAATATTAAAAACAGACGAACAAAGTATAGCTATCCTTTGCGGTGGCGTAGGTTTCAGATGCTTTACAACGCGAAATACAATTGAGAGTGTTCATCGTTCTCATAGTGATGAAATTACAGTTTTCACATACCTTAATGTTCGTGAGGATGCTCTTGATTTGTTTGGTTTCTATACTGAGCAAGAACTTGATGCGTTTAAACTTCTTATAAGCGTTTCAGGGGTTGGCCCTAAGGCTGCTCTTTCAATTCTTTCTCAGCTTACTCCTGATGATTTTGCTGTTGCAGTATCTTCAGGAGATACAAAAGCAATAACTGCCGCCAATGGCGTAGGTCCTAAGCTTGCTCAGAGAGTTATTATGGAGCTTAAAGACAAAATATCAAGCGTCAGCTTTATCTCTTCTGAAAGCAGTTCAGTTACCAGCGCAGTTAGTGCGGTTAACAATATGTCAAACACATCAGAAGCAATTGCTGCTTTAACAGCTCTCGGTTATTCTCAGACAGAAGCTTCTGTTGCGGTAAGTAAACTTTCACCTGAACTTTCGGTTGAAGAACTTATCAAAGGCGCTTTAAAGAATATGACGCTTCGTTTTTAAGGAGATAAATTATGGATGATTTTTTCATTGCAGAAGAGGAAAGAGTTATTGCCCCTGAGTTTATAATGGGCGATAACGAAATTGAAACCTCTTTGAGACCGCATACACTTGATGAATATGTTGGTCAGGAAAAAGCAAAAGAAAATTTAAAAATATATATTGAAGCTGCTAAAAAAAGAAAAGAGTCTTTAGACCATGTTCTTTTGTATGGCCCTCCAGGTTTGGGTAAAACAACTCTTGCGGGTATCGTTGCTAACGAAATGGGTGTTCAGATAAGAGTTACATCAGGTCCTGCAATTGAAAAACCGGGTGATTTAGCTGCTCTTCTTACAAGCCTTAATGATGGTGATATTCTTTTTATTGATGAAATTCACCGCCTTTCAAGAAGCATTGAAGAGGTGCTTTATCCTGCAATGGAAGACTTCGCCCTTGATATTATTATTGGTAAAGGTCCATCTGCAAGGTCAATTAGGCTTGATTTAAAACGTTTTACACTTATTGGTGCTACAACTCGTGCAGGTCAGCTTTCGGCACCACTCAGAGATAGATTTGGTGTTATCCTCAGACTTGAACTTTATTCTCCTGAGGAGCTTTCAAGAATTGTTCAGCGTAGTGCTAATATATTAGGCATTGAAGCGGTAAAAGATGGTGCATTGGAAATTGCTTCACGCTCAAGAGGAACACCACGAATTGCAAACAGACTTTTAAAGCGTGCAAGAGACTATGCTCAGGTTATGGGCAATGGCATTATAACCGTAGAAGCCGCCCAACAGGCTCTTGAAAGAATGGAAATAGATGAGCTTGGTCTTGACCTTGTTGATAGAAACCTTTTAAGAGCAATGATCGAGAATTATAATGGTGGTCCTGTTGGTCTTGAAACAATTGCTGCTCTTATCGGTGAAGAGGCAGTTACAATTGAAGATGTTTATGAACCATATTTAATGCAGCTTGGTTTCCTTGCAAGAACACCAAGAGGAAGAAAAGTTACACCTGCAGGCTATAGCCATATGGGCTATAAGCCATTAACTGACGAAAGTACACAAGGTACATTTGAATCATATTAGGAGATGACTTAATGGGCAGATTGTTTGGTACAGATGGTGCAAGAGGCGTTGCGAACAGTGAAATAACTTGTGAGCTTGCTATGCAGATTGGCAGAGCGGCTGCAATGGTTCTTACAGAGCACACAAATGAAAGACCCAAGGTTTTAATCGGAATGGATACAAGAGCATCTTCTCAGATGCTTGAAAGTGCAATTGCAGCAGGTCTTTGTTCTGTTGGTGCAGATGTTAACCTTTTAGGTGAAATTCCAACACCTGCAGTTGCTTATCTTGTGAAAAAATATAATTATGATGCCGCAATTATGATTTCTGCTTCTCACAATCCATGTGAGTATAATGGCATTAAGATTTTCCAGGGCAACGGCTATAAGCTCCCTGATTCAATAGAAGAAGAAATCGAAAGCATTATTCTTGATAAATCGCAGGTTCCACCTGTTAAAATAGGTGGCGATGTAGGTAGAATAAAACGTTCAAGAACTGCGGCTGCAGACTATATCAAATATCTTTATGGTATCGCTAAGGATGACCTTTCTGAAAATGGTATTCTTGACCTTAATGGTCTTAAAATAGCAATTGACTGCTCAAATGGCGCCGCATCAGTTACAGCGCCTGAGCTTTTTATGAAGCTATGTGATGATTGCTTCTTTGTTGCATCCCATCCTAACGGCACAAACATTAACAACAACTGCGGCTCAACACACCTTGAAGTTTTACAGGATTTTGTTGTTCGCAATGGTTGCGATGCCGGTCTCGCTTTTGATGGCGACGCAGACAGTTTCCTTGCTGTTGATGAAAAGGGTAATGTTGTTGATGGCGATATGCTTATTGCAATTTTTGCAAAGTATATGAAGGATAAAGGCAAACTTAAAAACAATACAGCAGTTGTTACTGTTATGAGTAACATGGGCTTCTTTAAGTTTTGTGAAGAAAATGGAATTGATTGCGAAAAAACAAAAGTCGGCGACAGATACGTTCTTGAAAATATGCTCGCTGGCGGTCATTCAATAGGTGGTGAGCAATCAGGCCACCTTATATTCCTTGACCACGCAACAACAGGTGATGGCGAATTATCTGCTTTAAAGCTTCTTTGCATTATGAAAGAAACAGGCAAAAAGCTTTCTGAGCTTGCAAGTCAGATGACGGTATATCCTCAGGTTCTTGTTAATGTTCGCGTTTCAGATTTTGGTAAAGCAAAATTCCCAAGAGATAAAGAAATTAAAAATGCAATTGAGGCTGCAGAAAAAGAGCTTGGTGCAGATGGCAGAGTTCTTGTTCGTGTTTCAGGAACAGAGCCTCTTGTTCGTGTAATGCTTGAGGGTAAGGATGAAGAAAAAATTAACGTTCTTGCTCAGGAGTTAGCGGAAGTTATTAAGGAGAGATTAATTTAATGCGAGTATCTGATGGTTGGAAGGATTATGAGCTTATAGATTGTTCTGATGGTGAAAGGCTTGAAAGGTGGGGAGATATTCTTCTCATTCGTCCTGACCCACAGGCATTGTGGAACACCAGAAGAGATAATGCTTTCTGGAAAAAGGCTCACGCAAGATATATCCGTTCCAATTCAGGTGGTGGTGCCTGGCAGTTTTATAAAAAAATCCCTGAGGTATGGCAGATTGGTTACAGAGATTTAACTTTTAACCTTAAGCCAATGGGCTTTAAGCATACTGGTGTTTTTATTGAACAGGCATGCAACTGGGATTTAGTCAGAGACATTATTAACAAAAGTGGTAGAAATGATGTTAAGGTTCTTAACCTTTTCGGTTATACAGGTGCTGCAACAATAAGCGCTCTTAAAGCGGGGGCTTCCGTTTGCCACGTTGATGCATCTAAAGGTATGGTTCAGTGGGGTAAAGAAAATGCTGTTTCAACAGGCGTTCAGGATAAACCTGTAAGATGGATTGTTGATGATTGTATGAAATTTGTTGCCCGTGAAATAAGGCGAGGTAATAAATACGATATTATCATTATGGACCCACCATCATATGGCAGAGGCCCAGGTGGCGAGGTGTGGAAGCTTGAAAATGAAATATACGGCTTTGTTGAACAGTGTTCAGAGCTTTTAACAGATAATTCCTTAGCCGTTTTAATAAACTCTTATACCGCAGGTGTTTCTCCGGCGGTTATGAGCTACATATTAAATACAACTGTTGCAAAGCGTTTTGGCGGCAAGGCAGAAGCTGACGAAATCGGTCTTCCTGTTACTCAGACCGGACTTGTGCTTCCTTGCGGTTCAACTGCTATATGGACTAAATGATATGAATAAAATTATTGAATTTAAAAATGTCAGTTTTTCTTATGACGAAGGTGAAGATAGCGTTATAACTGATTTGAATCTTGATTTTTATGAAGGTCAGTTTACTTGTGTGCTTGGTCATAATGGCTCAGGTAAGTCAACAATGGCGAAGCTTATAAACGCTCTTCTCGTGCCATCAACAGGTAATGTCATATCCTTTGGTTATGATACTTCCGATGAAGAAAATGAAATAAATATCCGCCGAAAAATCGGTATGGTTTTTCAGAATCCTGATAATCAGATTGTTGCAACAATTGTTGAAGATGATGTTGCCTTCGGTCCTGAAAACTTAGGTCTTCCTCGCGAAGAAATACGAAAAAGAGTTGACGATGCCCTTAAAATGGTGGATATGTATGATTACAGACACCATGAGCCTCACAGGCTTTCAGGCGGCCAGAAACAAAGAGTTGCAATTGCAGGTATTATTGCAATGCAAACAAAATGCATTGTTCTTGATGAGCCTACTGCTATGCTTGACCCAAGAGGTCGTAAAGAGGTTATGGAGGCTCTTCATAAATTAAAAGATGAGTTAGGTATAACAATAATTCTTGTTACTCATTTTATGGATGAAGCTGTCAAGGCAGACAGAGTTGTTGTTATGAATAATGGTGAAGTTAAGCTCGATGGAACACCTTTGCAGGTGTTCAGTGAGGCAGAATTGCTTTCTTCTATTGGTCTTACAGTTCCTAAGCCATTAGAGCTTGCTGTGGAGTTAGAAAAACAAGGTGTTAAATTTTCATCTGCTCCTCTTACTGCAGAGGAATTTACAGAGGAATTCAAAAAATTAGTTAATTGAGGTATAAAAAATGTCCGTTCTTTCGGTGAAAAACTTAATATATGGTTATTCTAAAGGTACACCGTTTGAAAAGGGCGCTCTCAAAGGTGTAAATGTAGATTTTAACCAAGGTGAAATTGTTGCTGTAATTGGCCATACAGGTTCAGGTAAAAGTACACTTCTTCAGCATCTTAATGGTCTTCTTAAAGCGGATTCAGGCGAAATTCTTTTTGAAGGTGTTAATATATATTCTTCAAAGGAAACTTTACGTAATTGCCGTTTTAATGTTGGTCTTTGTTTTCAGTATCCTGAACAACAGCTTTTTGAATCTACTGTTTATAAGGATATTGCCTTTGGACCATCAAATATGGGCCTTACAGATAACGAGATAAACGAGCGTGTTCATGAAGCTCTCAGTTTTGTTAATCTTTCTGAAGATTATTTATCAAAATCACCATTTGATTTATCAGGTGGTGAAAAGCGCAGGGTTGCAATTGCAGGTGTTCTTGCAATGAAACCAAAGGTTCTCATTCTTGATGAGCCTACTGCTGGCCTTGACCCTATAGGCAAAGAAAAGCTTCTCAAGCTTATAACAGATTACAATAAATCAACAGGCAGTACCGTTATTTTCGTTTCTCATAATATGGATGATGTTGCTCAGGTTGCAGACAGAGTTCTTGTTATGAATGATGGTAAAATACAGCTTATGGGTACCGTCGAAGAGGTTTATTCTCAAGGTGAATTGCTTTCTTCATTGGGTCTTGATGTGCCTGAGATTACAACTCTGTTTTTGAAGCTTAAGTCAGCAGGTTTTGATTTGGGTAAAACGGAATATACTGTTGAGGGTGCAAAAGAAGCTATTCTTAACTATCTCTCGAAAGGGGGAGCGTTATGATAAAAGATATTACAATAGGTCAATATTTTCCCGGTAAATCATTTATTCATAAACTTGATGCAAGAACAAAAATAATTCTTACACTTTTGTTCCTTGTGTTTACGTTTGTGTGTAAGAGTTTCTGGGCTTTAGGTTTAATAACTATCGTTGGTGTTGTTTCTTATCTTCTTTCAAAAATTTCGCCTAAGGTTGTGTTGAAAAGTTTTAAACCGTTGCTACCGATTATACTTCTTACAACTATTCTACAGTTGTACTATGTAAAAGACGGTGAGATACTCTTCAGCTGGCGCTTTATTGAGATAACCGATAAAGGTGTGTTTATGGCGATTTTTATTGCTGTAAGAATACTTGTGCTTCTTCTTGTAAGCTCGCTTCTCACATATACAACATCTCCAACAGACTTGACTGATGCAATTGAAAAACTGCTTTCACCTTTAAAGGTGTTTAAAATAGAAGTGCATACATTTGCAATGATGATGACAATTGCTCTTCGTTTTATTCCAACTCTTATTGATGAGATAGACAGAATAATGTCTGCCCAAAAGGCGAGAGGTGCAGATTTTGAAAGCGGTAACCTTGCCAAAAGAGTAAAGGCGCTGTTTCCTATATTTATTCCGTTGTTTATTTCTGCTTTTAAGCGCGCAATTGAGCTTGCTGACGCAATGTCCTGCAGATGCTACACCGGTGGTGAGGGCAGAACACGCCTTCGTCAGATGAAGTTTTCATGGCGTGATGGCGTAGCAGGCGCAATTATAATTGTTGTATGTGTTCTCGTTGTTGTTTTTAATATTTTATTTGTGAAGGTTATTTGAAATGAGAAATTTACTTTTTAAAATAGCCTTTGAAGGCTCCAAATTTCATGGCTGGCAGTTGCAAGAGAATGCAGTAACAGTTCAGGGTGAATTGAAATCTGCTTTTTATCGTCTTACCGGTGAGGATGTTAACATAATCGGTTGCAGCCGCACTGATGCAGGTGTTCACGCCAATGAGTATTTTTTTAACGTTAAAACTGAGTCAACAATACCTTGCGAAAGCTTTCCTGTAGCTTTGGTCTCAGCAAAGCTTCCGGGAGAGATATCTGTTATTTCTTGCAAAGAAGTTCGGGAATCTTTTAATGCAAGGTTTGATAGTATAAAAAAAGAATATATTTATATTTTTGAAAATTCAGAAATCCCATCTCCTTTTAATTATAAAAGAACATGCCACTATAAATATCCTATGGATGCAGAGCTTATGAATAAAGCTTCAAAAGCGTTTATCGGAGAACATGATTTTTCTGCGTTCTGCGCAGCAGGCGCTCAGGTTTCTTCTAAAGTACGTACAATTTATGATGCATCTGTTGAACGCAAAGGAAACCTTGTAATTTTTAAGGTGTGCGGTAATGGTTTTTTATATAATATGGTTCGCATTATGGCGGGCACACTTTTATATGTAAATATGGGGAAAATCAAAGTTGATGATATTCCTGATATCATAAAAAGTGCAGACAGAGTAAAAGCAGGCATAACCGCTGTGCCTGATGGCTTGTATCTTAATAAAGTTTATTTTTCAGGTGAAGAAAATGAAAGTTAAATTAACTGAATTGAATACAGGGTATAAAGGTGAAAAACGAATTTCTCGTTTGTCAGAAAAGCAACGAGCGAAAGCTATTATTTCAATAGTTCTGATTGCTGTTTTCGTTTTTACGTTTATTTTATCCTCAGTTGGAATTATTCCTGTTGATGCACTTTTCTTGAGAGCAAAGGTTTCTGTTTCAGGTAGCGCTGAACGGTTTCCGCTTGCGGTAAGTAGTGATTCCTCTCTTGTTACCGATATTGCAGGAGATAATATAATTATTCTCACAACAGAGAATGTTGTTGTTTTTTCACCCAATGGAAAACAACTTTTAAATCAACCCCATATTTATGCAAAACCTGGTATATCTATCAATGGTGAAAAGGTAGTTGTTTTCGATAGATCCGGCAAAGGCTTTATGCTTATAGATGGCGGCGAAGTTGCTTACGAAGGAACCGCTGAAAATACCATTATTTCTGCTGAGTATGGAGAAAAAGGTAACTACGCTTTAGCAGTTAAAGGCACCGGCGCTGAAAGCGCGTTGAATGTTTACGATAAGCATAACAAAAAAGTTTTTCATTGGAACTGTGCACATGAGCATATCGTTTCCATTACTTTATCACAAAATGGAAGATATGCAGGTGTTGCTGTTTTAGGTGCAGAAAATGGTGAGCTTTTCACAACAGTTCAGTATTTTGGTTTTGATTACAAGGAACCGCTTAATACACAAAAAATAAGCGGTGTAACGCCTTTGGATATTCAGTTCACAAAATTCAATGTTATAACTGTTCTTACAGATAAAGGTGTTTTTCTTGTGGAACGAAAAGGTGAAGAATATATAACTGCCACGTCGTATTATTCTGCAGAGTTTAATTCATGCGACTTTTCTCAAGAAGGTAAATATATTGTAACGCTTGCCAAATACGGAAGTGAAAATGTTTTTGAAATAAATCTGTTTTCAAAGTCAGGTAAAATCAAAGAAACAATATCCGCTGATTTTGAAATCAAAAGTACAAGAATGTCCGATAAGTACATTTTCGCTTTAGGTGAAAATAAAGTGATGGTTTATAATTTAAGTGGCGCTAATGTGTCAGAAATTTCTTTCAAGGGAGAGGCGTTTTCACTCCTTCCTACAGATGATTTTGTATATATTGCGTCTCTTGATAAAATAACAAGATGCTTTTCTTGCGGTGATGCTACCGTTGAGTTAAGTGCCTAAATTTAGGAGGTTGATTCTATGAATATTTTTGATATTGCAGTTGTTGCAGTAGTAGTCCTAGTTGTTGTAATGTCTGCTAAAAAAGGTTTTGTTGCAACTTGCCTTGATTCATTTTCAATGGTTATATCAGCGTTTGCTTCATATAAGCTTTGCGCCAACGTTGCAAACAGTATGTATGATTTATTTATTAAAGATTTAATTAAAACTGAATTCAGACAGGCATTGGATGATATGTCAGGTGCTCTTAGTGTCAGAGAAAAGGTTGCAGGTATGATAGATGCTTTACCTGAAGCTGCTGTGAAATTAGCAAGCGGAATGGGTATCGATGTGAATAATTTATCATCAATTCTTATTCCATCTTCCGCAAATGATGATGCTTTAATTGATACTATTGCTGATACTTTAGCTTACGACGTAATGATTACTATAACTGAGATCATTGTGTTTATTGCGTTGTTTATTATTTTTAGTCTTTTAATCAGATTTATCTCATCATTCTTTAAACATAATCTTGAAAAACTTCCTTTTGTTGGTAAGCTTGATGCATTACTTGGTGGTGCTTTAGGTCTTGTTAAAGCTCTTGTTTTAGTATTTGCAGGCAGCGTAATTGTTTACATAATTGCTCAGACAGCTGAGCCTGGTTCACCACTTGAAGTAATTTTAAGTTCAAAGTTCTATTTATTTATGGACCAGTATAACCCTATTTTTGATGTTTTGAAAGGTTAAGGTGTTTTAAGTGAAGGATTTATTTAAGGGTTGTTGGACAATACCTAATCTTCTTAGTTTGTTAAGAATAGTTGCAGTTCCTTTTTTTGCGCATTTCTTTATTAAAGGGGATGCTCTTTGGGCAATTGTAGTTCTTTTCCTTTCAGGTGTTTCAGATTTCCTTGATGGCAAAATTGCCCGTAAATTCAATCAGGTGAGCGATTTAGGTAAAGTTCTTGACCCTGTTGCAGATAAGCTTACTCAGATTACGCTTGCAGTTCTTCTTTTTGTATCCTTTAATGGTGCAAATAATGAATTGCTTAAAGCTTTCAGTTGGGTTTTCCTTGTGTTTATAATTAAAGAAGCTATAATGGTGCTCTTTGGTGGCTTTATGATAATTATCGGTCTTCGTCCAAGCGCTGCTGAGATTTTTGGTAAAGTTTCAACTTTTGCTTTCTATGCAATAATGCTTCTTGTTGTAGCCTTTGGTCCTGAAGTAGGTTTGTTAAAGAACTTATTCCAGATTCCAGAAATGCTTATGATGATACTTGTAGTGATTTCGGCAATACTTACAATTGTAGCATTCTTTAGCTATTTCCCTGACACCTTCCGTCAGTTTAAAGAATTAAAAAATAAAAAAGCAGATAAATAAAATTCAGGAGAATTAAATGAATAATAAAATGATTTGCAGTAAATGCAAGCAACGCCCTGCAGTTATATTCGTATCCCGTGTTGATGGGGAGAAAACAACTCAGGAAGGCTTTTGCATTAAATGTGCAAGTGAATTGAATATAGGCCCGATAAAGCAGATGATGCAGAATATGGGCATCACTGAAGATGATCTTGATGCGGTTAGTGAGCAGTTCAGTGATTTGATGGATAATATGGATGGTTTCCAGCTTGGTGGAGCCGGTACAATGCCATTTATGCAGAACTTCTTTAATAACGATGCTAATGCCACACAGAATGACAATGGTGCTCCTGCTGAGTTTTCAGAATCTCAGGAGGATGAGGCAGACGACAAATCAAAGAAGAAAAAGAAGAATAAGCATAAAACAAAGCGTAAGTTCTTAGGCTCATACTGTACTGATTTAACAGCCAAAGCTCGTGAAGGCAAAATTGACAGAATAATCGGCAGAGAAACAGAGATTTATCGCGTTACACAGATTCTTTGCAGAAGAACTAAGAATAATCCTTGCCTTATCGGTGAGCCAGGTGTTGGTAAAACTGCTATAGCTGAGGGTCTCGCTCTCAAAATTGCGTCAGGTGAGGTTCCTGCAAGAATTGCGGATAAAGAAATACATCTTCTTGACCTAACCTCTCTTGTTGCAGGTACCCAGTTCCGCGGTCAGTTTGAAAGCAGAATCAAGGGTCTTGTTGACGAGGTTAAAGAAGAGGGTAATATTATTCTTTTCATTGACGAGGTTCATAACCTTGTTGGTACAGGCGATGCAGAGGGCTCAATGAACGCAGCTAACATTTTAAAGCCTGCTCTTTCACGTGGTCAGATTCAGGTGATTGGTGCTACTACCTTTAATGAGTATAGAAAGCATATTGAAAAAGACGCTGCTCTTGAAAGACGTTTCCAGCCTGTTAAGGTTGAAGAACCATCTGTTGCAGATTGTTATAAAATGCTTTTAGGCATTAAGGAGTATTACGAAGATTTCCATAAGGTTAAAATCTCGGATGCACTTGTTTACAGAGCTGTTCTTCTTTCAGAAAGATATATAAACGACCGTTTCCTTCCTGATAAAGCAATTGATCTTCTTGATGAAGCTTGTACTTGCGCAAACCTCAGGAATGTTGCTATAAGCGATTATGAGAAGCTTTCTGCTAAAATAATTGAGCTTAATGAGCGTCAGGAAGAGCTTCTTGATGTTACAGATGAGCAAGGCCCTGACTACGAAGCGATTTCAATGCTTAAGGCAGAAAAAATTGCTCTCGAAAAACAGGCAGCAGAGCTTAAAATTAAAGCAGATGATAATGATGTTACCGAGGAAGATGTTGCTAAGGTTATTAACCTTTGGACAGGTATTCCAACATCAAAAATCATTGAGAATGATATGAAAAAGCTTTGCAACCTTGAAGCTAAGCTTAAATCACGTATCATTGGTCAGGATGAAGCAGTAGAGGTGCTTTCTGCAGCTATAAGACGTTCAAGAGTGCAGATTTCAGCAGTAAGAAAGCCTGCATCATTTATCTTTGTCGGACCAACAGGCGTTGGTAAAACAGAGCTTGTAAAGCAGCTTGCGAATGAGCTTTTTGAAACTCCTGAAACTCTTATCAGACTTGATATGTCAGAGTTTATGGAAAAGCATAGCGTTTCAAGGCTTATTGGTTCACCTCCGGGATATGTTGGCTATGATGAAGCAGGTCAGCTTACAGAAAAGGTAAGAAGAAAGCCTTATTCAGTAGTTCTTTTTGATGAAATTGAAAAAGCTCATCCTGATGTATTGAATATCCTTCTTCAGATTCTTGACGAAGGTAAAACAAACGACGCTCAGGGAAGAACTGTAAGCTTTGAAAATACTGTTATAATTATGACATCTAATGCAGGTAGTCATATAACAGAAAATGCTTTAGGCTTTAACAGGGATAAGAATCAGGCATCCAAAGATAAGGTTATGAAGGCTCTTAAAGAGTTCTTAAGACCTGAATTCCTTGGCAGAGTAGACGAAATTGTGGTTTTCAATACGCTTGGCAAAGAAGAACTTATAAAGATTGCAGAAATTCTTATTGAAGAATTCAGAGAGCCTTTAAATGATAAAGGAATTAAGCTTACAATTGGTAAAGGTGTTTATGAAATAATTGCAGAAAAGTCTGAAGATGGTGGCAGAGGTGCTCGTGATATAAGACGCACCATAAGAAAAACTGTTGAAGACCAGGTTGCAAATATTCTTATTGATAACGCAGAACAGCTTGTAAAAGAAATTGTTGTTTCTGCTAAAAACGGAGAAATCAAAGTAGATTTCAAATCATAAAAAATGTGCCGGCAGAAACATTCTGTCGGCATTTTAGGGTATTGTATGGGTAAAAGTGTTATTGGTATATTAGCCCATGTGGATGCAGGTAAAACCACATTGGCGGAAGCGCTCCTTTATAAAGCAGGCGCAATAAGAAAACAGGGTCGTGTTGATAACGGAGATACGGCTCTGGATACTCATACCCTTGAAAAAGAACGAGGTATAACTATTTTTGCCGGGGAATCCCATTTTTCAGTCGGTGATATGGATATAACTCTTCTAGACACTCCAGGCCACGTAGATTTTTCTGCAGAAGCAGAGCGTGTTTTAAAGGTTCTTGATTACGCTGTTCTTGTAATAAGTGGAACAGATGGTGTACAGGCCCATACAAGAACCTTGTGGAGACTTTTAAAAGCATATAACATTCCAACATTTGTTTTTGTAACAAAAATGGATTTCGCAAGATTGAGCGCAGAAAACATAATGGAAGATATGCGCCAGCTTTGTGGAGAAAGTTGTGTTAATTTCTCTAGTGTAAACATCGATGAAAGAAACGAGAACATAGCAGTTAACGACGAAACACTTCTTGAAAAGTTCCTTGATACTAACATAATTAACGATGAAGATATTTCAAGCTTGATTTTACAGGGTAAGCTTTGTCCATGTTTTTTTGGCTCAGGCTTAAAATCTGAGGGTATTGACGAGTTTTTAGATGCGCTTTCTAAATACATAAAAATTAAAAAATATCCTTCTGAATTTGGAGCTAAGGTTTTTAAAGTCTCTCACGATTCAAAAGGTGAGAGATTAGCGCATATTAAAGTTACAGGTGGCACTCTTAAAGTTAAAGATATCGTTGAATATAACGGCAAAGCCGAAAAGATAAATAATATAAGAGTATATTCAGGTGTTAAGTTTACTGCCGTTGATGAAATGCAAGCCGGCGGTGTATGCGTTGTAACAGGCCTTAACGATATTAAGTGCGGTGATGGTTTAGGCTTTGAAAAAGAAACAAAAAGCGTTTTTCTTGAACCTGTTATGAATTACAGAGTTGTACTTCCTAAGAGTGTGGACGCTCAAACTTTTTTACCTAAACTCAGGCAGCTTGAAGACGAAGATCCTCAGTTAAAGGTTAGCTGGAATAGCTTCCTTCAGGAAATAAATGTTGCCCTCATGGGTGAGGTACAAACAGAAATTTTAAAAAGCCTTATTAAAGAACGCTTTGATTTGGATGTGGAAATTGATTCAGGTAAAGTTCTTTATAAGGAAACAATAAACAATAAAGTTGAAGGTGTAGGACACTATGAGCCTTTACGCCATTATGCCGAAGTTCATTTGATTCTTGAACCTGCCGAAAGAGGTAAAGGCATTGTTATAACATCAAAATGCGGCGAAGATGTGCTTGACCGCAACTGGCAGAATTTAATCCGCACTCATTTGGCGGAGAAAGAGCATATAGGCGTTTTAACAGGCTCGCCTATAACAGATATTAAAATTACTCTTGCTGCCGGTAGAGCCCACCTGAAGCATACAGAGGGTGGCGATTTCAGGCAGTCTACATATCGAGCAGTCCGTCAGGGGTTGATGCAAGCAGAGTCCCAACTCCTTGAGCCATACTATGCCTTCAGACTTGAGGTGCCAACAGAAAATGTTGGCAGAGCAATTAACGATGTACGTATGATGAATGGTACAATAGAGGGCCCCGAAGATTTAGGTGGCGTTTCTGTTGTTACGGGTAAGGCTCCTGTTGTGTGTATGAATGGTTACGCATCTGTTGTGGCGTCATATACAGGTGGCAGAGGTCGCTTTTCTTGCAATGTTTGTGGATACGATTTGTGCCATAACGCAGATGAGGTTATAGAAAACTTTAAATATTCACCGGAAAGCGATTTGGAGAACACTCCTGATTCCGTTTTCTGTGCTCACGGCGCAGGCTTTAATGTAAAGTGGGACGAAGTTAAGAATTATATGCATATTGATTCCTGTCTTCAGCAAGAAAAGAATCCGTATGAGGTTACATATAACAGCCGTAATTTCCATATTGACGATAAAGAGCTTGAAGCTATAATGGAAAGGGAATTCGGTAAAGATAAGCATCCATATTATAGAGTTAGCCACAATAAAACTCCTGCAAAACCGGTAAGCTCAGAGTATAATCCCGTAGTAAGAAAGAAATATGTTATAGTTGATGGCTATAATGTTATTTTCGCGTGGGACGAGCTTAAGAAAATTGCTACCGATAATTTAGAAGCCGCCAGAGATAAACTTGCGGATATTCTATGTAACTATAGTGCATTTACTAAAACCGAAACTGTTCTTGTTTTTGATGCATATAAGGTGAAGGGCAATACAGGTGAACGCTTTAACTATAATAATATCCGTATTGTATATACCAAAGAGCGCGAGCTTGGCGATAACTATATTGAAAAGCTTATCAGTGATATTGGTAAAAATGAAAATGTACGTGTTGTAACGTCAGATAATCTTATTCAGCTTTCTGCAGTAAGGTATGGAGTTCTCCGCGTTTCTGCCAAAGAGTTTGAAAAAGAAGTTAAGAAGATTGATGAGCATATAGATGAGCTTCTTTATAAAATAAATAAACCCCGACCACAAAAGGTAGGGGAGCTTATTGAACTGATAAAAAGCACACAGGAAAATTGACAATATTAAACGTTACTACTATAATTATAAAAAACATTGAAAAGGTGAAAATATGTCGCTTAAAACATTTATTGATAAATACAGAAATCAGTTTAAAGCTATGGCGTCAGACTATGACCAGCCGTTTGAGCTTTCTAAGGATGCGCCAATTGAGTTTTCTGATAACGAAAACATAAGGTTAACTTTTGCAAATATTGCTGATACACACCTTATAGATAACGAAAGTGCAACTATAAACCTTGATAACTTTTTTCAGGATATTTCAAATGCTAAAGGTAAATTTGATGCAGTTTTAATTGCAGGAGACCTTACAGATTACGGTAAGGTTACAGAGTACAACAGATTTTTCAATGTTTTTGATAAGTATAAAAATATATTTAAGCTTTTCGTTACAATGGGTAACCACGATGTCCGCTTCCTTTTCCCAAGAAATCAGAAGATTATAATGGATAAGGTTAACGAGTATCTTGGTATAAATACAAACGGAAAAAGCTATTATTCCTATGATGTTAATGGTTACACTTTCATTGTAATAGGTACAGAAAAGCGTGTTCTTGAAAAAGCATACATAACAAAGGACCAGATTGATTTCCTTGATAGAGAGCTTGTGAGAGCAACAAAAGACGGCAAGCCTGCATTTGTTATGTGCCACCAGGCATTTGCTTTCACTCATGGTCTTCCTGAAGTGTGGAAAACAGGCGATATGGGCGAACAGAACGACGACGTTCGTGCAGTTATGGAGAAATATAAAAACGTCTTCTTCATCAACGGACACCTTCATGGCGGTATCTTTGAAAAGACACTAGAAATACTTAATAAAGACAATAATGTTATTTCTCTCAGCATCCCTTGCTACCGCAAAGAAAATAATTTCGGTATAAGAGATTGCGGCGTTGGCTATTACTGCGAGGTTTATGATAATAAAGTAATCTTTACCGCCCGCAACTTCGTTAAGGGTGAATATGTAACAGGGGAATATACTAAGTTTATTTTTGATATAATATAATAAAAATATGTTTAATGTACGATGTTTCTTAAATGAATTCGTGTATTAAATTTTTTACAGTTTTTATTAAATTTACCTTGACATTGCAATGTTGTTGTGATAAAATATCCGTTGTTGTGATACGCGCGGGTGTAGTTCAATGGTAGAATTCCAGCCTTCCAAGCTGGCCGTGTGGGTTCGATTCCCATCACCCGCTCCACAACGCGCGGATGTAGCTCAGTTGGATAGAGCAACTGCCTTCTAAGCAGTAGGTCGGGGGTTCGAGCCCCTCCATCCGTGCCAATAAAATATGGTGGATGTAGCTCAGTTGGTTAGAGTGCCAGGTTGTGGCCCTGGAGGTCGTCGGTTCGACCCCGATCATCCACCCCATTTTTTAGTCAAACTTCAGACCTGCGTTTGATGTTTGACTTTTTTAATATAGGGATGTAGCCAAGCGGTAAGGCAACGGACTTTGACTCCGTCATCCGTGAGTTCGAACCTCGCCATCCCTGCCAAGCAAAGAAGTATCCCTTTCGGGATGCTTCTTTGTTTTTTAGTTTATTGTTGGAGGTTCGAAAAGGGCAATTGCGAAGCAATAGAAGCAGTCCGGGGGACTGTTTTGGTGCCTGTGTGTGCAGAAATGCGCGGAAGCATTTCGGGCGAACCTCGCCATCCCTGCCAGCAGAAAAGAGACACCTGATGGGTGTCTCTTTTTGCTTATTGGATTTATTTGATAATAAAAACCCGAGATTTTTAATCTCGGGTTTTGTTTTTTAGTTTATTAAAAACTATCATAAACTACAGTTTCAGTCATATCTCTGTATGTTGAGTGCATATCAAGAGGTTTGGCATCTTCTGATGGATAACCCATAACAAGTAATGCAACGGGCTCAATATTTTCAGGTATATTAAAAGTTGTTCTTATAGCTTCAGGGTTGAAATGCATAACCCAACAGCTACCCACGCCTTCGTTTTGTGCAGCGAGCATCATATGTGTTGCAACAATAACTGCATCTACAGGTGAAGAGAGTGCACGGTCATACACACGCTTCCAGCTTTCTTCTTTGTTGTGGCAAACAAGCATAGCGGTAGGAGCATTAAAGTGGCATTTTGTACAGCCCTTCAATTTCTCAATAGCTTCATCTGTGTTAAGCACAAGTATTCTTTGTGGCTGGTTATTGCATCCTGTGGGTGCTATATGGCCTGCATTGAGAATTTTATCAATAATATCCTGCGGTAGATGCTCTTGCTTAAAGCTTCTTACCGAATATCTTTCTTCAATTAATTGTCTGAATTCCATATTCAAACTCCTTTATACTATCTTTCCTATGCAAAAATCATCTTCAACTCTTTCAAGATTTACTTTGAGAATTTTACCTTGTAAATCGCATTCACCATAAACCTTAATAGGTGTATAGTTTTCTGTATAGCCTTCGTTATAGCCGTCTTTATGAACTTCAAAAAGAACGTTAACGGTTTTACCAATCTGGTTAATAAGATATTCTTTTCTTACGCTATCCATAATGCGTGAAAGTCTTGCAGCTCGGTCATCCTTAACAGCGTTTGTTAATTGCTCCATTCTGGCAGCAACTGTGTTTTCGCGTACTGAGTAGGGGAATATGTGAGCTTTTTCAAACTTCACTCTTTTACAGAAATCAACTGTTGTTAAAAAGTCTTCTTCTGTTTCTGTAGGAAAGCCCACAAGCACGTCTGTTGTAATTGTAGCATCCATAAAGGTTTCGCGGAGCTTATTTGCAAGGTGCTCATATTCTTCTGCTGTGTAGTGCCTGTTCATTTTTTTCAGAACATTATCGCAACCACTCTGAACAGAGATATGGAACTGTGGGCAAAGCTTTGAAAGGTGAGAGAGTCTCTCAATCATTTCGTCTGTAATGTGATCAGGTTCAAGGGAGCCTAAACGTACTCTTTTAATTGTTTCATATTTCTCTGCCAATTCCAAAGCGTCAGGCAGTGAATAAGGAGTGTTTTTACCGTAGTCAGATAAGTTTATACCTACAAAAACAATCTCTTTATAGCCGTTCTCAGCAAGAGATTGTAATTCTCTGTCTATGTCTTCAAGAGACTTTGAACGTGAGCGACCACGCGCTGTAGGAATAAGGCAGTAGCTACAGAATCTGTCGCAGCCATCCTGTATTTTAAGGAATGCTCTTGTATGTCCGTCAAAACGTGTTATACCTGTGCTTATAAGGTTATCGCCAGTTTTGTGCTCTATATATATATTAGTATATGAGTTTGTTTTATGAAAATTTTTAATTGCACTTATAATCTCGCTGTTAGATTTATTACCTGCTAAAATATCAACCTCAGGTAAATCGTCTTTTATTTCAGGCTCTGCCTGAGAAGCGCAGCCTGTTAATACCATTACCGCGTCAGGATTATTCTTTTTGAATCGTCTTACAGCCTGTCTTGTTTTTCTTACGCTTTCGGCAGTAACAGTACAAGAATTAACTACAATAACATCTGCTTCTTTTGGTGCTTTTGTAGCCTTGTATCCATTGCTTTCAAAAAGTTCAATCATTTCCTGAGTTTCATATTGATTGACTTTGCATCCAAGTGTATAAAAGTATACATTCATTTAAACTGTATCACCCTAAATAAAAATCACTCCCGAATTGCTTCGGGAGTGAAATTATATCATATTATAACAATTAGTGCAAGTTATAACAACTTACTTATTTTGCAAGGATACCATTATCCATTATTTCGGAGAAGCCGTAGCCTGGGCCGAAGATAGCTGTGATAACATCTTCAAGTGTGCCTGCAAGAGCGGTGAGGAGAGTATCCATTGAATTGTCTTCTTCAGGAATCTCGCCGTTGTGGCCTACTCTGTAGATAGCATCTTCGATTCTTTCTGTTGCAGCATCTGCAGCAGTTGGTTCGCAGTTAGCTGTATCGTTAAGGAGAGCAAGACATTCTTTGTATGCTGCAGTAAGCTCATCGATATCAGCCTGTGAACACTGAAGCTCATTGCCTTCAATGTCTACTGTTGTACCATTGTTGTAGTTTGTGATAAGAGCTGCAGCATCTTCAAGTCTCCAACGGCGGATGTTTCTTGTGTTACGGTTGCCGTTGAACTGAGGGAAGTCTGCGCTATCGTCAACGTCTTTGATTTCACCTGTAATAAGTCTACCGATAAGTGAAATAATTACGTCGTTTCTACCAACTTCGTGGTACTGACCATGGAAGAACCATGTTGTGTCAGGGTATGCACAAGTTGAAACATCAATGCTACCATCTGGAGATACAATCCTGCTGTCGTCGAAGAGAATCTCGTCAGGAAGAACTGTACCGGCTTTAGCGTATGTTGTGCCAAGTGTTGTTGAGTCGATGTCAATGATACCGTCGCTGTTTGTAACATCAGAAGATCTCATTGCGCCGAAGAAGTTGTAATCCTGCTCTGCATAGCTGAGATCATAGCATGCAACGTTATGAACAAGGTTACCATTCTTTGATGAGAAAGCTTTAAGGTTATCAACAAGATTGAGTCTTGCTGTCTGGAAATCATCGAGCTTCTTTGCGAGCTCTGCACATTCAGGATCGCCCCAAACAGCGTCATAGTATTTAGCCTTAACGTCTTCGTATCTGTCTGTAGGAATCATAGCCCAGAACTGAGGACAGTAGAGCATAAGTGTTTCTACGATACCGTCAACAGCACCTGAAAGAAGTGAGTAAACAACTTCCTTAGGCATAATCTTAAGAGCAATGTTGATTAAGTAACCAAGAGCTTTGTTATCTGCATTGGTTTCCATAACCATTGGAAGGAAATCGTTGAAGAAGAATGTTTCATATTCTGGATGCTCAGGATCATTAATCTTAAATTCTCTGAGATAGAAATCACCCATAACGTCTGTACCCTGGAGACAAGAAACAACGTTAACGATTCTGTTGATATCTGTATAGCCTGTGTTCTTATAGAGCTCCATATAAGCAGTAAGGATTGTACCGCCAAGAGAAATTGTAACGATATTAACCTTTTCTGCACCCTGCTGCTCTTTTACAAACTGGATGTAGTCGTTAAGACCTCTTGCTGATTCAAGTGGATCGCCAATAAGAGGGAATGCATAGAGGTAAAGAAGGTCATCGCTGAGAATTGCCTTCTGTGAAACTTCACCTGTTGTAACATCTATTGTGTCTTCTGTAAGAGTTTTCATAGGGATCATTCTGTAGAAATAATCTCTGTCGTCTTCGCTCATTTTAGCAACAGATGTTTCGTATTTTACAGTTTTAAGGTTGTTTACAGGTTCACCGTTTTTGTTTGAAGCCTGAATTGAGAATACCTCTTTAACTGTGTTAGCAGCAGCTTTGCGGAAATTACCGTCTTTATCATTCTGGTTGATAAGTGCTGTTGCAAGAGGTGCTGCGAGGTTGTTAACAATTGTTGGTACAATTGTACTACCATCAAGAATAAGAAGACCGCCAGAAAGCTCGTCGCCAGCTGAATTGTATGCTGGGTCACCGTTTTCGTCAGCAAGGTAAGAAATGGACTGGCTGATACCCGGAATAATAATTGTTGGGTAAACTGTGCTGTCCTGTTTACCGGAGAAAAGGGCCTTTGAAGAGCCTGAGAAGAAGTCAGGTGTGTTCTTCATAATCTCAATTGCTTCCTCAATGCTATCAGCATTAAGTACGTTTGAAGCTACTGCGTTAAAGTTGAGTAAGCTTGAAATACCTACTACGCTTACAGAAAGTGTTAAAACAACTGCAAGAGCAATAGCTATTATGCGTTTGCTTGTCTTTTTCATAGAAAAAGCTCCTCCTTAGGTTATAATACAGAAATAATATACCATAGCCACAATAAAAATACAATATATATATTAAATTTTTTTGAACAAAAAGAAAGACCAATATTTGTTGACTTTGTCATTAAATATAGTTATAATTATTTTATATTTTTTGGGGAGTGTGAACCATGGCGTTTTTAACTGCATACATAGCAACAATAATCTTTGTTTTCGGTGCTGTTATAGGTAGTTTTCTTAATGTTCTTATATACAGATTGCCTATCGGAATGGATTTTAAAAAGGGTAATTCAATTTGCCCCAATTGTAACCATAAATTGAATTGGAAAGATTTGTTTCCACTTTTTAGCTGGATTTTTCTTGGCGGTAAATGCCGCTATTGTAAAGTGCCGATTTCCAAGCAGTATCCAATAGTTGAAGCTCTTAATGGCGCATCTTATGTTCTCTCGTATTTGTTCCTTTGTGGCGGTAATGCTATTGAAGGACTTAACCTTAAATTGGTCGGATATATGATATTTATGTCCGCACTTATTGTTGTTTCATGGATAGATTTTAAACATCAGATAATTCCTGATTCAATGTGGATAGCTATTCTTGTAGGTGGTTTATTTATTGTTGGTGATAGCTTAATTACCGGTGAATTTACCAAAGGTTGGATTATTTCAAGAATAGTAGGCTTTTTCGTAGTATCAGGCTTGTTCTTCCTTATAGCTCTTCTTTCAGGAGGCAGAGCTATGGGTGGCGGCGATATTAAACTTATGGCTGCAGTTGGTTTTGTGCTTGGTTGGAAAGCTGTTATTATTTCATTGTTTGTGAGTGCAATTCTTGGTGTGTTCTTCTCGATTGGCAGAAAAATCATTTCAAAAACAGAAATGAAAGGTGTCATCCCTTTCGGACCATTCCTTGCCATGGGTTCAGCTATATGTGCTTTTGTAGGTGAACCTATAGTCGATGCATACTTGAATATGTTTAACATATAAAAAATAAATTTTAGTTCAAAAACTCCTTTGGTACGCATATTCTTTTATGAATAAATGTGTTCAAAGGAGTTGAATATTATGTTTGTTGTTTCATTATCTTCAAAAAAAATAAAATTCGCACTTTTCACCTTAGTTATTATGTTTGTTTTAGTAGGGTGCGTTTCGATTGTGATTTATAAGTGTAATTCAAAGAATGTTCAGAATAACCCGGAGTTATCTGTAAATAACTCTGCTGTAAACCTTGAACAGATTCTTCAGTTTGTTTCTTCTTTCGGATGGGATGTGTCAGCGGAGCCTGATGAAATACGTGAGGTTATCATACCTGCCCAGTTCGATGAGGTGTATAAGAAATATAACGAAATCCAACTTTCACAAGGTTATGATTTGCAAAAATATGCAGGTCAACGGGCGAAAAACTGGACTTTTACTGTGCTTAATTACCCTGGTTACGAGGGTGAAGAATATATAAAAATCAATTTGTTGATTTGTAACGGAATGGTAATTGGTGGAGATGTCTGCTCGGTCAAACTTGATGGATTTATGCACGGATTTTCAAAGGATTAGAGTGGGTAAAGTATATCCGAACTAGCCTTAAATGGCGATGTTTCGGTGCTTTTGCCCGATTTGCCCTTGAAAGGCGACAGCCTGTCTGCAGTCAAATACGACCAAAATCTCTCGAAACCTCGTTCATTTAAGGTTGAAGAATTTTGTGATTAAGTATTTTTTGCTCAGATGAGGCAAAAACGCAGTAAA
>JAZLDN010000032.1:0-5287 GCA_045614765.1 Acutalibacteraceae bacterium
AGTGGGTAAGATGATTTATTTTATCATTTTTACAAAATATAATCAATTAAATTTCTTTAAATTTTCTATTAAATAGTCCCTTATTTCTCCCGCAAGGTAAAGAGAACCTACAACAAAAATTGCAGTCTGCTCATCAGCAGCGGCAAGAGAAATATTGACAGCTTGTTTTATATCTTCAACAGCAAGTACTTTTTCTGAATATTTTATTGCAATTTCTGCAAGCTCAGAAGCCCTCATCGCACGTGGATTTTCAGGCGTTACTGCTAAAAACACATCTGTTTTTTTCATAAGAGGCGTTAAAGAGGCTTCCACAGCTTTATCTGCCATCATCCCAGCAATTACGATAACCCTTTCCTTGCTTGTTATCTCCCCTTTTACCGCCTCATAAAAGGCTTTTGCGCCATCTTCATTATGACCACCATCAAGAATAACAAGAGGTTTTTTTGAAAGAATTTCAACTCTTGCAGGAAGAATTGTTTTTTCTATTCCATTCTTTATATCCTGGGAAGATATATTAAATTTACTCTTTAAAACATTACAGGCTTCAATTACACAGGTCATATTTTTAACCTGATGAACACCTGACATAGAGATTTTATAAATTTCGTCTTTATATATAAAATCCGTTCCGTAAATATCACTTTTTAAAACAGATACATTACTTTCTTCAGGAATAACAAGGCTACCATTAACAGAAGAAATCGATTTATTAATAACCTTCAATGCTTCATCTGGTTGTCCCATAGAGCAGACAACAACAGAATTCTCCTTTAATGTACCACACTTTTCAAACGCAATTTCTTCAATAGTGTTACCTAAAATTGCAGTATGGTCAAGGGAAAGAGATGTAATTATATTAACAAGTGGTGTTTCAATTACATTTGTAGCATCAAGTCTTCCACCAAGCCCTACCTCGAGTACAACAACATCACACTCAAGCTCTTTAAAACAAAGAAAAGCAGTTGCGGTTAATGCCTCAAATTCTGTAATAACTATCCCTGTATTTTCTAATTCTTTTACTGCGTTTTTGATTTTCTCAACATTACGGGCAAAAACGCTTTCATCAACAGGTACACCATTAAACTGTACTCTTTCAAGAAAGTGAGAAACATACGGAGAGGTGTATAAACCAACCTTGTACCCTGCGTTTATAAGCACGTTGGAAACAGCTGTTGACGTAGATCCTTTTCCGTTTGTTCCTGCTACATGGACATATTTTAAGCTTTTATGAGGATTATCCAATAAATGCAACAAGGCATTCATCCCGGCAAGGCCGGGACGAACACCGAATTTAAGTAATGAATGAATATAATTTACTGATTCTGTAAAATTCATTTGAGCTTCTGAATACTTTCTTCAAGCATTGCAATCTTAGCTTTATGCTTTTCCTGAGCCTCTCTCTGTTGAGCAACTACTGCCTCAGGAGCTTTTGCCATAAAGCCCGGATTGTTAAGTTTATCTTCTACAAACTGAAGATCTTTTTTAGCTGCATCAAGCTCTTTTTCGAGTCTTGCGCGTTCTGCTTCAAAGTCTACAAGTTCATTAAGAGGAATGAAGATTTTTGCTGCCTCTGTAATAACAGAAACACTTCCTTCAATCTCAAAATCAGCGCCTACTTCAACCTCAGAAGCGGAAGCAAGTCTGTTCATAAACACGCTACCATTTGAGAAGTCTTCAACATATTTTGTAGCAATATAAAGCTTTGCCTTCTTTGATGGAGGAACATTCATTTCTGCACGGCGGTTACGAATTGCCTTAATAGCAGTCATAACGCGCTCCATAGCTGCTTCCTCTGCAGGGAAGTTAAGGGCATCATCGCACTTGCACCACTCGGAAATCATAATTGATTCACCATCATGAGGAAGAGCAAGCCAGATTTCCTCTGTAATGAAAGGCATAAATGGATGAAGAAGCTTTAATGTGTTAGACATTACGTAAACAAGAACTGCCTTTGCAGTCTTTTTACCTTCTTCGTTATCTCCGTTAAGGCGAATTTTTGCAATTTCAATATACCAATCGCAGAATACATCCCAGATAAAGTCATAAAGATTCTGAACTGCGATACCAAGCTCGAAGTTTTCAAGAGAATTCTGAACGACTTTAACAAGGTTATTGAATCTGCTGATAATCCACTTATCTTCTGTAGCAAGATTTTCAGGAATGTGTGGAGCAGGCTCATCCTCATCAAGATTCATAAGAATAAAGCGGTTTGCATTCCACAATTTGTTTGCGAAATTACGGCTTGCCTCAATTTTTTCAGGAAGGAAGCGCATATCGTTACCTGGGCTGTTACCTGTTGCAAGAGAGAATCTGAGAGCATCTGCACCGTACTGGTCGATAATCTCAAGTGGGTCAATACCATTACCAAGAGATTTAGACATTTTTCTACCCTGTGCATCACGAACAAGGCCATGAATAAGAACAGTATCAAAAGGAACTTTGCCTGTATATTCAAGAGCAGAGAAAATCATTCTTGATACCCAGAAGCCGATAATATCGTAACCTGTAACAAGAGTGTTTGTTGGGTAGTAATGCTCTAAATCCTTTGTATTATCTGGCCAACCGAGAGTTGAAAATGGCCAGAGAGCAGAGCTGAACCATGTATCAAGTGTATCCTCATCCTGAACAAGGTTTGCACTACCGCACTTGCAGCACTTATCAGGTGTTTCAACACTTACTGTAACGCCACCGCAATCCTCGCAATACCATGCAGGGATTCTATGACCCCACCAGAGCTGACGGGAAACACACCAGTCGCGAGTACCATTCATCCAGTTAAGATAGTTCTTAGTAAATCTTTCAGGAATAAACTTTGTTTCGCCCTTTTCAACTGCTTCAATAGCAGGCTTTGCAAGAGGAACCATACGAACAAACCACTGTTTTGAAACCATTGGCTCAATTGTACTATGGCAACGGTAGCATGTACCAACCTCATGCTTAAGAGGCTCAATTTCTTTAATATAACCGCCTGCTTCAAGGTCTGCAAGAATTGCTTTTCTTGCTTCCATTGTTGTCATGCCAGCGTATTTACCGCAATCAAGAACCTCAGGCTCATTTTCAGTTGCTCTGCCGCTTGCAATAAGCTCATCTGCAATTCTCTTATCCTCTGCACCTGTGAGTCTGCCGTCGTAAGTAAATGTACGAACAATTGGAAGGTTGTTTCTCTGACCTACCTCAAAGTCGTTAGGGTCATGAGCAGGAGTGATTTTAACAACACCTGTACCCTTTGTCATATCAGCATGCTCGTCGCAAACGATAGGAATTTCTTTATTAAGAAGAGGAAGGATTACGTGGCAACCATGAAGATGCTTATAACGCTCATCCTCTGCGTTAATAGCAACTGCAGTATCACCAAGCATTGTTTCAGGACGAGTTGTAGCAAGCTCAAGTTTCTCACCTGTTTCCTTAACAGTGTAAAGAAGGTGCCAGAAATTGCCGTCTTTCTCTTCGTATTCAACCTCAGCGTCAGAAATTGATGTATTGCAACAAGGGCACCAGTTAACCATACGGTTGCCTCTGTAAATCAAATCCTTATCATATAATCTTGTGAAAACTGTATTAACAGCCTTATTACAACCTTCATCAAGAGTGAAACGTTCTCTGTCCCAGTCGCAGGAAGAGCCTAATTTCTTAAGCTGAGAAACGATTCTACCGCCATACTGCTCTTTCCAAGCCCATGCACGCTCAAGGAAACCATCTCTGCCTAAATCCTCTTTAGTTACACCTTCAGCACGCATTGCTTCAACAATCTTTGCCTCAGTAGCAATTGAAGCATGGTCTGTACCTGGAAGCCAGAGAGTATCGTAACCGGACATTCTCTTCCAACGGATAAGAATATCCTGCAATGTGTTATCAAGAGCATGGCCCATATGAAGCTGACCAGTAATATTTGGTGGTGGAATAACAATAGTGTATGTAGGCTTTCCTTCCTCACATTTAGCGTGGAAATACTTGCCCTCAAGCCAAGTTTTATAAATACGGTCCTCAACGTTTTTCGGATCATATTTTGTTGCGAGCTCTTTCTTCAAAAGAAGTCCCCCTTAGAATATAATCTGTTTCTGCTCATAGAAACTCAATTTACACGCTATTATCCCACATTCTACCACAATTGTCAATGTTACAATGTATGATTTTTAATAAAATACTATATTAAAAGAATTTTTTATTTTATTTTCCAATAAAGGGAGTTATATTTAGCTATAAATTACAAAAACACTTGATTTTTGGAATTAATTATAATATACTTTAGTGGTAAATATACTCAAAAAAGGAGTTATGAATATGGTATCAGCAATTAAGGAAAGAGGTATGATTACTTACATTCTTCTTTCAATTCTCACTCTCGGTATTTATCACATCGTTTTCTGGACAAAGCTTTCAAAGGATGTTAACGCTCTTTGTGAAGGCGACGGCAAAAAAACAATGAAATATGTTTTCTGCTTCCTTCTTAACATCGTTACAGTTGGTATTTTTGGTTTCGTTTGGAAATACAAACTTGCTAAGAGACTTCAGGAAAACGCTGCACGTTATGACCTTAAATTCAGCGAAAGTGGTGCTCTCGTTGTTGTTCTTGCAATTGTGTTTGCATTCTTCCCTGTTTCACAGTTTGTTTTAGTTAAGAACTTTAACAAGATGGCAGTTGCTTACAATGAGTACAATGGTCTTGAAGCTCCAAAGGATGCTTTTGCAGACGAAGTTGAAGCATAATTGAATTAATTAACACACAAACCCCATTATTCACAATCGTGAATAATGGGGTTATTTTTATATCCAATAGCCTCGCATTAACTTGCTCAGGCACATATATATTACTAAAACAACTATAAAAAACATAACGCTGATAACACCTTTTGCTATCTTACGCAACGTTTTGTTGGGTATTTGTCCGTTTTTATTCATAAATACATTGTACACGGGTTCAAGAAGCACGGCTAAAAACTCACAAACAAGCTCAAACAAAAACTCCATACATACACCGCCTTTGGCTCATACTATCACAAAATGCGTAAAAAAACAACTCCCTGCATTCCTGCAAGGAGTTGGAAATACACAAAGAAATAATCTCTTTGAAAACTGTAGCGACGTTAAGAAAACAGTCCGGTGGACTGTTTTTAGGAGCTACCGCAACGACGATAGTCGTGAGGACCACCACAGTTCAAAAAAACAAAGCTCTGCAAAATGCAGAGCTTTGAGAATCTTGAAATAATACAATTATCTCTTTGAGAACTGTGGTGCACGACGTGCGCCTTTGAGACCGTATTTCTTTCTTTCTTTCATTCTTGGGTCA
>JAZLDN010000033.1:0-2772 GCA_045614765.1 Acutalibacteraceae bacterium
GGTAGATCTTTCGATTGAATCTGCAAATGAAAACACTGCGGTTTTTGTGGTTGGTTCTCTTTATCTTGCAGGTGAAATACGAGATTATTTAATAGAAAATTTAAATAAATTTAATTGATTATATTCTGTAAAAATGATAAAATAATTCACATTAAAAAGAAATGAAGTGATTTTATGGCTAAATTTGATGCATTTGCAGGCGGTATAGATTACGGTGGCTTGCGTAGTATGCTTGATATAAAAATTCTTGTTTGCTATATTCTTAATTCTGTAAAGGTACCTATGACCAGAGCGCAGATTTCAGATGCAATGCAGCAAACAGGTCTTGTTAACTTTTTTGATGTTAATTCTGCAATAGATGAGCTTCTTGAGAATGGCGCAATTCTTGAAAAGGAATATGTAGGTGAACCTCACCTTGTTGTTTCTCATGTAGGTGCAAATAGCGCAACAGAGTTGGAAAAGAATCTTCTTCCAGGTGTAAGGGATAGAGCTGTTAAAACAGCGCTTAATATCGTTTCGCGTGCTCGTTCAGAAAGAGAAAATAAAGTTACAATTGAAAAACTTGAAGATAGCTACAATGTAACATTTGAAATTGAGTCTTTGGGTCAGACAATGCTTTCTTTAACTCTTAATGTTGCCGATGTTCTTCAGGCTGAACAGTTAAAAGATGGTTTTCTTAACGATCCTGGTGCTTTATATTCAGATATTATTGACCGCCTTGTGGGTGATAAATAAAAATTAACGGAGAAGTTTCGATTAAGTCGAAAACTTCTCCGTTTTGTTATTTACAGCATCCGCAGGAGCCGTTTGGGTTAAATGGTGTTGCACAAGAATCGTTCCTTGCGTTTGGTGGGAAAAATTCATCAAGTGGGAAACTGATTTTCTTGAATGCATCGCAAGGGTCTTCTGTATCGCAAGAGCATTCCTTTGTTGGTATGCAGAAATCATATGCAGGAATAAGCATCTGCACATCTCTTTCGAGCTGAATGATTGTGAAAATACCTAATGTAACTTTTACCGCTTTTTCGCAGTTGCAACAGAAGTTACCTTCAAAACAACGGCAGATGTTTCTTGGAACGGAATCACAACAATCGCCTAATGTGTTGCAGCAATCGCATACTCTGCAGATTTTGGCATCAAGAATAATTGGGTCAACGCATTGAACCTTTGCTGTTGGGTTGGTGTTTCCAACAGGATTTTGTTCATCTGCACTACAAGGAATATAATTTGAGGTGAATATTTTAACATTTCCCTCGCTGCCATAAAGAATACATTTTTTACCGAATGTAACAAGTCCCTCTATTGTTGTTGCAGGGGCAGTAGGACAAGTGAGTGCATCAAGGCAAACCTTAACAAAAAATGTAAGGTCTACAGAGTAGCAGCCTTTGTTGAAAGGTACTTTCTCAACCTCAATGATGCAGTTAAGTATTTCTGCCGAGCGTGGTCTTACAGACGTTGCGTTTTCAATAACGTTCTGCGCGCAATCTGTTAAGTAAACTCTTAAGTCGGCAAGGCAGTCTTTATCGGCACAAGAGTCATAAACTCTGTTTGTGTCAACGCAGATTGCTTCTTTAACATGGTGAAGGTCAAATCCCTGAATAGCTTTGTTTTCAGCCATATATCTTCCTCCTGATAGTGATTTGAAGTTTTTTTACTTCACTATCATATTATGAGGAATGTGTTTTTTAGTTACATTATTATTAAATTTTTCCTCCTAAATTAAAGGGAGGTACATATTCTTCGGAAGCGGAAGAAAGCTCCTGCATAAAACCATCTTCTATTCCTGAATCGTATAAATACTCTTCAATTTCATCATATTCGTCTTGTGTAAGACGCCTGTTAAGTGAATCAATATTGCAAGAGGGAATAGGGGTGAATTGACTCATAAGGCTGAATAAAATTTCACCGGGATTAAAATTATTTTTAACCCAATCAATGATTCTTTTTGTATTATGGAGTTGTCCCGGTAAAATCAAATGTCTGATTATTACGCCTTTTTCCATAACGCCATCATCGTTGATAATATAATTTCCGGTCTGGCGATACATTTCTTTAATTGCTCTTGTTGCGATGTTGAAATAATCTTGCGCTTTTGAGTAGCGCATAGCAAGAGTATCATCAAAATACTTTAAATCGGGAATATATATATCGATTTTACCATCAAGTTTCTGAAGAGTTTCAATGCTTTCGTAACCGCCGCAATTGTAAACCACAGGAACGCTCAACTTTTCATCAAGAGATTTAATAATCGCATCAACAAAGTGAGAAGGAGTAACAAGGTTTATATTGTGTGCGCCTTTGTTTATAAGGTCTTTATACACACTTTTAAGTTCTTCAACGCTTATTTCCTTGCCAAATTTGCCTCTGCTTATTTTTTCGTTCTGGCAAAAAATACATTGCAGATTACAACCTGAAAAAAATACAGTTCCGCTACCATTTTGTGCGCTTATAGGGGGTTCTTCCCAAAAGTGTAAATCAGCTCTGGCTATTACAGGGTTTTCACCCATACGGCAAAAGCCCTTACCGTTGTCGGTAAGAGCTTTTCTTAATACGTTACATTTTCTTGGACAATCGTTACAAATATACATATGCTTAAGCAAGTGCGGTGAAGGGGAGCCAACCCACTTCGCCATTGTACTCAACAAGACCCCATTCGCAGTTGTTACCCTTGCAAACAGATATTACGTTTACCTTGGTGCCATTGGCGATTGAACCGCCTAAATTACTGTCGTCGGGGCGTCTTCTGATATTTAGCGCGTTATCGGATGTAGA
>JAZLDN010000034.1:0-12988 GCA_045614765.1 Acutalibacteraceae bacterium
GTATCTACTGCGTTCTTAAGGTTTTCGATGCCGTTAAGAGCGTTGTTCATACGCTGTTTTGCCTCGAAACGGAACGGTTTTGTAACAACACCAACAGTGAGGATACCCATCTCTTTTGCGATCTGTGCGATCACCGGAGCAGCACCTGTACCTGTTCCGCCGCCCATACCACAAGTTACGAATACCATATCCGCACCTTTCATTGCCTGAGCTAACCATACGGTTGATAGCGTTCCCGCCACCACCGGCGACGCCGATTACTTTAATCTGAGTAACATCTTCAAAATCATTGGAAATTTCAAAGTTCATTTTAATTCCTCCAAATTTTATACTTTATGTTCACTTATAGTTATACATACTATATCCCTTAAATATTATCACAGTACCAAGACAATAGCAAGTATTTTTTTGTATTTTTTAGGATTTTTGACAATAATATTGTATTTTAAACTATTCTTGTTCATCTGAAGTTTCTTCAATTTCTTCTGTAGGTGAAACTGTAACAAGCTCACCATTGGCATCTGTAACAACATTACCATCTTCATCGGTAACATAAAGAGGAGATTTTGTAACCTCTTCCTCTGCTCCGTTTTTAAAGTAAGCGTAAGGCTCCGTTTTCAGATCAAGCACGCCCTCAGAATAAGGGTTGATACGGTTTTCCTTATCAATTGCCACCTTTGCGCGCTGAAGCTTTAAATCAAGATTTTCCATTGAACCTAATTTAATGGTAATTCTGTCTTCATAAACAAGCTTGAATTCTCCTTTTTGGGTCAGCACAATTTCCGTTACGCCTTTAAAATCGCTTGATTTAAGGGTTGAAAGCACAGTAAAGAAATCCTTGTTTATATCTTCTTTACCCAAAGATATTTTTTCGCCCTCAACAATGTTTTTGGGTTGAACGCCACTTACCACCGCTACATTTTCGCGAAGCATTGAAGCATTTTTATTAAGCACCTTACCTGTTTCGTCTACAAGCACATAGCTTGTTCCCTGAGGAAATGCTGCAGTTTCTCTTGTAGCAGTAACCTCAATTGTGAGTGTATCAGGAAGTTTTCTTACAACTTTAACTGATTTTATGTACGGAAGCTTCTGAGGAAGAACCTCATTTAATTTATCTTCATTTACACTGAAAAGACTTTCCCCTGTTTCAATACCGCTCTCAGCTAAAATTTTGCTATCAGCATAAACCTTTGCTCCTGCGATATTAACTGTTTTTATTTTAAAGAAAACAGTAAGAGTAAGAAGAACACCAACGCATGCGACTATAAAAGTCAAAAGAAAAAGCGAAGCTATCTTTTTTATTTTTCTTTTTCTTCTTATTCTCTTTTTATTTATGGAGCGCACTTCATCCCTTGAAAGATTTTCCATCTTCTTTTTCGGTGGAATTATCTTGGTTTTAGAGCGCCTAGCAATTTTTTTTCTTGATTGCTCCATCCTTCTTAACCTTTCTGTAAACGTCTGCATTTAAAGAGCAAAGGCAATTTTCAAAATCCTCATAGCCTCTGTCTGTAAACTCTGTATTTAACACTTCTGTTGTTCCGTCGGCGCAAATGCCCGCAAGCACCAAGGCTGCGCCACCTCTTAAATCCTGCGCCTGAACCTCTGCGCCATAAAGGCGTCTGACGCCTTCAACTACCGCAACTCTGCCCTCTGTACGTATTTTTGCACCCATACGTACAAGCTCCGGCACATGCTTAAAGCGGCTTTCAAAAATATTTTCGACTATGACACTCGTTCCCTCGGCTACCGAAGCAAGAGTTGTAAATAACGCTTGCGAATCTGTAGGGAAACCTGGATACGGTTGTGTAATAATCTTATCAATACGGTTTAATCTGCCCGTAGTTTTTATACGTATAGACTTACATCTGACACGAATATTGCACCCTGCTTCTTCAAGAAGCGGAAGCACAGAATTAAGATGGTGAGGCTCAGTATTAAGCAGCTCAACATCACCGCCCGAAACAGCACCTGCAACAAGATATGTTGAAGCAACTATTCTATCACATATAACGGAATGCTCTGCACTATGAAGAGCGTTAACACCGTCAACAGTTATAATACTCTCGCCTGCGCCACTTATACGAGCGCCACATTTATTGAGAAAATCGCACAAATCACTGATTTCAGGTTCTCTTGCGCAATTCACTATTGTTGTTACGCCCTTAGCAGTAGCTGCAGCTAAAACTGCATTTTCAGTAGCTCCTACACTAGGGAATGAAAGTGTTATTTTATCCCCTTTAAGCCCTGATGTACTGCAACAAAGCCTGCCTGAGCCCTCATTCACTTCAACGCCAAGGCGTCTCATTGCGTAAAGATGCAAATCAATTGGTCTCAGGCCTATTTCGCACCCACCAGGTGTTGATATAACTGCTTTACCCTGACTGCCTATAATAGCACCAAGAAACACAACAGACGAGCGCATTTCACGCATAAGTGATTCAGGTATTTCGTAACCTGAGGCACATGAAGAGTCAACGCAAACAGTGCTACCTTCTTTAGAAACAGAGCACCCCAGACTTTTTAATATTCCAAGGGTGCACCGTATATCCGATAAATCGGGAACATTATGTATAACGCTTTTACCTTTAACAAGAAGCGTGGCAGCAAGTATTGGCAGAGCGCTGTTTTTTGAGCCCTGAACCTTAAGGCTACCATTTAATCTTCTACCACCATTTACAATGAAGCTCTGCATATAGCGTTGCTCCTTTCATATGAAAAGACTTAACGCTACATAATATGCAGTTGCGTAAATTTGGTTAAAGACTGTTTGATAAAAGTTAATTTTTAATAAGACCAACAACAATATCGCAGATACGGCTTGTCGCATCAACAACTGCCATTTCGCGAGCATTTTTGCTTATCTGAGCATAACGCTTTTTATCTCTGACAAGATTATCGATTGCGTTACCCAAAACTCTGCCTGAAAGGTCTTTTTCTTCTATGATAACTGCAGCGCCCTTGTTTACAAGAGCCATTGCATTATGATACTGATGGTTTTCGGTAACATTTGGTGATGGAATAAGAATTGAAGGTTTACCCAAAGCCTGAATTTCAGAAAGAGATGATGCACCTGCACGGCAAATAACAACATCTGCTGCAGAAAGGCAACGGTCCATATCATTTATATATGTTCTTACCTGAAGGTTTGGTGATTTATCTACATCCACACCTCTGCCTCTTAATTCATCAGGTACCCACAAACCATTCTGACCTGTAGACACCATAAAGTTATAGTCATCATCGTGTATATGTGATGCAATAACTTCAACTATAGCCTTATTTATTTCTTTTGAGCCTAATGAGCCACCCATGGAAAGAATCAAAGGTTTTTCATTAAAGCCTAATTCCTTACGTGATACAACAGGGTCTGCTTCAAGAATCTCACCACGGATTGGAAGACCTGTTATAACAGGCTCATTCTTGCACTTAAGGTGTTTTTTCGCATCCTCAGATGTGAGCATAACAACGTCTACCTTTTCAGCGAGAGCCTTGTTTGTTACACCCGGATAAGCATTCTGCTCATGAATAGCAGTAGGTATACCCATTTTTGCTGCCATTCTTATAACAGGGCCGCTTACATAGCCGCCGAAGCCGATTGCCACATCGGGTTTGAATTCGTTTATTATCTTTTTAACTGCGCCTGAGCTTTTTGCAAGCCTTACTACAGTTTTAACATTCGCTTTTATTTCTGCAGGAGAGAAGCCTCTCTTGAATCCGCTTATTTCAATTGTTTTCAAAGGATATCCTGCGGCAGGAACGATTTTTGCTTCTATTCTGTCTGCAGTACCTACAAAGCAGATTTCTGCATCCGGATATTTCTTTCTAATTTCACCTGCTACTGCAAGAGCAGGATTAACATGGCCACCTGTGCCGCCTGCTGCTATCAGAACTTTCATAAATCACACCATCCTTTATACTTAAATCATCTTTGTTTTATTCTTTTACTTTTGCTCGCTTCATTGAATATACTTTTTTCAAATCTGCCTGACGTGATACAGAAAGAATCACACCCATTTCTGCAAGGGTAATTAACAACGCCGTACCACCATAACTGAAGAAAGGAAGCGGAATACCTGTGTTAGGCACAGTATCTGTAATAACCGCTATATTGAAAACCACCTGTAAGGCGAGCTGAGCTGTCATACCAAAAGCAAGAAGGGCACCAAAACGGTCTCTTGCTCTCATTCCTATATAAATTCCACGCCATATAAGAACACCAAAGAGAACGAGAATCATTACGCAACCAACAAAGCCTAACTCCTCACCTATAATTGAGAAGATAAAGTCTGTATGGCACTCTGAAACATAAAGATATTTCTGCTTTGAATTACCTATACCTGCACCTAAAAGACCACCTGAGCCGAGAGCATAAAGAGAGTGGTTAATCTGCCAACGGGCATCATCAGGCTGGTAATCCTTTATACGCCATGCTCTTATACGCTCTATCATATACTCCTTCAATGGAAGGTCTTCATAATTGAAAATAACATATATGAGTACAATAAGTGCAACAACACCACCGATTGCAAACCAGCTTGCTTTGCACTCACCCATCCACAGCATTGTTATACCGATAAGCATAATAAGAATAGCACCTGAAAGATGGCTTCCTATAAGCACCATACCTGCGGTAAACGCAACAATGAAGGCATAGAAGAAAAGAGTAGATGTTGCAGATGTAATTTTAATTGAGCCTTTGGTAAGCTCAGTAATTTTTACAGCCCAAGGCGCCTGAGAAGGCTTATTACTTAAAATCTTTTTACGGTCCTTATTAAGACCATAAGCAAGAAAGAGAATAAGAAAAAACTTTGCAAGCTCTGAAGGCTGGAAGCCGATAGGACCGATATATATCCAACGGTTTATATCTCCGCCACCTTTGAGCACTGTTATTAAAAGAAGAAATAGAGAGCCTAACCAACCAAGAGTGGAAAAAAGGCTGAAATATTTATAATTGAGATGGGAAGCAATCCACATAAGGATAACACCCATAACTGCAATACCAGTCTGCCTTTTGAAATAATAAAGGCTATCACCATTCGGAGACAAGTGGAATGAATAAATATAACTTGCGGAAAGGAGCATTACAAGGCCTACTGCCAATACAACAAGCATTATTATAAAGAACGGAACATCCATACCGTTTTTTATAAAAATATCCTTTGCCATATGTTTCTTTGGCATAAGACTACAACACCTTTCCTGAAAATAGTTTAATTTTTACTGTGGTGCACCAAAATGCACAAGAAGCACAGCTATAGCGCCACCAATAAGATTTATAAGACTGAAGATTTTAACAATCTTAACCTCTTTCCAACCACACATCTCGAAGTGATGGTGGATAGGAGCCATTTTGAAAATTCGTTTACCATGAGTAAGCTTGAAGTAACCAATCTGAATAATATCTGATGCAAACTCAATTACGTAAATGATACCTGTAAGAAGAATGATTATCGGGCAATCAACTGCGTAGCTGAAAGCCACAACAAGACCGCCTAAGAACATTGAGCCTAAGTCGCCCATCATAACCTTTGCAGGATGCCAGTTCCAAATAAGATAACCAACAAGACCACCTGCGAGAGCAGCTGACATAAGGCTTATACCGAGGCAGTTACGAAGACCTGCTATCGCGATAAAGCTAAGGGCTGCTGTAAGAGTAACCGAGCCACAAAGGCCGTCAACACCATCGGTAAAATTAACTGCGTTAGTAGTTGCATAAATCACTGCAAAGCCAAGAACCCAGAAGAAGAACTTTGTTTCTACCATACCAACGAAAGGAATAAACATTGCACCTGTTGGGTCATTTATAAAGAGAGTAAGCAAATAACCTACCATCAGAATAACCTGAAGCACTGTTTTCTGCTTTATGGTAAGACCAAGATTGCGTTTTTTCACAACCTTTATGTAGTCATCAAGGAAACCTATAAACGCAAAGCCGAGAGCCATTACAAGACCGCTCCAGACTTTGATTTTATTAGATGCCGCCTGAGCAGAAACAACATTGTTCAATATTTCGCTCTGAGCGCCGCCGGAAACGGAAGCAACAATATCGCCACCCATTATTTTATCAACAAGAACTACTGCAACAAAGGCTACTACAGTACCTATAACAAAGAGAATACCACCCATTGTTGGTGTGCCCTGCTTATTCTTGTGCCACTTGGGACCTATATCAAGAATAGTCTGACCGAATTTAAGTTTATGAAGGAAAGGTATTACCACATAGCCTAAGCCGAAAGAAATTGCAAAAGCAATAACTGCAGCAACTATACAAGCAACAATAATGTTCATTTCACGTTCTCCTTATGTATCTTATTTTCTATCCCTATTTTACCTTAAACTAGAAAAGAAAACAAGTTTTAGTCCATATTTTCATAGATATAATTAAAGATTTCTTCCATTTTCATACCTCTGCTTCCTTTAAACAGAATGGTATCATTTTCTTTAAGTATACCCATAAGGTAAGCGGTAAGCTCTGCTTTATCTTTATACGCTTCCGCTTTGCCACCTGCATTGATAAAAGCGTTTGCAATATTCACTGCATCCTCACCATATGTGAGCACTATATCGCAACCTGTATCATATGCCTTTTCGCCAACCTGAGAATGGGCCTTAGCACTGAACTCACCAAGCTCAAGCATATCGCCAAGAACGGCTATACTACGCGTTTTTTTCAAGGTTTTTAATGTTTCAAGGGAAGCACACATGCTATCAAGATTTGCGTTATAACAATCTTCTATAAAGGTCATGCCCTTGAATTCTGTGATTTTCTGGCGCATACCCTCTGCCTCGAAATATTTCACACCCTCAGCAGCTTCCTTAAGTGTATAGCCAAGCTCCAAACCAACGCACATTGCGCAAAGAGCATTATAAACATTATGAATACCTACTGCAGGCACATAAACATCTGTTTTTTCGCTATTGTAATGAGCAACAAACGTACTACCCTGCGAATCAGGTTTTATATCAGTTGCTTTCATGTGTAGATTCTCGCCATCAATACCAAAACGGATTATTTTATAATCTTCATTTTCGTACTGAGAAAGCAACTCATTATCACCATTTATTATAAGCGGTGAGCCTTTTTTCATACCATCAAGGATTTCTGTTTTTGCCTTAAGGATGCCTTCGCGAGAGCCTAAATTTTCAATATGCGCTGTACCAACATTTGTTATACACGCAATATCAGGTTCGGCTGTTTTTGAAAGACGAGAAATTTCACCAAAATGATTCATACCCATTTCAATAACTGCCGCCTGGTGGTCTTCCTCAAGGCAGAAAAGTGTTTTTGGCACACCAATTTCGTTATTAAGATTACCTGCGGTGCGAAGTGTATTGAATTTTTGCTTAACTACCGCATACACCATACCCTTTGTTGTTGTTTTACCTACACTTCCTGTAAGAGCAACAAATGGTATGTTAAATGTTTTTCTATACCCGTGAGCAATACGAAGAAGAGCCTCACCTGTGTCTTCCACAAGAATGAGTCTTTCATCATCGCACACTTTTTTACTGCACACAACTGCCTTTGCACCTTTAGAAAGCACATCAGGAATAAAATCATGTGCATCAAAGCGTTCACCTATAAGAGCAACAAACAATGTGTTTTCATCAATATCGCGGCTATCTGTTGATATTTTATTGATATATCCGTCAATTCTGCATTGTCCGTTGCAAAACTCTGCTATTGATTTAATTGAAAGTTTCTTCATACACATCACCCACTGTGATTTCAGATTCCAAGAAGCTCTGCCACAACCTCGCGTTCATCATAGTGAACACGTTCTTTACCAATTACCTGATATGTTTCATGGCCTTTACCTGCAAGAAGAACAGTATCGTTCTCTTTTGCAATTGAAAGAGCATATTTTATTGCTTCTGTTCTGTCGGTTACTGTTTTAACCTCTGCTTTCGAGCCTACAGTACCTATAAGAATTTCTTTAATAATTACTTCAGGATCTTCTGTTCTTGGGTTATCGGTAGTAACTACAACAATATCAGATAAATCTGTTGCTACCCTACCCATTTTAGGGCGTTTTGTTTTATCTCTGTCGCCACCGCAACCAAAAAGAGTTATAACCCTGCCCTTTGTAAAGCCACGAACAGCCTTAATTGCTTTTTCAAGTCCGTCAGGGCTATGAGCATAGTCTATAATTACGCCATATGGTGTATTTGTTTTTAATAACTCAAGTCTGCCTTTTACGGAGTTAGCCTTGCTTATTGCAGAAATAACATCTGATAAATCAAAGCCGAGAGAGCAGACAGCACCTATTGCGCACAAGGAATTATAAACAGAAAAATCACCAGGAATACCGAAAACAACCTTTTCACCAGAAAGGTCATACTGAACTCTGTCGGAGAAAAGCTCTGCATTATCTGCTTTAAAGTCCGCATTGTTATTTAATGCATATGTTTTAACATCGCAAGGTACGCCTTCAACCATATAAGCACTTGCTTCGTCGTCTGCGTTAACGACTGCATTATCACAATTAAAGAAAAGCACCTTTTTACAAGCCTTATATTCTTCTATTGTGCCATGGTAATCAAGGTGGTCCTGAGTAAGATTTGTGAATACGCCTGTATGGAAATGTATGCCCGCAAGGCGCATCTGATGAAACGCCTGAGAGGATGTTTCCATAACACAATATTTTATATTGTCATCAACCATCATTTTGAAAAGGTTGTGCATATCATATGGGTCAGGAGTTGTAAGCTCTGTATGAAATTCCTTTTCGCCTACCATATTTTTAACTGTACCGATAAGACCACTTTCTATACCCATTGCTTTAAGAATATCTTTAACAACAAAAGCAGTTGTGGTTTTACCATTTGTACCAGTTATACCGATAACTGTAAGCTTTCCGACTGCGTTACCTGAAAGATTTCTGCACATTATTGCATAAGCCTCGCGAGGATTCTCAACGAGAATCTGCTCTTTAAGGCCTAAATCTCTTGATACAATTACCGCTTTCGCTCCGTTTCTCAAAGCCTCTTCAGCAAAAGAGTGGCCATCAAAACGAGCGCCAACAACACAAACAAAGGCACAGCCCTCGCTTATTTTGTTAGTTTTATCTGTAACATCAGAAATATCTCTGTCTTCGTATTCTGATAGTATATTTAATCCCTTTAAAAGTTCTGATAAAAGCATATTTACACCTCTTATGTATCAATCGTCCTGAACGCCTGTTGTTGTTTTGAAATAAACGGTTATAGTTGAACCAAGAGAAGCTTCTGTACCCTCTTCAACACTTTGTCTATAGGAAACGACCTCGCTATCAAGAGAAGCACCTGAAATTCTTATATTATAACCAGAATTTACTGCTCTCTGATTTGCTTCACTTATGCTCAAGCCTAAAAGATTAGGAACTGAGGATGAGGTTTCAGTATTATCTGTTTCAGTATAAAGCACCACAACACCATTCATTGGTATGCTCTGACCGCCTACAGGATACTGAGAAATAACCTTGTCGCCATTACCTACTATGCGGGCTGTGAAATTCTGCTTTTCAAGAGTTGTTTTTGCGCCGCCTACAGTTAATCCGCTTACATCAGGAGTAACTGCATTAAGCTTTGAAAGCTCTTCAGGTGTGTAAACAGGCTCAACATTCATATATTCAAGAGTCTGTTCTATAACAGCTCCGGCTACAGGTGCGGCAATTGCACCACCGCCATGAACTGCGCCCTGAGGCTCATCTATGATTATAAGAACTGCTATCTGAGGGTCATCTGCAGGCGCACAACCTACAAATGACGCAATATATTCGCCGTCAACAGTCAACTTTTCAGATGTACCTGTTTTACCTGCAACGCGATAACCCGGAATATATGCATTTCTACCTGTACCGTCAGCAACAACCTGTTCCATCATAGAAAGCACCTTTTTACTTGTGCTTTCAGATATTACCTGTCGACGAACTTCAGGTGTTGTTTCGTAAACTGTGTTACCCGCCTGGTCAAGCTTCTTTGCAACAACGTGAGGCTCCATAAGCTTACCGCCGTTTGCAATTGCAGAAACTGCGGTTATCATCTGGATTGCACTTACCTGGAAGGTCTGACCGAAAGCGCTTGATGAAAGCTGGGATATACCCATATTTTCTTTAGAGTGATATGTAACATCTGCCACCGGCTGAGCTTCCGCAGGAAGGTCTATATTTGTTTTCTGTGTAAAGCCAAAGGCTTCAAAATATTTGTAGAATTTTTCTGTTCCTAACTCCTGACCGATTGTAATGAAAAATGGGTTACAGGAATTCATAAGACCTTTTGTTAAATCCTGAGTTCCGTGTCCTTCGTGCTTGTGGCAACGGATTCTGTTATCCGCAACCTGAATTGCACCTACACAATTATATGTAGAATTAAGGTTAACAACACCTTCTTCAATTCCAGCAGCTCCTGTAAAAAGCTTAAAAACAGAACCGGGCTCATATGTATCACTTATTGCTTTGTTTCGCCATGAGAGAAATACTGCATTATTGTACGCAACATCATATTCGTCTTCGTCTGTTATTTTTTCAAGCTCTGCAAGAACATCAGGATTTGTAAGCACTGATGGCTCGTTAAGGTTATAGTCAGGCATTGTTGCCATAGCAAGAATAGCACCTGTATTAACGTCCATTACAATGCCGTAAGCAGATAATGCATCGTTGTCCTTAACTGCCTGAGAAAGACCTTTTTCAAGATAGTACTGAACCGACTTATCAATAGTAAGAACAAGGCTTGTTCCCTGCTCTGCATCGTACTTGGTTTCGTAGTTAGACTGCATAAGTCTGCTATTCGCATCACGAGCGGTAATTATTCTACCTGGAACACCTGTAAGAGTATCGTTATATTTAAGCTCAAGACCGGCTCTGCCATTGTTATCGCTATTTGTCATACCAATAACAGTTGAAGCGAAGTTACCGAAAGGATAATATCGTTTTGTATCAGGGTCTATACCGATTATTTCGTGAAGTTCGTTATCCTTTATAAAAGCAGATACCTTGCTTTTTTTGTTATACGCTACCTTATCTTTTATTTTTACATAGCTATATTTGCGGTTGGAGATTTTGTTTGCTATTGTTTCAGGCTTTACATCGCCAAAAATCTCAGCAAGACCTTTAGCAATAAAATCAGCCTGAGCATCGTCTTCTATTTCAGATGGGTTAATATAAACAAGCCATGCTGCAGCACTTTCTGCAAGAACATTCATACTTGCATCATATATAACTCCGCGATCTGCTGTAATCAAAGTATCGCTAAGCTGTTGAGCCTCTGCTTTTACCCTATATTCATCAGATTTTAAAACCTGGAAATAGAAAAGTCTTAATATATCAATACCGAAGCCAAAAACAAGTATAACAGCTATTGCGCTTATGCATCTTTTTTTCAGATTTGCGTTAACTTTTGACATATGGCACCCCTTAAAAACGAGTTTTTTAACAGGTAAAAAATACCCCGAATTATGCAAAAAAGAGAGTCGAGCATTTCTCAACTCTCATATAATTTATTATTGCCTCAGAAAATATATGCAAACAGCTCTTTTATTTTACCCGAAAGTTCAGACTCACCACTAACAGTTTTATCGCCTGAAAGAAGAATTTCATCACCTTCAGATAAATCGATATAGCTTATTTGATAATTTTCGGCCTTAACCATACCGAGAACATTCTCTGCATAGTTTTCTATCTTATCGGTTGAGATTATACTGCTTAATTCTGCATTCAATCTTACGTTTTCACCCTTAGCAATTTCTATCTGACTTTCAACAGTAGCAATTTCATTCATAAGGGTATCGCACCTTGTGTTCATAACAAGAAGAGTTACAACAAGGCTTACACATACTGCAACAAAGCAAAGAGCCTTTTTTACAGATACAGGCACACTCGCCTGCTGAGCTGAGCGCTCAACCTCTACCTGATAATTATCCAATATGCTTATAGCATTATCTTTTACCGCAACAGTTTTCTTAACAACCTGCTTACTACGTGCAGGCGCTTTTTTCTGAGGTTTTACAGCAGTACCTGCAGGCTTTGCAGTGCGAGGCTGCTGCTTTTTAGGTTGTTCAATTATCTGCGGTTCAAAAAGTGAAAAATCATAAGCTTCAGAGCCTCTGTACGCCATATTTACCTCCTTATAGATTTTATAAAATATTATAGCTTAGTCGCAGTTCTTAATTTAGCACTGCGGCTTCTGTTATTTTCATCTAACTCCTTACCAGATGCTTTTACACCACCGGATTTAACAACTGCTTTGGGTGAGTTACCACAAACACAAACAGGAAAATCCTTAGGGCATGTACAACCGGCTTTTAATGTTCTGAAATAGTCTTTAACAATTCTATCCTCAAGAGAGTGGAATGTGATTATAGACATCACACCACCAACATTCAATTTACTGAACATTACAGGCAAAGTATTTTTTAATACATCAAGCTCGCCATTAACCTCAATTCTTATTGCCTGAAAGGTTTTTCTTGCGGGATGCCCATTACGCCTGAACTTGGCAGGAATTGCGTTTGAAACTATTTCTGCAAGCTGAAGCGTTGTTTCTATAGGCTGCTTGTCCCTTGCAGTAACAATTGCATTTGCTACTCTATCAGAGAATTTTTCTTCTCCGTAGCGAGATATTACATTATATAATTCGTTTTTTGAATAAGTGTTCACAACATCTTTGGCACTTTTTCCGCTCTGGCTCATTCTCATATCAAGAGGAGCATCATTGTGAAATGAAAATCCTCTTTCAGCCGTATCAAGCTGATGGCTGCTTACGCCTAAATCAGCAACTATTCCATCGACGGATTCAACGCCGATACTTTGAAGAATATCAGCGAAGTTACAGAAATTATTATGAACAATTGTTACTCTTTCATCACCCTTAAGACGTTTCGTAACAGTTTTTATTGCATCAGGGTCCTGATCAATAAGAACCATTCGTCCGTTTTCGTTAAGGTGTTTGAGTATTTCAGCGGAATGACCGCCACCCCCTGCGGTGCAATCAACATAAACACCTGAAGGTT
>JAZLDN010000035.1:0-40826 GCA_045614765.1 Acutalibacteraceae bacterium
TCCTGTAAAATGTGTATGAAGATTGGTTGTCCTGCAATCAGTATGAAGGATGGTAAGGCAGAAATTGACTTTACACAGTGTCTTGGTTGTAATGTTTGTTCACAGCTTTGCAAATTCGGTGCTATAGAATAAGGAAGGAGAGTTCAATATGAATAAAGCTATAATGATAGTTGGTGTAGGCGGTCAGGGAACACTCCTTGCAAGCCGAATTTTAGGTAGTGCTCTTCTTTCAAAGGGCTATGATGTAAAGGTTTCAGAGGTGCACGGAATGAGCCAGCGCGGTGGTTCTGTTGTTACTTATGTTAAGTACGGTGAAAAGGTTTATTCTCCTGTGATAGGTGAGGGTGAGGCAGACCTTATCCTTGCTTTCGAACAGCTAGAGGCGGCAAGATGGCTTTCTTGCCTTAAGCCTGATGGTAAGGTTATTGTTAACACTCAGAAAATTGACCCGATGTCAGTTGTTATCGGTGATAAAGCATATCCTGATGCGGTGCTTGATTCTGTAAGAGCTGCCGGTGCAGCAGTTCAGGAGCTTGATGCTCTTCCTCTTGCAGTTGAGGCAGGCTCTGCTAAGGCTGTTAACGTTGTGCTTATAGGTGCTATGGCTAAGAACACCGATATTGATAAAGATATCTGGCTTGACGCTGTTAAATCCTGTGTTCCGGCAAAATTTCTTGAGCTTAATCTTAAAGCTTTTGAACTTGGATATTCCTCGAAATAAGAATAAAATTTTATATGAATGCCCGGGCGAGAGCGCTTGGGCATTTTTTATAATTTTTTTGGTTTTTTTTGTGGCTTTTTTCGTTGACAAAATGGCATATTTATACTAAAATAAACTCTGTAGTATTATGGCTATAAGTATAATACTGTCTAGATGAAATTTTCATTTCGTCAAGTTCATTTCGAAAGGGTGTTTTTTCGTGAAGAGATCAAAAGTTTTATCGATCCTTCTCGCTGCTATGATTATTTTGAGCAGTCTTTCTTGTCTCTCAGTTGTGTCATTTGCAGCAAATGTTGTACAATCAGGTTACACTCCAGATTCAGCGGATAACGAAGATCCAGCAATGAGAGTTGTGGCTTGGGAATTCTATGATGATGGAGTTCTCTACATTTACAACGATACTGGTAATGTTTCGTGGGCTGATTTTTCTGAGGATTTAGTTAAGGTTGTTGTTAAACCTAGATCTGAAAATGAAGATTGTGGCGCATTTCTCATTCCTGAATATGCATTTTATGGATGCGATAAATTAGCAACAGTAGATCTTCGTGGTGGCGTATCATCACTTAATGAAATTGGTGCGTATGCATTTAATGGATGTACTTCTCTTACAGAAATCGTTTTACCATACGGTATTGAAACTATTGGTGATTATGCTTTCTATGGTTGCTCAGCTCTTCAGAAGGCTACATTGAGTATGGTTCTTAAAAACATTGGTAAAAATGTTTTTAAAGGTTGTGCAGCGCTTGAGACAGTTACCGTTCCTAATGGTGTTAGATCAATAGGCTATGGTATGTTTGAAGGTTGTTCAGCACTTACAACAATCAATCTTCCCGATAGTGTAGAAGTTATTGGTGAGCATGCGTTTTATAATTGTTCAAAGCTTCAGACAATCACTGTTCCTGATAGTGTTAATGAAATTGGTGCATACGCATTCAGTAATTGTGCTTCAGCAACAAGTGCATATATTGGACATAATGCTAAATCTATAAGCGAATATGCATTCAATGGTTGTGTAGCTCTTAACACAGTTGAAATAGCAAGTGCTGTTAAAGAGTTCAGTGAAGGTATGTTTATGGGTTGCGAGGCTCTTTCAACTATTGATATAGCTGAAGGCGTAGAGACAATTAATAAAAATGCTTTCAAAGGTTGTTCATCCCTCGAAAATGTAGCACTCCCTAAAAGCCTTAAGGCTATTAATGATTCTGCATTTGATGGTACAGCTATAGCTTCTATTTACATTCCTGCAGATGTTGGAGTTATCGAAAAAGGTGCTTTCACAAATTGTGAAAATCTTGCGGTAATTGATGTTGATGCAAAGAATGATAATTATGCAGATATTGATGGCATTCTTTATGATATAGCTCTTAACACACTTATTCTTTGCCCAGCAGGCAAGACAGGCGAAGTGGAAGTTTGGACAGGAACAGAAATAATTGCAGAGGATGCATTTATCGGATGCGATGGTCTTACAAAGATTATTGTTCCAAGAAGTGTAACATCAATTGCAGCGAATGCATTCAATAATTGTTCTGATAGCCTTATTATTAAAGGCGACTGCGATTCAACTGCTATTGCTTATGCTGATTTCCGCGGTATTGATACAGAGATTGAGCATGTAGGTACAAAAAAATGGGCTGAAACTTTAGCTCCAACATGTCTTGTTGATGGTTCAAAAGAACTTTCTTGTTCAGCATGCGGATACTCATATGGTTCAGAAGCAATTCCTGCGCTCGGTCACAGCTTCGATGAAGGTGTTGTAACAACACCTGCTACATGTGATGAAGACGGCGTTGTAACATATACATGTACAAGAGTAGGTTGCGAGGAAACAAAAACCGATGTTATTCCTGCAACAAAGCACGCAATGGATGATGGTGAAGTACTTATTCCTGCAACTTGTGAAGAAACAGGTGTTTTGAGAATAAGCTGTAAGAATACCGGTTGCTATCATTATGTTGATAAAGAGATTCCTGCTCTTGGTCATAGCTATGATGCAGGTACAATTACAACTCCTGCTACATGCGAAGACGATGGTGAAATCGTATTCAAATGTACAAATAAAGATTGTTCCGAATCTTACACAGAAGTAATTTCAGCAATTGGTCATAACTACATTGCAACAGAAATCAAAAAGGCAACTTGCCTTGAAGATGGTAAGATCGTGCATGTATGTGCAAACTGCAATGATTCGTATGTTGAAAACACTAAAGGCGAGCACGTATTATACTCAACTCCAGTTAAGGTTAACCCAACTTGCACAGAGGATGGTAAAGAAGGCTACAGATGTGCAGTATGTAATCAGTTTGTAGGCGAAACAACAGACCTTCCTGCAACTGGTCATAAGTATGAAAATGGTGTATGCGGTGCTTGTGGCTCATCAGATGGTACACAGAAACCAACAACACCAGGTGGCACGGTTATTACTCCAGAAGGTTCAACAGGTGGCTCAACAGGCACAGATACAACAGTTAAGGTTCCTGCAACTCCAAAGCTTCTTCTCCTTGTAAATAGAAACGAAGGTCTCGTTCTTACTTGGAAGGAAGTTGAAGGCGCAAAGGGCTACAGAGTATATCGTCGTTCAGCGGGCGCTAAGTCTTGGACATATCTTGCAACTGTAGAAGATTGCACATATGTTGATAAGACTGCAACAACTGGCGAATATTGGAGATATACAGTTCGTGCAACAAATGATGCAGGCTTCAGCGGATTTGAAAATGGTATCTATATTAAGAGAGTTGCAACACCTCACTTAACTTCAATTGCTAATGTAGCAAACGGCGTTAAGGTTACATGGAATGCTGTAAGCAACGCTAAATCATACAAGGTTTATCGTCGCGGCGCAGGCGAAACATGGAAGTGCATCGCAACAGTAAAAGGCACAAGCTACGTTGATACAGCTATTAAGGCAAATTCAGGTAACTACTACAGATACACAGTAAGAGCTATTGATGGCTACTACAGTGCATATGAATCAGGCCTTGTTACAAAGTATGTTGCAGCACCTCACTTAACAGGTATTGCTAATACATCAAACGGTGTTAAGGTTAACTGGAATGCAGTTAATGGCGCAGATTCTTACAGAGTATATCGCCGCGCAGCAGGTCAGTCTTGGGTATATGTAACAACAGTTACAGGCACAAGCTATGTTGATACTGCAGTTAGCGGATCAGGCTACTATAGATATACAGTAAGAGCTGTGGATGGTAGCTTCAGTGCATACGAAGCAGGTTTGGTTATTAAAAAATAATCTTAAATAAACATATATGGTCGAAGTCCAAAAGACTTCGACCATATTTTTATATTATCAATAAGATGATCTGATCATATAATATATGGGTGATGCTATATGGTGCGGATGTATTTTAAACCTCATTTAAGAAGAGTGAATTCTCTTAAAGCAAAAAGATTTATAAGCAAAAATCAAAAGCAAACCATTGTATTCAGAGTTGTTGCAATTTTTCTTGTTTTCTGTATAATTTCAGTTTTATGTGATATTAAAATGAGGCCTGTTATACAGACCGTTGGCGGAAACGCTTTGAAAAACACTCTTTCAAATGTTCTTGACGGCACAGTAAACGAAATGGTTGACGAGATAGGTGTTAAGTATGGAGATATGGTGAATATAGAAAAAAATCCTGACGGTACAATAGGTGCAATTACACTGAATAGCACATGTATAAACGGATATAAAACCGATATATCGGACGGATGTTCCGATAAATTAGGAAACTTTACAGAAACAATTGTCCCTGTACCTATAGGTTCTCTTATCGGTGGTGCTTTCTTTAACGGACGAGGCGCTTGTATTGAGGTTCCTGCTACTATTTATGGCTTCTCTGTAACAGATGTTGAATCAAAATTCGAAAGTGCAGGAATTAACCAGACGCGTCATACAATTTATCTTAACGTGAAGGCGTCTGCCCATGCGTATATGGGCCTTTGTCATTTAAACGAAAGCGTTGATGAGACCATTGTTCTTGTTGAAACGATAATTGTAGGTAAGGTACCTGACAGCTACTATGTTCGTGAGAATTAGCGTTACTCATATGCGACTTCTTTACTAAGACAATTTATTGCAAAAAGGTTGGGTATTGCCATTAAACCATTGAAAACATCCGCTATACTCCATACTGCTTCAGGTGAATTAGAACCACCTACAAAAACAAGAATAACATAGATAATAATGTAAGCTTTAGGATATTTCCCTTTGAAAAGATAATTAAATGCACTTTCGCCGTAAAAAGAACAGCTGATTAATGATAAAAATGAGAAAACAGCAGTTAAAATTCCAACTCCAATTTTTCCGATTGAGCCTATTGAGTTGTACGCAAGGGAGGATAGTCCGGCACCATATAAAGAGGTATCCTCATATGGTGTGCTGACTAAAATAACAAGGGCTGTTATTGTGCACATAAATATCGTGTCAATGAAAACCTCCGCCATAGCTGATATTCCTTGAATATTACCATTAAGATTGTGTGATTGAGCGTGTAAAAAGGTAGATGACCCTAAACCTGCTTCGTTGGAGAAAACGCCTCTGGCAATACCATACCGCATAGCCTTGTACATACCAAATCCACCTAATGCTTTCAAAGAAAAAGCCTCTGTAAAAACAAGGCGTATACAAGGTATAATATTGCTTCTGAATTTTATAAGAACAGCCGCGCTTATAACTAAATAAAAAAGCGTAGCCACTGGTACTAAAACCGTCTGTAAAGTGGATATCCTTTTTATGCCACCTTTTATAATGAAAAATGAAAGGATAGCTATTAAAACAGATGTTATAACAGGGGATACATTAAATGTTACATTCATTGCATCTGCTAATGAATTACTTTGGGTCATGTTACCCATACCAAAAACGGACATCAGGCAAAGAAATGCATAAATTTTTGCCAAGCCCTTCATGTTGAGGCCGTTTCCAATGTAAAGTAATGCTCCAGAAGCGTTTTTCACAAAGTCGTATCTTTTACTGTAGCTTGCTCCAAGATAGTTTTCTGCATATGCCGTCATCATTGAAAGAAAAGCAGAAACAACCATCCAGAAAACTGTACCTGCGCCACCTGAGTAAATAGCTGTTGCAACACCCACAATATTTCCTGTTCCTATGCAAGCGCCAAGAACGGAGCAAAAGGTAGAGAATTGCGAAATACCTTTGCCTTCTGTTTTACCGAAAATTGAATTAAGAAATATTTTAAAGGATTTTGGTGAGTTTTTTATCTGATAGAAACGGCTTTTAAAACTAAAATGTAATCCTGTAAATATAAAAAATATAAGCATTGGTGTGCCCCAGACAACACCATTGACAGCATTCAAAAAACCTTGCAAAATTCCTCAACCTTCTTTACATTTTATTTAAAATGACTATAATAAATATATTGATTTTTAAAGAAAGATATGAGTATAAATGGTTCAGGATTTAACGGAAGGAAAAAGCGGAAAAGTTCTTTTAAGGTTTACTTTGCCCCTTTTTATAAGTGTTATTTTTCAGCAGTTTTATAATATTGCAGATAGCCTTATTGCAGGACGTTTTGCAGGGGAAGACGCTTTAGCGGCTATAGGTGCTTCTTATCCCGTAACAAACGTTTTTTATGCAATAGCTTTTGGATGTAATATCGGTTGCAGTGTTGTTATCTCCCAGTATTTTGGCGCTAAAAATTACAGTAAGGTTAAAACTGCAATTTTCACTTCTTTGATTTCAGGTGGTATATTAAGCGGGATTTTAACTTTGGTCGGAGTAATATTGACTCCTGTGCTTATGCGAATGATTAACACACCTGAGAATATTTTTGAAGGCGCAGTTGCCTATATGGCAATATACATAGGCGGATTTGTATTTTTATTTATTTATAATATAGCCAATGGTATTTTTACTTCACTTGGTGATTCTAAAACACCTCTATATTTCCTGATATTTTCATCTGTTTTTAATGTTGTTCTGGATTATGTGGCGGTTGTTTACCTCCGTATGGGCGTTACAGGCGTTGCGTGGGCTACTTTTATAGCTCAGGGTACAGCAGGTGTCCTTTCGGTATTAACGCTCTTAAAAAGGATTAAGAGCTTAAAAACAGAAAACAAACCAGAACTGTTTTCGTTTGATATATTCAAAAAAATATGTAGTATATCAATTCCGAGTATATGTCAGCAAAGCTTTGTTTCTGTGGGAAATGTTTTTATACAAAGGCTTATAAATAGCTATGGCTCTTCAGTGATTGCAGGCTTTTCTGCAGCGATGAAGCTTAATACATTTACTATAAATGCTCTCTATACTTTCGGTAACGGCGTTTCAAGCTTTACCGCGCAAAATGTAGGCGCAGCCAAATTCAACCGAATAAAAGAGGGTATGAAATACAGCTCTTTAATGGCGATAGCAACAGGTTGCATTTTTGCAGTAGCATATTTCGGCTTTAGCAAAGAACTTCTTTCTCTTTTTATGGAAGGAGAAAAGAGTGTTGATGCAATTAAAGCGGGCGCAGAGTTTTTAAAGGTTGTTTCCTTGTTTTATTGCTTTATAGGTATAAAGCTTGTCGGCGATGGTATTTTAAGGGGAATGGGTAGAATGAATCTTTTTATGGTTGCCACATTCACCGACCTTATACTGAGAGTGGTTCTATCCTATATTCTTTCTCCTTTTATAGGTTATATAGGAATATGGGTATCCTGGCCTATTGGATGGACTGTCGCAACAGTATTGTCTGTGGTTTTTTATCACTACATAATGAAAAAAGCAGTAATCAGCAAAAACTGATTACTGCTTTCTGTTATTTATAATGGAATTTTAATTCTGTTTTCTTACAATTCTATATTCATCGTCTGCTCTGAAATATGGGCAGGCATCGTTAGAAGAGGTAAGAAATTTTAAATATTCATCCTCATCTAACTCAATATCGCAAAAATATTCTTCTAAATCTTCGTCGTAGCGGTAGTTTTCACACATATCGCACATTGCCATAGTATTACCTCATTTGTGATATTTTCCGTTGTTATTTATCTGGAATGCTCTGTAAATCTGTTCAAGGAGCATAACTCTCATAAGCTGGTGGGGAAATGTCATCGGAGAAAAAGAAAGCTTGTTATCAGCAAGCGATTTTATTTCGGGAGAAAGCCCGTATGAACTGCCGATTATAAAAACAAGGTTACTTTTACCGCCTACAGCAGCATTTTTAATAGCTTTAGCAAAATCCTCGCTTGATTTTTCTTTGCCTTCAATACAAAGGGCAAAGGTGTAACTGTTGTTGGGGATTTTCTTTTTTATATCTTCCGCTTCTTTTTCAAGAGCATTGTTAATTTCTGTTTGCGATGGATTATCTGAAAGTCTTACAGGGTTAAGCTCAATTATATCCAATTTTCCATATAAAGAAAGTCTTTTTGAATATTCATCAATAGCATCTCTGAGATATTTCTCTTTGAGCTTACCTAAGCAAATAACAGTAATATTCATTATTGTAAACCTAAAAACGGAGCAGGGTCTAATCTGTTACCGTTTACCCTTACTTCAAAGTGAAGGTGTGCACCAAAAGAGTAGCCGGTGTTACCAACTCTGCCTATGGTCTGTCCTTTTTGTACAACGTCGCCTGCGCTTACCATAATTGAGTTGTCAAGCATATGAGCGTAAAGTGTTTCTACGCCATTGCCGTGGCTTATTACAACGTAGTTGCCGTAGCCGCCTGTGTTCCAACCGGCTTCTGTGATTGTGCCTGATGCACCTGCAACAACAAGCTTGCCTGAAGCATTTGCGCCTGAAATATCAATACCTCTGTGGTAACCAAGGCTTCTGTTGCCGAATGGCGATGTTACGGTGTATAAATCAACAACAGGCCAACAGAACATACCTGTTGTCTGAATAACAGTATATGAGCCCATTGAAAGGCTGTTTGATCTGATGCCTCTTTCAACAATCTGTGAAACAGGGGGAGTGATAGCGAAGCTCATAAGCTCTTCAGAAAAAACTTTCTGGTTATCAATGTAAGTAACAAGGTTTATGTTGTACTCTTTACCATTTGCGCCTGCTCGCCTTACACGGCTGTCTCCCATGAAGAGCTTGTTTGTCTGCACTTCAACAGTTTCAAACGCAGTATCGGAATACGCCTTTTCACACTGAGCATAAAGAATTTTTATTTTGTTGTTAAGCACAGCCTGAAGCTCGGATATAGAAAGAATTTTTTGGCTATCCTGAGCGTAGTATGACTGTACAAGCCTTACACTCTGAGAAAAAGAAACAGTTGAATTAGGGTATAGCTTACTTGCGAGAAGATAAACATTATCAATACTTTCTCTTGCTTTCTGTGGGTCTGTTACAGCACCAATAAACTCGTCATCAATATAAATCTCATAAACGGGGATAAGACCTTCGCCGAGCTCTTTTATTATGAGGTCGCTTATAGCAGTTGCAGTTTTAAGCTTATGGGCTTGCACCTTTGCTTCGGATTCATTTATCTGCTCAAAATCCTTAGAGCCTAAAACCTTTAAAGCATAAGCTTTTGCAACATCTGCTTCGGTCTGGCTGTTTGTGTAGCCAATTGTTTTATCGCCAACTTTTATACAAATAGCATTAACCTTGTTGCTGTTTGCATTTGTGAGGTAAAAGGTACCTGAAACAACAGCGCAAATAAGCACAACAACAAAAGCTCTTCTGAGAAAAATCTTAGCAGAGGAAAACGAAGCTTTATTAAATTTAAAAATGCCTTTTAGAATGTTAAGGGCTTTCCTGAAAAATCCGATTACAAGAGCTTTTGGCATAGCGCCTAAACCAGCAATGCAATCATAAAGCTTGTCAAAAAAGTTCATTTAATACCTACTCATAAACAATATTTAGATAATTATACCATAATTATAACTTATTAACAATAGCAAAACAATTAATAAATTTTAAATATATCAAAAATGTAACAACTATTGTGTATTTATAAAGAATGTGGTATTATAAATTTATATGTGTGAAAATTTGCCCTGAGGTAGGTGATATACGGTGAAAAATAAGGAATACTACAGGACTTTTGCAGAAGTTTCTATAGATGCAATAGAGCACAATCTCTCTCAATTGAAATCCAAACTAAAGAAAGATGTTTTAACTCTTGCAATAGTTAAAGCAGATGCTTATGGTCATGGTGCAGTTGGTGTCAGTAAAGCTATTCAGGATAAAGTAGATTATTTTGGTATTGCAGAGCTTATGGAGGCTGTTGAACTTCGTGAAGCAGGAGTTGAAAAACCTGTTCTTGTTCTTTCATATACATCACCGTATCTCTACGAAACACTTATTGAAAACGAGCTTACTCAGACTATTTTCAACTACGATGACGCTGTTGAGCTTTCTAAAGCAGCTGTGCGTCTTAACAAGATTGCACGCGTTCATATCGCGGTGGATACAGGTATGTCCCGTATAGGCTTCTTCTGTAATGCTGAAAGCGTTGAGGTTGTTAAACGCATAAATGACCTTCCCAATATATATATCGAAGGCATTTTTAGCCACTATGCTTGTGCAGATTGTGAAGATAGGGCAACAACAAATAAACAGCTGCAGGTTTTCAAGGATTTTATAAAAGCTCTTGAAACCCGAGGAATAACTATTCCTATAAAGCATATGTCAAATAGTGCAGGTCTTCTTACCTGTGATGAACAGTTTGATATGGTGCGTATGGGTATTGTTCTTTACGGGCTTTATCCTGATGAATGTGTTAAAGATGGTTCTGTTGACCTGATGCCTGCAATGAGAGTCGTGAGCCATATTACTCATATAAAAGAAGTGCCTGAAGGAAGTGGCGTAAGCTACGGTCATACGTATTTTACAAAGGGCAGAACAAGAATTGCTACTGTTTGTATTGGTTATGCGGATGGCTATTCCAGAAGCCTTTCAAATATAGGCAGAGTAATTATAAATGGTCAATTTGCAAATGTTATAGGCAGAGTTTGTATGGACCAGCTTATGGTGGATGTAACCGAACTTTCTGATGTTAATGTAGGAGATGAAGTTACAATTCTCGGTAAAGACGGTGAAAACGAAATTACTCCAGAAGAAATTGCAAACCTCACAAATACAATAAACTATGAGGTTGTCTGCCAGTTCCAGAAGCGTGTTACAATTCTTCAATATAAAAATGGGGAAAGAGTAAATATATGAAAAATTCAGAAATTAACATAAGAGACCCTTTTGTTCTCGTAGAAAACGGCAAGTATTATATGTACGGCACAAGAGCAAAGAGTTTTGGTTGTAAAACAGGCGGTTTTGATGTTTATATCGGAACAGACCTCGAAAACTGGTCTGAGCCTAAAGCAGTTTTTGACTCAGATAAGTATGGCTACAATAGTCAGGTGAACTGGGCACCTGAGGTGCACAAGGTTGGAGATAGTTACTATATGCTTGCTACCTTTACCAAGCCTGATGGTCTCAGAGGTACATATATTTTAAAAAGTGATAGTCCTGAAGGCGAGTTTTTGCCACATTCAAAAGGCTCTGTTACTCCTGATGGTTGGGAGTGTCTTGATGGAACGCTTTACGAAGAAAACGGCAAAATATATTGTGTTTTCTGCCATGAACATACACAGATTCTTAACGGAACAGTATGCGTTGTAGAGCTCAGTGAGGATTTAACTGAAGCCGTTTCCGAGCCAATAGAACTTTTCGATGCAGGTTCGTTTATTAAAAGAGAAGTAACCGAGAGTTGCCATAACGTAACAGATGGACCATTTCTTTACAAAACATCAACAGGTAAACTTCTTATGATATGGTCTACAAGCATTGACGATAATTATCTTCAATGTGTAGCAACTTCAGATAATGATTCTGTTTTAGGTAACTGGTATCATTTAGAGCCACTTTTTAAAGATGATGGCGGACATGGTATGATTTTTAAGGGCCTTGACGGAAAACTAAGGCTTACACTTCATTGTCCTAATAGATCGTTATTTGAAAAACCTGTTTTCTTTGAAATAAAAGAAACAGAAGATACATTAGAGATTGAAAAATAATGTTACGGAGGGAAAACCCGTGAGTAAATCAACAGGCTTAATTAAAAGCTATATTGATAATATAACGCTTAATTTCAAAGAACATTTTGAAAATATTCCTCAGGTTTTTAAGCTTTCTGTTGCCGATTTAAAAAAGACCTATACAGGTGCAGCATTGGGTTGGGCTTGGGCAATAATAAAACCTATTGTTAATATTTTTGTTTATTGGTTTGCTATCGCTGTAGGTCTTCGTCAAGGCGGAGATGTTAACGGCTATCCATATATACTTTGGCTTATTTGCGGTATTATCCCGTGGTTTTTTATGAGTGAGGCAATAACAGGCGGTACAGATTGTATCAGGAAATACAGCTACCTTGTTACAAAAATGAAGTATCCTGTTACAACAATTCCTACATTCACAAATCTTTCTAAGCTTTTTGTGCATGTTATAATAGCTCTTGCTGTTGTTCTTATTTTCTGGATAGCAGGCTATCCTCCAACAGTTTATCTTCTTCAACTTCCTATTTATACAATTTTAATGTTCCTTTTCTTTAACGCGTGGGCTCTTTTTGCAGGTCTTGTATCTGCAATGAGTAAGGATTTCTCTAATCTTGTAAAATCCTTTAATATAGCGGTTTTCTGGCTCTCAGGTATTCTTTGGAATATTGAGAATGTAAGAGATTCAGAGTTGGTTTACAGCCTTATGATGATAAATCCTGTAACCTTCCTTTGCTACGGTTACAGAAACTGTTTTGTAAATCATATATGGTTCTTTGAAGAGCCCAAAAGGCTTTTATATTTTGTTTGCTGGTATTTAGTTATGGCTTTCCTTTCAATCTGGGCTCACAAGAAGCTCCGCAAGGAAATCCCCGATGTATTAATGTAAAGGGGTGTTTAGTATGAGTGATGTTGTAATTAAATTTGAAAATGTAAGCAAAACATATAAGCTTTATTCAAGCACTCGTAAGCGTTTGTTAGGCGTTTTTATAAAGAAAATAAAATATAAAAAGAAAAACGCTGTTGATAATGTAAGCTTTCAGGTTGAACGCGGTGAATCCGTAGCTCTTTTCGGTAAAAATGGCGCAGGTAAATCAACGGTTCTTAAAATGATAACAGGCGTTGCATTCCCTACAAATGGTGATATAACTGTAAACGGTAGAGTAAGTGCTCTTCTAGAGCTTACAAGCGGTTTTGACCAGGAAATGACTGGTAGACAGAACATTTACCTTAAAGGCCATATCCTTGGCTTGAAAGACAACGAAATTAAAGCCTTAGAGGAAACTATCGTTGAATTTTCAGAGCTCAATGATTACATAGACCAACCTGTAAGAACATATTCAAGCGGTATGAAAGCAAGGCTTGGTTTTGCTATTAATGTTAATATCAAGCCTGAAATTCTCATTGTAGATGAGGCTCTCAGCGTTGGTGATGCAGCCTTCAGAAACAAGTGTCAGAAGAAGATAAATGAGCTTATTCATAGCGAGAATATAACACTTCTTTTTGTTACACACCAGACTGCTGTTGCAGAGGAATTCTGCGAGCGTGGTATAGTGATGAAGGATGGTAAAATTATCTTTGATGGCCCTGTTAAGGAAGCATCCGCCTTTTACAAAAAAATGTATGCAATAAAGAAATAAAAATTAACACCCGATTAGCCAGTTTGTACTGAATAATCGGGTGCTTTTATTTTACAATTATTTTATTTCTACCTCAGCGTAAATAGGGTAGTGGTCGGAAACAAATCTGCCGTCTATTCCTTCTGTCATTACAACATACTTTTTAGCCTCAAAGCCATCGTTTATCATTACATAGTCAATAACATCGTCTTTGTGTTCTTCAGGCTTTGTGTCATGATATGTGCAGAAGCTCATTGTGTCAGGCGCAAGCTTTTTTGTGTCATCGAAATAATTTGAGTTAACAAATTGATTGTAGTTTTCTGTACCCTCAACAACATTCATATCCGCTGTGAAAACAACAGGAATATCAACAAAAGTTTTAGCGTGCTTTATAATCATTTCAACGCTGTTTCTACGAGCTTCAACACCGATATGGTCAAAATGGGTGTTTATATGTACATATTCTTTACCGGTAGTTTTATCGCGAAGCCTTGCCCATGAACAAATTCTTCTGCAAGCTGCATCCCAGCCATACGAAACCTCATTAGGTGTTTCTGAAAGCCAGAAGTTGTCTCGCTCAACTGCCTCATATTTATCTTTAAGGAAGAAAACAGGGGAGTATTCGCCTTCGTTTGCTCCGTCATCTCTGCCGATGCCTACGTAATCATACTTGTGGCCTATGTTTTCTTTGAGAACTTCCATCCATTCAGGAGTAGCTTCCTGTAGTCCGATGGAATCTGCGCCGCTTTCAAGAATTGTCTGGCAAACAATACCTATACGTTCTCTCCATGGCTCATCGCCCACATTCCAGCATCGGATATTAAAAGACATTATTTTCATTTTATCCACCTTAATCCTTTGTAAAAATCATATCAGCGTATATAGGGTAGTGGTCTGAAACAAATCTGCCATCAATACCTGCTGTAACAACCTTATATGACATAGCATCAAACCCGTCATTTATCATTACGTAGTCAATAATATCATCTTTGTGAGAATTTGGCTTTGTATCGTGATATGTACAATAATCCATTGTGTCAGGTGCAATGTACTTTGTATCGTAGAAGTAACTTGATTCGGTAAATTGCTTGTAGTTATCCGAACCTTCTTTAACATTCATATCGGCAGTAAATACGACAGGTATATCGCCAAAGGTTTTAGCTTTATCTAAAATTAGCTGAACGCTGTTTTTTCTTGCTGTAATGCCTACATGGTCAAAGTGGGAGTTCATATGCACATATTCCTCGCCTGTTTCCTTGTTTTTTAAACGAGCCCAGGTGCATATTCTGTTGCATGCAGCGTCCCAACCTTTTGATGGCTTTTCAGGTGTTTCAGAAAGCCAGAAGGTGCCGCTATCAACAAGCTCGTATTTATCCTTGAGATAGAATATTGCAGAATATTCACCCTCGTTATCGCCATCATCGCGACCTACACCGATATGAGCATATTTTTCTGCAACAGTTGTATCAAGCGTTTTCATCCATTCGGGTGTAGCTTCCTGGACACCGATTGAATCAGCTTCACTATTAAGAATAGTTTGCGAAACGATGCCGATTCTGTCCTCCCAAGAGTCAGTGCCAACATTTAAGCAACGGATATTAAAGGACATAACACGAACATTATCCGTAGCTTTTTCTTCAAAATCTTGCTGAATTATAACTGGTTTAGGTCTGCTTTCAATGTATCCGATAAAAGAGCCTAATAAAGTAAATAATGACATAATTATGCTTGCAATAGCATTAGCAAGAGCGGGGGTCATATAATCACTCCTTATATAGTATGGTATAATTAATTATTTTTTCCGAAATCAATATCGATATCAATGCCGTCTTTCAGCGAAATAGAGGCATCAAAATCACCAATGCTTAAATTAAAATCCAAAGCCTTTACAAACTTCAAGTCCGTATAGAGAGGGAAGTGGTCAGATACATAGTATTCTGATGGACTTTCTGTAACAACACCATAGTTAATTGCTTCAAATCCTTCATTTGCGAAGCAGTAGTCGATTACTTTAGCGTCTTCTTTTTCAGGATATCTGTCGTGGTAGGTAACATACACATCTGCATTTTTAGCGGTGTATTTAGTATCTTTAAAAATGGAGTTTTCAGCAATCTCTTTGTAGTTATCAGAGCCCTCGCGAACATTCATATCAGCTGTGAATACTGCAGGGATATCCTCATATTCCTTTGATTTTTCCACAATCATTTTAATACTCTGTGAGCGAGCCTCTTCACCTTTGTGATCAAAGTGAGAGTTCATATGGATGTATTTTTCGCCTGTTTCTTTGTTTTCTAGGATTGCCCATGTGCATATTCTGTTGAAAGCCGCATCCCAGGCTTTAGATGGTGTGTCAGGAGTTTCTGAAAGCCAAAATGTTCCGCTGTCGATAAGATTGTATTTATCTTTTAAATAGAAGATAGCAGAATATTCACCCTTGCCGTTACCATCGCGTCCTTCACCAACCCATGCATAGTAATCGCCAAGCTCGTCTGTAAGAATTTTCATCCATTTAGGAGTCGCTTCCTGAACACCCATGGAATCCGGCATACCTTTTAAAACAGTTGCAACCACATCAGGTGTGCGGGCCTTTGTGAATCTTATACCAACATTTGTACATCTTACATTAAAACTCATAACTCTTATAGCGTCTTCAGGCTTCTCTCTAAAGCCAAAAACCTTATCTTCAGGTAACTCTCCTTGTGCTGTGCCTAGGATAAGTGTTACGCAAAGAGAAACTCCAATAGCGAGTGCAAGAATAATGCTTACGATAGCTATAATTTTCTTCTTTTTATTCATAAAAACACCTCGCGTATATAATACAATATTATACAATAAAAAACAAGCCATCTGTTGTGCAGATGGCTTGAAACTTTAAGTTTTTAGTTATGCTGTTTACCAAATTTTCTCTGGAAAGCCTTGATAATCTCAACGATAGGAATGATGAGGAATGCAAGACCAAGTGAGATAAGGTATGCCTTAGCGTCAAGGTGAGCAAAACCGAAGAGGTTTGAGAGGAAATCTATCTCAACAACAGCTGTTGTAAGAAGGAATGAACCAACCATAGCACCATAGAGAGCTACGTTGTGGTGGCCCTTGAATACCATACCTACAGCAGAGCCTCTCTGAGAGCGCATATTGAAGGAGTGGAAGATTTCGCACATTGCCATTGTGAAGAATGCCATTGTCATACCTTCGTTTGAATCTGCAATGTTTCTAAATAAGAGATGACCTGTTTCAAGGTATTCACCAATATAGAATGCAGTAACTGTAAGGATTGAAACAAGTATACCCTGATATGCACAGTCAACGCCAAGACCGCCTGAGAAAATACCATCGTTCTTGTTACGAGGCTTACGCTTCATAATGTTCTGCTCAGGTTTTTCAAGACCGAGTGCAAGAGCAGGAATACTGTCTGTTACAAGGTTAATGAAGAGAAGGTGAGATGGGTTAAGAATTGTAAAGCCCATAATTGTTGCAAAGAAAATGGAAATAACTTCTGAAAGGTTTGAGCCAAGAAGGAACTGAATAGCCTTACGGATGTTATCATAAATTCTTCTACCTTCACCAACTGCGGAAACGATTGTTGCAAAGTTATCGTCTGTAAGAACCATATCGGCAACGTTCTTTGTAACGTCTGTACCTGTAATACCCATACCAACGCCGATATCAGCGCTCTTAATTGATGGTGCGTCGTTAACGCCGTCGCCGGTCATAGCAGTAACGTAACCCTTGTTTTTCCAAGCATTAACAATTCTTGTTTTGTGCTCAGGCTGAACACGAGCATAAACAAATGTGTTTTCAACAATCTTTTCGAACTCTTCATCAGAGTACTTATCAATATCAGCACCCATCATAGCCTGGCTGTCATCTGTGAGAATACCAAGCTCACGAGCAATTGCCTTAGCTGTGTTGATGTGGTCGCCTGTAATCATAATAGGAGTGGTACCTGCGCTACGGCATTCAACAATAGCATCCTTAACCTCGGGACGAACAGGGTCAATCATACCTGTAAGACCAATGAATATCATATCATATTCAAGGGATGCGGAATCGTATGTTGCAGGTTCTGTTGCATACTCTTTGAAAGCAACTGCAAATACACGAAGAGCTTTGTTACCCATTCTTGTGTTTTCTTCAGCAGCTTTTGCAAGAATATCGTCAGTCATATCTACAACCTGACCACCAACAAGAGCCTTTGTGCACTTCTTAAGGATTTCGTCAGGAGCACCCTTAGTATACTGAACGAACTTACCGTCAACATTATGAACTGTTGACATCATCTTTCTGCCTGAGTCGAAAGGAACTTCGCCTGCTCTTGGGTTAGCTGCTACAAGGTCAGCCTTATTAAGACCGAGAGTAGCGGCATAGTTAATAAGAGCAACTTCGTCAGGTTCGCCTGTGCTTTTACCGTCTGCTTCAACCTCAGCGTTTGTGCAAAGAGCCATAGCAGTTGCAAGAACCTTTTCGTCTTCTGCATAGTGGTCAACAACAGTCATAACGTTCTGTGTGAGTGTACCTGTTTTGTCAGAGCAGATAATCTGAGTACAACCAAGAGTTTCAACAGCAGTCATCTTACGGATGATAGCGTTTTTCTTGGACATATTTGTAACACCAATTGAAAGCACGATTGTCATAACGGCAACAAGGCCTTCAGGGATAGCTGCAACAGCAAGAGCAATAGCAGTAATAAATGAATCAAGTGCTACATGATAGAATTCTGCGTCGCTGCCTGAAAGGAAGTGAACTGCAATATTGTAGCCAAAAATAACAACACAAACAGCAAGAACAAGCTTTGTAAGAATCTTTGAAAGCTGTTCAAGTTTGATTTCAAGAGGAGTTTTGTTTTCTTCTGCAGTAGAAATAGCTGTTGCAATTTTACCCATTTCGGTATCCATACCGGTAGCAACAACAACTGCTTTACCACGGCCGTATACAAGAGTTGAACCCATGTATGCCATGTTTTTTCGGTCGCCAAGAGGAACTTCATCTGCGCCTTTGCCGAGAAGAGCGTTAACAAGCTTTGTTACAGGAACAGATTCACCAGTGAGGGCAGCCTCTTCTATTTTCATACTTGCGCATTCAAAAATACGGCAGTCTGCAGGGATAGCATCACCTGCGTCAAGAAGAATAACATCACCAACAACAAGGTCTTCACTCTTGATGCTCTCAACTTTACCGTCGCGAAGAGTTTTTGTTGTTGCGGCAGCCATTTTCTGTAAAGCTTCAACAGCTTTTTCTGCCTTGTTTTCCTGAATAACGCCAAGAATAGCATTAATCAAAACAACAACAAGGATAATAATTGAATCGGTAGGGGTAACAAATTTGCCTGCCTCAATCATCTCAGTTACTGCAGAAATAACTGCAGCTATAAGAAGGATGATAATCATTGGGTCCTTCATCTGGTCAAAGAATTTTTTGAGGGTTGAGTCTTTCTTAGCTTCTGCAAGCTTGTTTTTTCCGTTCTTTTCAAGGCGAGAGAGAGCCTCTGCGGAAGTGAGACCTGATTCTGAGGACTGTACTTCAGAAAAAACGGATTCAACATTTTCAAGATAATGCTTCATTTTTAATCCCTTTCGTTTTAAATTTGAGAATAACTGCACCAAATAAAAAAGACTTCTACCGTAATTGCGGTAAAAGTCTCACTCTTAATTTAGAATAGCCGAACAGCGTTCGACTATCGTAAACTTTAGATATCAGCGGGCTATTGCCGAGAATGACGCCTGATATCGTACCCAAAGTACGAGTTACTCCCTTTTTTCCATACAATTATATAATATAAAATATATTTTGTAAATAGTTTTTTACATAAATTAGAGATTATGCACACTATAAAAAAAGAGAACCGACAAGGTTTCTTGTCGGTTTTTGTTGCTATTTTGGCGAAATTACAACAGGTTGAAGTTGTTTGCCCTCAAGAGCCGCCTCAAGAGTGTATCTTATTAACTGGAAATTTGCTACCATTGAATTAGGCTTCCCCTTGAAGCTATCCTGACCAAAAGGAACAAAATAAATATTTTTGTAGTTTAGCAGGGCGCCGATATTCTTACCGGCATTGCTTAGAGCATCATTTGTTGATGGTGCAATTATAAGGGGCCTTTCATTTCTCAGGTGAGCTTTAGCAGCAAGAGTAACGCATGTGTCGGTAATGCCGTTTGCAAGCTTTGCAAGCGTATTTCCTGTACAAGGTGCGATAATAAGCGCATCAAGAAGTTTTTTAGGTCCTATAGGTTCTGCTTGTGGTATGGTGTGCACAATAGGATTTCCTGTAATTTCAATGAAAAGATTTTGCCAATCTGCTGCTTTTCCAAAGCGGGTATCAAGGTTGTAGGAGTTTTCACTCATAATGGGAATTATGTTGTAGCCCTCTTCTTTAAGAAATTCAATCTCTGCAAAAACATCGTTAAATGTGCAGAACGAACCACAGAGAGCGAAACCGATGTTTTTCATTGGTCGAACCCCCTTTGTCTGATAATCGGTAAAATAGAGCGGCCGATTATTTCACCTGCTGTTTTAGGCGCTACCTTGCCCGGTAATGAAGCAGCTTTTATAACATCTGTGGCATTTTCTTTTGCACTTTGAAAGTCTATTCCAAAGGGTGCAGAGGCTGTTTCTATAAGCAGACAATCAGGCGAAAGGTGCTTTATTTCCTCAGCACCAATAATTCGTGAGGGTACTGTGTTAATAACAACATCAAAGCTATGAAATTCAGATGTAAGCGTTTCAATATGCTTTGCTTGTAATCCGCAGGAGAAGGCCTCCGCTAACGATTGCTCTCTTCTTGCAAAAACAGTAACCTGAGCTCCAAGTGCGTGTAAGGCATTTCCTAAAGCCTTACCGACCTTGCCGTAGCCTGTTATACCGCAACGCATACCCTGAACTGTTACAGGCAGTTTTTCAATAAGAATATTAAGAACACCTTCCGCTGTAGGCACAGCGTTATATACCGCAAGTTCTTCCAGTAAGAAGTAATCACAGAAAAATATTTCTTTAGAATTCAGCTCTTCACAAAAGCTTTTTGGCAGCTGCCCACCGAAAATTATTTTATCGGGCGTGGCTAAGGTGTAAATATCAGACAATAACACCGTTTCGTCAAAAAGCGGAGTATTAAGGCTTATTCTATCCCGTGAGGCAGGTAAGGGGAGGATAATAACGCTTGCCTCTTCTATAGCCTTGTTGAGGTTATCAAAACAATCTGTATCGTTAAATGCATAGTAGCACACATTAAATTTTTGCTTTTCTAGATATTCGCCTAAATATAATGAACGGCTGTCTCCGCCTAAAATTAAAAAAGCATTATTCTTCATAGAAATAATCAATCCTCTCGCTATAGTATATTCATACATAGCAGAGAGGTTACATTGATATATTTATTAAAGAATTGTACTTATAGAAGGTATATTTGAAACAATAATTCTGTTTAAATCATTCTTGCATTCTTCAAGGTACAAAACGGCCGATTCATAGTTTTTTGCATTAACAAAAAATATAGCCTTGTTAAGATTTCCGCGTATTTCAATTGTTTCACCCTGACCTTCAAGAATGTTTAAAACCGGCTTAATTTTTTCGAAATATTCAATAGCATCGTCAAGGTTTTCCACAGTTGTATCCTTGTCTTTTTTTATAATATTTATTATAACCTCATCTAGTTTATCAACAAGTCTTCCGCAGGTGGTCTGGGTGAAAACAAGTGAAAAAACGCTTAGAACACCTGATATTACTAAAATCAATATTGCAGTTTTAAATCTTGTCATACTAAAATTCCTTTTTAAGTATCACTCTGTACGTTCTGTTTTTATCAACAGTCATTAATAAAATTTCACTTACATCTACTTTTTCGCTTTTAATTTTTCTGTTTATCTCATCGAGAGATACGGTGCTCTCTTCAATTGAATTCTCTAGAATAACACCATCCACAATTACAGTATAGGGCGCACCGCCGTTATTTTCTTTTCCGTCTGCAGTTTCAGGTGTGAGTGTGCGTTTTGGTGCTTTTGGTAGTACAGATAGTGTTCCGTTTGTTTCAGCCACCGCATATTCAACATCATCAATATCAAAAATATCCTTTTGCCGTAGTGCAGCTAATACATCATCAATTGTAAATCTAAGTGACTTAAGTGCTTTTTGCTGAAGGGTACCGTCTTTAATAACTGTAACAGGTTTGCCGTCTGTAAGGTATCTGAATTTTACACTTTTTCGTGCAATTACAGAACTTATAATTTCGAAGCTTGCAAGCAGAAAAAGGGGCAGTATGCCATTGAGTATAGGAACCTTTCCATCAGCTATAGGTGTTGCGGCAATTTCAGAAATAAGTATTGTTATAACTAATTCGCCGGGTTGCAGCTCACCTAATTGCCGTTTACCCATTAAACGAACGCAAACGCCAACACAGCAGTAAATTATAAATGTTCTTATTACAGTTGCAATCAAATTTATCACCTGAATTATTTTGACCTGCAATTATGTGTATATTCTGTAAGTTACGGCAAAAACTTGTTTTGGTGATTTTATGGAAAATGAAAATGGCTTTTTATATATCGACGATGTTACCGAAGAAAGCTTTGGCAAAGTGAATGAAAGCGCTGTGGAAAACGGCAGAATTATCAAGGAAGCCTTTAAAGGAAGCTTTGATATTATTGTCAAAAAAGGTTATAGCGGTGGCAGATGCATTGTCTTTGCCAATTGCGACGGCCTATGTAATTCAATGCGAATATGCGATACAGCTATCAATCCACTTTTAAGATATGACGGGGATTTTCCTCAAGGCGAGGAGCTTGATTTTATTTGCTCCCATCTCATATATGGGACAGAGCAAAAAAAGGAAAAAGACTTAACTAAAGCAATTATGATGCTTCTCAGAGGTTGCCTTATTATATTTGTTGATGGTGTAAAGGAGTGCATAATTCTCGGAGTTCAATCAATTCCTGAACGCTCTATTCAGGAGCCTGATACCGATGTTCAGGAATTTGGCGCAAGAGAAGGATTTACAGAAAACATTAAAACTAATCTGACTCTTGTAAGAAAAAAACTCTGCTCACCTAAATTTACGTATGAGCTACAGGAAATTGGTAAAGAAAGTAAAACCCGAATTCTCGTCTGTTATATGAAAGGACGGGTATCGGAAGAACTACTTCAAGAGGTTAAGCTTCGTCTTCAGGATTTAAAATTAGACACTGTTTTTGGCGCAGGCTACCTGAGAAAAAGTCTTGATACAAAGAGAAAATCACTTTTTACAATGGTTGGTCAGACTGAGCGTCCCGATACATTCTCCGCAAAACTCTGCGAGGGTAAAATCGGGATAATTGTTGATGGTACGCCATTTGCCCTTGTGGTACCAAGACTTTTTATAGAGAATTTTCAAACTCTTGACGACTATATAAATCGTCCATATTATGCAACATTTATGCGTATTGTAAGGTTTCTCGCTTTTTTGATAAGTATTTTTTTGCCCGGTTTATTTGTTGCGGTAGGACTTTTTCATCAGGAAATGATACCCGATGATATGCTGTATAACATAGTGTTAATGGAAAGTAATACCTTATTCACTCTCACAATGGAAGCGCTTCTTATTCATTTTATTTATGAAACGGTGCGAGAAGCAGGTCTTCGTATGCCAAAATCAATCGGACATGCGGTCAGTATAGTTGGTGCTCTCGTTATAGGTGATGCGGCAGTTACAGCAGGTCTTATAGGTGCACCTATGCTTATAATTGTAGCCCTTACTGCAATTTGCTCACTTGTTTCGTCAGATTTGTATCAGCCTATAGCGATATTACGTATAGCATTTATTCTTATAGGTGGTTTCAGCGGTATATACGGAATAGTTGTAGGCGGAGCTGCTCTTATAATAGGTCTTGCTTCAATGACGGATTATGGAGTTCCTTTCCTCGCTCCTGTAACACCTTTGAGAATATCCTATCTGCGAGATTCTGTTGTGCGCTTTGCAACTAAAAAATTAGGTGAGGATATATTTCTGACAGAGCGCCTTAAATTCTTGAAAAAATAAAAGGAAAAATGAGATGTTAAAAGAAAAGGTTTCTGCTAATCAGTTTTTTATGCTACTGTACTTGTCTTTACTGAATACTGTTTTTATGTATTTATCCTCAGACAGTATAAAAATAGCCTCAACAGATACTATTCTGCGTCCTGTTGTGTTTATATTGGTTGCATTTGTGGTGTATGTGCCAATTGGTCTTATCATAAAACATCATAATCAGTTATCTTCAAAAAGATTGTATATACAGAAAACAACTTTTTTGAAAATAATCGCTATTTTATATGCAGCAATATACTTTATAAGCATTTTAAAAAGCCTTGCCCGTTTTGATTTGTTCGTAAGTAGTGAGCTTTTTCCAAATTCTGATATGACAATTTTTATTGTCATTATTACATTAACTTGTGCAATTTTATCATTGCTAGGCTTGGGTGCACTATCAAGGGCGGCAGGTATTTTTTCTGCACTTGTAATAATTTCCACAGTTCTTGTTATGGTTTCTCTTCGTAGCGAAATAAATTTTATGAATTTCACACCAGTGTTTGAAAACGGCTTGATTGATTTCTCAAAAGAAGGGTTACTCTTTGCAGCGCAAGCAACGGAAATCGGCACAATAATAATGTTTCTGCCAGAGATAGAAGGGAATGTAAAAAGAGCATATTCCAGATGGGTGGTTTTTAGCGGAATAAGCGTTGCTCTGATTTTCTTTTTTGTGGTAGGTTCTTTGGGTGCTTTTGCAGATTCTCAGCTTTTTCCCACATATACTGCCGTAACATTAGCATCATTCGGGCTTCTTGAAAGAATAGATGCTCTTGAAACAGGGGTATGGATTTTGTGCGTTACCGAGAAAATAGCCTTTTATTTTCTTGTGGTTTCTAAAGCCGTTAATTACACATTTAAAAAGATACCGCAAAAATTTGTTGCTTTGGGCGCAAGTGTGTTAGTTTCGGTAATAATCTCTTTTGTGTCATATAACATAAAACGATTTTCGTTTCTCTCTTCAGATATCCTTTCAGTAACATTGTTTTTGCTTTCAACTGTAATTCTTCCAATCACCATATATGTTTATTTAAGGAGGGTGAAGCCTTGTGAAAAAACTGAAGAGAATATTTAGTGTTTTACTGTTGTGCGTTTTTAGTTTATCTTGCTTTTCCTCTTGCGAAAAGGCGGGTACAGAGCTTTCTGACCTTATGATAATTCAAGGTATAGGCGTAGATTACGAAAAAGGCAATTTTATTGTTACTGTAGAGATTCTCAATAACGAGCAAAGTGGCACTCCGGGCGGTGATTCCTCAAGCGAAGACAAAACAAAAATATATTCAATGCAGGGGGAAACAGTTGCCGATGCTCTTCGTTTATTAACCACTAAAAGCGGAAATTTACCACTTTTTGCCCATAACAGAGTGATTATTATAAACGAGAACCTTAACGAGAAAACAATAAGCGATGTGCTTGAGTTCTTCCTTAGAAACTATGATTCAAGAGCATCACAGCTTTTGTGCGTTTCTAAAGGGCAAAAAGCAGAAAAGCTGATACGAGCAAAGCTTCTCAAAGATACAGTGAAAAGCGAAATATTAGAAAATCTTCTTACCGAAAGCCACAAAAAATCACTCATACCACAGGTTAGGATTATTGATGCCGCAAATGCACTTCAGAATAAAGCTATTTCTCTTTGCGTGCCTGCGGTTACTCTTAAGAAAAATGGTGAAAACGAAGATTATGAATTAAGCGGATGCGCCGTGTATGATAGAAACGGAAGGGTTTCAATGTTTCTGACTAAAAATGAGTCAGAAGGTCTTGGCTTTTTAAACAACGATGTTAAAGATGGTTTTTTAACAGAAGACTTGCCGAATGGCGAAAAGGCAACTTTTTTAATAAATAAGAGTAAAACCAAATATGAAATTGAAACGAAAAACGGGAATCTTATATATCACTTAACAGTAGATTTTTCTTGCGATGTTGACGAAATCGGTGTAGGAGAAAGGGCGTATCCCGATAAAGTGATAATGAAAGATTTGAAAAACACTGTTGAAAAAGCAGTAGCTTCGCGTATGAATGCAACGCTCGATGCTCTTAAAAAAGAAAAAGGCGGAGATTGTATAGCCTTTTGTAAAATTCTTGAATTGAAAAAACCACAGCTTTATAAAACTGTGGAGGATAATTGGCAGAATATATTTTCCAATATTCAGACAACAGTTGAGGTTAATGTAACAATACGGCGCGTGGGAGAAGAAACCCTGAAAACAAACGAGAGTGCATAAAGGGAGCGTAAAATAGGGATTTATTAGGTTTTAATCCAATATTTTCCGTTAATACTTCATGAAAAAGCACCGTAGGCGGCAGCCTTACGGTGCTTTTTCATTTTGTCTGAACGAAAACTATTTGAATTAAAACTGCCATACCCCTTAAATCTTTTAAGTTTGGATGCAGAGTGAGGCACAAATCGGAGGGCACCCTGACGGGTTCCCTCCGATTTTAACAAAACTATGCGCCAAAGTTAATGATTTTAGGCTATTAAATCCCTAATTTACACTCCCTAATGCACCCTCATTTATTTTGTTTATTCACTTAAAAAACATTGTGTGTCGTGAGAATTAATAACGCCTATGGCCTGTAGGTAGGAGTAAATAATAACAGTACCAACAAAGCTCATTCCACGCTTTGTTAAATCTTTAGAGATACTATCGGAAAGCGGTGAACTAACAAGGTCTGTTTCGTGAATAATCTGGCCTTTAGTAAATGTTTTTATGTACTCATAAAATGAACCAAATTCATTTACTATCTCTTTAAAAATGCGTGCATTTTTAACTGTGGCAGTTATTTTTCGTTTGTTTCTTATAATATCCTTGTTTTCAAACAATTCGTTTAGCTTGCTTTCATTATAGTTAATGATTATATCAATATCGAAGTCATCAAAAGCTTTACGGAAAGCCTCTCTTTTGTTAAGCACACATTCCCAGGAAAGACCTGCCTGAAAACCTTCAAGAATAAGCATTTCAAAAAGATATTTATCGTCTGTTCTGAGTACGCCCCACTCTTCATCGTGGTATTTTACATAAAGATCGTTTTGAGTATTGCACCAACGGCAACGTGGCTTTTTCAGGTGTTCAATAACATCGAAAAGAGAGTCCATAACAAAAGAAGTTTTTCTCATATGCTCCTTGTCGGGGATTTTCATATCAGGTATACAAATCACAGGAATTTCTGCAGAAAAGCCTGCATCTATACCAGCTTCGCTATCTTCAATAATAATAGCTTCATTTTTCTCTACGCCTATCTTTTCGCAGGCTTTAATGAATATATCCGGGAATGGCTTTCCTCTTGGTACCTCGTAGCCGAAAATAAGGTCATCAAAATATTTTAATATATCATTATCACCCAGTATTTTTTCAGCTCTCGTTCTTGTGCTTGAAGATGCAACAATTGTTTTATAACCATTATCTTTTAAATAAAGAAGTAAATCTCTTGCGCCAGGTTTTAGTGGTATACCTTGCTCTGTTTTGATATGCTCTTTTTCAAAATACTTTTTGAAAAGTTCATCAGGGGAAATAGGAAGATTAAAACTGTTCACCATAGTTTCCATACCCATAGCAACAGTTCTGCCAAGGTATTTGGTTGTATAATCCTTAAGTGGTATTTTATATCCGTATGAGCCTGCAAGGTCTTGCAAAATACTGTATGCAATAGGCTCGCTGTCTATAACAACACCATCTAAATCAAAAATAACTGCCTTAATCATTTTCTCACCTGCGTAAAGTTATCAACTTAAAATAACGCCCATATTTTACCATATAAATTTTAATTTTACCACTATATTTATAGACTATCCTGAAATCTTTTGTTATAATGAGAAAAGATTGTTTTGGGAGATTGATTTATGTTTAACTTTTTTGCAAACGAAGATTGCCGTCAGGGAAATTGCTACAATATTTCAGGCGGAGATTTTAACCATATTATAAATGTATTGCGAATGAAAACCGGGGATAGCTTTTTTGTAAGCTGTAACGGTAAAAGCGACCTTTGTGTTATAAAGGAAATCTATACAGATTCACTCTTAGCAGAGATTTTGCAGGAAAATTATAATGATACAACTCTCCCTATTAAGCTTTATCTTTTTCAGGGCCTTCCTAAAGGAGATAAAATGGAGCTTATTATTCAGAAGGCAGTTGAGCTTGGCGCAGAAGAAATTATCCCTGTTGAAATGGATAACTGCGTAGTAAAGCTCGACGATAAAAAGAAAAAGTCAAAGGTAGCTCGCTGGCAAGCTATATCTGAAAGTGCAGCAAAGCAGAGTAAAAGGAATACCATTCCTGTAATTTCTCAGGTTTTGTCATATAAAAATGCTATAGAAAAAGCAAAAGAGTTAGATGTTGTTCTTGTGCCTTATGAGTGTGCAGAGGGTATGAGTGCTACAAAACAGGCACTTAAAGAAATCAAAAAAGGTATGTCTGTTGGTATTTTTATAGGTTCCGAAGGCGGATACAGTGAAAAAGAAATCAACCTTGCAACAGAAAATGGTGGCAAAATTATTTCTTTAGGTAAGCGTATTTTAAGAACCGAAACTGCGGCAATAACCGCTCTTTCAATGTGTATGCTTTATGCGGAAACGGAGTTTTCAGATGATTGATTTACCACAAAGTTTTGCCCATAGAATGAAAGCTCTTCTCAATGAAGAATATGAAGACTATATAAAAGCTCTCAGTCAGCCACCTGTAAAAGCCTTCCGTGTAAACACAAGGAAAATAAGTGTTGATGATTTTGAGAAGATTAATATTTTTTCAAAGGGTAAAATCCCATATGTAGAAAATGGGTTTTATCTTGATTACGAGAAAATCGGTAACCATCCATACCACCACGCAGGTATGATTTATGTTCAGGAGCCTGCGGCAATGGCGCCTGCAGAGTGTGTTGAAATAGAGCCTGATTGGTGTGTTCTTGATATGTGCGCCGCCCCTGGTGGTAAGTCAACCCAATTGAAAAATAAATTGGGAGATAATGGCGTATTGGTTTCTAACGAAATTATATCTTCACGTTGCAAAATATTAACAGGTAATATCGAGCGTATGGGGCTTAAAAATACAGTTACTACCTGTATGGATACTAAAAAACTTGCCCGTGTTTTCCCAAATGCTTTTGATTTGATTATGTGCGATGCTCCTTGTTCAGGCGAGGGTATGTTCAGAAAAGAGGAAATTGCCGTTTCCGAATGGAGCGAAGAAAATGTGAAAATGTGTGCCCAAAGGCAGAAGGAGATTCTCGAAAACGCAGTAAACCTTCTTAAAAATGGCGGATACATAATTTACGCTACTTGCACATTTTCATTGGAAGAAAACGAGATGATGATTGATTCTTTCCTTGAGAACCATCCTGAATTTGAACTGGTAAAACCTTGTGAAAGTGTTATTGAAAATACTGCTGATGGTATAGCCTTTGAAGGCTGTAAGTGTGAGAATATCCGCTACACAAGGCGTTGTTATCCGCATAAAACAAAGGGTGAGGGTCAGTTTATGGCGGTGCTTCGCAACACCTTGCCGTATACACAAGGTCGTAAAAAAGCAGAAGATAAGCCACAAAAAATTGATGGTGTTATTTACGATTTTCTTGATGATACTCTTGAAAGCTACTATAAAGCCGACGTTCGTATATATAACGGAAATCCTGTGTATTTCACATCCGATTTTCCTGTTCAGGACGGCACCGCGTTTTCTTGCGGAATTACTATAGGTGAACTGAAGAAAAATTATATACTCCCACATCATCAGTTCTTTATGGGGTTGGGCGATAGCTTTAAAAGAAAAATAAATCTCACCTTAGAGGATGAGAGACTTTATAAATACCTTCACGGGGAGGAAATTGCCGTTGATTGTCCTAACGGTTGGGCAGCTGTTATGGTTGAAGGCTGTTCTCTCGGTGGTGCAAAGGTTGTAAACGGAGTTGCAAAAAATCATTATCCCAAGGGGTTAAGGAGTAAATTATGATAGCAAAAGAATTCAAAAAAACACGGCTTGCCTGTTATACTGCATATCTTTCAATGGCGTCAATATTCAGTTTGCCGCCAATGCTTTTTGTTACATTTCACGAAATGTACGGGGTATCTTATACGCTTCTTGGAACGCTTGTGCTTATAAACTTCTGTACACAACTTTCCATAGATCTGATTTTCAGCTTTTTTTCAAAGCATTTCAATATTAAAAAAACAGTTCGCATAATGCCTGTGCTGACAACAATCGGTATGACTCTTTATGCTTTATCTCCGGTCATATTCCAAAATAACATTTACATAGGCTTAGTTCTGGGTACCATTATCTTTTCTGTGTCGGCAGGTCTTAGTGAAGTGCTTTTGAGTCCTGTGGTTGCCGCAATTCCTGGCTCTACGGATAAGGATATGAGTATGCTCCACTCCCTGTATGCATGGGGTGTGCTTATGGTAGTGTGTATTAGTTCTCTGTTTTTCAATATTTTCGGTAGAGAAAACTGGGTGTATCTCACACTTTTCCTTGCTATGCTTCCACTAATAGCGTGTTTCCTTTTCTGTACATCTGCTTTTCCTGATATGAATATCTCTCATGGCGAAAATGCGCAGGGTAAGGTAAAAAATAAAAGCAAAGGCTTGCTTTTGTGCGTTGCGTGTATTTTCTTCGGTAGTGCGGCAGAAAATTCTATGACGAACTGGATATCAACCTATATGGAAAATGCGCTTGATATTTCCAAAACAGTAGGCGATATATTGGGTATGGCTGTGTTTGCTATGCTTTTAGGCCTTGGCAGAACTCTTTATGCGAAATACGGCAAGAATATTTCCAATGTTCTTCTGTGTGGTATGGCAGGCTCTGTGGTGTGCTATCTTATAGCAGGTCTTTCGGATAATGTTATTTTATCATTCCTTGCCTGCATTCTCACAGGTATGTGCACATCTATGCTTTGGCCCGGTACACTGATTTTAATGGAAGAAAAAATCCCTGCTCCCGGTGTTGCAGCGTATGCCTTAATGGCAGCAGGCGGAGATTTCGGCGCATCTGTTGCACCGCAGATGATAGGCGTTGTTGTAGATAAGGTTGCAGAAAGTGAAGCTGCTTTAAGTCTTAGCACAACTCTTTCAATGAGCGTTGAACAAATCAGTATGAAGGCAGGTATGCTCACCGCAGCTATATTCCCTGTAATTGGTGTGTTCCTGATTCTTTTTATAAAAAGATATTTTAATAAAACAAAGACCTCGGATTGACCGAGGTCTTTATTTTATATTGCTTCATATAAAATTAATTCTGATGAAAGTGATGCTGGGTTTTCAACGGGTATTCCGTGAGATTTCAGTTGCCTTCCTGAAATTTCAAAGGTTTGTTCATCATTATCAAGAGTAACCTTGTAATTTTTGGAAACATCAATTCCTTTAGGTTTTACAACTATACTATTTTCTTTGCAGTTGCAAAGAGTGATAACAGTAATAGCACCACGGGATTTGTCAGGTGCAGCTATTTCAAGTATTGAAAAATCACTGTCTGTTAAATCGGGTGTGTGATGGTATGTTTTGCATTCTGCAAGGAATGGCCTTATAAAGCTTTTGTATATATCTGTTGAATGACGGATAAATTCCATTGCTTCAGTATTTATCTCAGCACCTGCAGGGGAGATAACATTAAGGGAAATGTGCCCTAATATTGTGTTTCTCAAATGAGCATCAAGGGAGCCTATTGTGTGGCAGCCCATACCTGCAAAAAGTCTGTCTACTCTTTCAGGTGGAAGCGCCATTGTCATACCGTTTGTTATAGCAATTGAACGTGGCATTTTTTGCCAATCGGAAACCCAGGTGTGATTAAAGCTTTTCATCATACCAAGGTCGGTTCTTCCGCCACCGCCTGCGCAGTTTTCGAAAATAACATCAGGAAAACGCTTTTTCAGGTTCTCGTACATTTTGTAAACAGCTTCGTTATGCTTTACGCAAACACATTCAGGGATTCCGTAGCCTGTGTCTCTTATACCGAAATATTCAGTAAAATCAACATTGTGGTCAACTCTTAAAAGGTCAAGCTCATATTCTTCAATGATTCTTGCAAGCTCGCTTTCGGCCCAGTCTGCTACCTCGGGAATAGACATATCAAGGAATTTGTGTGTTTTTTCGCCGAAAACATTCACAGAGCGCCAATCAGGGTGCTCTGAATGTACAGAGCATTTCTCACCAACATTTTCAATATCAACCCACAAGCCGAATTTCAAGCCTTTTTGGTGGGCGTAATCTCTGAGAACCTTTATTCCGTCAGGGTAGCGGTCTTTGTCAGGAATGTTCCTTCCATTGTAAGCTCCCCATTCTGTTTGTTCGTCAGGGGGACATTCCCAACCTGCATCAATGGTGAAAATTTCTCCGCCCATAAGAGCAAATTGGTCAATAAATGCTTTGCTCTCTTCCACGCTCATAGCGTGCTCTGCACCCATGCCGCAATTAATAAGAGCTTCTTTGCCGTCTGCTTCGGGCATATTGAGAACAGATTTTCTTATATGTTGATGCATTTCGTTTATTGCATCATCAATATCACCTTGAACAAGACCCATATGAACTTCAGGAGAAATAAATGTACCCTCAGGAGCTACAACATAAATAGGATTGTGGCCTGTTATTTCTGCCTTGAAGGAAAGATGAGTATTGCATTTATCGGGACATGCGTGGTAGTCAACAGTGTAGCGGTAACCGCCACTAAAAGCTATTTGCGAAAACCACAGCTTGCCTGTTATGTTATTTTTTATAAATAAAAGCGGATGGCGGAAACGGTCTTTATTAAACCTTCCGTCAATAACCTTTGTGTCGGGTGTGAGCGGATGCCACTTAAATTGACCCTCGTTACCCCATGCATCATTACAGAAATAACCCAAAGAATAAACATCATTAACGCTCTTTGTGTTGTCAAGGGCATCGTCATCCAATGATTCAAGTGCACCGCTTAAAATTGAAAGCCTGCTGATTTTTAAAGCTTTGTCAGATTTGTTTTCAATTTCAAGCCAACGGCTGAACATCTGCGACCCGTCAAGGAGTGTGTGCACTTTTATTGTAATTGGTGTTATAGTGCTTTTTAATGTGATAACAGACTTGCAGTTGTTTTCATTTTTTTCGTATTTAAAATCAATGAATTCCAAGCCGAAATCAACGCTTTGCCCATCAACTTCAAGGTTGAAGCTGAATGGTTCTGCATATCTTTTTCTGTTGATTCTGGAAGGGAAGTTTCTCAACACATTAAGGGGATAGCTACTTGCGTTGTATCCACCTGTAATCAATGCACCGTCAGAGAAAACCTCTTCATACACCATGTTACCGCTTCTGTGTGAAAAAACAGGTGTATCACCGGGTTGATAATATATGTCGAAAAATTCTTTCTTTTTTGTCAAGAGAATCACCTTATTCTTCGTCAAGCTTAAGAATTGCCATGAATGCTTCCTGAGGCACCTCAACAGTACCGAAGGAGCGCATACGCTTTTTACCTTCCTTCTGCTTTTCGAGAAGCTTCTTTTTACGGGTAATATCACCGCCGTAGCACTTAGCGAGAACGTCTTTCCTCATAGCCTTAACAGTTTCTCTTGCAATAACCTTGCCGCCGATAGCCATCTGAATCGGAATTTCAAACATCTGTCTCGGGATGTTATCTTTAAGCTTTTCTGCAATCTTTCGTGCTCTGCCGTATGCCTTATCAGTGTGAACAATAAATGAGAGGGCGTCAACAATATCGCCGTTAAGAAGCACGTCAAGCTTTACAAGGTTTGAACGCACGTAATCGGAAATTTCATAGTCAAGAGATGCGTAGCCACGTGTACGTGATTTAAGCGCATCAAAGAAGTCGTAAATAATTTCGTTAAGAGGTAAATCGTATTTTATTTCAACGCGGTCGCCTGTGATGTAATCCATATTCTTGAATGTGCCGCGTCTTTCCTGGCAAAGCTCCATAACTGAACCAACATATTCTGTAGGTACAAAAATATGTGCATCTGCTACAGGCTCTTCGCAGAAATCAATTTCTGCAGGGTCAGGGTAGTGGGTAGGGTTATCAATCTCTATAACTTCCCCATTTGAAAGGTGAATTTTATAAATAACGCTTGGAACTGTTGTTACAAGGTCAAGGTCATATTCTCTTTCAAGACGCTCCTGAATAATTTCAAGGTGAAGAAGACCTAAGAAACCGCAACGGAAGCCAAAGCCGAGAGCACCTGATGTTTCAGGCTCATAGGTAAGAGCCGCATCGTTAAGCTGAAGCTTTTCGAGCGCTTCGTGAAGGTTTTCATAGTCTGCGCCATCAGCGGGGTAAATACCGCAGTAAACCATAGGGGTTGCCTTGCGGTAGCCTGGGAGAGCCTCTGTAGCAGGCTTTGTGGCAACTGTAACAGTATCGCCAACAACAGCGTCGCGGACTGTTTTAATAGAGCCTGTAAGGTAACCAACCTCACCTGAACGGAGTATTCCAGTTGGGTTAAGGCCGGTAGCCTTAAGTGTACCGGCTTCAACAACAGTAAACTCTGCGCCTGTTGCCATCATACGCATTGTGTCGCCAACCTTGATTGTGCCATCCTTAACGCGTACATAAACAATAACGCCTTTGTAGTTATCGTAAACTGAGTCAAATATAAGTGCTCTGAATGGTGCGTCATCATCGCCTTCAGGGGCAGGTATAAGCTCAACTATCTGCTCTAAAACCTGTTCAACATTCTGACCTGTTTTAGCAGAAACGCGAGGAGCATCCTGGCAAGGTATGCCGATAATATCTTCAACATCATTTGCAACTCTGTCTGGGTCAGCAGATGGAAGGTCAATTTTATTGATTACAGGCACTAATTCAAGGTTATGGTCAAGGGCAAGGTATGTGTTTGCAAGTGTCTGCGCCTCAATACCCTGAGATGCGTCAACAATAAGTATTGCGCCTTCGCAAGCTGCAAGGGAACGTGAAACCTCGTAGTTAAAGTCAACGTGGCCGGGAGTATCAATTAAATTTAACTGATATGTGTTGCCGTCGTTAGCTTTATAATCAAGCTTAACAGCGTGAGCCTTAATGGTAATTCCGCGCTCTCTTTCAAGATCCATATCGTCAAGAATCTGTGCTTCCATATCACGCTGTGCAACAGAGTCTGTTATCTCTAAAAGACGGTCTGCAAGAGTAGATTTACCGTGGTCAATATGAGCAATGATTGAAAAATTTCGTATATTTTCTTTCTTTACAAGGGACATCTTCTTAATTCCTTTTACTCTTTATTTTCTGTATATGTTTTGAAAGTGCTTTTTTCAAAAAGCTCTTTTATTCTGTCTGTTTCACCGCAAAGGTAAAGGTAGCCGTAAAGGGTTTCAAAGCCTGTGGCGTATCTGTAATCAGCTTCGCTCTGGTTTTTAGGCGAATGAGCAGAATGAGCGTTCCTACCACGCTTGAAAACCCAAAGCTCGTTCTCTGTAAGGTCATCCATAAGAAGCTTAATCATTTCTGCCTGAAAAGCAGCGTTTACAAACTTAATGGATTCTTTATGTAGCTTTCCTGTTGGTTTGTTTGAGTCAACAGTAAGCATGTTTCTGACAAGTAGGCTATATACCGCATCACCTAAAAAAGCAAGGGTGAGGGGACTGTATTGCCTTGCCTCAGGCTCGCTGAGTGGTGTTGAAAGCTTTGAAAAAATATCGTTATCATTAAGGGACATAGTCGAACTCCAAATCGTAAATACTTACTGTGTCGCCCTCTGTAATTCCTTTTTCAACGAGAGCTTTGATTATACCGCTTGAAATTAAAACGTTCTGGAAATACTGAAGTGAAGAATAGTCGTTAAGATCTGTTTTGAAAAGGATTTTTGCAAGCCATTCTGCCTCAACGATATAAACATCGCCTTCAACACGGATTTTAAATTCCTGCTTTGCGCTTCTGAGAATTTCTTTAGGTGTAATTTCCTGTTTCTCGTAAATTTTTACAGGCGGAAGCTTTGAAAGCTCTGCCGCAACTGCATTTATAAGCTCCTGAGTACCTTCTGCGATAGGAGCAATAATTTCGTAATACTGAAGACCTTTAGAGCGTATATATTCAGCGAAGGCTTCTCTCTGCTCATCAGTAGCAAGGTCTATTTTGTTACCTGCTACGATTTGAGGATAAGCACCTAACTCATCATTATACTTTGTGAGTTCTTCGTTGATTGCTTCAAAGTCTTCTATAGGGTCTCTGCCCTCGGAGCCTGCCACGTCAACTACGTGAACAAGCAGTCTGCATCTTTCAATGTGTCTTAAAAATTCGTGGCCAAGACCGATACCATCGCTTGCGCCCTCGATAATACCTGGAATGTCTGCCATAACAAAACTGCTTTCAGGACCCATTCTTACAACACCTGGAACAGGAATGAGTGTTGTGAAATGGTAGTCTGCAATAATAGGCTTTGCCTCACTTACAACAGAAATAAGAGTAGATTTACCAACATTAGGGAAACCAATAAGACCGACGTCAGCAAGCATTTTAAGTTCAAGTGTTACTTCCCACTGTTCACCGGGAGCACCATCTTTGGCAAATCGTGGAACCTGCCTTGTAGGTGTTTTAAAGTGGGAGTTACCCCAACCGCCTTTGCCACCTTTTGCAGCGATGAATGTTTCTTCAATGCTCATATCTGCCATTACGAAGCCTGTTTCAACCTCTTTTATAACAGTACCGCGTGGCACTTTTATTATCAAATCTTCACCGCGTTTACCGTTGCAGTTGCCGCCTCTGCCGTTCTCACCGCTTGGGGCTTTGTACTTCCTTTTGTAACGGAAGTCTGAAAGGGTAGAGAGGTTGTCATCAACCTTAAAAACAACATTACCGCCTCTGCCGCCGTCTCCACCGTCAGGGCCGCCTGCGTTTATATATTTTTCTCTGTGAAAAGCAACCGCACCATTACCGCCGTTGCCTGCAATTATGAGAATTTTCGCTTTATCAACAAACATAAATAACTCCTTGAATTACATAGAATTAATAAAATCTATAAAAAATCACTTTATTATACAATATTATTAATGAAAATTAAATAGATATTTTGAAATTTTACATATTTTATTTTAAACAGGGTGGAATGCTCTGTTCTGTAGCAGAACATACACCCGAACATTCTCGGTTGTTTGTTCGATAAAAAAAGAACAGAAACGAACAAAAAACAATAAAAATAACAAGAAAACAGTGAAAATACGACACAAAGTACAAGAAAAGGGACTAAAAACAAAAAATAAAACGAACATTCGTGTTGACAAAGTCGAAAAAGGTGCTATAATGAAAACACAAAAACAAATGTTCGTTGTTTGTTCGGAGGTAAATATTATGACAACTTTAACAATATTAAAATTTTTATTCCAGTTAGTACTCATTTGTGTAGGTGCATATGCACTTCTTCATGAAAAAGAACTTGCAAGATTTGAAAGAAAAGCAGTTAAGTATATCAAAGCTTTCTTCAAAGCAGTATATATTTCTTACAAAGAGAAGAAAGAAAAGAATATTCAGCTCGCTCCTGTTACACCTATAGGAAATGCTGAATATGAGGAAATGCTTTCAAGACTTAGTAAAGCATCAAAGCTTGAAGATGTGCTTGTTGCTTGACAGCGATTATTGAGGGTAATATAATCAAACCAGATGGAGTGATTATATGAACAAAAAATGTTTGGATATTAAATCAGCAGGCGAGTGGCTTCCTTCCCGTAAAGCAGATGGCAATAAAGGTACATTCGGTAGAGTGCTTCTTATTTGCGGTAGTAAAAATATGGTAGGCTGTTGCTCACTATCTACGCAAGGTGCTCTCAGAAGTGGTGCAGGACTTGTAACTCTTAGTTTTCCTGATGTTTTATATTCCTCGTTAACAAGCCAACTTCCTGAGCCGCTTTTTCTCCCTCTTCCTACGGATGAGAAAGGGTTTATAAGCCATCTTGCAATAGAAGAAATTCTTTTAGCTGCAGAAAAAGCTGATGTTGTTATGGTGGGTTGTGGTATAGGAACAGGCTATGCTCAAAGCCTTATTGTAACATCTCTTTTAGATTTTGAAGACAAGCCGTTGATTATTGATGCAGATGGATTAAACAACCTTGCGCCGTGTGTCAACATATTAAAAAAGGCTAAAGCCAATATTCTTTTAACGCCTCATCCTGGTGAAATGGCAAGACTTATGAATTGCAGTGTAGAACAGGTTGAGGAAAACAGAGAAAAAGCTGTTGTGGAGTTTTCTTGTGAATATGGCGTTAACGTACTCCTTAAAGGCAAAGAAACTTTAATTTGTAACAAAACTTGTAACGAACTTTATATAAATAAAACAGGTAATACAGGGCTTGCTAAAGGCGGCTCAGGTGATTTCCTTTCCGGCATTATATCCGGTTTGACACCTGCTTTTTGCGGCGATGTTTTTAAAGCAGGCGTTTTGGGCGCATTTATTCACGGAATGTGTGCCGATGTTCTAAAAGATGAAATATCTGAATATTCTATACTACCTACCGATTGCGTCAAAACAATTGGTAAAGTTTTCAAGATGATTGAAATGAGTGGTATGAATTAAAAGGTTTTTCTATATATTTTTGATTATTGCTCTCCTTTTATTTTCTTCTTCCTGTGGCATAAAGGGGAGCGATAGTTTTTATCAAGTGAATTTTGTTGAAAAGACTTCAGTTGCAGTAGAATATAAAGGAGAAAAATATATCGGTACATTGCAATATAACGGCAATGTAATGGAACTTTGTTTGCTTGTTGGTAAAGAGCAGGATAAGTTTTGCTTCATTATTGATTCTATGACCTGTACTACAGATTTTTCAGGTCTTAAGAAAACAGAACAAACGAAAAGCTTATCTCAATCATATCTGCCTGTAGTTATATTCGAATTTCTATACTTAACTGGTGCCCAGTTTAAAACAGAATTGTATGATGAAAAAACAAACACATTCTTTATTTCACGTAACGCAGGTAACATTAATGTTTGTCTGGAAATTATAAAAACAAAAGAAAAACCAACATACACCATGAAAATAAATTAAGACCCTCACATCGCTCTGATGCAAGGGTCTTATCGTTTTTTGTTTAATTATTTAAGGAGTGATGCAGCATCTTCATCAAGGAAGATTATAACATCGTCGTGCTCCTGAAGGATTGATGCAGGAACCTGTGCAGTTACAGGGCCTTCAACCATATTCTTGATTGCTTCAGCTTTCTTTGGACCTGTAGCAATAAGAATTATTTTCTTTGCAGACATAATCTGCTTAACGCCCATTGTAAGAGCATGTGTAGGCATTGGGTTTTCGTCGAAATAAATCTTGTTTGCGTTAATTGTGCTTTCTGTAAGCTGAACCTTGAAAGAACCGTTTGTGAATTCATCTGCAGGCTCGTTGAAACCGATGTGTGCATTGTTGCCTATACCGAGAAGCTGGATATCAATACCACCGGCATTGTTGATTTCGTCATCATAACGTTTGCATTCTGCTTCGCAATCTTCAGCGTTGCCGTTAAGGAAGTGAACATTTTCTTCGAGAATATCAAGGCCGTTGAAAAGCTGCTCGTGCATAAATGTGTAGTAGCTGTTTTTGTCGCTCTTTGGAAGGTTGCAGTATTCGTCAAGGTTGTATGTTTTAACATCCTTGAAAGAGATGCCACCTTTTTCATATGTTGAAATAATGTTTTTGTATGTAGGTACTGGAGATGCACCTGTTGCAAGACCTAAAACACAAGAAGGGTTGTTTTTTACTTCGTTTGTAAAGATTTCTGCAACGGCTACGCCTATTTCTTCCGCAGTTTTAAAGATTTTAATTTCCATAATTATCACCTATCCACTAAAATATGTAAGGATTATAACACACCATATTTGAAAATTAAAGGGTTAAATCAAAAAAATGTATTATTAATATATTATATATTGAAATTTTTTTATTAAATGTTATAATATTCAAAGGTGATGCGCATTGATAAAAAATATTGTTTTTGATATGGGCGGTGTGTTAATCGACCTTGATTTGCAACGCACACTCAATGAATATTTTAAAAAAGAATATCATCAGCTTATTCTCGATAAAGTTTTTTATAGTCAGGCTTGGCGTGATATGGACTTGGGTGTTTTAAAATCAGAGGATGCTATTCCTGAAATTCTTCCTCTGCTTCCTGAGGAAACAAGGCCCTTGCTCAAAGAGATGATAAGTAACTTTTATCCGTATATGCCGCCGTTGCATTACATGGAAGAGTTTATTATCCGCTTGAAAAAAGCAGGATATAAGGTTTATTTGTTATCCAACGCATCGGCTCGGTTTTTTGATGTTTATCAGAATTATCCTGCAATTTGCCAGTTAGACGGCTTTTTTATTTCAGCTCTTTATAAGCTTATTAAGCCACAGCCTGAAATATACGATGCTTTCTGTAGGAAATTTAACCTTAAGCCAGAAGAATGCTTCTTTATTGACGATATGAAGGTCAATATCGATGCTGCCAAGGCTTTTGGTATGCAAGGCTTTGTGTTTGACACTAAAGACCTTGTAGGACTTGAAAAGGAATTAAACGCCCTCGGCGTTGTATTTTAAAAGGAGAAATAAATATGAAAAAAATAATTTCAATTGCGTTAGCAGTTCTTTGCTTAGCTCTTGTTGTTGCTCTTTTCACAGCTTGTGGAAAGAAGGATGCAGACGATGCTTCAACTACAACTTCAACAACTGAAGTGAGCGCTGATAATGGTCAGGATGTTGGGTCTGACGCTGTGTCAGAAGATTCAACAGATGATGTTACTTCTGCTGATAAGAATAATAACAATTCTTCAAGCAATAAGCCATCAAATTCAGGCAGTTCAAATAAAAAGCCTTCTACCACTAAAAAGCCACAGTCATCAGGTTCAACAAAGCCTGCGGGCTCAGATGATGGTGTAACACTTGCTACAGGCAGTATTTATGATGGTTGGTATTAAGGAGAGCAAAAATGGATATAAACAATGTTACTGAGGTTTCAACACTTGACACAGTTGTTGAATCTGCAGAAGTAAAGCCTGAAGAAGCAAAAGTAAATGAAAAAGGCGGAGAGTTTAAATTCTTCAAAAATTGTTCCGCATCTTTGAAAAGATTTTCAATCGTAATGTTTGTTATTAATCTTTTCCTTGCTGTAGCAATAACTGCAGTAGCGGTTGTGCTTCTTGCAGTATATGTTGGTGTAGGAATGCTCGCTCTTCTTGCTCTTCCTTTGATTACTTTATTTGTAATTCTCGTTGTTATTGCAAGATTTATTTCTGCTCTTATTTACGGCTTTGCAGAAATCGTGGAGAAAAACGAAACAAAATAACAAAAAATTCCTGCAATGCCCTTGACAAAGGAAAATCACAGGAGTAGAATATCAAATATCAATTTTCAGAAAGGTGATACAGATGACCAAAAAGTTTTTTAATCGATTTTATTACTTTAGCTGTATGGATTGTCTGTGTGCCTTACGCTCTTGCAAATAAATGCAAAGAGTTCAAAGTATATAGTCAGTCCGCATTCTGCTATACTTTTATGAAGTATACGGTTTGCGGATTTTTTATTTAAAAATTTAGGTATAGGAGAAAGTTTATGATTTCATCAAAAATGCTTGAATTAGGCAAAAAAAGCTCT
>JAZLDN010000036.1:0-4354 GCA_045614765.1 Acutalibacteraceae bacterium
AAGAAAATCGCTCATCTTATTGAGGCTACTGAAGAATAAGCAAGGAGGTGCAACATATGAAGCTTCACGAGCTTTCACCCGCAGCTGGTTCCAAAAAGGAAGTAAAGCGTATCGGTAGAGGTCCTGCATCTGGTCAGGGTAAAACAGCCGGTAAGGGTCACAAAGGCCAGAAGGCACGTGCCGGTCGCGGTATGCAGGTCGGTTTTGAAGGCGGTCAGATGCCTTTACAGCGTCGTCTTCCAAAAAGAGGTTTTGTAAACATTTTTGCTAAGAATATCGTTACAGTTAATGTTGGTACTCTTAATGCAAAATTCGATGATGGTGCAGTTATTGATGTCGAAGCACTCAAGGCAGCAGGCATCATCAAGAATAGATTTGACGGTGTTAAAATTCTTTCTAACGGTGATGTTACAAAGAAGTTCACAGTTAAGGCTGATGCTTATTCAAACGCAGCTAAAGAGAAAATCGAAGCTGCTGGAGGAAAGGCAGAGGTGATTTAACATGTTTCAGACATTGGCTAATGCATGGAAAATCCCCGATTTAAGAAAAAAGATTCTTTTCACAGCATTCATCGTTGTTATTTACAGAATCGGTGCTAATATTCCGGTTCCATTCATCGATATTCCTGGTACAGGTCTTATCGATTCAGCTTCAGGTACAACTTTCCTTAACTACCTGAGCATGATGACAGGTGATGCATTCAACTACGGTACAATTTTTGCACTTTCTATCACACCTTATATTAACAGTTCAATTATTATTCAGTTGTTAACTGTTGCTATCCCTCCTCTTGAAAGACTTTCAAAAGAAGGCGAAGAAGGCAGAAAGAAAATTGCACAGATTACCCGTTATATGACACTTGCTCTCGGTTTACTTCAGTCAGTGGCATATTTCATCTACCTTAACTCAAAGAAGTATGTTCTTTATACAGGTAAAGATGTTTTCCCACAGGTATTCCAGGCACTTGTTATTATCGCAGTTCTCACAGCAGGTACAACACTTGTTATGTGGCTTGGTGAACAGGTTAACGGCAAGGGTATCGGTAACGGTATCTCCATTATCCTCTTCGCTGGTATCATTTCTCGTATTCCTACAGAAATGACAATGCTCTTCGGTGTTGAAACAAACGGCTACTTCAGCCGAGGCGGTATTTACTACTTCCTTGCTCCATTCGTTCTTGTTTGCTATCTTCTTATGATTGCTTTCATCGTATGGATGGATAACGCTGAACGTAGAATTCCTGTTCAGTATGCTAAGAGAGTTGTTGGCCGTAAAATGTATGGCGGTCAGAGCACACACATTCCGATTAAGGTTAACATGAGCGGCGTTATGCCAGTTATCTTTGCAAGCTCAATCCTTTCTCTTCCACCAACAATTCAGTTGTTTGTTCCAGCTGATAAGATTAAAGAGGGTGGCTTCTTAGAAACATTCTTTGGTTGGTTCGCACCAACAAGCGTGGTTTACGCAGTGCTCTTCTTCCTTATGATAATCTTCTTCGCATATTTCTATGCAGCAATTCAGTACAATCCTACTGAAATGGCTAACAATATCCGCAGCAACAGCGGTACAATTCCTGGTATCCGTCCAGGTAAGCCAACTGCACAGTATATCGAGAAAATCATCTCAAGAATCATTCTTCTCGGCGCATTGCTCCTCAGTGTTGTAGCATTGTTCCCAACATTGTTTACAATCATTACAGAGGCAATTCTCGGCGAGGGCAAGGGTATGAACATTTCTCTTGGCGGTACTTCAATCATCATTATGGTTGGTGTTGCTCTTGAGACTGTAAAACAGCTCGAAAGCCAGATGATGCTTCGTCATTACAAAGGTTTCCTCGATTAATTTTAGGGAGGGCTTAATGATGAAACTTATATTCCTCGGTGCACCCGGCGCAGGCAAGGGTACACAGGCAGAAATTATTGCTGCTGAACTTAAGATTCCAACAATTTCAACAGGTAACATCATTCGTGAAGCGTTAGCTAATGGAACTGATATGGGTCTTAAAGCAAAATCATTTATTGAAGCCGGTAAGCTTGTTCCTGATGATGTTGTTATAGGCATCATCAAGGAAAGGCTTGCAGCCGATGATTGCTCTAACGGATTCATCCTTGATGGTTTCCCAAGAACAATCCCTCAGGCAGAGGCTCTTGATAATATGGGCATCATTATCGATAAGGTTGTTGATATTGATGTACCAGATGAGAACATTGTAAACAGAATGTCAGGCAGACGCGTTTGTAAAGCTTGCGGTTCTTCTTATCATATTGAAAATAAGAAGCCAAAGGTTGAAGGCTTTTGTGATGCTTGCGGAGGCGAGCTTCAGATCCGTAAGGACGATGCTCCTGAAACAGTTCTTGACAGACTCAATGTTTATCACGAACAGACCGAACCATTAAAGGATTACTACGCAAAATGCGGTAAGCTCCGTAGCGTAGAAGGCACAGCTCCAATTAAGGAGATTACTGCTTCAATCCTTAAGGTATTGGAGGATTAAGCATGATAGTGCTTAAAAGCGAGAAAGAAATCAGGCAGATGCTTGAAGCATGCAGGATTTCAGCAGAGGCACTTAAGGTTGCAGGTGAAGCGGTTGAGCCAGGTGTAAGCACTTGGGAAATTGATCGTATAGCCAGAAAGTATATAGAAAGTAAAGGCGCAAAACCAACTTTCTACAATTACAATGGTTTTCCTGCTTCCGCATGCATTTCCATAAATGACGAGGTCATTCATGGTATTCCAGACAAAAAGCGCATCTTAAGAGCAGGCGACATAGTAAGTATCGACCTCGGAGCCTGTATCAACGGTTACACCGGTGATAATGCTGCTACTTTCGCTTGCGGAGATATCTCTGCAGAAGCGAAGCGGCTGATAGAAACAACTGAGCAGAGCCTTTACGAAGGCATAAGCAAAGCAGTTTCCGGCAGCAGACTCGGAGATGTAGGTAGTGCAATCCAACGCTATTGCGAGGATAGAGGCTACGGCGTTGTCAGAGAATACACAGGGCACGGCGTTGGCGTTGCTCTCCATGAAGACCCGGCGGTACCGAACTACGGAACTCCTGGTAGGGGTGTTCGTTTGGTGCCGGGCATGACAATTGCTATCGAGCCCATGATTAATGAGGGTAAAGCGTCTGTGAAAACTTTGTCCGATGGCTGGACGGTAAAGACAACCGACGGTAAATTGTCCGCCCACTTTGAGCACACAATTGCTATTACAAGTAGTGGACCGTTAATTATGACAAAGCTTAAATAACAGACAACAAGATTTAATCGGGAGGTATTTGTTATGTCAAAAGACGATATGATCGAAGTTGAAGGTACAGTCCTTGAGGCTTTACCAAACACAACATTTCAGGTTGAACTTGAAAATGGTCATAAAATTTTAGCCCACATTTCCGGAAAGCTCCGAATGAACTACATTCGAATCCTTCCGGGTGATAAGGTTACAGTAGAAATGTCGCCATATGACCTTACACGTGGACGAATCACATGGCGTTCAAAATAAGATTTAGGCAAAATCAAATTTTAGGAGGTATTCTATAATGAAAGTCAGACCTTCTGTCAAGAAAATTTGCGAAAAATGCAAGGTAATTAAGCGCAAGGGAAAAATCATGGTTATCTGTGAGAATCCTAAGCACAAACAGCGTCAGGGCTAATAGCCTTACGCAAACCATTATTTGGAGGTGCAACTGACAAATGGCGCGTATTTCAGGTGTTGATTTACCAAGAGATAAAAGAGTTGTTGTTGGTCTTACTTATATCTACGGTATAGGTCCAAAGATTGCAAACGACATCATCGAAGCTACAGGTATTAATCCAGATGTAAGAGTTAAAGATCTTACAGAGGACGATGTAGCAAAATTACGTGAGTATATTGATCACAACGTTAAGGTTGAAGGCGACCTTCGTCGTGAAACAGCTTTCGATATCAAGAGACTTGTAGAAATTGGTTGCTATCGTGGCGTTCGTCACAGAAAAGGTCTCCCCGTAAGAGGTCAGCGTTCAAAAACAAACGCACGTACTCGTAAGGGTCCAAAGAAAACAATAGCTAACAAGAAGAAATAAGTCGAGGGAGGTATTAGAATGGCTACAAAAGCTACCGGCAAAAAAGTCGGAACACGCAAGCGTCGTGAGCGTAAAAATATTGAACGCGGTGCGGCTCATATCCAATCCACCTTCAATAACACAATAGTTACTATTACTGATACTCAGGGTAACGCAGTTTCATGGGCAAGTGCTGGTGAAATGGGCTTCAGAGGTTCTCGTAAGTCCACTCCTTTCGCAGCTCAGACAGCTGCTGAAACTGCAGCAAAGGTTGCTATTGATCACGGTATGAAAACTGTTGAAGTTTATGTTAA
>JAZLDN010000037.1:0-44571 GCA_045614765.1 Acutalibacteraceae bacterium
TTCAAAGAAAAATCCATACATTATTCACAGAACATCAATCGGTTGCTACGAGAGAACACTTGCTCTTCTTATTGAAAAATACGCAGGTGCATTCCCACTCTGGCTTGCTCCTGAGCAGTTCAGAATTCTTCCAATTTCCGAAAGACACCACGACGCTTGCTTTGAGCTTAAAAACAAGCTTGAAGCAGAAGGCTTCCGCGTTACTGTTGATGACAGAGCTGAGAAGACAGGCTACAAGATTCGTGAAGCTCAGCTTCAGAAGATTCCTTATATGCTTGTTCTTGGTGATAAGGAAATCGAAAACGGCGAGGTTGCAGTCCGTTCAAGAAAAGCCGGAGATATGGGCACAATGAGTGTTGCAGATTTTGCAGCTATGGCTCATAAAGAGGTAGACGATAAGGTTATTAACTAAAAATAATCCCCACATCATTTTTGAAATGATGTGGGGGTTTTTAGTTTTTATATATTGGCTTCGTAACCTTCATCGGTAATTGCTTTAATTAAAATATCATCTGCAATGTCTTTTGTAAGAGTAACTGTTGCGGTGTTTTCTGTGTGGCTTGCTACTGCGCTTTCGACGCCTTCAATTGCAAGGAGTGCTTTTGTAACGTGGGCTTCACAGCGTGGGCACATCATGCCCTCAACCTTAATAACCTTCGTCATAATATCATTTCCTTTCTTTTCCGTTTCGGTTGCATTTTCTGGAACGGGTTCTTTATTATATTCTCTAACATATTTTGATTTAAAAAATCTTAGCCTTAAAGCATTAGTTACAACACAAAGGGAGCTCATACTCATTGCCGCAGAGCCTATCATCGGAGTAAGCCTTATCGCAAACAGAGGATAGAAAAGACCTGCCGCAAGAGGAATACCCAATGCATTGTAGAAAAATGCCCAGAAAAGATTCATTTTAATATTCTTTATCACTGTCTTACTCAGCTCAATTGCTTTAACTGCATCAAGCAGAGAGCTTTTTATAAGCACAATATCTGCAGAGTCAATTGCAATATCTGTTCCTGCGCCAATGGCAATACCAACATCAGCTCTCGTAAGGGCAGGTGCATCGTTTATACCATCACCAATAAAGGCGATTCGGTCTCCATTTTCCTGAGCAATACGGATGTGCTTTTCCTTATCCTGTGGCAGAAGCTCTGCTAAGACTGTATCTATGCCTGCTTTTTTACCTATAAAACGAGCGGCAGTTTCGTTGTCGCCTGTAAGCATAACTATTTCTTTACCTAAGTTTTTAAGGGCTTTAATTGCCTGTATGCTGTCTTCTCTTATAGTGTCTGAAATAGCAATTATACCGAGAATTTCGTTTTCGCAAGCAAAAATGAGAGGTGTTTTACCTTGATTTGAATATTCGTGGATTTTGTTTTCTATTAAAGAACAGTCAATGTTGTTTTCTTTTAAAAACCTTATATTACCTGAAATGTAGTGTTTTCCATCAACAATACTGCTTATTCCTTTGCCTTCAAAAGCTGTAAAATCAGTAGTCTGAGGGAGTGTAAGTCCGGTAGCCTTTTTAGTTACCGCCTTTGCCAACGGATGCTCGCTTCCACTTTCAAGAGATGCGGCAATTTTTAAAAACTCAGTTTCCGAAATGCTTTTATCACATATATAAATATCGCTGACAGACATTTCACCTGATGTTACAGTACCTGTTTTATCAAGATAAACTTTATCAACGGAGCTGAGTAATTCAAGTGCGGTAGCGTTTTTTATGAGAATTCCGTTTTCTGCCGCTTTGCCTGTACCTGCCATTATAGCAACAGGTGTTGCAAGACCTAAAGCGCAAGGACAGGAAATTACAAGTACAGTAACTGCAAAGCTGAGAGCGTTTTCAAAATCCTTAGTAGTAATAAGCCATAAAATAAATGTTATAAGCGAAATAACCATAACCACAGGCACAAATACACCGCTTACCTTATCCGCAAGTCGGGCAATTGGTGCTTTATCTGCACCGGCTTCATCTACAAGGCGTATAATCTGTGAAATAGTGGTGTTTTCGCCAACCTTTGTGGCTTCCATTTTAAATGTACCGTTTTTGTTCAGAGTGGCAGCGATTGTTTCATCACCAATGATTTTTTCTACGGGCAGGCTTTCTCCTGTTACAGCAGATTGGTCAATAAAGCCGTTGCCTTCTGTAACAATGCCGTCAACTGCAATTCTTTCGCCGGGTCGGATTATAAGAATATCGCCCTCACAAATATCCTCGGCATTAACTGTAATTTCTTTGCCATTTTTTATAATGTTTGCAGTTTTTGGTGAAAGCTCCACAAGTCTGCCTAACGCATCGCTTGTTTTGTTTTTGGAGCGTGTTTCCAAAAATTTACCAACTGTTACAAGTGTAAGAATCATTGCACTTGATTCAAAATAAAGCTGATGGGAGTAATGCTCGAGAATTTCTATATTACCGCGTGTGGCACCATATGCCATCATAACTATGGCAAATAGTCCGTAAAGGAATGATGCGGACGAGCCGAGCGCTACAAGGCTATCCATATTAGCAGCTCTTTTTACAAGACCCTTAAAGCCTGATGTAAAGAATTTTTTGTTGATTATAAGAACGGGTATGGTGAGTAACGCCTGAACTAAAGCATTGGTGAGTGCATTTTCTGTGCCATGTAAAAATGAGGGAAGAGGGAGCCCTGCCATATGACCCATGGCAACATACATCAGTACCGCAAGAAAGATTATTGAGGAAATAAGCCTTTTTTTCATAATAGAAATTTTCTGCTTTTCTTCGTTCTTTTTCTCTTGCCACTCTGTTTTTAATGTGTTTTTGCCACTATTATTTTCATAAACTGATGCGCCGTAACCAATGTCGTTTATGGAGTTTATTATATCCTGCTCCGTAAGTTTGGTTTCATCAAAATTTACTATCAGTTGTTCTTTTAAAAGATTTACTTTGGCGGATTCTGTGCCATACAATTTGCAAGCGGCTTTTTCTACATTAGCCTGACAAGCGGCACATGTCATACCTGTAACCTTGAATTTTGTAGTTTTCATAAATCCTCACTTTTGAGATTATTATCGATAATTATATACTTATTATGGTTGAAAATCAACTTTTATAATTGAAAACGAAAAGCAGATATGATATGCTTTTAAGAGAATTATTGGCTGAAAGAAGCGATATTGTGAAAAATTATATTGAAAATATTATAGCTCCAAAGCTTCAGGGTGATGGAGGCTGGGTTGAGTTCGTTTCCTTTGAAAATGGTGAGTTAACTCTCCGTTTCAGAGGCGAGTGCTCAAAGTGCCTTATTCTTCATCGTTGCACAGAGTGGATAGAGGGCGAAATAAAAAGAGATTTAAAGAAAAATGTTAAGGTTAATGCAATACGCAAAAAGCCTTATTTTCAGGATGTTTAAGTTTGAGTAAATTTGCCCACCGCCCGCTTTTATGCTCGGGGCAGTATCTATATACAGCACCACTCGCACAATAAAGGCACGGTGAACAATTTTCTTTCAAACTTATAAGACAGGATTCTGATAGAAATATTACAAATTGAAGTTGGTGTATTATGGCACATATAAAGGTTGTAAGGCGCTCTCTTCGTCCTGAGGAATGGACGGATTTGCGCTTTGGGTGGCTCAAACGCCATATTTATAAAAATAAATGGGAAATAGAAAATCTTCTTATTCGTGATGCCCGTCAGGTTAAGGAAATGGAATTTGAATATTATTCCCAGGATTACAGACCACTCCGCAAGGGTGATATGTATTTCACTCCCGATGGTACTGCATTTATTAAGGCAGATGTGAATATTCCGGATGAATTAAAAGGACAAGAGCTGTGGTTTTCTCTTAAAACTGCGGCAGAAATCTGCGTTCAGGTGAATGGCAAATATGTTGGTGGTGTTGACCCTAACCGAGACAGAATGCTTCTCTCTCCATATATAAACGAAAATGAGACACTTCATTTTGAAATGATGGGCTATAACAGAAGTAAGCCTGATGATGAGCGTAACCCTGAAAGTCTTTCTGTGCGTGGTTGCCGTCAGATTTTTGAGGGTGCATATATCTGCACAATAAATGATGATGTGCAAAGCCTTGTTTATGATTTTGAGCTTCTTCTTGATATTGCAAAGAGTGAGCTTTTTAATGAGGATTACAGAGCATTCCTTAATAAAGAGCTTAACAATGCAATGAATTTTATTGATTTCGATGCAGAGGAGCTTACAGGTGTAAACGAAGCAAAGCAGTATATCGAAAATGTTATATTCGCAAACGATACATATAAGGGCACAGGTGATGTGGCGCTTGTTGCTCATTCTCACCTTGATATTGCATACTATTGGCGTAGAATTCACGCTGTGCAGAAAAACCTGAGAACAGTTCTTATTCAGCTTCGCCTTATGGATAGATATCCTCACTTCAAGTATGCCCACACTCAGCCATATACATATGAAACGCTGGAAAAATACTATCCCGATGTTTTTGAAGAGCTGAAGGAAAAGGTAGCGAATGGACAGTTTGAACCTGTTGGCGCTATGTATGTTGAGCCTGATTGCAATGTTCCAAATGCAGAAAGCCTTATCCGTCAATGCTTATATGGCCAAAAAACATATGAGAGAATGTTTGGTAAAAGAGTTAATAATGCGTGGCTTCCTGACGTGTTTGGTAATTCGTGGATATTACCTCAGATATTGAAGAAAAGCGGAGTGGACTATTTTGTTTCAAATAAAATGTCTACATGGAATGATACAAACCGCTTCCCTCACAATAACTTTATTTGGCGCGGTATAGATGGCACGGATGTTTATGCTTGCGTACCACCAACACATTTTATTACATGGAATATGCCAAGTCAGATTCAGGAAAACTGGGAAGCATATATTGATAAAGACAGTGGCGGACAGACCCTTAATATGTTCGGCTATGGTGATGGTGGCTCAGGCTGTACAGAAGAAATGATTGAAATGATGAATCGTTTCGAAAAGCTTTCAATAATGCCAAAATGCCAGCATACAAGCGGTGCAGAGTTTCTTGAAAAGAATCTGAAGAATAATGATAAGCTTCAGGTATGGGACGGTGAGCTTTACCTTGAAATGCACCGCGGAACATTTACAACTAAGGATTACATAAAGAGAGCAAACAGAACTCTTGAAGAAAAATTCAGAACCGCAGAAATGCTTTCTGTTATGCGCGGTGAGGATAACAGAGAAACTATCACCCAGCTTTATAAGAAAATCCTTATAAACCAATTCCATGATATTTTGCCCGGCTCCCACATTCATCCCGTTTACGAGGACGCAATGAAAGATTATGAAGAGGTTGAAAAGGGCCTCAATGAAATTATCGGCACAGGCAGTGAGTATTTCAACACGCTGAATTTTAAACGTGATGAACTTACATTTATAGAAAATAAAAAGGGCACTGCCACACGTTATGGCAAAAAAGGTAATTGGATTATTCCCAATATAGATGCTCTTTCTTCTTCAACGCTTCGTAAAACTGTTTTCAATAGTGAGTGGTACTCCTTAAAAGAAAATGTTCTTGAAACTCCGTTCTACAAAGTAAATCTTAACCCTGATGGCTCAATTGCTTCACTTTACGATAAAGGCCTTCAAAGAGAATGGGTTGGAGGAGAGTTTAATAAACTGAAGCTTTATGTGGATTGTCCAGGTAACTACGATGCGTGGGATATTCTTCCTAATTACCGCGAAAAACAGGCGGAAATATCCGTTAAGTCAGGTTTACGTCTTATTGAAAGCGACGGTGAAAGTGTAACCTTCCGTGCTGTACTTGGTACTGAAAAATCTACCCTTGAAATGAATATCCGCTTCTTCAGAAGGAGCCGAGGTATTGAGGTTGAGCACAATATTGATTGGCAGGAAAAGCATAAGCTTCTCAAGGCGGAGTTTAATCCTGATATTTTAACACGAAAAGCTTATTGCGATACCTCTGCAGGCTTTATAGAGCGTGAAACTCACCGTAACACCACCTGGCAACAGGCTCGTTTTGAGTGTTGCCACCATAAATGGTGCGATATGAGCGAAAGCGGTGGCGGTATTGCCATTGTCAACGATGGCAAATACGGCGTTGGCTTCCTCAATAATAATATGAGCCTCTCTCTGCTTCGTGCTACGGAGCGACCTGATGTTACATCGGATATTGGTAAGCATAGCTTTTCATATATGATTGTTCCTCACGCTGATGACCATGTGAAAGCTGAAATTAACAAGCTTGCCCTCCAATACAATACGCCTCTCGTAAAATCAGATTGTGAATGGAGTATTGGTGATACATTCCAACCACTTTATCTGCAGGCAGTAAAACAAAGTGAAGACGGCAAAATGACTGTTATACGACTTTGCGAGCAAGACGGCAAGAGGGGACAAATCAAATTATCACAAAAGGTTAAAGTTCTTAATATGCTTGAAGATGTTGAGGGCGAAACAGATGTGCTCACATATAAGCCATTTGAAATTATTACAATAGGAATATAAAATAATAATGCTTGAAGATTTCTGTTGAAACCTTCAAGCATTATATTTTTGTTTTCTTATTTTACAAACTCGTGGTAGATAGCGTTAAGAGCCTTAACGTAATCTTCCTCATCAATACCAACAATGATGTTAAGCTCACTTGAACCCTGGTCAATCATTCTGATATTGATATCGCCTTCTGCAATTGCTTTAAAGAGTCTGCCTGCAGTACCCTTTGAGCCTGCCATACCTCTACCAACAACTGCGATAAGAGCAATACCACCATTTACAGTGATTGAGTCAGCCTTTGTTCTTCTCTGAATATCGTTGATGATAGCATCCTTGTTTTTGAGGAAATCAGCATCGTTAACAACAATAGACATTGTGTCGATACCTGATGGAAGGTGCTCAAAGCAAAGGTTGTGGTTTTCAAGAACTTCAAGAACAGTTCTGCCGAAGCCTACCTCTGAATTCATCATATCCTTTTCTATGCAGATAACTGAGAAGCCTTTTTTACCTGCAACACCTGTGATGATTGTGTCAACCTTGTTTGATTCAACAGTCGGAACAATCATTGTACCATTGTCCTGAGGAGCGTTTGTGTTGCGGATGTTAATCGGAATACCCATTTCGCGAACAGGGAAGATAGCATCCTCATGCATAACTGTTGCGCCCATATATGAAAGCTCACGAAGCTCTGCATATGTTATTGTTTCAATAACCTTTGGGTTTTCAACGCATCTTGGGTCTGCCATAAGCATACCTGAAACGTCTGTCCAGTTTTCGTAAATATCAGCCTTGATTGCTCTTGCAACGATTGAACCTGTAATGTCGCTACCGCCACGTGAGAATGTTTTGATTGTGCCGTTTGGCATAACGCCATAGAAGCCTGGGATAACTGCATGCTCATGGTTTGCAAGAATTGCTGTAAGCTCTTCGTTTGTTTTTTCTTCGTCAAGTGTGCCGTTTTCTTTGAAGAAAATACCGTCCTCAGCGTCGATGAAATCGTAACCAAGATAACCAGCAAGAACCATTGAGTTAAGGTACTCACCACGAGAAGCGATGTAGTCGCGACCTGCATGGTGAACGATAGCATTCTTAATTGTATCGAACTCAGGCTGAAGCCAGAGGTTTATACCTAAATCCTTTATAATGCCGTTGTAACGGTCTTCAATAAGTTTGAATGCGTCGTCAATTGGCTGATTTGCCTTAACAAGCTTGTAGCAATCGTAAAGCATATCAGTAACCTTAATATCTTCAGAAAATCTTTTACCTGGAGCAGATGCTACAACATATCTGCGTTCAGGCTCTGCCTTGATTATTGCGGCAACCTTTTTAAACTGCTCTGCGTCTGCAAGAGAGCTGCCGCCGAATTTAAGAACTTTTACCATAATATTCATTCTCCTAATATGTTAGTTGGGGAAATAAACGCTTTTGATTCCAATATATATTATCAAACTGAATGTCAATTGGCAACAAAAAAAGACTGGAAAAACTAAAGTTCTATCTATTATATAGTTTTTACAAATAATATTTCTTGAAGTTGTGCAAAAGTACAATTAAATTTAATGGTGCGTATTTCTCGCTCAGTATGTATATCCCTATTTATAAAAAACCACCTTGCGCAATTACAATTTTGTTGGATTGTAAAAATTGACAAGAATGCAAAAAATATGTTAATCTATACAAGTCGGAATTTTAAGTCCTGGGGGTGAGCGAATGGCAAAAAATATGACTAAAGATATGACAAATGGTGGAATAATGAAGAACATTATAAAGTTCTGTTTGCCACTGATGCTTGGTAACCTTTTTCAGCAATTTTATAATATGGCAGATATTATAATTGTTGGTCAGTTCGTAGGTAAAACTGCGCTGTCTGCCGTTGGCTCTGTAGGTTCTCTCAACTTTCTTGTTATAGGTTCAGTTATAGGACTTTGTACAGGCTTTACTGTGCCGGTTGCTCAACGCTTTGGTGCGCAGGATTTTCGCTCTTTGAAAAAATATATCGCCAATATTATTTATACAACAAGTGTTCTTGGCATAATAATTACAATTGCTGCGGTGCTTCTTACCCATCCGCTTTTACGTCTTTTGAATACACCTGAGGTTATATATGAAGATGCATATAACTATATTGTTATAATTTTTGCGGGTATAGGCGCTACAATATTATATAATATCCTTGCAAGCCTTGTAAGAGCTCTTGGTGATTCTAAAACACCTTTGTACTTCCTTGTTTTTTCTTCGATTCTTAACATAGCTCTTGATATACTGCTTATAACACAATTTAATATGGGTGTACGCGGTGCGGCCATTGCAACAATTTTTTCGCAGGCAGTATCTGGTGTTATGTGCCTGTTTTATATTAAGAAGAAATTCCCTGTTTTGCAGGTTACAAAAGAAACCAAAGCTTTTGATTTTAACTTTGTTAAAAATCTTATAAGAAACGGAATACCTCTTTCTTTGCAGTTTTCAATAACCGCAATTGGTTCCGTAATGCTTCAATCCTGTGTGAATGGTCTTGGTGCAGATGTAATTGCCGCGGTAACAATTGGTGGTAAAACTCAGCTTATGATAACTTTGCCATCTGAAACAATTGGCGCTACAATGACTGTTTTCTGCGGTCAGAATCTTGGCGCAGGTAAAACGGACCGCATCAGAAAAGGCGTTGGTCGCGCTGTAATGCTTGCCGGTGGATATACTGTTATTGGTTTCCTTGTTGCAAGATTCTTGGGTCCATATATTTCTCTTTTGTTTATAAGCGGAGGCGAAGCAGGAGTTATATCTCTTGCTCAGCAATATATAAATGTGGGTAGTTATTTCTACTTTATTCTTTCAACCTTGTTCCTTTTCAGGAACTCTATTCAAGGTCTTGGTTACAGCTCAGTTGCAATGTTTGCAGGCTTCTTTGAGCTTGCAGCGAGAGCTATAATGGGCTTCGGTTTTGTTAATACCTTAGGCTACGATGCTGCGTGTATTGCAAACCCGGTGGCGTGGATTGCGGCAGATATTTTCCTCATACCTGCTTACTTTGTTATAATTAAAAAAATCGAGAAAAAACTCCATAGCGATAAAAAGCAAGTCGAGTAGTTTTCTTAAAACAGTAAACAATATATAAGGGTGGTTTATGATTGTAAACCACCCTTGTTTTTTGTCAAATTTTTCAATAAATATTTATGTATTAACATTCCATAATAATAGAGCAAACGCAAGATTTTTGCGAAGGAGTGAAATGGAATGTCTAAGGGTAATATGCCATCAGATACAAAGGCAAGTGCGAAGGCAGCTCTTAATAAGATTAAGATGGAAGCCGCATCTGAAGTAGGTGTTGATCTTAAGCAGGGTTACAACGGCGACCTCACATCTCGTGAAGCAGGTAGCGTTGGTGGCCAGATGGTTAAAAAGATGATCAAGGCATACGAAGAGGGCAATAGATAACATTGTCTTATAACGAAAATGAGGATACCGCTTTTGCGGAATCCTCATTTTTGTTTTTTAAAAATATTATTCTTCAGGGTCAACAGGTGTAAAGTCAACAGGTGTTGCATCCTGTGCAGGAGCGTTTGCTATACCGCTGCTGCAAGCAAGGTTAAATGCTGTAAAGATTTTTTCAGGAAGACCTGACTGGTTAACCAAGCCAACGATACCTGTAATAATAGGAATCCAGCATAAGAACCAACCTATAACAAGAGCAACAATTTTATTTGTCCACTCTGAGCTGATTGAAAGATTAAGAATATTGTCTGCGATAGTTATTGCAACTCTGCATTCTACGCCTAAACCTAAAATTGAATTTTTGATTCCTTCTCTATCTTTAGAAACAATAATTTCAGCTGCGCCTGGTCCCATAACCTGAGATTTAACATCAAATCCCTGCATTGAAAGGTTCTGAGCCGCAATATCAATAAGTGTTGCAAGGTTGGTGCCTGGATTTAATCTGATTGTTTTGATTGACATATTAAATTCCTCCTGTAATCAATTGGATTATTTTACTTATAAAACCGCGTTGGGTATCAATATAGACAACATCGCTTCCGCTTATAAGGCGGAGAATGTATGTAACTGCCATTAACAAGAAAAAAGCTATTACTAATGCAGTGTATAATTTTTTAGGTATTTTTTCTCTGAATATATAAATCAATACTGCAACAGGCATAATAAATATTAATGGGTGCATATTAAAAGCAGTAGAAAAATCAAGTTTTAAAATATACCATAAGGCTCTGCTCATTCCGCAACCGGGGCAGCATATACCTGTAAAAAAACGCAAAGGACAACCAAGCGTAAGGTAAAATGCTGCAACGGGTACGCAAACCGCGACCCAAACTAATATTTTATGCTTGTTTTTTATAAAATATTCTTTCATACCTAAAATTTATCACGAAGTTATTTGTTTGTCAATAAATCAAATGTTAACAATTTAATTGTCTTGTATTTATAATATGTATATGGTAAAATATTGAATATTCAGGAGGCGTTACTATGACAAAAACCATGCAGAAAAAATATGCCCGCCTTATTGCAAGAGTGGGTGCAAATATAAAAAAGGGTCAGCCTGTCAGAATCTATGCTGAGGCAGACCAGCACGAGTTTGTTACAATCCTTGTAGGCGAATGCTATAAAGCAGGGGCTTCACGCGTTGAGGTGGATTTTGCTTTTCAAGAAATAACAAAGCTTAATTACCGCTATAGAACACTTAAGTCGCTCAGTACAGTACCTGCCTGGCAGGAAGAACGCCTAAAGCAGATGGTTGAGGAAGTTCCTTGCAGAATTTATATCGAAAGCGAGGACCCTGATGGACTTGCAGGTGTAAACCGCGAAAAAATGCAGAAATCTCAGATGGCTCGCTATAAGGTTACAAAAAAATACAGTGATGCTCTTGAGAATAAAGACCAGTGGTGTATTGCTGCTGTGCCATCATACGCTTGGGCAAAAAAGGTTTTCCCTGGTGAAACTAAAAACAAGGCATACAATATGCTTTGGGATGCTATTCTTAAAACAGTTTATGTTACAAAGGATAACGACCCTGAAGAGGCTTGGAAAAACCACAATGCAGATTTAAAATCAAGAACAAAATATCTTACAGAAAAGAAGTTCGATTATCTTCAGTACAAAAGCTCAAACGGAACCGACTTCAAGGTTTCGCTTATACCTGAGAGCCATTGGTGCGGTGGCGGAGAAAATACTCTTTCAGGCAATTTCTTTAACCCTAATCTGCCAACAGAAGAAGTTTTTATTTCTCCAAAGAAGGGGGTTGCAGAAGGTAAGCTTGTTTCAACAAAGCCTCTTTCATATCAGGGTCAGATTATAAATAATTTCTCAATTACCTTTAAAGATGGTAAAGCAGTTGAGTGGGAAGCAGAAGAAGGTAAAGATTTGCTGGATAAAATGCTTTCGATGGATGAAGGTGCAAAATATCTTGGTGAGCTTGCGCTTATTCCTCACGATAGTCCTATTGCTAATACAGGTATACTATTCTATAATACACTTTTCGATGAAAACGCAAGCTGCCACGTTGCTCTCGGCAGAGGCTTCTGTGATACCATTGACGGCTTTGAAGAAAAGAGTCTTGAGGAATGTCAGGCATTGGGCGTTAATGATAGCATGATTCATGTTGACTTTATGATTGGCGCACCTGATTTGCAGATAACAGGCTACAAAGATGGTAAAGAATATAAAATATTCGAAAACGGCAACTGGGCGTTTTAAAGGAGGTTTTTATTATGTCAATGGGTTACCCTAAAAAATGGAAAACAGATAAATTCAAAAGAGAAGCGCCTGCACCACTTAAATTTGGTGCAGACGGAAAATTCAAAATTCTGCATCTTACAGATATTCACGATGTTGAGCCAATTATGGATGATGACGAGAATCGTGAAATTCCTGATAACAAAGATAAAGAAACTATAAATGTAATAGAAACTCTTGTTGCTAAAACTGAGCCCGACTTAGTTGTTTTCGGAGGAGATAACATAAGCGGTTATTGGGAAGAGTTTACATATAACTATGTTAAGAGCACTATAGATAAAATCACAGCACCTATAAGAGAGCGCAATATTCCTCTTTGTATTGTTTTCGGTAACCACGATGGTGAAGAAGGCTTCCATACAGATTTTCAGATGCTTATGTATATGGAATATCCCGATTTCCGTTCTTGCCTGAATGATGCAGATGTTTATGGTTGCGGTAACTGTTGCGTAACAATTAAAGACAGTAAGGGCGAAAAAGATGCATTTGCTATCTGGCTTATGGACTCAAATGATTACGAAAGAAAAGAAAATGGCGAAGACTTTGGCTACGACCATGTTCATGATGATCAGATTGCGTGGTATGAAAAGAGGGCAGAGGAGTTGAAAAAGGCAAACGGTGGCGAGCCGCTTCCTGCAATTCTTTTCCAGCATATTCCTGTTCAGCAGGAGCTCGATGGCTTCAGAGAGGTTACTGACGATGGCGAATATACCTTTACTGAACGCGATGGCAGACGTTTTTATTTGAAAAATAAAATCCTTGAAGGCCGAATCCGTGAGGTTCCATGCCCACCAAATATGGAAAAGGATTATACAAATCAATTAGAATCCTGGAAAAAGATGGGTGATATATTTGCAGCATTCTTCGGCCACGACCATGTTAACGATTTTCGTATGAATGTTGACGGTATAGACCTATACCAGACTCTTGGTGCAGGTTACTTCACTTACGGAATGGAGCGCGGTGGCCGACTTATCGTTCTTGATGAAAATAATCCACGTGAGCTTTATACTGAATCACTCGAGGTTCCACGTATAACAGAAACAAAATTCTAAAAAAGCAAAGCAGAAGCCAATTCAGCTTGAAAAAGCGGAAAAGGCTTCTGCTTGTTTTGTACATCTATACTTTATAATACAGGTGTTGCATAACTTTGTGGAACAATTAACCAAACTTTTTCTGTCGCTTTTAGTAATAACCTAATAAAAAAATGTAAAAAAACGGAAATGTTAACAATTTGTTCATAATTACGCAACATTGTAGTAATACAATAACAGAGTATAAAAATATCCAATTCATTAAGGAGTGGACAGTATGAAAAAAGTTCTTGTTGTAGTTCTTGCAGTTCTTCTTGCTGTAAGCACTATGCCTATGACTGTTTTTGCTGCGTCTGAGCCTGCAAAGTTTGATTTTGCTGGTTTCGATGTTAAGAAAGACAGCGAAGGCAACGGCGTTGTTGTTGACCTTGAAAACAAAATCGTTTATGGTCTTGCAACAGCTCTCAAGGTATCAGACCTTGGTACATATTTAGAAAAGGGTGCAGAGGTTGACTCTATGTATGTGTGCGAAAAATACGGCACAGCAGCACAGAGAACTCTTGCAGACGACGAGTACATCGGTACAGGTACATACATCGTTCTCAAGGATGAGGGCGTTGAGTATCCTTTCGAGTTCGTTGTTTTCGGCGATGTTAACGGCGATAGCGTTTGCGACGCATTAGACGCTTTCTACGTTGCAAAGATTGCAGGTGGTGTAGCAGATGCTCCTACAGACGTTGCTACTAATATGGCTGCAAATTCTCCAGAAACATACGAAAATGGTATTACTGTTGATACATATCAGACAGTTGTTAACAATGCTGTTATAGATGATGCAAAAATTGACCAGAATAAGGGTCAGAACGCTAACACTGTTGAAAGCATTGTTATCGAAGATCAGGTTTACACAGGTGCTCCTGTTGAAGTTGATGGCGATATCGAAATTCTTTTCAATAACGCAACTCTTGCTAACGACCACTACGAAATCGTTAACTATGACCGCAACATTGACCAGACAACAGGTAAGGAAAAGGCAACTGTTACTCTTAAGGGTAAAGGTCTTTTCGCTGGCGAAATCGTTGTTGAATTCGAAATCGTTGGTATTCTTCAGAGTATCGTTAACGAAGTAAACAAGGTTATTGCTGAAGCAAACCTTGCTGACGTTTGCCAGGTAGTTTATACAAACAATGCAGATGTTGATAATATCGATGTTGTTATCAACGCTTCTAAGGCAATCCGTGGCGATTTCAATGTAAATATGGCAGCTCTTAACGGCTTGCTTGCAAAGATTGACGAATACAGAGCTGAAAACCTTCCAGGTCTTGCTCTTACAGTTGATGAATTTGCACTTGCTTCAAATGGCTCTTTCTCAAGAGGCGACGTTAAGGCATTCGTATTTGACCTTGTTCGTGGCGCATTCTGTGAACTCGCATACGCACAGTCAAATACAATTAAATCATACTCAGGCGAAATCTCAACAACAGATGTTAACAGCGAAAAGTTCAATGTTAACCTTGTTGTAGCAGAAGATTACGCAGGTGATATTAACAGAATCAAAGCTTTCTCAGCTAAGATTGCTCGTTATGTAAGCTTCGATGTTGTAGATGGTAACGCAGTTATCAACGTTGCAATGCCGGCAGCATTCTCAGCTAAGGTTGTTGAGATTCTCAGCAATGGTACAGGCTTAGTTGAAGATGCACAGGCAGCTTTTGATGGCATGCAGGTTTATGATGCTATTGAATATCTTTCAAAAGTATCTCCAGAGCACATCAGTGCTGGTTCTGTGAAAGAAATTGAACAGGCTCTTACAGTAGCTGCAATGCTTGTTGATTTTGTAAATAAGGGTCTTGGTGAGGTTGCTGATGCTTCTGTTTACGATGTGAACGGTAATGCATATCCACTTCTCAATGGTAAATCTTTCGTTTATGACGAATCCAATACAAACAAGTTTGGCGCATTTGTTCTTGCAGCAGGTAACTTACTTACAGATGCTGTTCTTGATGCATACGTAGGTAACTTTAATAACAATGGTATTTATACAGTTAAGGCTGATGTTGAGCTTGATTACAAGGGTATTAAGGAAACTGTTATTGTTAACCTTGACCTCTTCACAGCTATTGAAGAAACTCCTGATGTAATTGAAGAAACAGCTAAATACTTCAGCGATATCGTAAATACTCTTGGTATTTCAAATGTTGCATCTGTATCATACGATAAGGATGCACTCAGAGCTCTTGTTACAATGAACGCAACAGAGCTTCTTGCAGGTAATCTTGTATTTAACGATGCAGCTCTTGATGGTCTCTATTCAAATATTAAGGGTTACTTCGATGATAACTATGGTACATCAACAATCGTTGTTGATGGTAAGGAAATCGTAAAAGCAGGCGCAATCAACAAGTCAGCTCTTAAGGCTTACTTATTTGATATGGTTGGTGGCTTCTTTGCTAATGTTGCAGCAATGGATTCTGCAAATATCGTAAGAAGCAGTGCTGTTAAGGTTACTGAAGCTGACGGTACAGTTCATAACTTCGACCTTGACTTCCAGCTCGATGGTAATGCTGCTGATGTTGCAAAGATCAAGTCAATCTCAGGTAAGGTTGCAAACTATGTATCTCTTGATACAACAAACGGTAACGCAACAGTAAGCGTTGCAATGCCAGCTGGTATGACAGAGAAGATAATTGCTATTCTTGGTTCAGGTAGTGTAACTGAAGCAAAGGCAAAACTTAACTCTCTTACAGTTGCAGACCTTTTAGCTGATTTCGTTGCTAAGGTTTCTCCAGAAGACATCAGTGCTTCAAATGCTGCTGAAATTCAGACAATTATTGATATGGTTGCTGGTATGGATGCAGTTGTAAATAAACTTCTTGGTAAGGTTTCTGCTGCTACAGCATATAACACAAAGGGCGAATCAATGGCTCTTCTTAGTGGTAAAGCTTTCGTTGTAGCTAATGCAACAGTTTACGGTCTTGTTGATGCTTTCGGTTCTGTATTAAGCGATGCAGTTCTTGATTCAGATGTTGCAGACTTTGTAAATGCAGACGGCACATATACACTTGTTGCTGATGTTGCTACTACAATCGGCGGCATCAAGGAAACAGTCGTTATCAACATTGATATCTTCGGCGACTACGAAGATGTTGTTGAACCTGAAATTCCTGAAGAAACAAAAACAGCTGTTGAAGAAACAGTAGAATATGTTGGCGAAATTTTCGCTGATCTTGGTATTTCAAATGCCGCATCTGTAGTTTATGCAGATGGCAAAGCAGTAGCATCTCTCAATGCAACTGCAATTCTTAACAATGGTCTTGAATTCAACGATGAAGCTCTTGATGGTCTTTATTCAGATATTAAGGGTTATTTCGATGAAACATTCGGTGACTCAACAATCACAGTTGGCGGTTATGAAATCGTAAAAGACGGTGCAATCAAGAAGTCAGCTGTTAAGAATTTCGTATTCGATTTCGCAACAGGCTTCTTCTCAAATGTTGCTAATATGAATGGCGAAACACTCAGAAGCTTCGACACAGTAGTAGTTGACGCTGAGGGCAACGTAGAAGACTTTGTATTTGACTTTGCTCTTGCAGGTGATGCAGCAGATATCGCAACAATCAAGAACGTTGCAAGTAAAATTGCGGCTCATGTAACATTTGCAGAAGTTAATGGCAATGCAGTAGTTAGTGCTACAATGCCGGTTGCTATCACAGATAAGATTATTGATACACTTGGTGAAGGCAAAGGTGCTGCAAAAGCACAGGAGAACCTTAATTCTCTTTCAGTTGCTGATCTTTTAGCAGACTTTGTTGCAAAGATTTCTCCAGAAGATATCAGTGCTTCAAACGCAGCTGAAGTTCAGACAATTATCGATCTCGTTGCTGATATGGATTCACTTATCAACAAAGTTCTTGGTAAGGTTTCATCAGCTACTGCATATGATGTAAACGGTAATGCAATTCCTCTTCTCAGTGGAGAAGCTTTTGATGTAGAGAATGCAACAGTTTATGGTCTTGTTAATGCTTTTGGTTCAGTATTAAATGATCTCGTTCTTGATTCAACTATTGCTGACTTTATGAACGCAGACGGTACATACACACTTGTTGCTGACGTAGCTCTTACAGTTGGCGGTATTAAAGAAACAGTAATTCTCAACCTCGATATCTTCGGTGATATCGAGGAGGAGAAGAAAGATGCAGCAGAGGAAACAGTTGATTATGTTGACGACATTATCACTGACCTTGGTATTGCAAACATCGCTTCTGTAAAATATGCAGACGGTAAAGCAGTTGCAGAATTTGATGCAAGCGAAATTCTTGCAGGTAATTTCTCATTCAAGGATGAGGCTCTTGATGGCCTTTACACAGATATTAAGGACTATTTTGATGCTAACTTTGGTGATTCAACAATTAAAGTAGGCGAATTTGAACTCGTAACAGACGGCAAAATTAACAAGTCAGTTGTTAAGGATTTTGTATTTGACTTTGCTACAGGTTTCTTCACAGACCTTTCAAATATGGATGGCGACGTTTTCAAAACACTTAATGCTGTAGTTGTTGATGCGAACGGCGAATCAGAAAGCTTTGGTTTTGATTTTGTTGTTGCTGGTTCACCAGAAGACATGGAAACAATCCAGTCAATTGCAAGCAAGGTTGCAGATCACGTAAGCTTCAAGGAAGTTAACGGCAATGCAGTTGCAACAGTTAAAATGCCGGCAGCAATGACTGATAAGATCGTATCTGCTCTTGGTGATGGTGAGGGTGCAGCTAAGGCACAGGAAAACCTTAACACTCTTTCTGTTGAAGAATTGTTAGCAGACTTTGTTGCAAAGATTTCTCCAGAAGATATCAGCGCTTCAAACGCTGCTGAAGTTCAGACTATTATCAATGTAGTTGCAGGTATGGATTCAGTTATCAATAAGGTTCTTGGTAAGGTTTCAACAGCTACTGCATATGATGTAAACGGAAATGCTCTTCCTCTTCTCAATGGCAGCGACTTCGTTGTTGATGAAGCAAGCGTTCTCGGTCTTGTTGATGCATTTGGTTCAGTTCTTAGCACAGATGTAATGGGCGCAGCAATGGGTCGTTTCATGAATGCAGACGGTTCATATACAATTGTTGTAGACGCTGGTGTATCAATTGGCGGTATCAGAGAGACAGTTGTTGTTAATTTTGATATTTTCTAATATTAAAGTTAATTCGTTAAATAATTGATTTACGAGCATATTCCGATAAATTCAGAATATGCTCGTTTTCAAATAAAAGATTAATTTAAATTAAGGTGGTAAAAAATGAAAAGATTTTTATCATTAATTTTAACAGTTGTATTGCTTATTTCAACAGTTGCGATTGCAGCAAACGCAGTAACAGGAACTACATATTGGTCTGTTAATTCTGCATGTCTTGTTAAATCAAAGCTTCTTGCAGACAATACAGTTCTTTCATATAAACCAACTACCGGAGATTGTGATGGCTTGCTTCTTGGTATACCAACTGATGCTGTATACGGAGATGATTTCTTCCAGGCTAAAGATGGTTACAAAATAAAATATTTTGATATTTCTGGTAAGCAGATCACATCAGCTAGTGCTCATATTGGTACAAATGTTAAGGTTGTTGTTTATGATTCTAACGACAATATTGTTGCTAAGTATGGTCTTGTAACATATGGTGATGCAGACGGCGATGGCGTATTTGATGTTATTGACGCATACCTTGCAGCTCTTTGCCTTAATGGTTTTGTAAAACCAGAGGAATCTGCGGCTATCTACGAATCTGTTAAGCCTCGTGCTGATTATGACAACGAAAATGTGGATATTCTTGATTATCAGCAGATAGTTAACGATGTTGTTTCAAACGACACAAACAGAGAGGAAAACCAAAAAGGTCGTAAAAAGTTAGTAGATGAAACTGTCAGCATGGAATCAGTTATCTATGCATATGACGGTAAAGCGAAAAATGCACCATTTAACGCTATTAATGATGACTTTAAAGCTAAAGCAGTTACTCTCACCTATAATGGTAATTCTACAGCGCCTTCAGAACCGGGTATATATACTGTTTCTGCTGTTATATCTGAAAACGATTATTATCTTGTAACTCCACGTACTGTTGATCTTGGTTTTATGATGATTGCGCCAAAAAATTCAACTGGCTATACAGTTTCTGTTGACAATGCAAGTAAAAAGGTTGTTGTAAATATCGATAACTTCTATACAAGCGATGCAACATTTGATAGCTATGTTAATGCTTGGTATAACTCAGCATACAATCTTAAAATGGGTGGTAATGCAGTTACAAGTGCTACAGGTGCAGTTAGTGCGCTTTCCCCAAGAACAGTTAAGAAGTACACTCACAGCGCAAAGAATTTAACAATTGTAGATGCAACAGATCTTCTTGGTTGCTATCTTCCAGATGACTATACTCTCTGGAATGATGAGAATGCAAATAAGACAGTTTCTGTATCTGTTGATAAAGATGGTTTTGCTCCATTGAATTTTACTTTTGTAATTCAACAGGATAAGGGTGCGATTGAAACACTCAGACAGAACTTCCATATGACTAATGTTAATGCAGCACGCGGTCAGCGTTATGACAACCCTGCAACAGCAGCAAATGCCGAAGGATTATTTGGTAGGACTAAAAAGAAGGTTATGCTCGAAGGTAAAAACAAGTTTGTTTCTGAAACTAACTCAAGACAGTATACCATTCGTGTTGTGAACTGTGGTAGTTCATCAACTTATCCTTCAATGACAGACGCTTTTGATGGTACAGGTTTGAAGACGATTCTTGTTGGTTATACTGATTCGCTTTGCTTTACATCTGCTGCTACAAAGGCAGGATTAGGCAAGATTGATGCAAATGCTACTTTGCTTTATGATACAGGCGATAGTAACAGACGTTATTCAAACTATAGCGGTACTGAAATTGTTACAAACTCATCCACATTCCTTGGTATTGTTAATAAGGTTCTTGGTGGTATGAATATCAGCCTTTCTATTGTCAGTAAAACATCGGCTCTTAACAACAAGACTGGTTGGTGCCGATATGCTTGTTCAGGTGCAACAAATGGTCTAAGATATACAATGGACTATTACCTTGAATTTGCTGATGCGAACTCAACAAATGACAACCAGCATGCTGTGAATGTTGTTGCGGTAGATGGTTGTACTATTACTACAACACCTGCACAGACAGCAACCTACACTCAGAAAGACGATGATGGTAATGTAATAGCAACATTCTATCACAAGGATCGCCTTACTATGGATGAACCCTTCAGAGTGTCTGCAACTATCAAAGCCGGCTACAAACTTTCAGTTACAGATGCAAGTGGTAACCCTGTTGAGTATGATGCAAAGAATGGTTGGTACATTATGCCAAACTCCAATGTAACTGTTACAGCAGTTCCACAATAAATAATTTAATCAAAAGGTGTTTTTCACGAAAGTGGAAAACGCCTTTTTTCTTGTTTCATGTAATTTCAATCTATTGCAATTTAGCATTTTGTGTAGTATAATAAAATATCGATAATAGGTTAATATGCGGTTATTGTTATTCATTTCTGAAAAGAGGTGGTTAAGTGAAAAAGTCGTTAAAAATTATATTGGGTATGCTTCTTGTAATCAGTGTCGTAATTGCTTCTGTTGTGCCATATGGTGCTATCGAAATTAAGCGTTACTACGGCGACGTTGATAATGATGGGTATGTTACAACAATGGACGCCCGCGCTGTACTGATGGCTGTTGCAGGTATATATGATAAAACTCTTGCAGGTGTTGATTTTGCAGCCGCAGATATTGATAACGATGGAACACTTACTACCAAGGATGCCCGAATTGTTTTAAAAACAGCAGCAGGTCAGCTTGAAGAAAGTTTTATGACAGGTTATGAGTTCTCCGAAAATCATGAGGATTTTGTTAAAGTTATAAACGATTACCGCTTTAATAAAGACCATAAATCAGTAAAGCTTACTCTTTCCAATGAGCTTTGCGAGGTGGCGCGTATTGCCGCTCAGGAATATGCGTTGAAAACAGGTAATGCCTTTATCCGTGATGACGGCACACTTTTTAACACCTTGCTTGACGAATACGGTATAGAGTATACATATCTTGATAAGATTGTTATTTATTCTGGTTTCGGCTATCAGGAAGCCGCAGAACAGATGCTTGACGATATGCAAGGGGAGAAGATGCTTTCAAGTAGTAACTTCTCTAAAATAGGTGTCGGAGCTTATTCAACCGATAACCGCACATTCTATTGGTGCGTATTTGTAATGAGATAACCGAAAGGATTGATATATAATGAGTAATTATAATATAGAAACAAAATGCGTTCAGGGTGGTTACACACCAGGTAATGGCGAACCTCGTCAGATTCCTATTGTACAGAGCACAACATTCAAATATGCCACAAGCGAAGATATGGGCAAGCTTTTTGACCTTGAAGCAAGCGGTTATTTCTATACAAGATTGCAGAACCCTACAAACGACTATGTAGCTGCAAAAATTGCAGAAATGGAAGGCGGTACAGCTGCAATGCTTACCTCATCAGGTCAGGCAGCAAACTTCTATGCAATTTTTAATATTGCAAATTGTGGCGACCATGTTGTTTCTTGTTCAACAATTTATGGCGGAACATATAACCTCTTTGCAGTTACAATGAAGAAAATGGGTATTGATTTTACTTTCGTTTCTCCTGACTGCACAGACGAAGAGCTTGAAGCTGCTTTCCAGCCTAATACAAAGGCTGTTTTCGGCGAAACAATTGCAAACCCAGCTCTTACTGTTCTTGATATTGAAAAGTTCGCAAACGCTGCTCATAAGCACGGCGTTCCACTTGTTATAGATAACACATTTGCTACACCTGTTGGTTGCAGACCTTTTGAATGGGGTGCAGATATTGTTACTCATTCTACAACAAAATATATGGATGGCCACGGTGCAGCTGTTGGTGGTTGCATTGTTGACTCAGGTAAGTTCGATTGGATGGCTCAGGCAGAAAAATTCCCTGGCCTTTGCACTCCTGATGATAGCTATCACGGAATCACATATGCAGAAAAATTCGGTAAAGAGGGTGCATTTATTACAAAATGTACTGCTCAGCTTATGAGAGATTTTGGTTCAATTCAGTCTCCTCAGAATGCTTTTTACCTTAACCTTGGCCTGGAAAGCCTTCATGTAAGAATGCCTAAGCATTGTGCAAATGGTCTTGCAGTTGCTAAATTCCTTCAGGAAAGCGATAAAATTGAGTGGGTAACATACGCAGACCTTCCTGGTGATAAATACCATGAGGTTGCTAAAAAATATTGCCCTAACGGTACATGTGGCGTTGTTTCCTTCGGCGTTAAGGGCGGCAGAAAAGCTGCAGAAGAGTTTATGAAAAAGCTTAAACTCATCGCCATTGAAACTCACGTTGCAGATGCTCGCAGTTGTTGCCTTCACCCTGCAAGTGCAACTCACCGCCAGATGAATGACGAGGAGCTTATTGCTTGCGGTATTACTAATAACCTTGTTAGACTTTCTTGCGGTCTTGAGAACGCAGAGGACCTAATAGCCGACCTCGAACAAGCACTTAACTAATTTCCGAGCTTTGGCGAATAGCTTTGTCTTGCCGACTCGCAGTATATGCATACAGCTTCCTCGACAAGCCTTTGCTCTTCATCCAAATCTCCAAAATTATTAAAAATAACCACCACTTGCTATTTACTTGTTGTGTTGCGAAGCGCTGGTATCTGGCATCTGGTAACCGGTATCTAATTTACGAAAGTGTGGTGTGAAAAATGCCAATTAAATTACCTGACGAATTGCCTGCAGTAAAAACCCTTGAGGCAGAAAATATATTCGTTATGACCGATACAAGAGCCATAACTCAGGATATTCGTCCTTTAAAAATCCTTGTGTTGAATTTAATGCCTAAGAAAACAGAAACTGAAACTCAGCTTTCACGTCTTTTAGGTAACTCTCCGTTACAGGTTGAGTTTGAGCTTATTCACACAAAATCTCATGTGCCCAAGCATACTCCAAAGGAGTATCTTTTAGCCTTTTATAAAACATTTGACGATGTTAAGCACAGAAAGTTTGACGGCCTTATAATAACAGGTGCTCCTGTTGAAAAAATGGAGTTTGAAGATGTTACTTATTGGCAGGAGCTTTGCGAAATAATGGAGTGGAGTAAAACCCACGTTACAAGCACCTTTCACATCTGCTGGGGTGCTCAGGCAGGTCTTTATTATCACTATGGTATTAAGAAATATCCACTTCCTGAAAAGCTTTCAGGTGTGTATAAGCATACAGCAGACTACAAGCAGTCGATTCTTCTCAGAGGCTTCAACGATGAGTTTTGGGTGCCTCATTCCCGTTATACAACAGTAAAGAGAGAAGAAATTGAGGCAGTACCTGAATTAAAGATTCTTGCATCATCAGAAGAAGCTGGTATTTATATTGTAAGCTCTGATAATGGTAAGCAGATTTTTGTTACAGGTCATTCCGAGTATGATACGGAAACTCTTAAAAATGAGTACCTGCGCGACAGAGATGCAGGTATAAGCATTAAAATGCCAAAGAATTATTTCCCTGATAACGATATAACAAAAGCTCCCCTTAACAAATGGAGAGCTCACGCAAATCTTCTTTATTCAAACTGGCTTAACTATTTCGTTTACCAGACCACACCTTACGATATTGAAACAATAGAGTAAAATAAAAAGCTGTTACGATTTCTCGTAACAGCTTTTCTTTTATAAATCACTATAATCAATCTTGAAATCTTTAAAGTAGTACTCTTTGTCGTGGTCGCTTATTTCTCTCAAAACTCTGCAAGGATTACCTACAGCTACAACATTTGCAGGGATATCCTTTGTAACAACGCTACCGGCACCTATAACAGTATTATCACCAATTGTTACACCCGGCATTATGAGAGCTCCTGCGCCAATCCAACAGTTTCTGCCGATATGAACAGGCATATTATATTGATATGCCTTCTCTCTTAATTCAGGGTTTATAGGATGTCCTGCGGTAGCTACCACAACATTAGGACCAAACATTGTGCAATCGCCAACATAAATATGCGTATCGTCTACCATTGTCAGCCCGAAGTTTGCGTAAACATTGTTGCCAAAATGAACATTGTGTCCGCCCCAATTAGCGTGGAACGGTGGTTCAATATAACAGTTTTCACCGATTTCAGCAAACATTTCTTTAAGCATTTCTTCTCTTAAAGCAAGCTGTGATGGGCGAGTCATATTAAAATCATAGAGCTTGTCAAGGTAACCGAGTTGCTCAGTCATAATTTCATCGCCGCTTGGGTAATAAACTTTACCTGAGTGGATTTTTTCTTTATCTGTCATTTTTAGTTTTCTTCCGGAATGTGGTTAACTGTTTCTTGTGGGATTTCGTTTGCCACACTTTCTGCGGCAGGAACTGAAATAGGCTGAGGAATGTTTTCTACAGGTGTGCCGCTTTCAAGTGGTGCAGGCATTTCAGGAATACCACCCGGATATTCTGCAGGATCATTTTCCTCAGGTGGCATTTTATTGAGCTTTAATGCTGCTGCAATACCGCTACCAAGAGAGATAATAACCCAAGCATGGAAAACAACATCAAGAATCATATCTGCTGATACGCCAACAATAACGAACATAAATATTGTGTCTATAACAAAACTGATAAGAGCAAAAACGAGCCAACCAAAGCCGTGTTTTTTACCCATTATCCAGCAAAGGGCGTATACTGCTACAAGCACAACTGAAATTGCAATCATTATAGCAAGGAAGCTTGTGTCGTAGAACTGGAAGCCTTCCCAATCTGAGGAGTAAATTTCTTCAGGCATTCTTCCTGTGTAGAGCATACCGAAAAGTGTTAAATAATATGGAATAGATGCAGAGAAAAGGAAGTAAGAAGAGCTTCCAACAATAAGCATAACCATATTTACAAGCGTGAAAATAACAACAAGCAAAAGATTGTTTCTTGAATTGTTGTATTTCTGTAAAAGTGAGCCCCTTGGTGAAAGCGGAGCTTTGTTTGCATTTTTGTTTTTGAATAAAGCCATATTTATTCCCCCGTTTTATTATTGTGTTACCACAATTTCATTATAGGTCATAGAATTATTGTAGTCAATTGTATAAAAGTATGAAATACTTGTATGTTGTTTAGTTAAATGGTATACTGATATGTGGTGATGAAAAGAATGAAAATTATTTTTATTATATTACTTGCGTTTATATGCATTCTTGTTTTTAATGCTATCAGGAAAAAGGCTACATCAAGAAAATTAACAGATAAAATACATCATACAACAAAAGAACAACAATCAGCCTATGCAGAGAAAGCAGGAGAAATGATTCGCTGCCAGACTGTTTCAAAGGAAGGGTCATTTAATAACTCCGAGTTTGAAAAGCTTAATATGGTTATGGAAAAGATGTTTCCTCTCGTTCACGAAAAGGCAGAAAAGCTTACCTTTGGTGATGATTGCTGGATATATAAGATTGATGGTAAAGACACAAACAGAAACATAATGGTAATGAGTCACCACGATGTTGTAAGCGGTGAAGGTGAGTGGAAATATCCTGCGTTCTGCGGAGAAATTCACGATGGTGCGCTTTGGGGCAGAGGTGCAGTTGATACGAAAACACCTCTTTTTGCTGAATTTCAGGCAATTGAGGAGCTGCTTTCCGAAGGTTTTGTTCCTGAATGTAATCTTTACATAGGTTCTTCTCATAATGAGGAGATCGGTGGGGATGGTATCCCTCTTGCTGTAGAATATTTCAATAAAAATAACATTACATTTGAAGCGGTGCTTGATGAGGGTGGCGCAATAATAGACCCACCTCTTGCAGGAATGAAATGTAAATGCGCTATGATGGCAGTTCATGAAAAGGGCAGGCGCAGAATTATATGTACCGCAAACGAGGGCACAAGCCACGCGGGTCTTTCAGGCAATACAAATACTCCTGTTGCAAGAATGTCCGGATTTATAAATGAGGTTAACTCTAAAAATATTTTTATAAAAAGACTTTATCCTCAGGTTAAAGCAATGTTTGAAGATTTGTGTCCATATACTCCGTTTTTTATGCAGATTTTGTTCGCAAACCTTTGGTGTTTTGGCGGTCTTCTCAAAAACGTGATTCCTAAAATCAATGCTCAGGCAGGTGCAATGCTTGGTACATCCTGTACCTTTTTTGAAATAAAAGGTACTTACGAAGAAAAACAATGCACTGCAAAGGCAACTCTTCGTTGTGTTAACGATAAAGATTTAGAAAAAGATTTAGAGAAACTAAAAGAAATTGCAAAAAAGTATGGTGTGGAAATATCTGATGGCGAATATAATGAATACCACGCTCCTGCAGATATGAATAGTTCTGCTTTCAAGTATGTGAAAAACTGCGTTGCAGAGATTTTCCCTGATGTTGCGGTTGCGTCGTATATTCTTCCTGCAGGAACAGATGGTCGCCATCTTAGTGAGCTTTGTAACTGTGTAGTCAGGTTTGCCCCTATTCAGATGGATGCCCAACAGTTTGCAAGCGTTCACAGTGAAAACGAAAATATTTCCCTTGAAGCAATTGGTAATGCAGTTGTGTTTTATAAGCATTATATTAAAAATTACAAATAAATGAGTGATTAAATTGGGTGAAAGATTTAAAAAGGCAATAGGCGTTGAAGGTAAATTCTTCGAAACTGTGTGGCCTATGATTCAATATTGCTTTGCAAACATTTTTATGGGCGGTGGCGGATACATAATAAGCTTGTATTTTACCGTTTTCCTTACGGATGTTGTAGGTCTTGATATTAAATATGCAACCTTTATAACAATGCTTGCAACAATATGGGATGGTGTAAATGACCCTATAATGGGTATCATCACAGACCGTACACGTTCAAAATACGGCAGACATAGAAGGTATTTCCTTTTAAGCATACCATTTCTTATAGTATCTTATTCTATGATGTGGAATGCGTTCGGGCTTGACGGCAAAGAGAATACTGTTTTATGTGTTATGTATTACGGCTTTGCTTATATTCTTTATAAGACAGCGTATACAATGGTGGATGTACCTCATAGCGCAATGCTTCCAACCTTGGCGCCAGAGTACAATAAGCGAACACAGTATACCTCTGTAAGTTATATTTTCAACTCTGTAGGTATGATTCCGTCTTATATTATCCTTCTTATCCTTCTTTCTGCATTCGGTTCGTCTGATTCACTTTCCACTGCCTCAAAAACACCGTTTATGTTGATGGGCGTAATTCTTTCAGTTGTATTTTCGGTTGCGGTGTTTGCTACCTTCAAAACCGTAAAGGAGCCAAGCTCCTTGAACGACGTTCATCCTAAAATTGATTTGCGCTCTGCGATAGATGAGTATGTGCAGGTTTTTCGCAATAAATCATTCAGAGATTACTTTGCATTATCTTTCTTTTGGCAGATGGCACGTAGTTTCTTTTCAACAACAAGCGTCTATTTCATAACATACCTTGCAAATGCATATTCATATTACCCATTATTTAATGCTTTGGCAGGTGTTTTTGAATCTTTGGCATTTCCGCTTAACTATGCGCTTACTATTAAAAAAGGCAAGAGTAAATGTGGTGCAATCGTAACACCTATTATGATTATTGGTTTAGGTGTGCTGTTCTTTGTGAAAGCTGGCACAAAGGATGGTGCGGCAGGCATTCTGCCTGTAGTTCTCTTGATTTTAGGCGGCGCAGTGCTTTATCCATTCGGTATGAGTGGTATGGGCTTTGTTGGTAACAATGTTTTACCTGACCTTACAGATATAGACGAGCTTATTACAGGACGTCGTCGTGAGGGTGTTATAAGCACCTTCAACACCATGATTAAGCAGATTGTTCAAGGTATAATGACCTTTGCTGTAGGCTTGATGCTCAGTGGCTTTGGTCTTGTAACGGGAAACAAGGGTGTGTATATTGAGCAGACCTCGGAGGCTCTTATGGGCTTGCGCATATGCGTTTCGATACTTCCTATGGTAAGCGCTTTGATTTCCTGGTTCTTACTCAAACGCTTTAAGATGACTAAGGATGACCATACTATGATTCGTGCCGCAATAGCAACGAAACATAAATACGGCAGCGTTACTCTCACCGATTATGAAAAAGAACGTTGCGAGCTTCTTTCAGGCTATAAGCTTTCAGATACCTGGTTGGGTAAGGGTAGCAATGAAGCAGAAGAACATACACTCAATATAGACGAAGAGGGCAGATATATTATTCTTTTGGAAAAAGAAGCTGAACTTAAAAAGCAACTTGAAGAAGCGGAGTGATAATATGGAAAATATAAATAATGTAGATATTACAATTACAGAGCCTGCAACAAAGAAAAATATTGTTAAAGACATTTTCTTTTATATTATTCAATGGACTTGGGGGCTTCCTGTAAATGTTGTTGGCGGAATAGCTTACCTTATTTGTACAAAGGCTTTAAAGTATCGCCATCAGAAATTTGGCTATGCAAATATTGTTTATATGCCGTGGAATGCAGGCGGTCTTTCAATGGGTCTCTTCATCTTTATGAAGGACAGAGGCGAGGAGCCTAACCCTTGGAGCTATAATACAAGAATCCATGAGTATGGCCATACATGGCAGTGCCTTTTGCTTGGTCCTCTTTATTATTTAGTAATAGCAATTCCGTCTGTTATATGGTGCAATTGCTTTGATGGCTACAGAAAGAAAAACAATATTTCATACTACAAGCTTTACTGCGAAGCCTGGGCAAATAACTGGGGACAGAAGGCAACAAAGCTTAAAATGGTAGATACAGGAAAATAAAAGAAAAATCAGTTGACTTTAGGTCAACTGATTTTTTTATACAATGAATTTAATATACGCTCTGTCATCAAAGGAAAGGTTACCTTTACTTAAACCCTTTGTGGATTTATACCTGAGGTAGCATAACGGGTTTTCTGCAATTTCCTTTGCCAAAAACGCCTCACTTTTTTCTAATGTTTCACATAAGTTAGGGTATCCGTCGCTTGCTAATACAACTATATCATTTTCTTTTACAGTATATGTTTTAATAAGGCTTTCAGGCACGGGTGTGCCGTTAAAAACATCGTATCCCAAAGGGCACTCTTTATTTGCAAGCTGATGAATTTCTTTTAACTGTGGAAGTATTGCTTGTCTTCCTATATCATTTTTAGAAAGCTCTTCTATAGTTGCACCGCTTTTTATGGCGTCCTCAATAACTTGCGCCCTCTGTTCAGATAAAATGCGGTCAATTTCTTTTTCGTGTAGATGCTTTTCTCCATCTATAATGCATTGACAGTCCCCGATACACCAGATTTCTTTTCTGTAACAACTGTAAATTATAGCACTTGCAGCTGCGGCGCCTTTTTCCTCGTGCAGTTCATATAACGCCGAAATTTTTTCTGTGATTATGTTAACTGCTTCGTAAACAGTAGAGTGAGAGTCAAGTGTCTTCAATGTATCGCATATTGTTTCTGCAGCAGCTTTACCGCCTGATTTGCCGTTGAAGAGCTTAGCTGTTTTAGCAGTTGCGCCGTCAATAACAGCAATGAAGTTTTCCGAAACAAAAAGCATATCCTCACAAAGTGATGTATCAGGATTTTTGCCCTTTATAAATTGCTCAAGGATTTTCATCTATTATTTTCCTCTTTTTCCAACACCTTTTTGTAAGGCATAAGCATACCCTCGTTCATCATGTTGCCTGATTTTGCTTTTATTTTTGGTGATGACATAAGCCCACCTAAAAGATACATTAAAATCATTCTACCAAACTTTTTCTGAGGGAAGTCATATTGCTTGTGGGCTTTATAGAATTTGTGGTCTTCCTTCATCATGCCCTGCATAAGCCATATTAAATCCCTGAAAATTTTCATACCGCCAATTCCGTAAAAATTCTGTGGTGGTACATAACTGTTCTGGAGAGCGTATTCAAGACTTTTTGCAAGGTTATCTATTTCAGTGTCGGGATCAATTTCATCTGTTGCAACGCCTGCCAGGAAGTTGGAGCCTACCTGAGTGCGCCCTTCAATAATTGTATGAAGATTGAATTCTTCGCTATAATTTCCACTTACAAGATAGCCCATTGGCATACCCATTGTAACGGCTCTGTGGCCGTTGCAGAACTGGCGGTCGTCATAAAGTTTAAATGAAGCACCCATTGAATGATCTTTAATAGTAAACGCAACAACAATTGCCTCTGTGTTCTGAATGGTGTTTCTTAAATAATCGTCGAATCCGTCTTTATATACACATTTTCCTGAAATAGTGCAATTCATACAACCAAGGCAACCGCCCTTGAAATCATATTCGCGGATATTTATAACTCGTGTGTTTCTGCTTGAAACCGCTCTGAAGCGGTCAATCATACTTTGAAGCTGAGCATCGTCTTTTTCGCAGTTTGTAAGAATTACAACATCACCTGATTTTTCTGAAGAAACAGGCGAAATATTTGTTACAGGCTTGTTTACAGGCGGAGTACTGTTTGTGGATTTTCTTTCAAATATATTTTCTTTTACGCAAAACAAAACATAGCGGAAGAAATCATTAGCCTCGTTTTGTCCTTTGGGGGCTAAAAGGTCTTCCATATCTGCAGAAAGTCCTTTAATGTACTTAAGACCTAAATCACCGCAGTTGTCTTCGATATATCTGTGGGCAGTTACATCGTAAAAATGCTTTGATGTGGAAATCTGAGTTGCAAACTTTCCTTCAAGATTTACATTGTTTTCCTTAATAAGCTCCATAAATCGGTGAAGCTGGTAAGGCGCAATAAATGTGTAAACAGGATATGAGAATATAATTAAATCAGCCTTCTTTAAAGCTTCGATTGTAGGGGTGAAATCTCTTTCAAGTGCTTTGATGCGTTGCCCTGCGTGAATAATATTATATTCGTTTTCGGGAAAGTGCTTCATAAGGTAGTTTACTGTTTGTAATGTGACGCTGTAGTCACCTTTAGGGCTACCATTGATAACAAGAATATTCATATTGACCTCCCACCAATATATGATGGCTTTATTATATCATAACAAGAATTAAAATCAAATTATATTTTGTTTCTTGATAGAGAGAGTGTGTGGTGATATAATGAGGTTAAGCTTATGATAAATGGTGGTTGTATGAAAGAAACTGTAATTCAATTTGGTGAAGGTAATTTCCTCAGAGGCTTTTTTGATTGGTTTTTAGATTGCTTAAATAAGCAAGGATTATATGATGGCAAGGCAGTAGTTGTACAACCACGTGAGGGTGGTAAGTGCGATGCTTTAAGTGGGCAGAATTGCCAGTATAATTTATATCTTCGTGGTATTGTTGACGGCAATATACAGAATAATCATTACCATATAGATTCGATTTCAAGAGCCGTTGACCCTTATAAAAATCCTGAGGAATATTTTGCCCTTGCAGATAATCCTGATTTCCGCTTTGTTGTATCGAATACAACTGAAGCAGGTATTGCTTTTGACCCTGAGTGCAGGTTCGAAGATGTGGTTTGCAAATCCTTTCCTGGGAAACTGACTCAACTCTTGTTCAGACGCTATAAAAACGGCTTTAAGGGTTTCGTTTTTCTTCCTTGCGAGCTTATAGATAACAATGGCACAGAACTTAAAAACTGCATTATAAAATACGCTGAGCATTGGGGTCTTGAAGAGGGTTTTGCCGATTGGATAAACAACGAAAACATTTTTGACAATACATTGGTTGATCGCATTGTTACAGGCTACCCTGATGATGAAACCACAAAAAAACACCCTGAAGATGAATTTCTTGACACAGGTGAGGTTTTCCATCTTTGGGTAATTGAAGGTGATTTTGAAAATGAATTGCCTCTTAAAAAAGCAGGCTTTAATGTTGTGTGGACTAAAGATGTAAGTCCATATAAGAAAATAAAGGTAAGAATTTTAAATGGCGCTCACACCTCTCTTGTTGCGGGTGCATTGCTTTCAGGTATTGAAACCGTAGGCGAAGCAATGGAAAATGAACTGACAAATGCATTTCTGAATAAGTGTATGAGTGAAGAGATACTTCCTACAATAGGTGAAACAGCGGAAAGTTTATCTTTTGCGAAAAGTGTATTTGACCGCTTTAGCAATCCATTTATTAAACATAAATGGCGTTCAATCGCCCTCAATTCTGTTAGTAAATTTTCTGTAAGAGTGTTGCCTACTATTCTTGAATATAAAGAAAAATATGGCGAATACCCTAAGTGCCTTACACTGTCTCTTGCTTATCTTATTTATTTTTACAAAAACGATAATCCAGAGGATTCTTGTGATGTGATAAAAATAATGCAAAATGAAAGTATAGAAGATATTCTTAAAAACACACAGTTATGGCAGGTAGATATTTCCCATATGACAGAAGTTGTAACAAAGTACTATGGTGAAATAGAAAAGATGGGCGCAAAGGAAGCAATGAAATGGATAATATCAGAATAAACCAAAGAGATAATGTTTGTGTTAACCTTGCTACCGGGCATAAAATTGCTGTGGAAGATATAGAAAAAGACACTGATATTATCAAATATGGTTATCCTATCGGATATGCAACAGAAAACATAAAAAAGGGTGAAAGCGTTCACTCTCACAATATGAAAACAGGGTTAAATGATATTCTTTCATACGAATATTCCCCTGAGTATACTGAGCTTGCACCTGTTGAGCATTTTGAGTTTCAAGCATTTGTAAGAAAAAACGGAGAAATTGGTATAAGGAATGATATATGGATTATTCCAACGGTTGGTTGCGTAAACAGTACCGCAAAAGCGCTTGCAGAAAAAGCAGGTGCCCTTTGCTTTTCTCACCCATATGGTTGTAGTCAGTTGGGTGGGGATATGCGAACAACTCAGCTTGTGCTTAAAGGTCTTATAAATCACCCTAACGCAGGTGGTGTTCTTGTTTTAGGTCTCGGTTGCGAAAACAATAATATTGCTGAAATGAAAACTGTTTTAGGCGAGGTTGACCAGGAAAGAATAAGATTCTTAAATGTTCAGGATTGCGAAAACGAGTTGGATGAAGGCGTAAAAATTCTCCAAGAGTTAAAAGCAATAGCAAGTAAGGATAAAAGAGAAACAGTTTCAGCCTCTCGTCTTAAAATCGGACTTAAGTGCGGTGGCTCAGATGGATATTCAGGAATAACTGCAAATGCAGTTGTTGGCGAGGCTATAAACGAAATTTGTGCTATGGGTGCTGCTGCAGTGCTTACAGAAGTTCCTGAAATGTTTGGCGCTGAACAAGTTCTTTTCAAAAGATGTATTAACAAAAATGTTTTCCAAAAGGCTGTAAAGCTTATAAATGATTTTAAACTTTATTTTAAAAATCATAGAGAAAGCGTTTCCGAAAACCCATCACCAGGTAATAAAGATGGCGGTATAACCACCCTTGAAGAAAAATCCTTGGGTTGCGTTCAGAAGGGTGGCATAGTACCTGTTACAGATGTTCTCGATTATGGTGATGTGGTAAGCAAAAGTGGTCTCAGTTTATTGAATGGCCCGGGTAACGATATTGTCTCCTGCACCAATCTTTCTGCTTGCGGTTGCCATATGGTGCTTTTTACTACAGGTAGAGGCACACCTTTGGGTACAGCTGTTCCAACAATTAAAATCTCATCAAACAACGAGCTTATGAATAAAAAGCCTCATTGGATAGATTTTAATGCATACGGGTTTGATAAAGAAAAGCTTTCAGATCAACTTGTTGATATAATAAAAGAAACTGCAAACGGGAAGCTCACTAAAAATGAGATTAACGGTTGCAGAGAGATTGCAATATTTAAAGACGGAGTAACGCTATGATTATTGATGCACACGCTCATTTGTGGCAAAAATGGCATTGTGAACGGAAAGCCTGAGAAAATAAAAATATGATTGAATAAAAAAAGACTCGGAGTAAAAACTCCGAGTCTTTAACTTTAGTGTTTGTATTAGAGACCTAAATTCATGTAATGGTGTTCTGTTGTAACATTACCCTGTGAGTTAATGGATAATGTTGTACCACCTACCATATCGTCATCGTAGTAACAGCCTTCGCCAAGCTTTAAGCCATATGTGAGGCGGATGCCTTCGTAAACGATTGATGCACAGTTAACATGGTCATGACCTGCAACCATATTCTTTGTGCTACCTAATTCTTTGCAGATGTCAAAGAAGCCGTTGTTTACAGGAGCAGGGCAACATGCTTCTCTGTTTACACCGAAAGCTGAATCAGCGTATTCAGGTTTGTAGCACTGATTTTCTTCATCCCATGCTGCTTCCCAAGCAAGCTTGTATTCATAAGCAGGAATGTGCATAAATACTGTACTTTCAACAGTTCTGCCTGCAATTTCTGTAATGCCGTTAACCGCCCATTTATACCAAACGAACTGAAGTGGCCAAAGGTGGTCGTATCCATTCTCTAAAACAGTACCATCTTCTAAGGTGTAATCTCTGTTTGCGTGAGTATCCATCATAAAGAGTGTATGGATAATGTCGCCATTTTCTGTAATGTTAATGATGTAGTTGCCATAACCCATATCTTCAGGGCCAAACTGGAACAAGCAATTTTCAGCTTTAGTGAAAAGCTCTGCTGCCCAGAATTCGCTTACGCAACCCTGACCGTCATGGTTACCCATAACAGGAGCCCACGGAATACCGAAGGAGTCGATGTAGTTAATAAGCTCCATATAAGCCACTGTACCCCAAGCGTTGTCGCCTGTAAGGGTGATTAAATCAGGCTGCTGTTCTTCAATAAGCTGAGCAATCATGTTGTTTGAACGTATGCCCATATCTGCAAAAACTTCGTCATCATTAAGCTGAACATCTGTAAGATTGAGAATAACAAAATCCTCATCAGGATTTTTCTCGAGTTCTACATAACATTCCTGAGTGAACTGGTCATTACGAGACCATTTTGTAAAGTAAGATGCCTCGCCGCCTAAATCAACAAAATTGTTGATAGGGCCCATAAACTGTAAGAATGACATCATGAAAGCAATAATCATCTTAAAAAATGCTGCCATTAAAATTACCTCCGTAATTTCCAAATTTTATGTTAAAAAATATTATATCATATGTATTTATAACTTTCAAGGCGTAAGTTCACTATACTTTATCTTTGTTATTTTGGTGCTGTTCAGGCAACAGTCTGAGCCGTTGCTATGGTAATATGCCAAAAGAAAACCATCTGTTGTTTCTGATAAAGCAGGGTAGCAGTAGCCGTTGTTAAGGTCGTCCTCAATGTAAAATAGGTTTTTCTGAGTGAAGGTTTTTCCATTATCCTTGCTGACAGCCATAACATATGGTGTTCTGCCCCAGAACTCTTTTTCATCATCCCTTAAAATGTGCTCCGGAACAGGATTGAAAATTGCAAGAGTTAAATTACCGCAGTTTTTCACAAGCATTGGTGAACAAGGGGATGAGAAAAATGTGTTGGGAGAAGGTTGGCTCCAGGTTTCACCCTTATCCTTTGAATAGCTTTCAAATTGAAATCCGAGACCTGTTCTTATATAACACCATAAAGTGCCGTCGTTAAATTCGAATATACCGGGCTCCTGAAAGCCGTTAGGATCATCGGGAAACGGGCATTTTAATTCTGTAGGAGCTTTTTCCCAAGAGAAACCGTCATTATCAGAATATATGAAAAGGAGTTCACCTGCAGAAAAATCAGAGCTATCGGTATGTATTGTGTGGCGGGCTATAGGAAGAATTATTCTTCCGCCTTTCAGCATAATGGCTCTGTCGTTATTTATAACATAATAGTCATCAGGCAAAATTCTTTTTGTACAGCTTTCAGGTGTTGTCCAGTTTTCACCTTCGTCAGAAGAACGGGTAAGCACAATTTCATCTGTACCATCAGTATGCTTTACAATGTAAAATGCTCCGATATCACCATTTGCCATTCTTAGAAATGAAAGGCTCATAATATTCATTGCGTTTTCGGGCTTTTTAAAAAGCACATGTCTTTCGGACCAGTTTTCGCCGTCGTCTTCGGAAAAAACAGCAGTTATTTGAGCAACGTCCTCGTCTTCTCTGCCACTACTTATAAATTCAGTAAAACCGAACATTATTGTACCGTTTTTAAGGCGTATAAATGAGCCTTCACCGTTTCGCGAATTGTTCTGAGAGGTGGTTATCATATGCACCTGTCTACCAATTTTTTTGAAATCCATTTAAATATCTTCCTTAATGTGATATAATATGTATGTAATATACCATATTTTCCATTTGTTGTAAATTGTATAGGGAGATGAACTTGTGAGATTTATAGTTGACCACGATTTTCATATTCATTCAACTGTTTCACCATGTTGCCATGACGAAGGGCAGACGCCTGAAGCAATTTTGGATTACGCAATAAAAAACGGATTCAATAAAATCTGCCTTACTAATCATCTGTGGGATGAAAGCGTAGAGAGCGAAGCAGAATGGCATGAGATGCAAAGGTTTCAGTGCCTTAAGAGTGTTCTTCCGTTACCACAGGCTGAGGGTGTGGAGTTCCTTTTTGGCGCAGAGGCAGATATGGACTATAACTTCGTCTTGGGTGTAGGTGAAGAAGCTCTTGGACTCCTTGATTTTATCACTATTCCTACAACACATATGCACCTTGCGGGAAACACTGTAAGGAAGAAAATAGAAACTCCTGAAGAAGCGGCAGAAATATGGCTTCTGAGATTGAAAGCACTATTACAAAAGGATTTGCCCTGGCATAAAATCGGTGTAGCTCACCTTACATGCGGCCATATTTTCAAGGGTAGAACGCCTGAAGTAATAAAACTTCTTGAAGATGAAGATTTATATAATGTTTTTTCTGATTGTGCCACTAAGGGTGTGGGAATAGAGCTTAATATGAAAACACTTTCTATGAGCGAGGAAGAAAAGGAAATTATTTTACGACCTTACTATATAGCAAAGGATTGCGGTTGTAAGTTCTACCTTGGTAGTGATTCTCACAAGCGTGAGGCGTTGGAGAGCGTCAAAAGTAATTTTGAAGATATAATAAATTTACTTGATTTAAAAGAGAAGGATAAGTTTATTATTAAATAATACTAATATTTTACATTAAAATATTGTTGACAAATGGATGTTTTTTGCTATAATAATTAGCGTGGGAGTTAAGTTTCACCCACCTGTGAAGACTCGGCTTTTTTGGAAAGTCTGTCAGGGAGAATGCGTCGGCGACTGAAAGCGCGTTTGAGATGAGTAGTAAGCTTGGGAACACTTCATCAGTATTTAAAATTTCATAAAAGAGGATGCATTATTGCATCAATGCGGGTGGCACCGCGGGTATCATTTCAGTTTACTCGTCCCGGGAATATTCTTATATTCCCGGGGCATATTTTTTTAGTTAGATAATCAGAATTTCTGTTTAAAATAGGAGGCGTTTATATGTACAGAACGTTATATTGTAACGACATCTGTGATAAGCACATTGGCCAGACTGTTCAGCTTGCAGGCTGGGTAGATGTTGTGCGCGACCATGGAGGCGTGATTTTCGTTGACCTTCGCGACTACACAGGCGTTACACAGGTAGTTATTCACAATGAGGCGCTTTTAAAGGACGTTAACCGTGAAACTGTTATCAGCGTTAGCGGTGTTGTTGAAAAGCGTGATCCTGACACAGTTAATGAAAAAATAGCAACAGGTTATGTGGAGCTTCTTGCTGACTCTCTTCAGGTTTTAGGTAAGAGTCAGAATATGCTTCCATTTGAGGTAAGAGCATCAAGACAGAGTAAGGATGAGCTCCGTCTTAAATATCGTTACCTTGACCTTCGTAACCCTAAGAATCACGATAATCTTGTAAAGCGTTCACAGATTATCCGTCATTTAAGAAATAAAATGGAGGATAAGGGCTTCCTCGATATGCAGACACCTATCCTTACTGCATCATCTCCTGAAGGTGCTCGAGATTTCCTTGTTCCAAGCCGTAAGCATCCAGGTAAGTTCTACGCTCTTCCTCAGGCACCTCAGCAGTTCAAACAGCTTCTTATGGTGTCAGGTTTTGACAGATACTTCCAGGTAGCTCCTTGCTTCCGTGATGAGGATGCTCGTGCAGACCGTTCACCTGGTGAGTTCTATCAGCTTGACTTTGAAATGGCTTTTGCAACTCAGGACGAGGTTTTAGAGGTTTGCGAAGATGTTATTTACGATACATTCAAAACCTTCTCAGATAAGAAAGTAACAGAAAAGCCTTTCCGCCGTATCACATACGCAGATGCTATGATGACATATGGTTCAGATAAGCCTGACCTCAGAAATCCACTTGTTATCTGCGACCTTACAGACTTCTTTGCAGGCGTGAGCTTCCCTGCATTCAAGGGCAGACCTGTAAGAGGTATTGTTGCGGATTGCTCAGGCAAATCAAATAAGTTCTTTGAGGATTCTCTCAAATATGCAACATCTACAGAGGTTGGTCTTGGTGGTCTTGGTTACATTACTCTTAAAGAAGGTGTGTTCTTAGGCCCTATTGCTAAGTTCCTTACAGACGCTCAGAAAGAAGAAATTACAGCTCTTACAGGCGTTAAAGAGGGCGAAACATTGTTCTTCATCTGCGACGATAAAAAGAATGTTACAGAGAAAAAGGCAGGTATGATTCGTTCATGGCTTGCTAAGAAGGAACAGCTTGACCTTATCAATGACGATGCTTTCGAATTCTGCTTCGTAGTTGATTTCCCAATGTTTGAGGAAGATGAGGAAACAGGTGAAACAATCTTCACCCACAACCCATTCTCAATGCCACAGGGCGGTATGGAGGCTCTTCTTACTAAAGAGCCAAATGATGTGCTTGCATATCAGTACGACCTTGTTTGTAATGGTATCGAGCTTGCTTCAGGCGCAGTTCGTAACCACGATATTGAAATAATGAAAAAAGCATTCTCTATCGCAGGCTACGATGAAGAAGAGCTTAAAAAGAGATTCAATGCTCTTTATACTGCATTCCAGTATGGTGCACCACCACACGCAGGTATGGCGCCTGGTATTGACCGTATGGTAATGTTACTTACAGACGAAGAAAAGATTCTCGATGTTATTGCATTCCCACTTAATGGTAATGCTCAGGATTTACTTCTTGGTGCTCCTGGTGAGGTAACAAATCAGCAGTTAGAGGATGTTCACCTTTTAGGTAACGGCAATGCTCTTGCTCAGCGTTCAGCAGGCTCAGGCTCTGCTTCAAAGCAGGCTCAGGGTAAGCGTTCAACATTCTCAAACGCTCAGCAGCTTAACCAGCTTGCTCTTACAGATGATGAAGAAACAATTATGCAGGGCATATTCGCAAAAATGAACGAGAGTGAAAAAGCTCTTCAGGCTATAGATACAGAAGGCGTTGAAGAGATGGTTCACGTTATGCCTATGACAAATGTATTACGCGAAGATGTACGCAACCAGCCATTTGCAAGAGAGGACCTTCTTAAAGGTGCTCCTGAGCGCAGTGATGATAGCTGGCAGGTACCAAGGCTTGTAAAGTGAGGTGTGTAGTATGAGTTATTTTTCAGCAAAGATTTCCGATAAAGGAACTATCGCAATTGATGATACAATTCTTGTAAAAGATGTTGAAGCAACTGCAGGCTCCCATATATTAGAAGGCTTCAAGCCTTTATTCAGTGCAGAAGCAGTAACACGCCTTGAATCAAAGGGCTACGAAATTGCAGGCAAGGCTCACGTTGGTGAATTCGGCCTTGACCTTGTAGGTGAATTTTCATACTACAACGCTCAGTCAGGCGCTCTTAAAGGTGCTGCGGCAGAGCTTGTGGCAGATGGTAGCGTTAAAGCTGCTCTCGGCGTAGATATGAATGGTTCAACTCGTCGCGCTGCTGCTCTTAGCGGTGTTGACTTCCTTAAAGCAACTTACGGAACAATTTCACGTTATGGCGTTATTTCTTGCGCTGCATCAGGTGAACAGATTGGTGTTTACTCAAAAAATGCAGAAGGCATTAAGGAGATAATGGGCGTTATCGCAGGCCACGACAGTAAGGATGGCACAAGCCTTAAGGCAGAAAGCTATGAGTATTCTGTTGATGAAGCTGTACAGGGCAAAAAGGTTTGCATTGTAAAAGAGCTTCTTGATAAAGCAGACGACGATGTAAAAGCAAACGTAAAGGCATATGCAGACTCACTCCGAGCAAACGGTGTAGAGGTTGAAGAAATTTCCTGCGATTTATTCCAGGTAGCAAATACTGCATGGCAGATTCTTATGTGCGCAGAAACATGTAACAACGTTTCAAGATATGACGGTGTTAAGTACGGTCTTAGAGCAGAAAAATACAGAAATATTGACGAATTATATGTAAACTCAAGAACAGAAGGCTTTAACTTCCTTACAAAAGCAGTTATCCTTTATGGTTCAGATGTTTTATCCAAGAATCGTTACAAGGATTGCTACGATAAATCATTAAGAGTTCGTAGAGTTGTTAAAGAGGGTATTGAAAAGATTTTCGAAAGCTTCGATGCTATTCTTACTCCTGTTTGCAGTAAGGCTTCTTATGAAAGCTACGATATTAACGATGCTTTCGGTAAAGTGTTTGAAGAAAGCGTATTTACAGCTGTTCCAAACCTTATAGGTACACCTGCTCTTGTTAGCGGTGGTGTTCAGCTTATGGGTAAGGCTTTCTCTGAAAGCACACTTCTCAGTCTTGCTAACAGCGTTGAAAGGAAGGGTGAATGAATATGAAATATGAAGTAGTCATCGGCCTTGAAACTCACGTTGAGTTAAGCACCGAATCAAAAATATTCTGCTCATGTGGTGGTCATTCATCACCAAAGGAAGCGAACGATTGCGTATGCCCTGCTTGTAGCGGTATGCCTGGTATGCTCCCTGTTATGAACAAGCGTGTTGTTGAGCTTGCTGTAACTGCAGGTATTATGCTCAACTGTAACATCAGCAGATATACAACATTCGATAAGAAAAACTACTATTATCCTGACCTTCCTTGCGCTTACCAGATTACACAGCTTAATCACCCAATATGTACAGATGGTTGCGTAACAGTTAAAACAAGCGAAGGTGCAAGAGATATCCGCATTAAGCAGATTCATATGGAAGAGGATGCAGGTAAGCTTGTTCACAGCGGTAACTCATCATATGTTGACTTTAACCGTACAAGTGTGCCTCTTATTGAGATTGTTACTCAGCCTGACTTCCGTAGTGCAGAAGAGGTTCTTGCATATCTTGGCAAACTTAAATCAATGTTCCGTTCAGGCGGTATTTCAGAGTGTGAAGAGGGTGCAATGCGTTGCGACGTTAACATTTCTGTTCGTCCTGAGGGTAGCGAGGAATTTGGTGTTCGTACAGAAATCAAGAATATGAGCTCCTTTGAAGCTATTGAAAAGGCTATACGCTATGAATCTCAGCGCCATATAGATGCTCTCGAGTTTGACCTTGAAGAGCTTGTTCAGGAAACAAGACGTTTCGATGATGCTACAGGCAAAACAATGGCTATGCGTAATAAGGAAACAGAGGCAGATTACCGCTATTTCCCTGATGCAAACATTATGCCTATTATCATTGACGATGAGTGGCTTGAAGAAATCAAGGCAAATAAGCCTGTTGCAGTAGACGAAAAGGCAGAAGAATACAGAGAAGCAGGTATTTCCGAAAAGGAAATTGAAATGCTTATTTCAAACCACAAGGTTGCAAAGCTTCTTGACGATACAGTTGCTCTTGGTTGCAATCCTAAGGATACTGCAGCATGGATTCTTACAGACTGCGCAGGTGTTCTCCGTAAGGATGGTAAAACTCTTAACGACCTTACAATGTCTGCCCAAACTCTTTCTTCTATTATTAAGATGGTAGATGAGGGCAAAATCAATCGTAATGCAGGTAAAAAGGTTCTTATTGCAGTTGTTGAAGATGGTGTTGACCCTGTTGCATACTGCAAAGAGCAGGGCCTTGACAGAAAGGTTGATTCTTCTGCAATCGAAAGCGTTATTGATAAGGTTATCGAGAACAACGCTCAGGCGGTTGAAGACTTTAAAAATGGTAAGGTTAAAGCTATGCAGGCACTTTTCGGCGCTTGTATGAAGGAGCTTCGCGGTGCAGGCGACCCTGCTATGATTAAAGAGCTTCTTGAAAATAAGCTTAAATAATTAAACAATGTGGCGGAAGTAACAAATTTACTTCCGCTATATTCTTAAAGGTATTTATGAAAAATATATTATTAGTTTTAGTAGGCGGCACAATATGTACTGCTTTAACTGAGTACGGTACATTATCTGTAAGCAGTAATGCAGGCACTAAGCTTGTGCAGGGCTTTATGGATTCTGACTCACAATATAAAGACTGTGTGAATATAACCACAAGTGAAAATCTCGGTATTCTCAGCGAGAATATGACTGTTGATAAGTGGAATTCAATTATAAAAACTTATAAACATGCAGTTTCAGAAAAAGAATATGACGGCGTAATTTTTGCCCACGGTACAGATACTTTAGCTTATAGCGCCTCTCTTTTTTCAATGCTTTTAGCGGATACAAAAATCCCCTTTTTCTTTGCTTCAAGCAACGCGCGCCTTGATACATCTATAGCCAACGGCAACGATAACTTCAGATGTGCGGTTGAGTGTATCTGCAGAGGTATTGTGCCTAATGTGTATGTGGCATATAAAAACATATCAGATGGCAGAATGTATCTCCACTTTGGTTCTCGTCTTGAGCAATGCAAAAATTATTCCGATGATTTTTATAGCGTTGGTGCAATAGATATAACAGATTTCAATGAGGCGGATTTTAATGTTCTCAACGAAAAGTTGAAAACAGAATATTCTGTTTCAGGCAAAAAGAAAATGGTTGATATAAATGATGAAATCATTTTATCTGATTGTGTTTTGCTCCTTAATCCATATGTAGGTATTAATTATTCTACATATAATTATGATAGCTTTTCTGCAGTTTTACACGGCTCATACCATTGTGGAACAGCTTGCGTGGAGAAAACACAAGAACAAGAAATTTATAGCAATCACTCAATTCTTTATATGCTTGATAAATGTGCAGAAAATAACATTGATGCATATATTACACCTACAAGGCAGGTAGGGGAGTTTTACGATACCATAAGAGTTATGGTGAATCACGGGGAACGAAAAATAAATCTTCTTTATGGTACAACTCAGGAAGCTGCCTACGCAAAACTTCTTATTGCCTATTCTCTTTTTAAAGATAAAAGTAAAATACAAGAATTTTTAGAAACAGAGATAAATAATGAATTTATCTATAAATGAGAAATCACACACAAGTCGTAATGACCTGTGTGTGATTTTTTTATATCTGTTTTAAAATATAATCCTTTATATCTTCTAACTTGCTTTTTTCCCATTCACCTTTTTCTGCTTTTTCTGCTAAAGGTACGAGAATAAAGAAATCAAGTGTTTCACCGGGTACTCTGCCTGTTCTTAATGGCTCTCTGAAATGCTCTGCCCATTCTTCCTCTGTGGCGTTTTTGAATCTTCCGGGGTTCAGATATGTCATCTGCCTTTTTGTTGCGGCGATATGCATCTTTGCAGAAAGGGGAGAAAGCAAATTGAAATCCTCTTCCTGTACATCTTGGAAAATAACAGGCAAATCTGCTTTTACAATATGTTCATCGCCACGCACAATTTCAAGTCCCATAGGCTCGTATGTGAAGCTATCTTCTGTGAAATTCAGTTTAACAAGTATACCCAATTCTGTGTTGAACTGTGAACGCTGATAGTCGGTGTCAAAAATGAAATTGCCTAAAGAGTAGAAAATTATTTTATCCCCAACCGTTTCGTAGTTCATTGGAACATGTGGGTGGTGGCCAACTACAATGTCTGCACCCATTTCAAGATACCTTCTGTATCTTTCTCTTGTATATGGAGAAGGGAGCGGAGTGAATTCCTCACCTGCATGGGCAACAACAATGCACCAACGGCATTTTGACTTAATATCATCAATGCTCTTCTGGATTTCATCAAGGTCGCTCCAGCTGTAGCAACCGGGCTTGCCTTCATCTGCCTTACGGCATGCGCGCTGGTAGCCAACGCCAATCATACCTATTCCGCCTGCTTCATCAAGTATAACAGGCTTGCGAGCCTCATATATATCCATTCCTGCGCCAAGTGTTTGCGCGCCTTCTTTTTCGGCATACTCCAAGGTGCTTTTTATGCCGTATTCACCGGCATCCATAATATGATTGTTGCAGATATTCCATATATCAGCATTCATATTGCGAAGCACCTTTATAGCCTGCGGGTCAATAGTATGAAGAAGCTGTGCCGCACCTTCTGTGGTGGTGTTTTGCTCCGCATTTGCAACTGGCCCTTCAACGTTTGTTATAACGTGGTCTGCAGAGTGAAGAAAGCTGAGTATTTCGGGTGAAATTAAGTGGGGGTCATCCCATTTGCCGAACATATATCGGTCAAAGCCTATATCACCTGTAAAAACTAAAGATGTTTTTTCT